>CAXBJY010000001.1:0-168389 GCA_963976285.1 uncultured Gammaproteobacteria bacterium
CGATGAGTAACGCCGGAGTGCGCAACAATGGCCCCGGCCCGAAGGGTTGCACCCTGAAATCGGCGCTGACCGCGTTACCGTACTTGGAAATGGAACCACCATTCCCTGCGCACGGCGCCTTGTCATCACCGATTTCAGGGTGCAACGCGACACCCTCTATTTTTGAGACCGCTTCTAGTCAATGCACGACCTTCCGGTTGAATCGCGAATCCGGCGGTAACTGGTTACCGATCTTCTCGATGAGCACGCTTTGATCGAACGGCTTGACGACGAAGTCGTTCGCGCCGGCAGCGAGGCATTCGCGAACGACCGTGACGCCGCTGTAACCCGTCAGCATGATTATGGGGACGGATGAGAACGTTGAAGTCGCGCGCAAGCGAGCGACGACTTCAGTGCCTTTGCAATCCGGCATATCGTAATCCATCAGGATCAAATCGGGACGAAACCGCTGCAAATACGAAAATGCTTCCGCGACCGTCGTCGCGCACGTCAACTCGACGGACTCTTTCGCCAGCACCGCTCGCAGCATCCGGTGCTGAAAAACATCATCGTCGACCGCGAGGATCGATGGCGGCAACGAGGTTAATTCTTTCAGTCGGTGCAGCGAACCGAATTGCGGGGCCAACTCCTGTTGCAACGCCCGGATCTCGGTATTCAACGGCGTGGTGGTCTCCGCGATGGCCTGCAAACCCGGGATGATTCCGTCATCGCAAAGTCGATCGAGCGATTGTGCAATCAATGCTACTTGCGTCGGGGACAGTCCGAAGCCAGGGCTTTGCACCTCACCCGAAAGTTCCGTGATCCTGGATCGCAGGTTCATGTCCTCCGAGGCGATCTTGTCGGTGATTCGGGCAGTGTGTTGCGCGATACTCGACCCGCGCCGTTGCAGCACGCCTTCGAGTTCGCCAATCGTCGCGACGTGCTTGCCGATTTCGTTTTTCAGATCACGAATATCGCTCGGGTTCTTCAGCGCGGTTGCGGCGAGATGGACGGACATCGCGACCCGGGGTGCGTCGTAAGTCAGCGGCCAGAACAGCACGTAATCATCAAAGTGACCTTTCTTGCACAGCGCGTAGGCCTGACGAACATTGTCCTTCGAGCACAGCAGGATCGTGCGATGAGGCTTCGCATAGGGCAGTGACGACAGCCGGTGAATGCCCAGGTAATAACGCTCCGCCGACGCGATGGATTCGAATGCGAGTATGAGGACGTCGGCCGCGAACGTATCAAAGTCTTCCGTGTGCCTGTCGGGGGCGCCGGAAACGTAGATGTTCTCGAACTCGTCCACGAGCACATTGCGGGCGGTTTCCGCACTTTTGACGGAATCGGATGCGACGAGGATTTTTGGCTGCACCTGCGTGATCCGCCTAAACCCGGTGCCCGGTGGCTATTACAGCGGGGTCCGCGTTCACGCTTACGGACGTTGACGAATGTTTGAACGTCATTTGCGCCGTGGCGACTTCACCGATATCCCGCGATGCCGCGACCTGTTCGGGCGATTCGGGAAGTGGATCCGGTATCACGTCAACGGGCGCCGTGCGGAACGTTCTCGGCGCTGATGGAACTGTCAGACAGTTACTCATCCCTCGGGGGCGCAACTTGCCTCGCTCGTCGTTCCGGGCAGTGGCCGGGGGCACGACGAGCCGGCGGCGTTCACCGGCCGGCGCCTCGCGGCAGCTTGCGTGTGTCGACCCGTCGCGATCGGGTTCCGGCGCTGCGAAGTTCTTCATTGGCATCGCACCCTCACCCGCCCATCGCTCATAGCGGGCTTCGTTGGCCATGCTGTACTACAGGTGCCGCGGTGTCCGGCAATTCGGCTTGACGACGGGCGGCATTGCGCCGGGTCCCGTCGCCCGCAGCAACAGGCATGACACGTCCGGACCGGGTGCGTCTTTGCGATCCCGGACCTTCGTACTTCCCGGAAACGAATCCTTTCCTTCCTGTTCGTTCGTTAACCGATCGGCAGTGCGCACGAATCGGTTCTGATTACATTATCATTACGGCCGGGCAAACGTCGAGTTACGAATCGTTGCGGCGGGGTGTCCGCGCCGCGACAAGCCGGCCGCGTCAATGAATAGTCGATCAACGGCCGGATTTGATCGCCGCTTGCAGTCAAAATCCTGACGCTGCGCGAACCGCATCATCGCCAGGTATGCGACAGTCGTGGTACCCGGCTCGAACGCGGATTGCCAACGTGTGTTTTCGTGACGGGTCCCGGAACGTGCGAGTCGACGTCCCTAACCGAGGGCGGCGGGGCGGTGTTCACGCACGTCGACGTCCGCGCGTTCACAACGTGGCGGGCAACTTGTTCTGCCTGACGTCGCTTGCACAATGATGACGCAGGGGTCGGCAAGCGAAATTCATAGACCGCGCGAATACCGGACGGGCCGCGCGTGGACGTCGCGCGGGGATATCTTTTAATAACGTTAGTGTCAGAGTTGGCCCGGGCCGGTTGCGGACGTATCCGTGCGAACGGCTAACGCGACCACGCTGCGCGCAACGCGCACGAAAAGCACTGCCGGTTGGCCGGGCAGCTTCGGGCGCTGACCCGGTGGCCGGGGTGGGGGCGGTCAGGCAGGCGAAGTTTCGGCGTGCACACACGAACATGGTGCCGGGAGCGAGAATCGAACTCGCACACCCTTTCGGATACCAGATTTCGAGTCGCCGACCGGCCGGTCCGGACGGGCAGCCGCATCAGCAGAACCGGCAGCGCGGCGCCAACGTATTCAGGTGGCCGCCCCCATCGATGCGTACGCGGCGCGACGTCGCTCTGTAAGTCAATCCGGTAATTTGCGGTGTGCTGAACCCCTTTCGTACTGCCCTGACAGGAGCGCCCGGGGGCCGCGTCCGGGTTCACGCAAGGCGCCGGTAAAAACCCTGCCAGATTTTGTAAAAATTACACGCTGGCCAGCTCAGTCCGGTGATAACACTCCGTCGAGGTGACCAGCAATGTACTCGCATCGGGAATAGTAAATTCGGCACGCAAGTTGCTGGGTTTTTCCCTACATGCAAATCACAGGAGACGTTCAGTGTTTATATCACCACTGCTCATGACCGGCGTCGTCGCGCTATTGATGGCAACCGCAACTTGCGGCGATGCGATCGCCGCCGAGCAGTTGCCGGCAACGCCGCACCAGGCCGAAGCCATCGATGGCGTCGAACGCGAGCGAGTTCAGCGCCCTGACACCGCTAAACGCATGCCGGTAACCGAACATCAACAGGACGTGCTTCGCGAGTTCGAGGAAGCCGACACGAACCGGGACGGCAACCTGACCAAGGAAGAGTATGCGGCTTACATGGAGCGTCGCGCTGCTGTCATGTATAACGCTTCGCTGCAAAAGCCCGAGACTCCGGGCGTCGAAACCGCCGGCCCTCGCGACCGGCATGCGGCGGAAGGCGGTGACAAGCCCCTACCGGCGACCGATCCAACCGTTACGAATTGACGTGCAATGCGCCAGTCATCATTGCACATGGTGACAATGGCGCGACCGGCTGATTTCCCCGGGATCGCGGCGAGGGTCGACACCCCTGCCCGAGCTCGGGGCCCGATGTTTGATTCAACCGCGCTACACAATCATCGGCGTGATTCGCGCCACAGTAAACACGAGACCATCGAACAGGAGGCCAATATGACCGTCAAGCACGCAAACCAGGGTGAAGGAAATCGCGACGCAGCACAAAACTTCAACGAAGCGCAGCGCAGGTTTATCCGTGAAGGGAAAGTAAAACCGGCGGCGAACGATGCGGCCGAGATGACCGACGAAGAGCAGGCAGAGGCACGGCGCGCGGAACGTGACGGAAAATCACGCGCGAAGGAGAAGGATCCCAATGTCGTCCGCGATTACACGCAGCCCGGTGAGTAGGTGCTGTCGTCGCGCAGAACCTGCAGGGTCATGCAATTCCCCCGCAGCGGTCCGCATGCGGCCATCGTATTACGCTACGCGCCACTCGGTGTCGTACTGGCAGTGATGCCGTGGAATTTCCTCATCCTGGCAGGTATTTCGGTTTGCCGTTCCGGCTCTGCTGGCCGATAACCGCGGGGTACTCAAACACGCGGGTAACGTACCCGGCTGCGCATTGGCAGTCGAATCCGTATTTCGCAATGCCGGGCTCGACCCCGAGTTGTTCGGGCCGGTGGCAGTGATGATAACCGTAGAAGACGATGAAGAAGCCGTCGCGGTCGCGAACGACAGTGCATTCGGCCCGGGCGCCGCGGTTTTCACGCGTAATGTCGAACGTGGCGAATCCATCGCGGCAACCCGACTCAATACCGGCTCGTGTTTCATCAATACATTCGTCCGGTCCGATCCCCGTCTACCGTTCGGCGGGATTGGCGACAGCGGCGATGGGCGCGAACTTGGACCGCTCGGGATTTGAGAGTTTGTCAGCGCGAAAACCGTATACGTGGCATAGACGCGCTCCGCTCGCAATCGCGGAAAATCTCGAGGCTGCGTCAGATATTACCGCCGATTGCAATTCATACATCGCCCGGACGTGCCGTGCCCGTGCATACCCATCTCCTCCAAAACGGGTTCTCGAGTGACGTACCTGCCGCGACGGGATCCGTATCCGTTCCGGAACGAGTACTGGTCAGCAACCTGAGCGGAGTAACGGGCGCGGCATGGTTAATGCATTTAACCCGACTACACCAACACCGAACAAGGAGGCATCCGTGAGCGACCATGTCTACAAGCATCTGGAATTGACAGGCAGTTCCCCGCGGAGCATGGAAGATGCAGTGGCGCAGGCGATTTCACGTGCATCATCCAGTGTACGCAACATCCGCTGGTTCGAAGTTCTGGAGACACGCGGGCACATCGAGGACGACAAAATCGGTCACTGGCAGGTCGTCATCAAGATCGGCTTCACCGTGGAGGACTGATGATGGATTCGAACCCGCCGTGCGGGGTGTTCGCCCCATGACGAAGACGCTGAGCGACTCATCGTCCGACGAACTCTCGCGCATCGCGCACGTCCTCGCAGTACTCGATGGCCGCATCGAAAGGCTCAGCGATGATCGCGACGATCCGGACTACCTGTTGTTTCACGACGTGGTCCGGTTTCTCGTCGCGTTTCCGCGTACAGCCTACTACCCCTATCTCGACGCGCTGTGCGACGAGGTGCTTGCATCCCGCCACGATCTCGCGGACACCGTGAAGTCGCTGCGCCAAACGCGCAGAAGTCACGACGCGCTCGGTTTGAAATTGTGCGAGCTACTCGAAGCCGCACAGGCCGGACACCTGGTCCCGCGAGATCAGTTAATGGAGAAATCCGCCGCATATGCTGTGACGCTGCGCACACAGATCCTGCCGCGGTATGAGGAACTGCTCAATATTGCGATACAGGAACTGTCGAAGCCCGAAACCGAGCGCGTGCGACAGTCCTGCCATTACGCCGATGGTTCAGATACTCATGCACAAGAGAGGGAAGAATGGGATGCGCTGTACGACGAGATCTTCGATACGCTCAAAGCGCAATGACCGCAGACCATCTCCGCATTTTTGCTTATGGCGTACGCCCTTTGATCGCGTTTATCCAGCGACACGGTAATGCGAACCGTGAGGCGCGATATGCATACGTTGCCGTGGCGTGAAATCCATTCAGAGAGGGTTTGCAAGAGCGCATGCCCACAGGCCATCGACGAAAAACGCCTTCGGGTTCACGTCCGGACCAGAGAAACCGCAACTCGTCCGGAGACGCTGATAAATCGCGGAAAGGAAAAACCGACGACGGACAGGACGCCGATGAGACCCACCGGGAACATGGCGCAGTGCGTAGCATGTGCTTCGGCACCGCCACGGACGGCATCACGGCACGACCGGATGGCACTGTGACGATCTCCATGTCGACTCCGTCCTGCGGGAAGCGGCGCGCGACGAATACCCCGGCGCAATGTGCGGGTGACGCCCGGAATATCCCAACACGGACCGAAGCGTTTCCGGGAGCGCTTACGGGTTTCGTCCCGGTTCTGAAAGGAAATACTTTGATCTATCACCGCTACAGCCCAGCCCGAGGTGCCGCGTTAGCGGGGACCCGTCCACCGTGCCTGATGCGGTGACTGCCGGATAAATTTTTCCGGCGACGCGACACACGAATTGCCACTCTTCCCGGATGATTACGTTTCTCACTGCCCAGACGTTCACGATAAATGTCACCGTCTTCGCATTGTTGGCCGCCGTCGTGTGGCTGGCCGGATCGCGCATCGCCACATACGCCGACGCACTTGCCGAACGCCTCGGCATAGGCGAAGCGATCATGGGTGTGATACTGCTCGCGGGTGTGACGTCGCTGCCCGAAATCGCGACAAGTCTCACCGCCGCACACGCGGGCGACGCGCCGCTCGCCGTGAACAATCTGCTCGGCAGCATCGCGATGCAAGTGACGATTCTGGCACTCGTGGACTTCACCATCCGCCACGCGCCACTCACGTCCGTGCTCCCGGATCCCGTCGTAATGCTCCAGGGTGCACTGAATATCGCTCTGCTCGCGACCGTTGCCTGCGCCGCGATCGTCGGTGACATCTCGCTCGGCGGCGCTGGCGCCTGGTCGTGGTTGCTCGCCGTCGCAACCGTCACAAGTCTAATGATGCTCGGCGGCGCTCATAAGCGCCCGCCGGCGTGGGTGCCGGGGGAACGCGAAACGGTCAACGCCCCGGACACCGACACACAGCCCGGATCGCCGCGCCGTCTGGCGCAGCTCTCAACGAGTGCACTCATGTTGCGCACAGTTATTGCCGCCGCCGCGATACTGGTCGCAGGGTATTGCGTTGCCACGGTGGCCGGGGTTCTCGCTACGACCACCGGTATCGGATCGAACTTCATCGGCTTCACGTTCCTGGCCATCGCGACTTCGCTGCCAGAGGTGAGTACGGCGCTTGGAGCGGTGCGGCTGGGCCGGAACACGATGGCGATATCCGATATCTTCGGCACAAACCTGCTAAACGCCGGTCTCGTGTTCGTCGTCGATATCGTCGCGCCGGGCGAGGCAGTGTTCGACCGGGTCGGTACGTTCGCGGCTGTTGCTGCGCTGCTCGGGATCGTTGTCACAGCAATCTTCCTGATCGGTCTCGCCGAACGTCGCGACCGCACGATCGGCCCGCTCGGTATTGACTCCGTCGCTCTGCTCATCGCGTACACCGGCGGGCTTTGGTTGTTGTACACGCTGCGCGCGACAACGTGACTCCGCTCGTGCCGCACCTGTATTCGACTCGTCGAGCGGTACGGCAAACCGCCAGCGCAATTCTTACCCCCCCGGGATGCCCGGCCCGTCGTTCGGCCAACCGGTCGAATTCTGGTGCACATGCCGCTGGTACACGTTTTGCACTGGCAATAGCAGGTGCAGGTCCAACCCGGGAGGTTAAGCGACATGAATCTTATCGATATCATTGAGGAAGCCCGTGAACGCGGCTTCGGACACAACCTCGTTTGCGATGACGGCGGGCTGATCTGTGCCGATTCAGGCGAGCGTTTCGACGTCGATGACGGCTGGATCGCTGATTCCAGGAGTACCGACATGGGCACGGACCCGGGCGATGATTCCACGGTGTATCTGATTGAAACAGGGTCTGGCCAGCGCGGTTACGTCATCGTCCCGGCATCTTTTTATGTGGAACCGCAAAAGGCGTCCGTAATCGACGCCCTGAAATCCGGGCCTGCGCGACGCTAGCCAGTCGAATAGCAGGGCGACGTTATGTATCACAGCATCCGTGATCTACCGGTTGATCTCCGCAGACGGCTCCCGACCGAAGCCTGTGAGTTATATCTCGCAACGTACAACCGACTGTGCGAAAAAGTTGGCGCGGCCGACGGCGGCGAGGATCAGGCGGCCATCGAGCGCGCGGCGCACGACGGTGCGATGCTGGCGGTGCAGACGGAATTCGAACAGCGCACCGACGGCAGCTGGACCCGCGCGTCGATCGTTGATGACATGGAGGAATTCCAGCAGCAGGGAGATCGCTAAGCAAGCGGCTTTGCGTCGGACGTGCCGCCGCATCCGGCCGGACGCCACTGCTCACGAACGTGTGTGGCGATATAGCGATTACATTGTTTTGAAATAATTACAACGGAGTACGAATTGGCGGCGGCGCCTGCCCGCGGGGCGAGAATGCCGCCGTGGTGCGCTTCCTGTGGAAAACGCCGGGCCGCGCACATCTCGAGCATCGGCGGGGATCTGGGGTAAATCGAGTATGACACCGGCCCGAACCGAGTGTTGAGTAACGGCATAGGTAAACCCGCGCGAAACATCTCAGCGCCGAGACGTCGCTCGCTATCGGGATGAGTGCAATCACCGATGGCAATGCCTGCATCGTGCAGCGGCGCCTGACGTTGCCGGGAAACGGCCGAAGATGCCGCCGGTACGCGTTGTGAAATCGTGACGCACCTGCCGTCCACCAACATCGACGGACACAACTCGCAAACCCTTTGCCGCACGGTGCGACTACTGCGTCAGCAGGCCGCATGGTCGTGGCATGGGAGTTGCTGCGTTACCGGTATCAAACCCCCGGACACCGCAACTACCCCATCGGAAGAATTATGAAGAACACCGAGCAGCCAAAGCATCCCGCACGTCCCGTTGTCCTCATCACGGGCTCGCGGGGTTTGCTGGGTTCAGCACTCGTCGACGTTCTGGCAGAGGATTATCAGGTTGTCGGCATGGACGTCAACACGGATGCAGCGAACTCCGACGACATTCAGATCGATCTCACCGACCGCGACTCGATAGGTACCGCCTTCGATACATTCGAGGAACGCCATGGCGATACGATCGCGGCCGTAGTTCACCTTGCTGCGTATTACGATTTTAGCGGGGAAGCGCATCCGCTGTACGACGCGCTCAACGTCCGCGGCACCGCGTTGCTGCTGGATGCGCTGCAGCGATTCAACGTTGATCGTTTCATCTACGCGAGCACCATGCTCGTTCATGCGCCGGGGAAACCCGGGGTGCCAGTCCACGAATCATCACCCATCGAGCCGAAATGGGCATACCCGGAATCCAAGGCCGCTGCCGAAATCGCCGTGCGCGAGCATCGCGCCGGTATCCCCTGCACCATCCTGCGGTTCGCCGGCGCCTACTCCGACTCGGGCGGAGTACCGACGCTCACGGATCAGATCCGTCGCGGCTATGAGCGCGACTTCAAGAGTTATCTGTTCGCCGGTGAGGCCGATCACGGTCAGTCCATGGTGCACATCGACGATGTGACCGACGCGATCCGACGCGCTATCGACCGCCGCGCGGCGCTCGGTGGGTGTAGCGCGTACCTGATCGGCGAACCGCGTCCGATGAGTTACCAGGCCCAACAGAATCTCATCGCTTCAACACTGAACGGCGAGCCCGGCACGCTGGTACGAGTGCCGAAAATCATGGCAAAGGTCGGCGCCTGGACTGAGGAGAAGGCGGAGCCGGTCATTCCCGATGCAATTGACCAGGGCGAGAAACCATTCATTCGTCCGTTCATGATCGACCTGAGCAGCGATCACTACGAACTCGACATCAGCGCGGCGCAGAGCGACCTCGGATGGTCTCCCCGCCACCGTCTGCGCCGCGTCATGCCGCAGATTTGTCAGGCGCTGCAACGCGACCCACTCAAGTGGTATGCGGAGAACGGCCTCACACCGCCCAAGTGGCTGGCCCAGCTCGACGACGCAGAAGCCGGCCCGGTCAGCGAGCTGCAACACCGCCACGAACGCGACTACCGGGACGCCCATTCGCGGAATCGCTGGGCAGGATTCGTGAACATGGGACTCGCCGTGTGGCTGATGACGAGCCCCGCGACACATGGCTATACGCAGAGCGCGATCACCTGGAGTGAGCTTGGCTGCGGCGCGGTCCTGTTCATTTGCGCGCTCATGTCGCTGTCGTGGAAGCTCGGTGCGGTGCGCTGGATCGAAGCCGCAATTGGCATCTATCTCATGAGCGCGCCGTTGCTGTTCTGGGCCGCGGACCCCGTGGCCTACCTGAACTGCACACTCACGGGTGCGCTCGTGTTCGGATTCGCCGTGTGCGTACAGCCACCGCCCGGCGTCGCGCCGCTGGCGGCCGTCGACGGACCCGTGGTGCCGCCGGGATGGACGTTCTCGCCGTCGGACTGGACACAACGCGTGCCGATCATTGCGCTCGCATTCATCGGGCTCGTAATTTCGCGTTATCTCGCCGCCTATCAGCTCGAACATATAGACGCCATTTGGGACCCGTTCTTCGCCGGCACCCGCGCAACACTGAATGGTACGGAAGACATCATCACTTCGGACGTGTCGAAAGCCTGGCCGGTACCTGATGCCGGGCTCGGTGCAATGACTTATATGCTCGAAATACTCACAGGACTGATCGGCAGCTCGCGCCGCTGGCGCACGATGCCGTGGCTCGTAATGCTGTTCGGGATCATGATCGTGCCGCTCGGCGCGGTGAGCATTTTCTTCATCGTGATTCAGCCTATCCTGATCGGCACGTGGTGCACGCTTTGTCTGGTCGCGGCAGCGGCGATGTTGATCCAGATCCCGTACTCACTGGACGAACTCGTGGCCACCGCGCAGTTTCTGATACGGCGCAAGCGAGCAGGCCGCTCGCTGTTGCGCGTGTTTTTCGTCGGCGATACCGATGATGACACCGCCCGAGCGCACGAGAGCACCGACGAGTTTGATCGCGGCCCCCGGGCGATAGTTGCGGATTGCCTCGGCGGCGGCGTGAACGTGCCCTGGAATCTCGCGGTATGCATCGTCATTGGCGTGTTCCTGATGTGCACGCGCCTCGTCCTTGGCGCGGAACCGCCGATGGCGCATGCCGACCATTTAATCGGGGCACTCGTGTTGGCAATCTCTGTCACCGCGCTCGCCGAAGTGGCACGGCCCGTGCGTTTCCTGAACATGTTGCTCGGAGCATGCCTGGTCGGCGCGCCATGGCTATTCGGGGCCGGCTTCGGAGCGTCGCTGATCATCGACACGGTACTCGGTCTCGCGCTGATCCTGCTCTGCCTGCCGCGCGGCCGGATCGGAAACCGTTACGGCGATATCACGCCGGATCTCGTGTAGCACCATGGGCAAGCTCGACACTCGCGGGCGGGCGGAAGCCATCGAGTCGACCGATCTTCGTCGTGCAGGAGCACGACGCATCACAATTGCATTGCGACTTTCGCCTTGAGATCGATGAGACACTGAAATCCTGGGCGATCACGAAGGGGCCGTCGCTCAATCCCGAGGAGCGCCGAAAAATTGCCGCGCGAATTCACGGTCAATTCTCCTGAACACATCCGGGTGACGGATATCCCTTACATCCGCACTTGGGAGTGTTGACTATATCGGGCGCTAGTCCTTGACCGGTTAGCGCGCAAGGTCATTGGCTGGTCGCTGAAAAATCCACCCCGGCGAACAAACTCGTACCGCAAGTAATCCTGATGGCCGTATGGTGGCGCAAACCAAAGCCGGAAGTCATCATCCATTCCGATCAGCGAACTCGATACGGCCGTGATGGATGGCTGGGAAGTACGTACCTGACGCTGTTTTTTGCTATCACATCGCTGGTTGGCTGACTCGTCACGGCTGACGCGCCAGCCCCTGCAAAAGCTACAACCCGCTGCAAGTTCTGCAACGCAAGCACCAGTCCATTCGCTCTTGTATACCGTTCCACGTCCGCCGCCGGTTCAATGGCCCGTGATACTGGCATTACCTGAGCCACCGGGCCGCGGGCACACATCTTGCACCGATCTTATCGAGATAGGCGACTGGACGGCGAATACAAATGCGGCACCAGCGCTACGTATTCCGCGTCGGAAAACGTATCGATGCAGCAACGCGCGGATTCACGCGGCCGCTGATTGGACCAAAACGATCAGTCGTCGGATCGCTGCGCAGGAGAAAATCTACCATGAGTATGAAAGAGAGCTACGAGAAAAAGCTGCGGGCCCAGATCGATGAATGGAACGCCGAAATCGACAAGCTCAAAGCAAAAGCGGACAAGGCTGAAGCAGATATGGAAATCGAAATGCACAATCGCATCGACGAGCTGCGTTCCAGGCGGGACCGGATGAACGAGAAGCTGGCCGACCTCAAGAACGCCAGCGACGACGCATGGGAGGACATCAAGGCCGGGATCGAGAGCGCGGGTAATTCCCTGCGCAACGCTATCCGAGCGGCGTCGTCGGAATTCAAGTAGGCGTATCGCGCAGTGCAGCGGCTCCGGTGGCGGGCGAGAGGTTCTGCCGCGCCCGCTTGCCAATTTGCATGGGCACGAATGATTCGCGAAATTCAGGAGACGAAGCGTGAAATTCGGGAGACGAACAATACTATCTACGGTGGTGGTCGTACTCATAGGCATGTCCGGCCTCGCAGCACAGGTGGAGGCCGAAAGTGCCGGCGCCAAGACCACGATCTCTGACGTACGAAGCGAAACACGGGAGCTGCTTCAGGCATTGAAATCATATACCGCCGAACAGAAAGATGCGGCAATGGCGGTCACCACCTCTACGCTCGAGAAACTCGACCAACGGATTGACGCGGTTGAGTCACGCGTGGACGAAAACTGGAACAGGATGGATCAGGCGGCGCGCAAGCAAGCACGTGCGAGCCTCAAAGCACTGCGGCAGGAAAGGGTGCAGGTCGCGGAATGGTATGGCGGAATGAGATCCAGCTCCGCCGATGCCTGGGAACACATGAAGCGGGGTTTTTCGAACGCGTACCAGGCACTCAGTGACGCGTGGGAGAAGTCGGAACATGAGTTCGCAACGAACGATTAGCCGGAGTTATCCGATCCGGCCCGACGTCCACGTAACGACGGGAGATGTGACGCCGTGGGCCATCTGGTGTCTCCCGGTCGCGCGTAGACTCCTCTCGCGCAGCGCTACAAAATCATGTCTGGCATCTGATGGAGGCCGGCGTCCCGTTCAGTCATTTTTTACAATGCAGTCATAAACCAATGCATCTTTTTTATATTCTGCTCGTGCTCCTCGTCGTCACCCGCATTTGTGGCGAGCTGGCGGAACGCCTCCGCCAGCCTGCACTGGTGGGTGAGCTGATCGCCGGCGTCATCCTCGGTGTCATTGCCCATACTTACTCCGACAGGTTCCCGGTCATTGCCGGGTTGCCGGAGAACGAGATCTTCATCGGCATCACAAATCTCGCCATTTTTTTTCTGATGCTGCTGGCAGGCATCGAACTGCGCCCGCGCCAACTGGCACAGGCGTCGGGACGCGCGGTAGCCGTAGCCGCGGGTGGTATGGTGATCCCCTTGTTGTTGGGTTTCGGTCTGGGCTGGTTTTTTCTGCCCGAGTCGTCTTACAAGCTGGCGCAGTGTCTGTTTCTCGCGACGGCGCTCGCGATCACGGCCGTCCCGGTTTCCGTGAAAGTGTTGATGGATCTCGGCCGGCTCGATACCCCTCTCGGGCACACCGTGGTTTCGGCAGCCCTGTTTGACGATATCTTGAGTCTCGTTTTGCTGGCCGTGCTCACGGCCGTAATCAAGACCGGCGGTTTCCCCGATACGAGTGCCGTCGGCATCCTCGTCGGCAAGGTCGTCGTTTTCTTCGCGCTCACCGGCGCTATCGGACACTACGTGCTACCGCGTTTCGGGCGGCTACTGAAGAAGGCCCGCGCGGAGGATTTCGAATTCAGCGCGCTGCTCGCGGTCGCGCTGGGCTACGCAGTCCTGGCCGAGACGCTCGGTATGCACTTCATACTCGGGGCCTTCGTGGCCGGACTGTTTTTCGTCCGCCGCACCATCGACTCCGACGTCTACGACTCGATCCGGACGAGCGTCACGAATTTCACTACGGGGTTTTTCGCGCCGTTGTTTTTTGCCTCCATCGGCCTGCATCTCGATCTGAGTGCTGCGACGGAAATCCCCGCCTTCCTGATATTTTTGATAGCGGCCGCGTTCCTCGGCAAGCTGATCGGCGCTGGCGTGCCAGCCTACGCAACGGGCTTCACGGTTCGTGATTCGATCGGCATCGGCTCGGCCATGAGTGCGCGCGGCGCGGTCGAACTCATCGTCGCCGGCATCGCATTGGAAGCCGGTCTGTTCGCTCACCCGTCCCCGGCGCCGCCGGAAGTGGCCTACCTCTTTTCCGCGGTCGTGATCATGGCCCTCGTGACGACTATCCTGACTCCGATTACCCTGCGGCCGTTGCTCGCTTCGAAGGACAATACCCGACAGTGATCAGCGCGACCTGTGCCACCGGCGTTCCAGTAGATTGGGCATCGAATCCGGTGAACACCGAATAACCCGGTCACGCCTGTGAGGATGAGGAAAATCGCGACGATGTAATGCAGGATCCGCGGCATCACGAGGAGCACGATCCCCGCGAACAACGACAGCATGGGTGCGAAATAGAACCTCAATTGCATAACTTCCAAGCTCCCGCCCGTTCCGGTTCTAACCTTGGCCTGTTGATCGGAATCGAGCGCGGCTGGAAGGCGCGTGACACGAACGAAGGGCAGTGGTCAGCCGGCGTTCGCACCTGCGGGTTGATCGGCTTGCTCGGTGGTGCTGCTGCCGTTCTCGCCGACACTATCGGGGCGCTCGCGGCAGGCATCATGTTTATCGGATCTGCGCGACGCTGAAGCCATGATCGAAACGTTCGGCCGTCTGCGCGACGCGACGGGGCAGGATACCGCCTGGCGCGCATCGGAAACGGCGCTTCGCGATCGTCGCGACGAGCTGGTGATCGGCGACAACGATCTTCGCGCTTGCTGTGACGCCATCGCGACAACCCTGTCCGCAGCAATCGCGCGCGTAGACGCGTGGCCGTCGCTGAAAGTTCACTTCGACACCCTCGATCCCGGGCGAAAACGGACTTGCCGGCGTGGCTCGAAAGCGATTGAAAAGGTCAGGACGGAGACACGGCCGGAGCGGTTTCACGAGTTGCGCAAGCGCATCAAATATCACCGGTATCACGTCCGGTTACTGCGTCGGGCGTGGCCCGGCGTTATGGAGTCTTATGCGCGCACCTTGAAGCAACCGGGTTCGCAACTCGGCGATGCGGACGATCTATCGGTGTTGCTCGATATCCTGGAACGCGAACCCGTACTCATGATGGCGGTGCAAGATCGCCCGCACTTGCTGATGGCTATTCATCAGGAACGGGAACGCCTGCGCGACGAAGCCGTGATAACGGCTGCGAGCATCTACGCGGAAAAGCCGAAATTCCTGGGCGCGCGACTACGGTGCTGCTGGGAAGTGTGCAAGTCGGGCTGAACTGCCGCCGGCCGTGCCATGCCGATAGTCGCCGACAGGGCAGACAGCTTCGACTCGCAAATCCAATTCCAGCCCGCCACACAAGCGTGCTTTAACGCGCGGCAAAAGCGCTAGTCGCCACGGGCGACAGGTATGTCAGATTCCCCGCAGTGTTCTCGCTCGGACCACACGTGCGATCGCAACCCGGTAGGCCGCATCCCTGTAATCGATATTGTGGTTCCTGCTCGCTTCCAGCATCGCATTCCAGGCAGTGTCCAACAGTGTCTCCAAATGATTGTTGACTTTGTCAGACGACCAGCCGAGACGTTGATGATTCTGTACCCATTCCAGGTACGAAACGACGACACCGCCGGCATTGGCGAGAATATCGGGCACAACCGTAATACCACGCTCGCGCAACACGGAATCACCGCCACAGGTTGTCGGCAGATTTGCGGCCTCGACAACCAGCTTCGCGCACACGCTGGCCGCACTGTCCGCATCGAGTACGCCTTCGATGGCGGCCGGAATCAGAATATCGGTATCGAGCGCGAGCACCTCTTCATTACTGACCGCATCTGCCCCAGCGGCCAAATCGGCAACGCGCGCCTGATCATCGTCTTCCCGGATACGCAGCATAGCCCCAATGTCCAACCCCTGTTCGCTATAGGCACCGCCGTCGCTGTCACTAACCGCGATCACCCGAGCACCGGCTTCCGCCAGATTCCTCGCTGCGACCCGGGCTACCTTGCCGAAACCCTGTACCGCCACGCGAGCGCCGTTAATGTCGATATCGTGCTCGCCGGCAGCGAGACAAGTGACATGAGATACGCCATGCCCTGTTGCTCCTTCCCGTGCGGAAAGCCCCCCCAGCTCCGTCGGCTTGCCGGTCACGACGCCGGGTTCCTGCTGGTGATATTTCGTCATCTGGTCGAACAGCACTGCCATGTCGTAGGCATTCGTGCCCATGTCCGGTGCCGGGATGTCGTTATTGACACCGAGCAGGGGAATGATCCGGTCGACGTAACCGCGCAGAATCGCTGCACGCTCAACCCTATCAAGGTCGCGACTTCGACAGTTGACGCCGCCTTTGGCACCGCCGAAGGGCAGGTCGGCCAACGCGCATTTCCACGTCATTGTGCGGGCCAACATGCGCGAGTGATCGATATCGATATCCGGATGGAAGCGAATACCGCCCTTGAACGGGCCGCGACTCGAATCGTGCTGGACGCGGTTGCCATAAAACACGACCAGACTGCCGTCGGAACGTCTCAACGGCAGCTCGAACTGAACTTCGCGCTGGCTGGCCAGCAGCAATTCGCGCATCTGATCGTCGAGGTCCAGATCATCCATCGCCCGCATGGTGAACTGCTCGCATTCTGCGCTGAATTTACGATCCGACCGCGTTGGCTCCTGCTCGAGAGTCTCACGAGATTGCGGGTTCTGTCGCTTTTCCTGTTTTTCAGCCAATGCGCCTACTCCCGTTTCGCCAGGGCACATGGCTCGGATCCAGCCCGGCGCGAAGTCGAGCCGCTACGTCGCAAACTTACTCCGGGCACAAATGCACAATTGAGAAGCTCCATGATCAGATTGCGCGACCATACACGTTGCGTCATTGGCTCAACGCTATTGCTTCGTTGCCGTTGCGCTCAATATCATGTTCGAGCTGATTTTGTGCAACAACGATGGCTTGTAACAAGTCCGCGTTACTCGACCGCACGGGACCGCCTTCTTGTTCCGGAACGATCTGTGCGCGAATGTCCTGCTCCCATATTTGCAGTATGCGTCTTCTCAACCCGAAACTAATCCCGGACGCTGACGCGAGATTTGCCGGCGTACCGAATACTCGTTCGGGAGCAGTCACCGCCATTTCCAGATTGTAGGCGGGCGTACCACGAGTAGCGGGTTCAGAATACTCAGATACGGATGCTTCGCTCGAACCTTTCGCGAACACGACATCGCACGCGGACTGAGCGAGCACCGGTTCGGCGGTGACAGATTCCATCACACGTTCCCAACGCGACAGACTGCGCGCGGCCATGACGATGAGATCCGCGTCTAATGCTTCGGCAGTCTCTGGCACGACGACCCCAGGGTTCCCTTCCACAAGCCGCACATTCGACGGTTCGATTTGAAAGAACTTCGCGAACGCCTCGATTGATTCACCGTGCCTTGCGGCAATTTCACGCCGTGTGTCATCAAGCAACCGCGGATTCGCAACCGGATAGGCCGCCCCGGCAAAAACCGGCGCATAGACCTCTTGCCCCAATGATGCAGGCACTTCGTAAGCATGCACGGGGAAATTTTCGGCATCGAACAGTGCAGCGATATATTTCGCGAGATGAAACGCGTCGTAATCCAGACTGCGAATCATGGCTTCGTCGTCCGGATCCGCCCCGACCGCGGTAACCAAACGCTCGATGCGATTCCGGCCACGCTCGGAGACGAACCAAAGATCGGCGGGCGAGCGGCGTACGAGATCCCAGTCGGTGTTATTCACGAGGCCCATCACGTAGGTATGTTCTCTGGATTGCTTCATCACAAGATCGGGTTGAGATTCGTTGATTTTTCGCAGGATGGCGTCGGAGCGCGGAGCGTCCCATCGGGTGTCATGCCGGATTTTCACATTGCGCGATTGCAACCGAACCGCGAGTTCCGCCATCAGGGTCGAGTCCCGTTCGAGGCGTTTGCGGTGTTCTTGCCGCAACGACTCCTTGTCGGTGAAAAAAGGTCCGGTAAGCGAACTATCGTGGCAGACGTGAAAAAATTCGAGTTCGCAACCGGTTGCCGTGGCCAGCGCCACAGCACGTTCGATAAGCGGTGATTCCGTTGGTGCGTCCGGGGCCACCAAACCTGGACTAACAACCACCAGCACGCGCTTCAGCCGGGGTTCTGATCCAACCGGGTTGAAATTTTTACCTGCGATCTCCATCGCGGACCCTCCTGCGTGTTCATTCGACCGGACTCCAGCAAATTTCATGCCCGCTTTCGGTGACATCCCGGCTAATGCACAACGGCTACGGTGTGGCGGCTGCTCATCTTTACGACGACACGGTGATTCGGCTGGCAGTCACTCGGCCGTTATCGCCACGCGGGATTTACGACCGGGGCATGAGCCTCGTCGCATCGGGGTGGTACCTCAATCCTTGTAATCCTTGCAATCTGTGCAAACCTGGCACGCCGGTGTTCCGGGTGATGAGCGCAGTGGATGAGTTCTACGACAAGACCACCGCACCAAACTGATTGCGGCAGACGGACTTCAAGTATCTGAAGGTCATCGGTTGGGGCTGGATTTATCTCTCGACCATCCGCGATGATTATTTCCGCTACGTCATCGCCTGGAAGCAGTGCACGACGTTAATGGCGAGCGATGCGACGGACACCCAGCGGTTGGCACTGAGTGCGTCAGGACTCGATTCAGCCACGGTCCGACATCGTCCCCGCCTGCTTTCGGACAATGGTTCGAGCTGCATCGCAACCGAACTCGGTGACGAGCTCGACGGTAAGGGGATGGACCACGTGCGCGGCGCACCTTGCCACCCGTTGACGCAGGACAAGATTGAACGCTGGCATCAGATGATGAGGAACCGGGCGTTGCCGGAGCATGATTACTTGCCGGGCGACCTCGAGGCCCACATCGACGCGCCCGCTTGGCATTACAATCATCGGCGTTATCACGAGAGTCTGGCCAACGTGACGCCGGCCGATGCTTATTTCGGACGGGCAGCGTCCGTCCTGAACAAACGGGCGGCCATCAAACAACAAACGATGACCAAACGACGACTGCTGCATGCGAAAGTGGCTGTTTGAACTTAAAACTACACGGGATTCGGATGAGCCGGAGTCTCAGTTAACGAAAGTGCAATCCGGCCTCAAGATATTTGACGACGGACAAGATCTGCGGGTGGGGTCGATCGACTTTGCGGCGCAGACAAATTCAATCGAGAGCGGCGTGATTGCTGGCGAGATCCGGCCGATCGCCGAATTCGAAAAAAAACATGGTGCCGGGAGCGAGAATCGAACTCGCACACCCTTTCGGATACCAGATTTTGAGTCTGGCGCGTCTACCAGTTCCGCCATCCCGGCCTGCGTGTGTCTGATCCGCGGGGCGTTGCGTTCCTCCGCAACCGCGACCCGCGAACCGGGCGCCAGTATAGATAAGGGTCGGCGGAAAAACTACCGGCCACGAGTCGGCAGCGCGAATGCGAATACGGTGCTCGCGCTTTGCTAACATAGCGCGGTGAACCTCGACGACTTTCACTACGACCTGCCCCCGGAACTGATCGCACAAACGCCGAGCCCCGAGCGATCCGACGCGCGCCTGCTCGTGGTCGGGGGGGCGGACGGTACGCTCGCCGATCGCCGCATCACCGACATCGTCGATTTGATCGAGCCCGGCGATCTGCTCGTATTCAACGACA
Source organism: uncultured Gammaproteobacteria bacterium (assembly GCA_963976285.1). Classification (GTDB taxonomy): domain Bacteria; phylum Pseudomonadota; class Gammaproteobacteria; genus UBA11873. The sequence goes on from CAXBJY010000001.1 coordinate 19,581, forward strand.
CGCAGGTACTCGCCGCGCGCCTGTTCGGGCACAAGGACACGGGCGGTCGGGTGGAACTGCTGATCGAGCGTGTGCTGGCCGACGGCGAGGCGCTCGCGCACATAAAAGCCAGCAAGGCGCCGAAAACCGGTACGCGGATCCGGTTGCAGGACGGGGTCGAACTCGTCGTGACGGCGCGTGAGGCCGGCTTGTATCGGGTGCGTCTGGACGGACCCGCTTCATTCGACGACGTCATGCGTGACGTCGGGCACATACCCCTGCCACCGTACATCACGCGCGCGGACGCAGCGATCGACGCGATGCGCTACCAGACCGTGTACGGACGTCATGCGGGCGCCGTTGCGGCGCCCACGGCCGGCTTGCATTTCGACACGGCGCTCATGCAGGCGGTCACTGCGCGCGGCGCCGCGATCGAATTCGTCACGCTGCATGTCGGGGCCGGAACGTTCCAGCCCGTGCGCGTGCAACGGATTGAAGACCACACGATGCACCGCGAACGTTTCGAGGTGCCGGCGAGCGTCGCCGCGGCCGTCGCGCGCACGCGGGCAGCCGGCGGGCGCGTGATCGCGATCGGTACGACGAGTGTGCGGGCGCTCGAGTCAGCCGCCGCCGACGGCGAAGTACGTGCGATGACGGGAGAGACGGGGATTTTCATCTACCCCGGCTATCGCTTCGCTGTCGTCGATGTAATGCTGACGAACTTCCACCTGCCGGGTTCCACGCTGCTCATGCTCGTCAGCGCGTTCGCCGGGCGTGAGACGATTCTCGCGGCGTATGCGCACGCGATTCGCGAGCGCTACCGGTTTTTCAGTTACGGCGATGCGATGTGGCTCACTCCCGCCGCTGAGCCCGCGACGGCATGACGGTACAATTCGCCGATGCAATTTGAACTGATGCAGCGCGCCGGCAAGGCGCGCGCCGGCCGTCTCACTTTCGCCCGCGGCACGATCGACACCCCGGTATTCATGCCCGTCGGCACGTACGGCACGGTGAAGGCGATGACCCCGGAAGAACTCGTCGGGCTCGGCGCCGGGATCGTGCTCGGGAACACGTATCATCTGATGCTGCGCCCCGGCACCGCGATCATCGAGCAACACGGCACGCTGCACGATTTCATGCACTGGGAGCGCCCGATCCTGACGGACTCGGGCGGCTACCAGGTGTTCAGTCTCGGCGACATGCGCAAGATCAGCGAGGACGGGGTGACGTTTCGCTCGCCCGTGAACGGCGATCGGATCTTCCTGTCGCCGGAGATCTCGATGCAGGTGCAGGCCGCGCTCGGTTCCGACATCGTCATGATCTTCGACGAATGCACGCCCTATCCGGCGACCCACGCCGAAGCCGAGAGCTCGATGGAACTGTCGCTGCGCTGGGCCGCGCGCAGCCGCGAAGCCCATGGCGCGAATCCGTCCGCGCTGTTCGGGATCGTCCAGGGCGGGATGTTTGCCGACCTGCGCCGCCGTTCGCTCGACGGCCTGCTCGGGATCGGCTTCGATGGTTACGCCATCGGCGGGCTGTCGGTGGGTGAGCCGAAAGCGGACATGTACCGGGTGGCCGATGAAATCGCTGCGGAACTGCCGGCGGACAAACCCCGCTACCTGATGGGGGTGGGCACGCCGCGGGATCTCGTCGAGTCGATCGACCGCGGGGTTGATATGTTCGATTGCGTGCTGCCCACGCGCAATGCCCGCAACGGGCATTTGTTCACCTCGCTCGGCACGATCCGGATCCGCAACGGGGTGCATCGCGATTCCACCGCGCCGCTCGACCCGAACTGCGGCTGCTATACCTGCACGAACTATTCCCGTGCCTACCTGCACCATCTCGACAAGACGAACGAAATTCTCGGCTCGCGGCTCAACACGATCCACAATCTCGCGTACTACCTCGAGGTGATGCGGCGCGCGCGCGCCGCTATCGTGGCGGGTACCTGGGAGGCGTTTCGCGATGAGTTTCCCGCCGACTAGCGGCGGCGCGGAGCAGGTCGGCGGGATCCACGCTCGCGATTGAGAAATCCGCCGATTGCCTGTGTCATAATACGCGGCGATTTCGAAGAGATTACCCATGAATTTCCTAATTTCCGATGCGATGGCGCAAAGCGCGCCGGCGGCGCAGGATCCCGGCATTTCCGGTTTCCTGATCATGCTGATCCCGATCGTGGTGCTGTGGTTTTTGATGATCCGGCCGCAGATGAAGCGACAGAAAGAACACACGAAGATGGTCCAGGGCCTCACGAAGGGCGAGGAGGCGGTGACGTCCGGCGGTATTCTCGGCAAGATTACCGACGTCGGCGAGAGCTTCGTCACGCTCGAAGTCGCGAAGGGGTTCGAGGTCAAGGTACAACGTCACGCCATCGCTTCAGTGATGCCGAAAGGCACGATAAAAGAATCCTAACCGGGCACCGCCCGACCGCGACAGTTCGGAAGAATCTATGAACCAGTATCCAGTTTGGGGCTATGTCCTGATCGCCCTGATCATCGGCATCGGAGCGATATATGCGGCGCCGAACCTGTACGGCACGGACCCGTCGCTGCAGATTTCCGCCCGCCGCGCCGCACCCGTCGACGAAGCGCTCATGACCCAGGCGCTCACCGCGCTCGAGGCCGCCGGCGCCCCCGCAATGCGTGCGGAAATCGGCGATGAACGGCTGTTGCTGCGGTTTGCGAGCGACGAAATTCGCCGCCAGGCCTCGACCGTGCTCGAGACGACGATCGATGCGAAAAAATACGTCGTGGCCCTGAACCTCGCGTCGCGTACGCCGCAATGGCTGCAGCAGCTCGGCGGGAAACCGATGTACATGGGTCTCGATTTGCGCGGCGGTGTGCATTTCCTCATGCAGGTGGATATCGACGCGGTCGCGAAACAGAGCGACGAGCGGTTCGTGTCGGAATTGCGCGGCAGTCTGCGCGAGGAGAAGATCCGCTACCGCACGATCAGCCGCGAGCCGGCGGGCGGGATCTCGGCGCAATTCCTGTCGGCCGAGGTGAAAGACGAGGCACGCGGGTTCATCGACGACGAATTCCCGGATCTCGCGATCGAGGACGTCAGCACGGGTTCGGAATTTCGTCTGAACCTGACCACAACGGAAGAATATCTCGCCGAGGCGCGCAAAAACGCGCTGAAGCAAAACCTCACGACCTTACGCAACCGGGTGAACGAACTCGGGGTCGCGGAACCCGTGATCCAGCAGCAGGGTGACAGCCGCATCGTCGTGCAACTACCCGGGGTCGAAGACACCGCCACGGCAAAACAACTGCTCGGCGCTACGGCGACGCTCGAGTTCCGCATGCTCGATACCGACAACGATGTCGCCGCGGCGGTCGAAGGTCGCGTACCGGTCAGCTCGAAGCTGTACTACGAACGTTCGGGCGAGCCCGTATTGCTGAACAAGCGGGTCATGCTGACCGGTGAATATATCGTCGATGCGGCGTCCGGGATCGAACAGCAAACGGGGTCTCCGGCCGTATTCATCACGCTCGACGGCAAAGGCGCGAAGATTTTCTCGCGCGCCACGCGCGAGCAAATCGGCAAACCGATGGCGGTCGTCTACATCGAGCGGGTGCAGGGTCGCCTCGTGCAGGAAGTGATCAGTATCGCGACGATCCGTGATGAGTTGTCGAAGCGCTTCCAGATCACGGGTCTCGATTCGACCCAGGAAGCGCGCACACTCGCGCTGCTGTTGCGCGCCGGCGCGCTCGCCGTTCCGATCGAGATCATCGAGGAACGCACGGTCGGACCGAGCCTCGGACAGGACAACATCGACCGCGGCATGAATTCCGTCGTCATTGGTCTCGCCCTCGTGCTCGTGTTCATGGCCGTGTACTACAAGGTTTTCGGTCTCATCGCCGACGTCGCGCTGGCGTTGAACATCGTGTTCATCGTCGCCCTGCTGTCGATGCTGCAGGCCACCCTGACGTTGCCGGGCATCGCGGGGATCGTGCTCACCGTCGGCATGGCCGTCGACGCGAACGTACTGATATTCCAGCGTATTCGTGAAGAAATCGCGAACGGAAACTCCCCCCAGGCAAGCATTCGTGCGGGCTACGAGAAAGCGTTTTCGACGATTGCCGATGCGAACATCACGACGTTGATCGCGGCGATCGTACTGTTCAATTTCGGTACCGGGCCGATCAAGGGCTTCGCGGTGACGTTGTCGCTCGGGATTATCACGTCGATGTTCACCGCGATCATTGGCACGCGAAGCCTCGTGAATCTGATCTACGGCAACCGCCGTCTCACCAAAATCACCATCTAGCTGCCGCAGCTGTTCCCCAAGGTAAAACCATGGCCGTGACCCAAGACAAGTTCGACTTCATGAAATGGCGGAAAATCGCCTACGCGCTTTCCGGCCTGTTGTTGTTCGCCGCGGTGTTTGAACTCGGGGTGAACGGTCTGAGCCTGGGTATCGATTTCACCGGCGGTACACTCGTTGAACTCGGTTACGAGCAAGACGCCGATCTCGATGCGATCCGGACGGCACTCGCGTCCTCGGAGTACGGGGACGCCGTGGTACAGGCGTTCGGCTCACCGCGCGACGTGCTCGTCCGGCTGCCGCAAAGCACGAGCGCGAACGATGCCGACCTGAGCAACCGGGTACTGGAAATCCTGCCGGGCGCGGAAATGCGCCGGGTCGAATTTGTCGGGCCGCAGGTAGGTGAGGAACTTGCGGAAGACGGCGCGCTGGCCATGCTCTATGCGCTCGGCGGCATCCTCATTTACATCATGATCCGGTTTACCTGGAAGTTCGCCGCCGGTGCGATCGCGGCGCTCGTGCACGATGTGCTCATCGTCGTCGGGTTTTTCAGCATGACGGGAGCGGACTTCGACCTGCCCGTGCTGGCGGCGATCCTCGCCGTTATCGGTTACTCGCTGAACGACACGATCGTCGTGTTCGATCGGGTGCGTGAAAATTTCCGCCGCATGCGAAAACGCGAACCACTGGACGTGGTCAATTCGTCGCTGAACCAGACCTTCTCACGTACCCTGATCACGTCGTTGACCACACTGCTCGTGCTGATGGCGCTGTTCTTCCTCGGCGGGGAGTTGATCCATTCGTTCGCTACCGCCCTGATCGTCGGCGTTGTGATCGGCACGTACTCCTCGATTTTCGTCGCGAGTGCGACGACGCTCGCGCTCGGGGTCGAAAAGGCCGACCTGATGCCGGTCGAAAAAGAGGGCGCCGAGGCCGACTCGCGGCCGTGAGCATGACCGCGCCGAGCCGCGGATAGACCCGCAGGGGGCCGGCCTTGCATCTGTTCGTTGATCGCGAAATCCGCGGCGCGGCGGACATCTTCGGGCATTTCGGCGACGTTACGCTGTTCAGCGGGCGCGCCCTGACGCGCGCCGAACTCGCAACCGCGGACGTATTGCTCGTCCGTTCCGTCACTCGGGTCGATGCCGCGCTGCTCGACGGCACCCCGGTGCGTATCGTCGGAACCGCCACCGCCGGCACCGATCATCTCGATCTTGCCTACCTGCGCGAGCGCGGGATCGAAGTGTTCGACGCCGCCGGTTGCAACGCGCGTGCCGTGGCCGAATATGTGCTCGCCTGCTGCCTGCTGGCAAGTGCATTACAACAGCGGCCACCCGCTGATCTGCGCATCGGCGTGATTGGCTACGGCAATGTCGGCAAGCAGGTTGCGGCGCTGTTCACGGCGCTCGGTATGCCGTGCGTGATCAATGATCCGCCGCTCGCCGCCGCGGGGTCGACCGCCGCGCTCGCGTCGCTCGAGGCCGCCCTGGCCTGTGACATCGTTACGCTGCACGTGCCCCTGACCGACGATGGCGACTATCCGACCCGCGGCTTGCTCGGCCACGGGGAACTCGCCGCAATCGATGACGACGCCCTGTTGATCAATGCGGCGCGCGGGGGGGTGGTGGACGAGCGCGCGTTGCTCGCCTGGGCGCAGCAGCGCGAACGCGCGATCGCACTCGATTGCTGGCTCGGCGAGCCGTCCGTTGCGCCCGATCTGCTGCGCCGGGTGACGCTCGCGACCCCGCACATCGCCGGTCACACGATCGAGGCGCGGGAGCGCGCGGCTTCGATGCTCGTGGCCGCACTGGCCGCATCCCTCGGCACGGGCGCGCCGGAAACGACCGGTTCCGCCGAACCCGGCATTATCGACCCGGCAGGATTCGCCGCCGGTCTGGCCGGCGTAAGCACGGCGGTGCTGGCGTGTTGCGATCCGCGCGTGGCGACGGCACGTTTGCGCGCCACGCTCGCGCTCGATCCCGCCGCGCGCGCCGGCGCATTCGATCAACTGCGGCGCGATGCGGCCGGACGCCGCGAATTCGCGCACTACCGCATTGCAACCGCCGGCCTGCAATCGGATACTGTCCGGTGCCTGCGCGCGCTCGGTTTTCAAACGAATTAATACCCGAATCATGCCAATCCCGACGAAGCCGATAGGAACTCCCGGAACCGACGGTGCGATGCGTCTCATGCTGCTCGGATCGGGTGAACTCGGCAAGGAAGTCGCCATCGAGGCCATGCGCTACGGGCTCGAGGTAACGGCGGTCGATCGTTACGCCGGGGCCCCGGCAATGCAGGTGGCGCAGCATGCGCGTGTCGTCGACATGCTCGACGGCGAAGCGCTCGAACGCCTGATCCTGGAAACGAATCCCGACCTGATCGTGCCGGAAGTCGAGGCCATCGCCACCGACCGCCTGCTCGCGCTCGAAGCGCGCGGCTTCAACGTCGTGCCGACGGCCAGGGCGACCCGCCTGACGATGGACCGCGAGGGGATCCGCCGGCTCGCTGCCGAAGAACTCGCACTGCCGACCTCGGCTTATCGCTTCGCCACGAGCGAGTCCGCGTGTATCGAGGCGATCGCGGAGATCGGCGTGCCGTGCATTATCAAGCCGGTCATGAGTTCATCCGGCAAGGGGCAGATCGTCGTGCGCGACCCGGCCGAGGGCGCCGCCGCGTGGGCCTATTCCGTCGCCGGCGGGCGCGGCACGGCCGCCGCCGTGATCGTCGAGGGCTTTGTCGATTTCGATTACGAGATCACGTTGCTCACGGTTCAGCATGCCGGCGGCACGAGTTTTTGTGCGCCGATCGGCCATTTGCAGGTCGACGGGGATTATCGCGAATCATGGCAACCGCAGCCGATGAGCGCTGCAGCCCTGAAAGCATCGCAGGCGATCGCGGCGAAGATCACCGCCGCGCTCGGTGGTTACGGGATTTTCGGGGTCGAATTTTTCGTCAAGGGTGACGACGTCTATTTCAGCGAAGTTTCGCCCCGACCGCATGACACCGGTATGGTCACGATGATGTCGCAGGAATTGTCCGAGTTCGCGCTGCATGTGCGCGCGATACTCGGGCTGCCGATCCCGGAAATTGCCACGCGCGGACCGTCGGCATCGGTCGCCGTGCTCGGCGCAGGCAACGGCAGAAACATCCGTTTCGAGGGACTCGCCGAAGCGCTGTCGCTTCCCGGCACCGAAGTCCGCGTGTTCGGCAAACCCGAAGTTCGCGGCGAACGGCGCCTGGCCGTCGCACTCGCGAGCGACACGTCGACGGACGGCGCGCGGGCGAAAGCCAGACGCGCGGCGCAAGCACTGAAAATCGCGGTCGATTGACGAATCCGACCGCTACAGCGAGGTAGCTCCCGATGAGAATGCTCCACACGATGCTGCGAGTGACGAATCTCGACGAGTCGCTCAGGTTTTACTGCGACGTCCTCGGCATGAAGCTGCTGCGCAAGCACGATTTCCCGAGCGGGAAGTTCACGCTGGCATTCGTCGGCTACGGCGACGAAGCGGAGGCGACGGTACTCGAACTCACGCATAACTGGGATGTTTCGAGCTACGATCTCGGCGACGCCTACGGACATATCGCCATCGGCGTCGATGACGTCTACGCGGCCTGCGACCGGATTCGCGAACGCGGCGGCAAGGTCGTGCGCGATGCGGGTCCGATGAAGGGCGGGACGGCCGTCATTGCGTTTGTCGAAGACCCGGACGGCTACAAGGTTGAGATTGTCGCCGAGCGCCGCTGAAGCGCGGACACACCTGGCGGATTGTGCTAGATTACGGCCCCGTCGGGCGGGGCCGGGGGCGGCGTTCCGGGACCACGAACGGCGCTTTTCGCGCGTTGCGGCCGGCAGCGGGAACCGCATCCACGCCGCGTGCACCGGATAACGTCAACTAGTCGCTGAGGACAGGGTATGAAGAAGGTCTGTTTATTTGTTTTCGTCACGCTGGTCGCAGCTTTCACCGCCGCCGATGCCATGGCAATGGAAGCGCCGAGAGATGTGATCAAGACCACCACCGATCAGGTCCTCGTGGAGGTCAAGAACGACCGCGAGGCGCTGCGCGCCGATCCGGCGAAAATGTACAATCTCGTCTCCGAGTTGATATTCCCGCATTTCGATTTCCCGATCATGGCCCAGTGGGTCCTCGGGTCGCACTGGAAAGGCGCCTCGGAAGCAACGCGTAACGAGTTCATCGAGCAATTCCGCAAATTGCTCGTGCGCACCTACGCGACGGCACTGCTCGAATTTTCGAATCAAAAGATTAGCTACCCCGATGCGGAAGATACGCAGAAGGGCAAGACCGTGCTCGTGCGCCAGGAGATCGAGCAGACCGGCAGCCAGCCGATCGTGCTCGGTTACCGGCTGCACAAACCGAGCGACGAGTGGAAAGTGCTCGACGTCGCGGTCGACGGGGTCAGCCTCGTGAAAACGTATCGCGCGTCGTTTGTCTCGATTATCAAGGAAGGGGGAATCGAGGGCTTGATCAGCAGCCTCAGCGCGAAGAACAAGGAAATCAACCAGTAGTACTTGCGACCGGCCGGCGGCCGCCTGGTCCGCCGGCCCACCCAGGCCCGGGCAGGCCCGTCGGGCCCGCCCCCAGGCAACACCCGCACAAGTCCGGTGTGTTGCAGACCGATTCCGGTTAGCATGCCCCGGCAACTGAACGACGAGCGCGTCGCCGCACGAACAGCGGCGACAGGAGCAGGTAATGACCCCTGAGAAAATCAAGGCAATGATCGAAAGCGGTATCGAGGGCGCCGAGGCGCAGGTTGACGGTGATGGCCGCCATTTCAATGCCCGCGTCGTCAGCGACAAGTTCGCGGGATTGACGATGATCAAACAGCACAAGCTCGTCTATGCCGCACTCGGCGACAATATGGAAAGCGCGATCCACGCGCTGTCGATCAAGACTTACACTCCCGAGCAATGGGCCAAGGTAAGCGGACAGCAGGCGTCCTGACGGTGTCCGCATCCAGTGGATAAATTACTGATCACCGGGGGTACCCGGCTCGATGGCGAGATCCGGATTTCGGGCGCCAAGAATGCCGCGTTGCCGATCCTCGCGGCGACGCTGCTCGCCGACGGACCGGTAACGATCCGGAACGTACCGCACCTGCACGACATCACGACGACGATGGAGCTGCTCGGCGGTATGGGCCTGCAGTTGACGGTCGATGAAAAAATGAACATCGAGGTCGACAGCAGCACGATCTCCGAGTTCTTCGCGCCCTACGAACTCGTGAAGACGATGCGTGCCTCGATCCTCGTGCTCGGCCCGCTGCTGACCCGTTTCGGCCGCGCCGATGTTTCCCTGCCCGGTGGTTGTGCGATCGGCTCACGACCGGTCAACCTGCATCTGCAGGGTCTCGCGGCGATGGGTGCCGAACTCAGTGTCGACGGCGGCTACATTCGCGCGAGCGCGAAGCGCCTGAAAGGCGTCGACCTGATGCTCGACATGGTTACGGTAACCGGCACCGAGAATCTGATGATGGCCGCGACGATGGCCGACGGTGTTACGGTAATTCGCAACGCCGCACGGGAACCGGAAGTCGTCGATCTTGCCGATTGCCTCATTAGCATGGGCGCGATCATCGAGGGCGCCGGTACCGACACGATCCGCATCGAGGGGGTCGAGTCGCTCAGCGGCACGAATTATCCGATCCTGCCGGACCGTATCGAGACCGGAACCTACCTCGTCGCCGCGGCAATGACCGGCGGACGGATCAAGGTGAAGGATACGCGCCCGGCGCTGCTCGAATCCGTGCTCGCGAAACTCGCCGAAGCCGGCGCCGCGATAGAGACAGGCCCGGACTGGATCGAGCTGAACATGAACGGTCGGCGCCTCAAGGCCGTCGACATCCACACGTCCCCGTACCCCGGTTTCCCGACCGACATGCAGGCGCAGTTCACCGCCCTGAATTGCATCGCCGAGGGCACCGGAACGATCACCGAGGCGGTGTTCGAGAACCGTTTCATGCACGTGCTCGAACTCCAGCGCATGGGCGCGCAGGTAAAACTCGAGGGCAATACGGCGATCACGACCGGGGTGCGCCAGTTGATGAGTGCGCCGCTCATGGCGACGGACTTGCGTGCATCGGCATCGCTCGTGCTCGCCGGCCTCGTGGCCGAAGGTGAGACGGAAGTCGATCGCATCTATCACATCGATCGCGGGTACGAGACGATCGAGGAAAAACTCGCAAACCTGGGCGCGCGGATCCGGCGGGTGCCGAGCTAGGCAGGTTTGCGCGAGTCATGACCCGGCATTCTGCATCCCTGCGGCCCGATTTCTGCGTTGCGAAACCGCGCAACAAACCGCTGTTACGCGCGCTATGCGCCCTGAACCCGAACCGCGTGGACACCGACTGCGCGGCGCCGACTTAACCCAGAGGTTACCTGAGACACCGTGAACGTTCCGTGCGCAGATCCGAATGGCCTCGTTATCGCCGTTTCGAAAGGCCGTATTCTCAAGGAGGCATTGCCCTTGCTCGCCGCCGCGGGGATCAGCCCGATCGAGGATCCGGATGTCTCGCGCAAGCTGATCCTCGATACCGGTGACGGTGCGACGAAACTCGTGATCATCCGCGCGACCGATGTGCCGACATTTGTCGAGTACGGCGCCGCCGATGTCGGGATCGCGGGCAAGGATGTACTGCTCGAATATGACGGTGACGGCTTTTACGAGCCGCTCGATCTCGGCATCGCGCGTTGCCGCCTCATGCTTGCCGGTAGCGGTGAGCTCGAAGGCGCGTCGCGACGCCTGCGTATCGCAACGAAATATGCGAATACGACGCGTCGCTATTTCGCCGAACGGGGCATGCAGGTCGAGGTTGTGAAATTGTACGGGTCGATGGAACTCGCGCCGCTCGTCGGGCTCGCGGATTTCATCGTCGACCTCGTCGATACGGGCAATACGCTGAAGGCGAACGGCCTCGTGCCCATGGAACATGTATGTGACGTGAGCTCGCGCCTGATCGTGAACAAGGCGTCGATGAAAATTAAGCACGAGCAAATAACGACGCTGATCGAACGGTTGTCGAACGTGATCGAGCAGGTCTGATGGCTCGTGATTCCCGACCGATGACGCGGCTCGATACGCGCGATGCGGATTTCGAACAGCGCTTCGGACGCCTGACGAGCTGGTCGCACACGCCCGATGAACACGTCGAGGCGACGGTTCGGGCGATTCTCTCCGCCGTGCGCGAACGCGGCGATGCGGCCCTCGTCGAATATACGAATCGCTTTGATCGCCGGGGCGCGACGAACGTCGCGGAACTGGAAATTCGCGAATTCGCCGCGGCCGCGCAGGCGATCGATCCCGATCTCCGCGGTGCACTCGAGCACGCCGCCGAACGGATCCGGCATTACCACGAGAAGCAGGCACAGACGTCCTGGGATTACGAGGAAGCCGACGGCACCGTGCTCGGCCAGGCGATCACGCCGCTCGATCGGGTCGGCGTCTATGTGCCCGGCGGCAAGGCCGCGTATCCCTCGTCCGTGTTGATGAACGTCATTCCGGCCAAGGTGGCCGGGGTCGGCGAAGTGATCATGACTGTACCCGCCCCGGACGGACACCTCGAACCGGTGGTGCTCGCGGCAGCTGCGATCGCCGGGGTCGACCGCATATTCTCGATCGGTGGCGCGCAGGCGATCGGGGCGCTCGCCTATGGCACGGAATCGGTACCGCGGGTCGACAAAATCGTCGGGCCCGGCAACATTTTCGTGGCCACGGCGAAATCGCAGGTCTTTGGTACCGTCGGTATCGATATGGTCGCCGGCCCCTCGGAAATCCTCATCGTGTGTGACGGCCTCACGGAGCCGGACTGGATTGCGATGGACCTGTTTTCGCAGGCCGAGCACGACGAAGATGCACAGGCGATCCTGATCTCGCCCGATCGTGACTTTCTCGATCGGGTCGACGCCAGTATCGGGCGCCTGATCCCGGATATGTCGCGGCGGGAAATTATCCAACAATCGCTCAGCGCGCGCGGGGCCTTCATCCACGTCAGGGATCTCGACGAGGCGATTGAACTCGTCAACCGTATCGCACCGGAGCACCTTGAACTGTCCGTCGAAACGCCGCGCGAACTCCTCGCCGGGGTACGCCATGCCGGCGCGATCTTTCTCGGACGTCACACCCCCGAGGCGCTCGGCGATTACTGTGCCGGGCCGAATCACGTGCTGCCCACCGCGGGATCGGCGCGGTTCTTCTCGCCGCTCGGCGTGTACGATTTCCAGAAACGCTCCTCGGTGATCGAATGCAGCCCGGCCGGGGCCGCGCAACTCGCCGCCACCGCGGCGACGCTGGCCGACGGCGAGGGCCTCGGCGCGCACGCGCAATCTGCCGCGTTTCGTGCCGGAGGCGCTCAGCGCAAGCGATAATCCGGCCGCGCGGCCACCGCGGTTTCGTAGCCTATGGGTGCACCCATGCGCAGGCCTTCGATGTGCACGACGCTGCCGGGTCGCATACCGGCGATCACCTCGAATGCCGTTTGCGCATCGTCGATGGTGTGGTCGCCGATGCGCGTAATGATATCGCCCGGCAAGAACCCCGCGAGCGCCGCCGGTCCGTCGGCCAGTACCGCGAGCACCGCGATTCCGTCGCTGTCCGCGGCCTTCAGTTCGTGGCGCAGACTTGGCGAGAGATTGCGCGCATCGACTCCGATCCAGCCACGCTGGACCCGGCCGTGGCGGATCAACTGATGCATCACGTCAATCGCGATGCTCGTCGGAATGGCGAATCCGATCCCGGGGTAGCCGAGTATTGCCGCATTGATCCCGATCAGCTCGCCATCCGCGTTGACGAGTGCGCCGCCCGAGTTTCCCGGGTTGATCGCGGCGTCGGTCTGGATGAAGTTCTCGAACGTATTGATCCCGACCCGGTTACGTCCGGTTGCGCTGATGATGCCCTGGGTAACGGTTTGACCGACCCCTAGCGGGTTGCCGATGGCCAGAACGACATCGCCGATGCGTACGCGATTCGAATCGGCGATCGTGATCCCGCGCGGTTCGCGCGCATCGATTTGCAGTACCGCGATATCCGTATCGGGATCACTGCCGATCAGCCGCGCTTCGGCGACGCGGCCGTCGTGCAACACGACCTGGATCCGGTCGGCCGCGGCGACGACGTGATAATTCGTCAGAATCATGCCCTCGTTGCCGACGATCACGCCGCTGCCGAGACTCGTTTCGGTCTCGGGCCTGGATTGCGCCGGGAGCTGAAAAAACCGCTGGAACAGCGGGTCGTCGAGCAACGGGTTTGCCGCGAGTTCGCGCGCCGATGCGGTATGTACGCTCACGACCGTCGGCGCGGCGCGTTCGACGGCGGCGGCAAATGAGCGCCGATTCGAAGTGGCATCGCTGAACAGCATGCCGGAATGACCGCCGGCCACGATGAACACGAGCGCGACGCCGAGGCCCATGAGGCTGAAGCGCAGGACAAACAGCGCGGTTGTGGTGATGCGTTCGAACACGGGTACCTCGTCGCGGGGGCCAGGGCAGTAGTCGACATGGTAGCGAATTCGAGCCGATAGTCCCCGTACCAGGACACTCCGCCCGCCGGCTAACGGCACGGATTTAGTGATATAATCCTGCTGCTGGCATGTCGGTACGCTGAACCGGCACGCTATCGAGTGCCGGTTGTCGGGGTCAATCGGCGAAGAAATATTTCATGGTGACACTGCGCGACGAATCGGACGTCACGGCTACGGCCATGCGGTCGCCTGAGAATCGGAGTATGGCAAGGCAATGAGTGAAAACGCCGTCGACGTCGACAGACGCAGGTTTTTAACGGGCACTACCGTCGTGGTTGGCGGTATCGGGGCAGCGCTCGCTGCGGTGCCATTTGTAGCTTCTTTTCAGCCGAGCGCGAAAGCAAAAGCGATTGGCGCACCGGTCGAAATCGACATCGGCAAACTCGAGCCCGGCCAGCGCATCACCGCGAAGTGGCGCGGGCAACCGGTCTGGATCGTGCGCCGCACCCCGGCAATGATCGATGGGCTGAAAAATTTTGACGCCGGCCTCCTGCGCGACCCGGCCTCGGAAGAGTCCGCGCAACCGGCTTATGCCGCGAACGCATGGCGTTCGCAGAAAGAGGAGTACCTCGTACTCGTCGGCTTGTGCACCCACCTCGGATGCTCACCGAGTTTCGTGCCGGACCCCGGCGGCGAGCAGATGGGGCCGGATTGGGTTGGTGGATTCTTCTGCCCCTGCCACGGTTCGAAGTTTGATCTCGCCGGTCGGGTCTATACCGGCGTCCCGGCACCGAAAAACATGGTCGTCCCGCCGTATCGGTTCGTCACCGATACGAGAGTGATCATCGGAGAAGATGCCGGAGGTGCCGCGTGAACGCGATCACGAAACAACTGACGGGTCTGCGCGACTGGGTAGACGACCGTTTCCCGCTGATGCAGCTGTGGAACGATCACATGGGGCAGTACTATGCTCCGAAGAATTTCAATTTCTGGTACTACTTCGGCGTCCTGTCGATAGTCGTGCTGGCGATCCAGATCCTCACCGGTATCTGGCTCACGATGAACTACAAGCCCGATGCCGGACTCGCGTTCGCGTCGGTCGAATACATCATGCGCGATGTCGAATGGGGCTGGCTCATCCGGTATATGCATTCCACGGGTGCATCCGCGTTTTTCATCGTCGTCTACCTGCACATGTTCCGCGCGCTCCTGTACGGTTCGTACAAGAAGCCGCGCGAATTGCTCTGGGTGCTCGGCATGTTCACGTACCTCGCGCTGATGGCCGAAGCTTTCCTCGGCTACCTGCTGCCCTGGGGACAAATGTCGTTCTGGGGCGCGCAGGTGATCATTTCCCTGTTCGGCGCGATCCCGTTCGTGGGTGAGACCCTGTCGCTGTGGATACGCGGCGATTTCGTCGTCTCGGACATTACGCTGAACCGCTTCTTCGCGCTGCACGTTATTGCCGTGCCGCTCGCGATCATCGGGCTCGTGTTCCTGCACATTCTTGCCCTGCACGAAGTCGGCTCGAATAACCCGGACGGCGTCGAGATCAAGAAAAACAAGGGACCGGACGGCAAACCCCTCGACGGGATCCCGTTCCATCCCTACTACACGGTAAAAGACTCCGTCGGCGTCATCGTGTTCCTGATCGTGTTCGCGGGGGTCGTGTTCTTCGCGCCTGAAATGGGCGGCTGGTTCCTCGAAGCGAACAACTTCGTGCCGGCAAATCCGCTCGTCACGCCGCAGCACATCGTTCCCGTGTGGTACTTCACGCCGTTCTACGCGATCCTGCGTGCGGTACCGGACAAGCTGATCGGCGTCCTGCTCATGGGTGGCGCGACGACGATACTGTTCCTGTTACCGTGGCTTGATCGAAGCCCCGTGAAGTCGATCCGCTACCGTGGCCCGATCTTCAAAACGGCACTGACGCTATTCGTAATCAGTTTCGTCTCGCTCGGCTACCTCGGCACGCAGAATCCGACTACGACGATGACCTGGATGGCGCGCGGGTTCTCCGTTATTTACTTCGGATTTTTCCTGCTGATGCCGTTCTACAGCAAAATGGATAAAACGAAGCCGGTTCCGGACAGGGTGACAGGTTGATGAAGAGACTACTCACTGCATTCGTGCTGGCGCTGTTGCCGGCATTGGCCATCGCCGCTGGCGGGCACGGACCTGCGCTCGAGCCGGCAAACATCGACCTGTCGAACACGACGTCGCTGCAGCGTGGGGCGCGCCTGTTCGTGAACTACTGCGTCAGCTGTCATTCGGCATCATTCATGCGCTACAACCGCATCGCGCAGGATCTGGAACTCTCCGAAGAAGCGGTCGGGACGAACCTGATGTTCACCACCGACAAGATTGGCAACACGATGACCGTGGCCATGAAACCTTCCGATGCGGAGATCTGGTTCGGCGCGGCGCCGCCGGACCTGTCGGTCATCGCGCGCTCGCGCGGCGCGGACTGGCTGTACAACTTCCTGCTTGGGTTCTACGTCGACGACAAGAAGCCAACCGGGGTAAACAATCTGATCTTCAAAGATACGGCGATGCCGCACGTGTTGTGGGAACTCCAGGGCCTGAGGCGGCCGGTGTATCACACGGAGACGCATGCGGACGGTACGGAAACCACCTCGATCGAACACCTCGAAACGGTGACGCCGGGTAAACTCGATGACAAGGGCTACAAGCAGGCGGTGAAAGATCTCGTCGGTTTCCTCGTCTACGTCGGTGAACCGGCGAAACTCGTCCGCTACCGGGTTGGTTTCTGGGTGATCGTATTCCTCCTCGGCTTCCTGCTGGCCGCCTACCTGATGAAGCGCGAATACTGGAAAGATGTCCATTGATATGACCGGATTAGCGAATAGAAGATCAGTAATGACCCTCTATTCAGACGCGGCCGATCCTATCGGTCATGGCGTACGGATCGTTCTCGCGGAGAAGGATATCAACGTCGACATCAACTATGTCGACGATGAAAATCGACCCGAGGATTTAAACGATCTGAATCCGTATGACTCTATCCTTACGCTCATCGATCGGGATTTGGTGCTCTACGACGCACAAATCATGATGGAGTATCTTGACGAGCGTTATCCGCATCCCCCGCTCATGCCGGTCGACCCGGTATCGCGTGCGACGAACCGGCAGTTCCGCTACCGGGTCATGCGGGATCTTTACGGTATCGTCGAGGACCTCGCGAGCGCAAACGAAATTGCTGCCGCGAACGCGCGTAAAACGATCAGAGACAACCTGTTGGCGATCGCTCCGATCTTCGCCCAGCACGAATACTTCATGTCCGATGAGTATTCGCTCGTCGACTGTTGTCTCTCACCGCTGTTGTGGCGCCTGCAGTTCTATGGTGTGAAGCTCACCGCGCAGGCGAAGCCGATCCTGAAATACGCCGAGCGAATTTTCGCGCGCGAAGGCTTTCGGGCGAGTTTGTCACCGTTCGAACGCGATTTATCTGACTAGGGAAAGGCTGTAGTCGCGGGGTCCGATGCGGCGTGGCATCGCGGACCGTGAGAGAGAGTGAGCATGGTATCGACGAGACCGTATCTGATCCGGGCAATCTATGAATGGGCCGAGGATCACAACCTCACGCCTCACCTGCTTGTCGACACGACCGTCGACAACGTCATTGTTCCGACCGAATTCATCGAAGACAACAAGATCATTCTGAACGTTGCCGCCAGCGCGGTCGTCAATCTCGACCTCGGCGACGAATACATCAGTTTCGGCGCGCGGTTTGCCGGGGTTGCACATGAAATATTCGTCCCCACAACGGCCGTCAGGGCGATCTATGCGCGTGAGAACGGGATCGGACTCGTGTTGCCCGACGAGCCGGAAACAACCGGCAACGAACCCGACGATCCGGATGGTCCGGACGACCCGACAATTCCGGGCCATGCCCGCGGCAGTCACCTGAAGGTGGTGAAGTAGCGCCGCTCCCTGCACCAGGGGCGGGCATTCATTGCCCGGGTCAGACGCTCAGGATTTGTATTCGAACAGCTTGACGACCTTGCGCACGCCGCCGACGTAACTCGCTGCCGTTGCCGCGGTGTCCGCCTCCGCGGACGGCAGTATTCCCATCAGGTAGACCACCGAATTTTCGGTCACGACTTTGACCTTCGTCGCATCGAAACCGTCCAGCGTAAACAGCTTCGTTTTGACCTTGGCCGTGAGCAGGCTGTCGTTGCTGCGGGTTGTCAGGGTGGTCGGGGCGGCGATTTCAATCTCATCGAATACCCGATTGACCTTCTCGATCCGGGAAACCAGTGAAATCGCTTCTTTGCGCAGTTCGTCCGTCGGCGCCTGGCCCGTAACCAGAACCGTCTGGTTGTAGCTCGTGACGCTGAGGTGAGTCTGCGATTTCAGGTGTTCGCGACTCCTGATGGCATCGAGCGCTTTCAACTCGATCGTTTGATCTTCGATAAACGTGCCCGTGGTGCGCTCGTCGTTCGCGACGACGGCACTCGTCGCCGCGCTGCCGACGAGAACGCCGGCACACCCGCTCGTCACGGTGACCATGAGCAGCGCCGCGCCCGTGGCCGCGAACGTCGTGAGCGAATGAGAACCCTTAAATGATTTCAAAGCGAACTCCCCAGTAAATGTTCGTCAACAAGATCGCATAAACAGTGGACTATCATCAGATGCACCTCCTGGATTCGCGCTGTCGACTGGGCGGGAACCCGGATTTCGAGGTCATCATGATGCAGACCACGTGCTGCTTCGCCACCGTCGCGCCCGGTAACGAGGATAACGCCCGTTTCCTGCTCGTGTGCGGCATCGATAGCATTGATTATGTTCGCGGAACCGCCACTCGTCGTAAACGCTAGGACTACATCACCCGGTCGCGCAAGCGCGCGAATCTGTTTCGCAAAGATATCCGCAAACTGGTAATCGTTTGCGACCGATGTGATCGTCGACGCATCGGTCGTCAGCGCGATCGCCGCGAGACCCGGGCGCTCGCGTTCGAAGCGGTTGAGCATTTCCGACGAAAAATGTTGTGCGTCGGCCGCCGAACCACCATTGCCGCAGGTCATGATCTTGCCGTTCGCCATGAGGCATTCGAGCAGGCGATCCGCGCCCGCCGAAATCGCCGGCGCCAGCAATTCGAGTGATTGTCTCTTTATGGCGATACTCTCATCGAATATCGACCGGATTCTCAGCAGGGGATCCACGTAATCGTCTCAGGCGCGCGGTGGCGGGTGAAGCATGAGGCGCTATTATGTGGAAAACGCGTCGGTGATCCAATCGTATTCAACGCGATCGCCACTACCCGTAACACCGACGGCATCGAAGCGACACGGGCGGTCACCGAGTTGCGCGTTCGCGGCGAGGAAGTGCGTCGCGGCGGCGATGATGCGGCGTTGTTTGCGCAGCGTGATCGTCTCTAGCGGATCGCCGAACTCACGGCTTGCCCGGTAGCGAACTTCCACGAACACGAGACACTCATCGTCGGTCATGACGAGATCGATTTCACCGCGACGGCAGCGGTAATTGCGCTCCAGCGTTTTCAGGCCACGCCGCCGCAGGTAAGTCTCCGCCGACTTCTCGAAACCGGCGCCGACGGCGCCGGACAGCAGGCGTCGAGACGGTCCGGGGTTCATTCCCGTAGCGGGCCCGGCACGCCGCCGGCAAATTTCGCCCACGCGAGATCACGCACGACATGACCGTCGCCGTTCATGTGCAATACACCCGTGCTGCCCGGAATGCGCAGCCCCGGCTGGTGGCGCATGCGTACGAGGTAGGGCAGCACGCGGTATGCGTCCAGGCCAAATGCAAACAGGCGCCCGCTGCCGGGGGCACTGTCCGGCCAGTAGCGCTTGAACATGTCGATGTCCGCGCTACCCGGGGTCCCGAACAACCACGGCATATCACCGAACACGAGACCGTCGAGATCCTGGTCGAGACCGGGGGTCGGTCGCCCTTCATACGCGTGTGAGGTCGCGTACATCGGCACATCCTCGGCGCGGAAGTAGCGGAATTGCGGCATCAGTTGCCGCGCGCTGATCGGAAATCCGGCGAGAAAAACGGCATCGACGTCCGCCCGGCGACGCGGTTCGAAATGGATCGTACGGCCCAGGGCGCGGCGCAATTCGCCGGCGCGGGATTCACTCAGGTCGATATTCAACGCGGCTTTCACGGCGCGCGAGTAGGTTGTCTCTTCGTCGCCAAAAGGGACTTCGGACAACACGGTTCCGCCAAGCTCCTGCCAGCGTTCGCGAAACGCCATGGCAACTCGCTTGCCCCAGTCCGTCCGCGGCGCCATGACGATGGCCCGGCTGTGACCGTCGGCCCAGGCCTTTTCCGCGACCGAGCGCGCCTCGTTTTCGGGTGTCAGGCCGAACTGGAAAAACGCCGCGCCCGCGGCGACGGCCGGGGCCGCCCCCGTGGTCGAGTTCAGCGTGAGCGTTCTGACCGGCAACTCGGGGCGCCGCATCAGGTTTTCAACGGCCGGTTTCGTCAGCGGTCCGACGACGAAATCCGCGCCATTGCGTACCGCTTCGTCGTAGACCGCATTGACCGTTTCATCGCTGACGGCGTAGACGGACACGACGGGTCGGCTGTCCGTCTGCGGGTCGGCGAACCAGGCACTCAGAAAGCCGTCCTTGACGGCGTTCGCGGCGTCCGCGTAAGGGCCGTCCAGCGGTAATAACAGCGCGACGTGCCGTGTGCCTGCCGTGAGGCTCTCGGCGAGTTCGTGCAGATGTTCGACGAGACTCGCATTGGCCGGATGTTGTGGATGGGTCGTGCGCCAGCTTTCGATTGCCGCCGCGAGCGCCGCGCTGTCGTGCAGCGCCGGACGCGCGCTCATCGCGAGTGCGAGCCAGCCGGCTTCGCGTCCCGTCGCGGTGGCGCGCATGGCACCGAGTGCCGTTGCGTCCATTGCCGCCAGTGCGCTCCAGGTGTCCTCGTGCAATTGTTCGCGTTGCGTGTTCGGCAGCGGATAGGTGTCGGCCGCGATAAACGCTTTCGCCGCTTCGGCGTAGTTCCGGCGCGCGAGCGCGAGACGCCCCCGCACGCGTTCATACACACTGCGTCCGTACGGCGTAAGCCGGCTGTAATCCACTGCGGCCAGCTGTTGTGCCGCCATCGTGCCCCCGTCGCGCAGGTCGTCGGACGCGGCTACAGCGAGCGTATACAATGCATCGGCAGCGGTCGGTTGTTGTTCGAGTACGCTCCGCGCCGCGGCGAAATCGCCGCCATCGGCGTACGCTATCGCCGCCAGCGAGCGGTAACGGCCGGCTTGCGGTGATCCCGTACCCGCAAGGCGCACATACTCTTCGGCGGCGGCGAGGAAGTTTCCGTTACGTTGTTGCGACAGCGCCGCCGCGTCCGGCGGCGGGGCCGCCGGAGTGGCCGGTTTCACCGCCTGCTGCGGGCCGCAAGCAGCGAATAAAACGAGGCTGAAAAGCAGTGCAATCCGCTGGCGGGCGCTACGCAAAGAGACAGGGATAAACATGACCGCAGTATCCAGTGACCCCCCAAACCTGTCAATTGAACGCCCGGCGCTCTACGTCGTCGCAACCCCCATCGGCAACCTGTCCGACGTGTCGT
Source organism: uncultured Gammaproteobacteria bacterium (assembly GCA_963976285.1). Taxonomy (GTDB): domain Bacteria; phylum Pseudomonadota; class Gammaproteobacteria; genus UBA11873. The sequence goes on from CAXBJY010000001.1 coordinate 40,870, forward strand.
TTCACGCCGTCGCATTGCTCGCCGCGGTTGACCTCGTTCTCGTCGAGGACACGCGCGTCGCGCGACGTTTGTTGCAGCGTTATGCAATCGACGTACCGACGCAGGTCCTTCACGATCATAATGAACGCGAACTCAGTGCCGGCATCGTGCGCCGCGCGCGGGACGAGCGGCTTGCGCTGGCGCTGATCTCCGACGCCGGAACACCGCTCGTGTCCGACCCCGGCTACCGGCTCGTCGCCGCGGCGATTGACGCAGGGATGCCGGTGCGCCCGGTCCCCGGCGCCTGCGCCGTGACGGCCGCGTTGTCCGTCGCCGGCCTGGCAACGGATCGGTTTGCGTTCGAGGGGTTTCTGCCGGCGCGCTCCGCCGCCCGCAGCGAGGTCCTGAAAGCACTCGCTGCCGAGCCGCGCACGCTCGTGTTCTACGAGGCACCCCATCGCATCCTCGCCACGATAGATGACATGAGCGCCGCGTTCGGCGCCGCGCGCCGGGTTGCGGTCGCGCGTGAACTGACGAAACTGCACGAGACTGTCTATCGCGGCACGTTCGCGTCCGTCGCGGCAATCATGGCGGCCGATCCGCATGCAACCCGCGGTGAATTCGTCGTCGTCGTCGAAGGCGCGCCCGCGGCTGACTCCAGCGAGGCGGAACGCGCCGCGCTGGCCATGGTCGAGGTGCTGTGCCGCTACGTATCGCGCGCCGACGCGGTGAAAGCGGCGGCGGAGATTTCCGGGGTCAAGCGCAACACGCTGTACCGGCTCAGTCATGGTGATCCTGCTGGTTGAATCTGCCGGCGGCGAAGCACACACTACCGCCGTGAGTCGGCTGGGCGGCCGCTGCGGTCACGTTTCGACGTGCATCGCGGAGGAAAGTCCGGGCTCCACAGGACAGGGTGCCAGGTAACGCCTGGGGGGTGTGAACCCACGGAAAGTGCCACAGAAAACAAACCGCCTGTACCCGCTGCCGCCGGCGACATCGCCGTCGGTTTGCGGGTATCGGTAAGGGTGAAAAGGTGCGGTAAGAGCGCACCGCGCCGGCCAACGCCGGCGGCACGGTAAACCCCACCTGGAGCAAGACCAAATAGGGGGGCATGCTGCATCGCAGCGAGCGCGGTCCGCGTCAGTCCCCGGGTAGGTCGCTACAGGCATATGGCGACATATGTCGCAGATGAATGGTCGCCACTCGGTTTCGATCGAGCACAGAACCCGGCTTATCGGCCGACTCACGTTTTGAATTCCAGCCGTAGAAACCTCGAGTAATTTATTAAATGATCGAGGTATCCGCATGAATAAATGGAGATAGTTTTCGCATTGCACAATGCGTTAGACGGCCGTCCCGGTCATCGCGCTAAGTGTTTGTTCAATAAGCAAGAATTGCCCCGGTTTTCGCTCGCTGTTCCTTGACACATTTCAGTTTCGCTACGTATAGTTCGCGGGTGGGGAAATGTGGGGAATAGTGGATCGTAGACCGCATCGGATTCGGTCGAACCGCGCCAGCGAGACGGCCGCGGCCGAGTCGAGCCTGCGACCACGCCGGGGCAATGTTCAAAGGATTCACAACCATCAGCATCGACGCGAAAGGACGGCTTGCCGTTCCGGCGCGCTATCGCGACCAGTTGTCGCTCGCTGATGCCGGCTCCCTCGTACTCACGATGAATCCCTGGGATCGCTGCCTGTGGCTGTACCCGGCCGCCGAATGGGAATTGATCGAAGAAAAATTGCAGGCCTTGTCCGATTTCGATCGCGAGGCGCGCCGCACGAAGCAGATCATGCGCGGCTACGCGACGGATTGCGCGCTCGACGGTCAGGGACGCGTGCTGTTACCGACTGAACTGCGGCGCTTCGCCCTGCTCGACAAGCGGGTCGCGTTCATGGGGCAAGGCAACAAGTTCGAAATCTGGGACGAAGACGTCTGGAACGGGCAGCGCGACGAGTGGCTCGAAGGTGTCAACGCGCGCGACGGATCGTCGGGCGGAATGCTCGGCAGTCTCGCGCTGTAGGCGCTGGCAGGACAACGTGCATGAGTCTGTACTGCTCGACGAAACCATCGAATACCTGCGACCGCAGAGCGATGGGACGTTCGTCGATTGCACATTCGGTCGTGGCGGTCATACGCGGCGAATACTAGAAGATCTTGGCAAAGGTGGTCGCGTTATCGCGATCGATCGGGATCCGAGTGCGATCGAATCAGGGCGTGAAACCCTGAACGACACACGTCTGGAGCTGGTACACGCGCGCTTCTCGAACCTCGGAGAGGTACTCGAGGCGCGCCAACTGCGGGAACGCGTTGACGGAATACTCATGGATTTAGGAGTGTCGTCGCCTCAACTTGATGACGCCGCGCGCGGTTTCAGTTTTCGCGCCGCGGGTCCGCTCGATATGCGCATGGATCCGTCCAGCGGCGTGTCTGCCGCCGAGTGGCTCGCGGTCGCGAGCGAGCGCGAAATGCGCGAATGTTTCTGGGAACTGGGCGAAGAACGTTTCGGACGCCGCATTGCGCGCAAAATTGCTGAAGTGCGCGCGACGCAGGCGATCGCAACGACGCTCGATCTCGTCGACGTCATCCAGGCCGCGGTACCCGGGTCGAAGTCGAAAATTCATCCGGCCACACGCACGTTTCAGGCCTTGCGTCTGAAGATCAACGGCGAACTCGAAGAGCTGACGGCGGCGCTCGATGTCGCCTGCTCGTCGCTCCGGGTTGGCGGCCGTGTTGTCGTGATCGCGTTTCATTCGCTCGAGGATCGAATCGTCAAGCGTCGTTTCCGCGACCTGGGCCGGGCTCAGGATACGTATGGCCAGGCACCGTCGGCAGTGCAGTTTCGTGTTGTAACGCGCAAACCCGTACGCCCCGGCGATGCGGAAATCGCACGAAACCCGCGTTCGCGCAGTGCGCGCCTGCGGGTACTGGAGCGTGTGCAGTGATGCGGCGGATCCTGTTCGCGGGCCTGTTTCTGAGCGTCTTCGCGACGGCGCTGCAGATCGTTCTGCAACGGCACGAGACACGCAAGCTGTTCACCCACCTGCAGGAACTGCGTGCCGAGCAGAATGAGCTCGACCGCGAATGGGGACAATTATTACTTGAACAGGGTACGTGGGGCACCCACGGCCGGATCGAGGACATTGCGCGCAACAAACTCGATATGACCGTGCCTGAATCAAGCGAAATTTTCCGGGTGCGCTCGTGAGCAGCGCCGGTTTCAGCGTGGGAGCCGATATGCGACGCAAGCTCGTACTGTCGATATTCACCCTGTTTGCCTGCGTCCTCGGCTGGCGCGCGATGGATCTGCAGCTGACGAACCGTGAGTTTCTGCAGGATCACGGCGATGCGCGTTACCTGCGGACGGTCGCAACCGCCGCGCACCGCGGCATGATCACGGATCGCAATGGTGAACCGCTGGCGATCAGCACGCCGGTCAATTCCGTGTGGGGACAGCCGCGCGTTATGGCGCAGTATCGCGACGAGTGGCCGCATCTCGCGGAATTGATCGGCACCACGACCGACCATCTCGAAACGCTGGTGCTGCCGCGTCTCGGTCGTGAGTTCGTCTACCTGAAACGCCACGCTGCGCCGGAAATGTCCAGCGCGGTCGCCGCGGCCGGGTTCAACGGGGTGGGCCTGATCGAAGAGCAGCGCCGCTATTACCCGGCAGCCGAAGTCACCGCGCACACGCTCGGTTTTACGAACGTGGACGACGAGGGCCAGGAGGGCATCGAACTGGCGTTCGACGAAACGCTGCGCGGCAAACCCGGATCGCGCAAGGTCATCAAGGATCGCCTCGGACGCGTGATCGAGCATGTCGAACAAATCAAACCGACGCAGCCGGGACGCAATCTCGCGCTGAGCATCGATAAACGGATTCAGTACATCGCCTACCGCGAACTGAAAGCGGCCGTGCTCGCGCACAAGGCGGAAGCGGGCTCCATGGTCGTGCTCAATCCGAATACCGGCGAAGTGCTGGCGCTCGTGAATCAACCGTCGTTCAATCCGAACAATCGGGGTCAGTTGAAAGGGGATCACTACCGCAATCGCGCCGTTACCGATGTGTTCGAACCCGGCTCGACGATCAAGCCGTTTACCATCGCCGCGGCGCTCGAATCCGGCCAGTACGACCCGGATACGCCGATAGATACGACCCCCGGAACGTTCAAGGTAGGTCGTCATACCGTCACCGATGTGCGCAACTTCGGCCCGCTCGATGTTGCCGGCGTAATCGCGAAGTCCAGCAACGTCGGGGCGAGCAAAATTGCCCTGTCGCTGGAACCGGAATTCATGTGGCACACATTCAACGGGGTCGGGTTCGGTACGAGCAGCGGGATCGGTTTACCTGGCGAAGCGAACGGTTACCTGAGCGATCCGCGCAACTGGCGGGACATCGAACGGGCGACGCTCGCGTTCGGCTACGGCTTGTCCGTCAATGTGATGCAACTCGCGCGTGCCTACACCGTGCTCGCGGCAGATGGTCTGCTGCGGCCGCTGTCGATTACGAAAGTCGAAACCGTGCCGCCCGGCCACCGGGTGATGAGTGCCGCCACGGCGCAGGCCATCCGCAAAATGCTGTTGCGCGTGACCACCGAAGGTACCGGACGCGAGGCGGCCGTTGCGGGCTATCCGGTTGCCGGCAAGACCGGCACGGTGCACAAATCGACGACGCGGGGTTACGCCGAGAACCGCTACCTCTCGCTGTTCGCGGGGATCCTGCCGGCCGAGGCGCCCGAACTCGTGGCCGTCGTCGTGATTGACGAACCACAAAGCGGTGAGCATTTCGGTGGCCGCGTCGCCGCGCCGATATTCGCCCGCGTCATGGCGAATGCGGCGCGCGTGCTCGGACTGAACCCGACGGAATCCGGCGATCTCGATGCGCAGCATTACCGCATGGCAAACCGGGGCGGCGTGGTCCCGACGGTCGGGGCGCCGCGATGATGACCGCGCCGGCGCAAAACGGGTATCGATTGAGCGCGCTGCTCGACGGCTACGCCGACGTTGCGCCCGCCGTCGATCGCGACATCACAGGACTGTGCCTCGACAGTCGCGACGTCCAGGCCGGCGACTGCTTCATTGCTTTGCGCGGCACCGCGCAACATGGTGCAAGTTATGTTCACGACGCGCTCGCGGCCGGCGCCGTGGCGGTGCTCGTCGATAGCGGTGATGCGTCCCTGCACGCGTCCGTCCCGGTCGTCGCGGTACCCGACCTGCGCGCGGTCGTCGGGCTGCTTGCGAGCCGCTACTACGGCGACCCGTCGCACGCGCTCGACGTCGTTGCCGTCACCGGTACGAATGGCAAGACCACCGTTGCCCATCTCATCGCCGATGCACTCGCGAGCGTGCAGGGCGCGGCGGGTTATGCGGGCACGCTCGGCCTCGGCCGTTTCGGCGCGCTCATGGCCAACCCGAACACGACTCCCGATCCGATCACGCTGCAGGCATTGTTTGCGCAATTGCGCGATTCGGGTTGTCGTGCGGCTGCGATCGAGGTGTCCTCGCACGGGATTGCACAGCATCGCATCGCCGGCTGCGCGATCGATGTCGCCGTGTTTACGAACCTGAGTCACGACCATCTCGACTACCACGAATCGCTCGCGGCATACGCGGCGACGAAGAAATCGCTGTTCCGGCATCCGGGTCTGCGCCATGCGGTGGTCAACATCGATGATCCGATCGGGCGCGAGATCGTCGACGCAGCCGCACCCACGCTTACGGTCTCGACGTTCAGCCTCGACCGTCACAGCGATGCCGCGTACCGGCTCGTCGCTCACAGCTCGCACGCGGGTAAATCCGAACTCGTGATTGCAACGCCGCACGGAGACGTGCGCCTGGCGACGGGTTTGCCCGGCGAGTTCAACCAACAGAACCTGATGGCGGCGCTTGCGGCGCTCGCGGCGCTCGGAATTCCGCTGTCGGTTGCCGCCGCGGCGTTGTCGCAGGCGACGGACGTGGCCGGCCGCATGCAGCGCATCGTCACCGGTGAGCGTGCAGAGCCGCTCGTGGTCGTCGACTACGCACACACGCCCGACAGTCTTGCCCGCGCCATTGCCGCGTTGCGTGTGCATACGCGGGGTGAGCTGATTTGCGTGTTTGGCTGCGGCGGTGATCGTGACCGCTCGAAACGCGCCCCGATGGGGCGGGCCGCAGCACACGGCGCGGACCGGGTGATCGTCACGAGTGACAACCCGCGCAGCGAACCTGCGACGGCGATCATCGACGACATTCTCGGCGGTATCGACACGCGCGATAACGTTACCGTGATCGAGGACCGCGCCGCGGCGATCGCCCATGCGATCGCGGGCGCGTCCGTGGACGATGTCGTGTTGATCGCCGGCAAGGGCCACGAAACGACGCAGGAAGTGCACGGACAACGACAGCCGTTTTCCGATCCGGCGCACGCGCTCGCGGCGCTGCGGGGACGGGCAACATGATCAGCATGCGGCTCAGCGAAGCCGGTCGCGTTACGGGCGCGGTGCTGCAGGGGGCGGATGCCGGCTTTGTCGGCGTGTCGACCGACAGCCGGACGCTGCCAGACGGCGCCCTGTTCTGTGCCCTGCGCGGGCCGAATTTCGATGGCCATGAATATTGCGCCGCGGCGGCGCAACGCGGCGCCGTCGGCGCGCTGCTCGAACGCGAGGTCGACACGCAACTCCCGGTCCTGATCGTCCCGGACACACAGCAGGCGCTCGGCGCGCTCGCGCGCGCCTGGCGCCGGCGCTTCGCGATCCCGGTCGTCGGTATTACCGGCAGCAACGGCAAAACGACCGTGAAGCAGATGCTCGCGTCGATACTCGGGGTCAACGCCCCGGTGCTGGCGACGAGCGGCAATCTGAACAATGAGATCGGGGTCCCGCAAACGCTGTTTCAGCTCGACCGGACGCATCGTTATGCCGTCGTGGAGATGGGTGCGAGCCAGCTTGGCGATATAGCAACGCTGGCGGCGATGGCGGAACCCGACGTCGGTGTCATTACGCTGTGCGCGCCGGCGCATCTCGAAGGGTTCGGCACGATCGAACAGGTTGCGCGGACGAAAGGCGAAATGTACGCCGCATTGCCCGCCGACGGGACCGCCGTGATCAATCTCGATGATGATTTCGCCGCGTACTGGCGCAAGATCGCCGGTGAGCGTCAGGTACTGACGTTCGGCTTCGGCGCGGCCGCGGACATCCACGCGAGCGCGATCGAAACGCGCGGACCGGGCCAGGGCATGCGGTTCACGCTGCATACGCCGGCCGGCGCGGCGGCGATTGCGTTGCCGTTCGATGGACGTCACAACGTCGCGAACGCGCTCGCGGCAGCAGCCGCGGCGATCGCGCTCGATGTCCCGCTCGACGGGATCCGGCAGGGTCTCGAGACGGCCAGCAATGTTGGCGGCCGCCTGCGCGTGTGCGCGGGAATTCGCGGGGCGCAAATCATCGACGACACCTACAACGCGAACCCGGCATCGCTGCGTGCTGCGTTGCGTGTACTCGCAACGGCCGCCGGCGAAAAATGGGTCGTGCTCGGCGATATGGGCGAACTCGGCCCGGAAGCGCGCGAAATGCACGAGCAACTCGGCCGCGAGGCGCGTGAGCTCGGGATCGACCGCCTGTATGCGCTCGGCCCGCTCGCGGCGGCGGCGGCGAGGGGATTTGGTGCCCGCGGGCAAAGCTATACCGACATCGACGTCCTGAACGACGCGCTTGCCGCGGCGCTCGACAGCAACGTGACGGTATTGATCAAGGGTTCGCGCTTCATGCGCATGGAGCGGGTTGCGGCGGCACTCGGCGCGGGGCAAGAAGCATGTTGATGTACCTTGCCGAACACCTGTCCGGCCTGCACTCCGGGTTCAACGTATTTCAGTACATCACGCTGCGTACGATCCTCGGTGTGTTGACGGCGCTGTTCATCGCGCTGCTCGTGGGGCCCTACGTGATTCGCCGGCTCAGCCATTTGCAGATTGGTCAGAACGTGCGCAGCGACGGTCCGGAGTCGCATTTGTCGAAAGCGGGAACGCCAACGATGGGCGGACTGCTGATCCTCGTTTCGATCGCGGCGAGTACGCTGTTGTGGAGCGATTTGAGTAACCGCTTTGTGTGGGTCGTGCTCGTGACGACGGCCGTGTTCGGCGCGATCGGCTGGGTTGATGACTACCTGAAACTGACCCGCGGTAATTCGAAAGGTCTGTCGGCGGCGAAAAAATACACCTGGCAGTCGGTCGGGGCGCTGGCCGCCGCATTCGCGCTGTATTTCACCGCGCAAACACCGGCGGAAACATCGCTGATCGTGCCGTTTTTCAAGAACGTGTCGATCGAACTCGGCTGGTTCTACGTCGTGCTGACGTACTTCGTGGTCGTCGGCACGAGCAATGCCGTCAACCTGACCGATGGCCTCGACGGCCTCGCTATCCTGCCGTCGGTGATGGTCGCCGCGGCGCTGATCGTGTTTGCTTATGTTTCCGGGCACATCAATTTTTCCGCGTATCTCGGTGTGCCCTACGTGGCCGGGGTTGGCGAGGTGTGCGTGTTTTGCGGTTCTATCGTCGGCGCGGGGCTTGGTTTCCTCTGGTTCAATACGTATCCGGCCCAGGTTTTTATGGGTGACATCGGTGCGCTCGCGCTCGGTGCCGCGCTCGGGATCGTCGCCGTCATGGTGCGCCAGGAACTCGCGCTCGTGATCATGGGCGGGGTGTTCGTGATCGAAACCGCATCGGTCATCCTGCAGGTCGTCTCGTTCAAGCTGACCGGTCGCCGCATTTTTCGCATGGCGCCGCTGCACCATCATTTCGAACTGAAAGGCTGGCCGGAGCCGCGTGTGATCGTGCGCTTCTGGATCATCACGGTCATCCTCGTCCTCGTCGCGCTGGCGACGCTGAAGATTCGGTGAGCGCATGCAGACTTCAGCCGAACAGACGCTCGAGATCATGAGCAGCACCTGCATCGACGCCCATTCGATCATCTTTGGCCTTGGTGACACGGGTCTGTCGTGCGCGCGGTTCCTCGCGGCCCACGGGATTGAATTTGCGGCGATCGATACGCGCGACAGACCGCCTGCCGCCGCGGCGCTGATGGCCGCGTTCCCGCACGCTCGTGTCGTTACCGGATTCACTGATCCGGCGCGGATCGGACATTGCGAACAGTTGCTGCTGAGTCCGGGGATCCCGCGCGCGCATCCCGTCGTGCAGGCGGCGATCGAGCGTGGCATCGAAGTGATTGGTGATATCGAACTGTTTGCACGACACGCGCAGGCGCCGGTCGTGGCGGTGACGGGTTCGAACGGCAAGAGCACGGTCGTGACGATGGTTTCCGCAATCCTGACCGCCGCCGGACTCGACGTGCGCACGGGTGGCAACATCGGCACGCCGGCGCTCGATCTGCTCGGCGAGACGGAGCCGGATTGCTACGTGCTCGAGCTGTCGAGCTTTCAGCTCGAATCCACGCGCACGCTCGCACCCGTCGCGGCGGCATTGCTGAATGTCTCGCCGGATCACATGGATCGCTATGCGACCTTCGCGGATTACCTCGCGACGAAGCTCTCGATCGCCGAACACGCGCAAACATTCATCGTGAATTTTGATGATCCGGCGCTGCTTGCGGCGCACACCCCGGCGACGGTGCGCGGATTCTCGCTGCACGGCGCGGCCGGCGCGCAGTACGTTTGCGCGCACGTCGACGGTACGACGTGGCTGGTCGCGAATGGCGAGCGCGTTATCAGCGTTGATGAGATCGCGGCCGGCGGTGAACACAACCGGATGAACGCGCTCGCGGCCATCGCGCTGACCGACACGATGGCAGTGTCCCGCAACGCGCAGCGGGCCGCACTGATGACGTTTACCGGCCTGCCACACCGCTGCCAGACCGTGCGGGTGCATAACGGCGTCGAATGGATCGACGACTCGAAAGGCACGAACGTCGGCGCGACGAGCGCCGCGATTACCGGCATTTTTGCCGCGCGCAGCGGTGTCCTCATCGCCGGCGGGCAGGGCAAGGGGGCGGACTTTGCGCCGTTGGCCGCGGCGATCGACGGACGCATCCACACCGTTGTACTCATCGGTGAAGACGCGGCCGCGATTGCCCGGGCGGTGGAAGCGGTCGTGGACGTACAGTTTGCGCTCGATATGCGCGCAGCCGTAACCGCCGCGGCCGCGCTCGCGCGTCCCGGTGAGGCGGTACTGCTGTCGCCCGCATGCGCCAGCTTCGACATGTTCGCGAACTACGCCGCGCGTGGCGACGCGTTTGCCGCGGCAGTCAGCGGGTTGGGACACGCATGAGCCAGGCGGTTGCACATGCTCCGGCCGAGCATCGCCCCTGGAGCGATGATTTCGAGTACGACATCTGGCTCGTCGGTGTTTCGATCGTGCTCGTCAGCATCGGGCTCATCATGGTCGCCTCGGCATCGGTGCCGATGGCGGACAAAAACGGTTACGTCGAACTGTATTTTTTCTGGCGCCAGGTGGCCGCGTTGTTGATCGGTATCGGGTTCGGTTTCATCGTGCTGCACCTGCCGCTGTCTCTGCTCGACCGCGCGAGTACGCTGCTGCTGTTCGTCGGTATCGCGTTCCTCGCGGTAATTCTCGTGCCGGGGATTGGTCGCGAAGTGAACGGCAGCATACGCTGGATTCAGCTGGGGCCGATTTCCGTGCAGGCGTCCGAACCGATGAAACTCGCGGCAATCGTCTACATTTCATCCTACCTCGTCCGTCATCAGTCGCACGTGCAGACGGAGTTCGTCGGTTTCATCAAACCGGTCGGGGTGATGACGGTGATCGCCGCGTTGTTGCTGCTCGAACCGGATTTTGGCGCCGCTACGGTGATTTTCGCCACCGGGCTCGGGATGCTGTTTTTGGGCCGTGTACCGCTCATACGGTTCTGCTCCTGGGGGCTCGTTGCGCTCGCGATGCTGGCCTCGCTCGCGATGCTCGCGCCGTACCGCATGAAGCGGCTCATGACGTTCATGGATCCATGGTCCGATCCGTACGACACCGGTTTCCAGCTCACCCAGGCGCTGATTGCGTTCGGCCGCGGTGAGTGGTTTGGCGTCGGTCTCGGCAACAGTATCCAGAAGCTGTTTTACCTGCCGGAAGTCCATACGGATTTCGTCTTTGCCGTGCTCGCCGAAGAACTCGGCATGCTCGGCACCGTGTGCGTGATTGGCCTGTTCGCGTTTCTCGTCTGGCGCATTTTTTACATCGGCGCACTCGCGCAGCAGCGCGGGCTCGATTTTGCCGCGTACCTCTCTTACGGCATCGGCCTGATCATCGGACTCGAGGCGTTCATCAATATCGGCGTGAACATGGGGCTGTTGCCGACGAAGGGCCTGACCCTGCCGCTGATCAGTTATGGCAGTAACAGTCTCGTGGTTGTCTGCGTCATGCTCGCGCTCGTCATGCGCGTCGCGAAAGAATCCCGTAACGGCAAGCGCCGGGGGCCGAACGCACATGGCTGAGTTCGACCACACTGTATTGATCGTCGCCGGTGGCACCGGCGGACATATCTATCCCGCGCTCGCCGTGGCGGCGTGCCTGAACGAACGGCACGTCGCAACCGTGTGGCTCGGTTCGCGTCACGGAATGGAGACGCGCATCGTGCCCGGGGCCGGCCTGCGCCTGTTGACGATAGCGGTATCCGGCGTGCGGGGTCGCGGCATCCTGCGCTGGCTGTCCGCACCGTTTGTCGTTGGCTTTGCCTTGCTGCAGGCACTCGTCGCGGTGATCAGAATCCGACCACACGTGGTGCTCGGTATGGGCGGTTTCGCGAGCGGACCCGGCGGTCTCGCCGCGTGGCTGTGCCGGCGACCCCTCGTCGTACACGAACAGAACGCGATCCCCGGCTTGACGAACAAATTGTTGAGCCGGCTCGCCACGACCGTTTTCCAGGCGTTTCCCGGCTCATTTCCCGAGTCCCGCGGTGCGCTTACCGTTGGCAATCCGGTGCGTGCCGAGATCGTCGCGCTGGCGCCGCCCGCACAACGCGACGTGGCCGCGGGTCCGTTACGGGTGCTCGTCGTGGGTGGCAGTCGCGGAGCGCGTGCCCTGAACGAGGCGATGCCGGCGGCAATCCGTGCGCTCGCCGATAGCGAACTCTGCGTGTGGCATCAATGCGGCGAAGGCAATGCCGCGCAAACCGAAGCGGCGTACCGCGGCCTCGCGGCGGACGTGCGCGTGAGCGAATTCATCGACGACATGGCGGCCGCCTACGCCTGGGCCAGTGTTGTTGTATGCCGTTCGGGCGCGCTGACCGTGTCGGAACTCGCGGCCGCCGGCGTCGCCGCGATACTCGTGCCGTTTCCGTATGCCGTCGACGATCATCAAACCGCGAACGCGCGGTTTCTCGTCGACGCGGACGCGGCACTGCTCGTCCCCGAAGGCGCGGATTTTGAACAGCGTCTCGCCGCGGCGCTCACCCGGATCGCGACGGACCGCGATCGCGTCACCGAACTCGCGCGACATGCGCGCGCACTGGCGATCCCGGATGCCGCCGCGAATGTCGCCGCGCGCTGCGTGGAGTTGATGCATGGTTGATACCGCCGACATTCCGATGCAGCACGTACGACGGATCCATTTCATCGGGATCGGCGGTGCCGGCATGAGCGGGATCGCCGAGGTGCTGAAGAACCTCGAGTACGACGTGTCGGGTTCTGATCGCCACGAAAACCGCATGACGCGCCACCTCGCCTCGCTCGGGGTTGAAATCTTCACCCACCACAGCGGCAGCAATGTCGACGGTGCGGATGTCGTGGTCTATTCGAGCGCGATCCCGGGTGACAACCCGGAACTGGTCGCCGCCCGCGAGCAACGGATCCCGGTGGTACCGCGCGCGGAAATGCTCGCGGAACTGATGCGCTTCAGACGCGGCATCGCCGTTGCGGGTACGCACGGGAAAACGACGACGACGAGTCTGATTGCCAGCGTCCTCGCCGAGGCCGGCATGGATCCGACATTCATCATCGGTGGCCTCGTGCACGCGGTGAACTCGCACGCGCGGTTGGGTACCGGAGATTTTCTCGTCGCCGAGGCAGATGAAAGCGACGCCTCGTTCCTGCTGCTGAACCCCCTGATCGCCGTGCTCACGAACATCGACGCCGATCATATGGAAACGTATGCCGGCGATTTTTCGAAGCTGAAACAGAGCTTCGTCGATTTCTTCAAGCGTCTGCCGTTCTACGGCCTCGCGGTCGTGTGTATCGACGATGACAATGCGCGGTCGCTGCTGCCGGAGTTGCGGACCCGGGTTATCACGTACGGCAAGCATGAGAACGCGGATATCCGCGGTTTCGATTTTGTCCAGAACGGACCGGTGTCGGTGTTCAGGGTTGCGAACCGCCAGGCAAACACGGAGTTTGAAGTCAGCCTGAACATGCCGGGCGAACACAATATGCTGAACGCGCTCGCCGCCATAGCGGTGGCCGCGGAGCTACGGGTGGAACCGGCGGCGATGAGCCGCGCGCTCGGCTCGTTTCAGGGCATCGGCCGACGTTGCCAGGCGCTTGGCAACGTGCGCTTCGGCGAAGCGAACGTAACGGTAATCGACGACTACGGACATCATCCGAGCGAAATCCGCGTCACCGTGAAGGCCGTGCGCGATGGCTGGCCCGGACGCCGGCTCGTCGTCGCGTTTCAGCCGCACCGTTACACCCGCACGCGGGATCTGTTCGAGGATTTCGTCGAAGTGCTCAACGGCGCCGATCAATTGCTCGTGCTCGAAGTCTACCCGGCCGGGGAAAGCCCGATCCCGGGCGCCGACGGGCGCGCCCTGTGTCGTGCGATCCGCCTGCGCGGCAAGGTCGACCCGCTGTTCGTCGCCGAACCCGAACAACTACAGGGCGTGCTCGCCGATATTACCCGCGACAACGACGTCGTGCTGTTGCTCGGCGCCGGCAGCATCGGACGCGTCGCCGAGCAGATCGGCGCCGCGGCGGGTGGGGGACATTAACGCCGTGGCGAACTCTATCCGGCAGATCAACGTGCGCGGTCGCCTGCTCGCCGACGAACCGATGTCACGTCATTGTTCGTGGCGTACGGGAGGCAAGGCCGAACGCTATTTCGAACCCGCGGACATCGACGACCTCGTGGATTTTCTCGCGCAGATCGATCACGACGAGCCACTTACCTGGATCGGGCTCGGCAGTAACGTGCTCATTCGCGACGGCGGTATCGACGGTACCGTGATCGCGACGACCCGGGCGATGAACGCCTGGCACTGGCTCGATCCGGTGCGGCTGTATGTCGAATGCGGGGTTGCCTGCGCAAAAGTCGCGAAGGAGGCGTACCGGCAGGAACTCGGCGGCGGCAGTTTTCTCGGTGGTATTCCCGGCACCGTCGGCGGTGCACTGGCGATGAACGCCGGTGCGTTCGGACGCGAGATCTGGATGCTCGTTGAATCTGTCGATCTACTCGGCCGCGGCGGCGAGCGACGACGCGTCGATCGACAACAGTTCACCACGTCCTATCGCAGTGTCGAGGTGCCGGCGGAGCACTGGTTCGTCAGTGCGATTTTACGCTTCGACCCGCACGCAGCGGCGGAAGAACGCGACGTCCGCGAGTTGCTGGGTGAACGCAACGCCTCGCAACCGATTGGCCTGGCGAGTTGCGGCTCTGTATTCAAGAACCCTCCCGGCGACTTCGCCGGTCGGCTGATCGAGGCCGCGGGGCTGAAAGGGCGGCGTTGCGGTGGCTGCCACGTGTCGGACAAGCACGCGAATTTCATTATCAACGATGCCGGCGCGAGTGCCGCGGATATCGAACAACTCATGCTCGATGTGCAGGCGGGGGTGGCGGAAAAGTTTGGTCAGCAACTCGAACCGGAAGTCCGCATCATCGGCCGACCGGGCGCGGTACCCGTACGTGGGGGTAATAATGACACCGCATAAGCGCCGCGATATTTCCCGCATCGTCGCGGACGCAGGACGCGTTGCCGTGCTCATGGGCGGGCATTCGGGCGAGCGTGAAATCTCGCTGAAGAGCGGCCAATCCGTACTCGATGCGCTCACGCGCGCCGGGGTTGATGCCCATGCGCTCGTGTGGGACGGCAATCTCGTCGATGAAATCAGGACCTGTGCACCGGATCGGGTGTTCGTCGCGCTGCACGGCGGTGACGGTGAGGACGGCACGGTGCAGGGTTTGCTGGAAATGCTCGGTTTACCGTATACCGGCAGCGGGGTGCTCGGCTGCGCGCTGTCGATGGACAAGGTCCGGTCGAAACATGTCTGGCGCAGCCTCGGCCTGCCGACCCCCGATTTTCATATCGTGCGGCGCGATGACCACACCGGCCTGCGAATGCCGGAAACCGGTTTGCCCGCGATGGTGAAACCGGCGAGCGAGGGATCGAGCCTCGGCGTTTCGCGCGTATGCGAAAGCGCCGAGCTTGCCGACGCGATTGCGCATGCGATGACGTTCGACGACGTGGTGCTGGTGGAGAAATGGATCGACGGCGGTGAGTACACGATGAGCATCGTCGATGGCGAACCGCTGCCGATCATCAAGCTCGAAACACCGCACGAGTTCTACGACTACGACGCGAAGTATCACGCCGATACAACACGATACCTGTGTCCCTGCGGTCTCAGTGATGCGTCGATGGAGTCCGTGACGACGCTCGCACTCGACGCGTTCAGTGCGCTCGGCGCGAGTGGCTGGGGGCGTGTGGACTTTATGCTGGACAGCGACGGTCAGCCCTGGTTGATAGAACTGAACACGGTTCCGGGGATGACGGATCACTCGCTCGTACCGATGGCGGCAGCCTCCGCGGGCATGACGTTCGAGGAGCTCGTCGTGCGCATTCTCGCGACGAGCACGGTGGCGCGATGATGTTGAAACGCAAAGTGAAAAGCGGCGCGCAGGCATTGCGGAATCCCGCGGAGGAAACGTCGCGTCGGCGCGATCCGCTGTTGCTGTTCGTTGGCGTACTCGCGTTTTTGATGTTTGCCTACGGCGGGTTCCTGACCCAGCAACTGCTCGATCCGCTGGCCTATCCGGTCAGCCGGATCGCGGTGGAAGGGGAGTTCCAGCACCTGACCGCCGAACACGTCGAACGAGTCGTTTCGGGCGCCATCGTCGGCGGCTTCTTCAGCGTCGATGTCGCCGATGTGCGGCGTCGGATTCTCGACGAGCCGTGGGTGTTCGATGCGTCAGTGCGGCGCGTGTGGCCGGACACGATCCGGGTCAGCATCGAAGAACAGCATCCCGTGGCGCGCTGGGGCGAATACGCACTGTTGAACAGGTACGCGGACATTTTCGTTCCCGACGCCGACGCACTGCCGGCGGGACTCGTACAGCTCGATGGCCCGATCGGGACCGAGGCCGAGATCTTGCGGCGGTACGTCGCGATTTCACGGCAGCTGTCCGTGAACGGACTGCAGGTTGCGGGGATCTCGTTGTCCGATCGACGCGCATGGACCGTGTCGCTCGCGCATGGCGCGACGCTCGTCGTCGGCCGCGATGCCGTCGATGCGCGGCTCGACCGTTTCAACCGCGCGTTCGAAGCGGTTTTGCGCGCGCACTGGGAACACGTTGCGTCGGTGGATTTACGTTACACGAATGGATTCGCGATCAAGGAAAAACCGGGTGATCAGGACAATGGGTGAGCGAACCGAAGTGCAGGCACACGCAAGCGGGCGGGGAGCGGTCGGATGGTGAAGAAACCGGACAAGAACCTGATCGTCGCGCTCGACATCGGTACCTCGAAGGTCGTCGCGATCGTCGGTGAAGTTTCGGCCGAGGGCGAACTCGAGGTTGTCGGGATTGGATCGCATGCGTCGCGCGGACTGAAGAAAGGTGTCGTGGTAAATATCGAGTCGACCGTACAGTCGATCCAGCGTGCCGTCGAAGAAGCGGAACTGATGGCCGGGTGCGAGATCCATTCCGTCTACGCGGGCATCGCCGGCAGCCATATCCGCAGCCTGAACTCCCACGGCATCGTCGCGATTCGCGACAGCGAGGTAAACGCGGGTGACGTAGAGCGGGTCATCGATGCGGCACGCGCCGTTGCGATACCCGCGGATCAGAAAATCCTGCATATCCTTCCGCAGGAATTCATCATCGACGGACAGGAAGGTATCCGCGAGCCGATCGGCATGTCGGGCGTAAGGCTGGAGGCCCGTGTGCACATGGTGACCGGCGCGGTCAGCGCGGCGCAGAACATCGTCAAGTGCGTGCGCCGATGCGGGCTCGAAGTGGACGACGTGATCCTGCAGCAACTTGCGTCGTCCTACGCGGTACTCACGGACGACGAAAAGGATCTTGGCGTATGCCTGTGCGATATCGGTGGCGGCACTACCGACATCGCGATCTTCGTCAACGGCGCGATTCATCATTCCGCGGTAATACCGATCGCGGGCGATCAGGTCACGAACGATATTGCGGTTGCCTTACGTACGCCGACGCACCACGCGGAAGACATCAAGATCAAGTACGCCTGCGCGTTGACCCAGCTCGCAAACCCGGACGAGACGATCGAAGTGCCGAGCGTCGGTGATCGCCCGCCGCGCAGGCTCGTCCGCCAGACCCTGGCCGAGGTCGTCGAACCCCGCTACGAGGAACTGTTCAACCTCGTACACGCCGAACTGAAACGCAGCGGATTCGAGGAGATGGTCGCCGCGGGGGTCGTTCTGACCGGCGGCGGGTCGAAGATGGAAGGCGCTATCGACCTCGCCGAAGAAGTGTTTCATATGCCCGTGCGACTCGGCAGTCCGCAGTACATCAGCGGACTCGTCGATGTTGTACGCAACCCGATTTACGCCACCGGGGTCGGCCTGTTGCTGTTTGGCAATCATGCCGGTGACTCGGTGGCACAACACAACCGATTCGATAACACAGGGAGTATGTGGGAAAGAATGAAAAACTGGTTTCACGGAAACTTCTAGTTCGATGAACGGAATACATCGACATAAGAATATGGCGCCGTGCCGCTGCCGGGACTGGCAGCGATGCGACGGGGTCTTTGCTGGATTGATTAATCAACTTAACGACGAAATGCGCGTAAGCTCGCGCAGCACGCAAACGCGGAGGGGCCAACATGTTTGAACTAGTAGATGCCTACAGTCAGAGCGCTGTCATCAAGGTAATCGGAGTCGGGGGCGGCGGCGGTAACGCCGTGCAGCACATGCTCGGTGCGCAAATAGAGGGCGTCGAGTTCGTTTGCGCGAACACCGATGCGCAGGCGTTGAAAAACTCGTCGGCGAAAACGGGACTGCAACTCGGCGCCGATATCACGAAAGGACTCGGTGCCGGCGCGAATCCGGAAATCGGTCGCCAGTCGGCGCTCGAGGATCGCGATCGTATCAGCGACGTACTCGAAGGATCGGACATGGTGTTTATCACCGCCGGAATGGGCGGCGGTACGGGCACCGGCGGCGCACCGGTCGTTGCGCAGATCGCGAAGGAGATGGGAATCCTGACCGTTGCTGTCGTGACGAAGCCGTTTCCGTTCGAAGGACGCAAGCGAACTGAAATCGCGAACGACGGGATCAAGGAGTTGAGTCAGTTCGTCGATTCGCTGATCACGATCCCGAACGAAAAACTGTTAAGCGTGCTCGGACGGGATATCAGTTTGCTCGATGCCTTCAAGGCGGCGAACAATGTATTGCTGGGAGCGGTGCAGGGAATCGCCGAGTTGATCACCTGCCCCGGCCTTATCAACGTCGACTTTGCCGATGTGCGTACCGTCATGTCGGAAATGGGTATGGCAATGATGGGTTCCGGCAGCGGTCGTGGTTCCGATCGCGCGAGGCAGGCGGCTGAAGCCGCGATTTCGAGCCCGTTGCTCGAGGATATCAACCTGTCGGGTGCGAAAGGCATTCTCGTCAATATCACCTCGGGCATGGATCTGACGATGGGTGAGTTCGAGGAAGTCGGCAATACGGTGAAAACGTTCGCGTCGGATAACGCCACGGTCGTGGTCGGGACCGTAATCGATCAGTCGATGGAAGATGAAGTGCGCGTCACCGTGGTAGCAACGGGTATCGGCAGCGATAACCGGACGCGCGATGACAGCCCCTCACTCGTCGCGAAAACGGAGCCGCAGGCACCGGCGCAGGTTGATCCGGATTACAAGAAACTCGAGCGTCCGACCGTCATTCGCAACCGGCCCGAGGCAGTCGAGCATGGCGAGGAGAAGATGGTCGATCCGGACTATCTCGATATCCCGGCGTTCCTGCGCCGGCAGGCCGACTGAACGATGGCGCGAAAACCGGGCGACGGGTGCGGGCGGCATCTGTCGTTACCGGCTGCCATCGCGCGACAATTCGGACGCGTCGTGAACGTGACGTGAACGTGCAGCAAATTTCGCTGCACGGCACCATTATGGTATTATCGCGCCGAAAGTCGCCTTGCTCAGGGGGAAGCGGGGAACAATGATAAAACAGCGCACGTTGAAAAACGTGATCCGCGCTACGGGCGTTGGTCTGCACACGGGTAAGAAAGTCTTTCTGACCTTACGACCAGCGGCACCGGACACGGGCATAGTCTTCAGACGAACCGACCTCGATCCGCCGGTGGATATACCCGCGCGTGCGGAATTTGTCGGCGATACGAGTTTGTCGACGAGCCTCTCCCGTGACGGGCACCGGATCGCGACGGTCGAACACTTGCTGTCGGCATTTGCCGGGCTGGGCATCGATAATGCCTATGTCGACGTCAGTGCCGCGGAAGTCCCTATCATGGACGGCAGCGCCGGCCCGTTCGTATTCCTGATCCAGTCGGCCGGGTTCGAGGAACAGGCGGCCGCGAAACGCTTTATCCGGATCAAACAGGCACTCGAGGTCGAAGATGGCGACAAGCACGCCCGTTTCGAGCCGTTCGACGGATTCAAAGTGTCGTTTGCGATCGAATTCGACCACCCGTTTTTCCAGCAGAGCAGCAAATGCGCGGAAATCGACTTTTCCACGACATCGTTCGTGAAGGAAGTCAGTCGTGCACGCACGTTCGGTTTCATGCGGGACGTGGAATTACTGCGTGAGCGCAACCTGGCCCTCGGCGGAAGCCTCGATAACGCGATTGTCGTTGACGATTTCCGGGTCCTGAACGAAGACGGACTGCGTTACGAAGACGAATTCGTCAAACACAAGATCCTCGACGCCATCGGTGATCTGTACCTGCTCGGTAACAGTCTGATCGGCTCGTTTCACGGCCATAAATCCGGCCACGAACTGAACAACCGGCTGCTGCGCAAACTGCTTGCAAACAAGGATGCGTGGGAACTCGTGTCGTTCAAGAGTGAGGGCGGGGCCCCGATCTCCTTCATGCAGCCAATGCCGGCGAACTAGTCCCGCCGCAACACTCCCGCCTCTACCGGCCGCCGCGCGGCCGGTGTGACGTCAGCTTCAATATCGCTTCTCTCAGCAGCGGATCCTCGATCGATTCCGCCTGCTTGCGTATGCCTTCGGCGGTGGTCGCGCTCAGTGCCTGCGCCCGCCGGACCGGCACCTGCGTCGTCGGTTCGGCCGCGGCGACTTTCACCCGGATATTACGTACCCGCGCGAACTCCGGCGCGGCTTCCATACGCCGCTGGATAGTCGCGACCTGGTAACGCAGTTTCGACGCCCAGGCCGAGGAATCCGCGATCAGGATCAGCGTATTGTCCTTGATCAGAGCGAAGCGAACGTGCGTCCGCAATGGTTCGTCGATCAACTGCCTGATGCCCTCGCTGTGCGAGCGATTTTCCCGGGCTTCACGGAACAATTGCCTGAGCAAGGAATTATGGGTGACAATAGCTCCGAGCTTTGTGGGGGATGGCATAAGCGCCGCGTACGTGTGGGCCGGGTAAACAGTTTAACCCGATGGCCTGCGTCGCGGTAAGCAACGGCGATGGAACTCGTATTTTTATCAAAATCGAGGGGGGCACTCGCGCGTGTGCAACTGCGCTTCTCGAGCGCAGTGGTCGCGGTGCTGCTGTTCACATCCGGCGCTGCCGGGTTGGCGTACTGGGGCTACCTCCGGGGCGCCGACGCGATGTCGAACGCAATTGCCTCCGACCCCGAGTACGCCACGTCGTTCTGGCAGGGCGAACTCATCAATCAACGCAAACTCGTCAATGACATTCGCCGCGACGTCAACGCGGATCTGAGTACGCTTGCCGTGCGCGCCGGCGCTCTACAGGCGCACGTCACCCGACTCGATGCGCTCGCGGAACGGCTCGTCAACGCCGCCGGGCTCGACCCGGATGAATTCGGTCTGACGGAAACGCCGGCGCTTGGCGGTCCTGCACCGGAGAATTTCGTACCGCCGGAGTGGACGTCACTGCTCGCGAACCTGGAAACCCTCGGTGCCGACCTCGTCATCCGGGAGGATCGCCTCGAAGCACTCGAATCGCTGATCTTCGACCGTCAGCTCAGCGATGATATGCACCCCGACGGCCGTCCACTCGAGGACGGCTGGATTTCGTCCGGTTTCGGCTACCGTACACACCCGGTCAGCGGGGCCAGGGAATTCCACAGTGGTATCGATTTCGCCGGCAAGCCGGGGCTCGAGGTCAAAGCCGTCGCCTCGGGAATCGTCACCTGGTCCGGAAAACGCTGGGGTTACGGCAATCTCGTCGAGTTGAATCACGGCAACGGCTACGTGACCCGTTACGCGCACAACAAGAAAAACCTCGTCGAGATCGGCGATCGGGTCGACAAGGATGACATTATCGCGCTGCTCGGCTCCACCGGGCGCTCCACGGGTCCACACGTGCATTTCGAGGTGCTCGAAGACGGCAAGGTCGTCAACCCGTGGAAGTTCATAAAGCAAGCCGCCTCACGCTAACCCCGCGCTGCTGAAATCCGCGACTTCGGCGCATCGATCAGCGCGGATCGGCACCGTTTTTTGCTACACTTCCGCCCGCTTCGATTATTCCGGACGAACTCGGTCCCCGCGGGGTAGTCACAGTCTAATTGCCCTGGCGATGCCCGCCGTGGCGCTGCCCGAAGCTTTCCGCTCCGGTCGACCGCCGCCGCACGGCGCGTTCCGGAAACCCGAATCACCGACACAAACACTACAGTTGAGAGTTGCATGAGCGCGAACCCCCTCAAACTACCGCAAAAGCTTGTTCGCTCAGTATTCGGTAGCCGTAACGACAGGTTTCTGAAGAAACTGGGCAAGAAAATCGGCGCGATCAACGTGCTGGAGGACGAGCTCGCGAAATTGTCCGACGAACAGTTGGCGCTGAAAACGACTGAGTTCCGCGAACGGCTCGCGAGCGGCGAGACGGTAGATGATTTGTTGCCGGAAGCATTCGCTGTTGTCCGCGAGGCGGGCAAGCGGGTGCTCGGGATGCGCCACTTCGATGTTCAGATGCTCGGCGGGATGGTGCTCCATCAGGGCAAGATAGCCGAAATGCGCACCGGTGAGGGCAAGACGCTCGTCGCCACGCTGCCGGTCTACCTGAATGCATTGACCGGTGCCGGCGTACACGTCGTGACGGTGAATGATTATCTCGCGAAACGCGACTCGGAATGGATGGGCAAGCTCTATTCGTTTCTCGACATGAGTGTCGGCGTGGTGGTATCGGGAATGGATACGGAAGCGCGCAAACAGGCGTACGCTGCCGATATCACGTATGGCACGAACAACGAATTCGGTTTCGACTACCTTCGCGACAATATGGCGTTCGCCATCGATCAACGCGTGCAACGCGAGCTCGCCTACGCAGTGGTCGACGAAGTCGACTCAATTCTGATCGACGAAGCCCGTACGCCGCTGATCATTTCCGGTCCGACGGACGATCGCAGCGACGTTTATACGCAGATCAACGAAATCGTGCCGAAACTCGAACGTCAGGCAGACGAGGACGGCCCCGGTGATTACTCGGTCGACGAGAAATCGCGCCAGGTGCTGCTGACCGAAGCCGGCCATGAGCACGTCGAATCGCTGCTCGCCGACATTGGACTGCTCAAGGAAGGCGAGAGCCTCTACAGCGCGGCGAACATTTCGTTGATGCATCATGTAAACGCCGCGTTACGCGCACACGCGTTGTTCCAGCGCGACGTCGATTATGTCGTCGCGAATGGCGAGATCACGATCGTCGACGAATTTACCGGTCGAACGATGCCCGGCCGCCGCTGGTCCGAAGGCCTGCACCAGGCGGTGGAAGCGAAAGAGGGGGTGTCGATACAGCAGGAAAACCAGACGCTCGCCTCGATCACCTACCAGAACTATTTCCGCCTGTACGAAAAACTTTCCGGCATGACCGGAACGGCCGACACCGAGGCCTATGAGTTTCAGCAGATCTACGATCTCGAAGTCGTCGTCGTGCCAACCCACAAGGACATGGTACGTCAGGACCTAGGGGACGTGATCTTCCTCACGGCGAAGGAGAAGTACGACGCCATCATCGAGGATATTCGCGAGTGTATTGGCTCCGGCCAGCCCGTACTCGTCGGGACGGCATCGATCGAAACATCCGAATATCTTTCCGGGCTGCTCGATCGCGAAAAAATAAAACATGAAGTCCTGAATGCGAAATTCCACGAGCGCGAGGCCCAGATTATCGCCCAGGCGGGCCGACCCGGCGCGGTAACGGTCGCCACGAACATGGCGGGTCGCGGGACCGATATCGTCCTCGGGGGCAGTCTCGAGTCGGAAATCGAGGACTTGAAAGAGGCGGACGAAAGCAAACTGGCCGCAGTGAAAGAAGCCTGGCAGAAGCGGCACGACGAAGTCATTGCCGCGGGCGGTCTGCATATCATCGGTACCGAGCGCCACGAATCCCGCCGCATCGACAACCAGTTACGCGGTCGCTCGGGACGCCAGGGTGATCCGGGTTCCAGCCGTTTCTATTTGTCGCTCGAAGACAACCTCATGCGCATATTCGCTTCGGAGCGGGTTGCGTCGTTGATGCAGAAGCTCGGCATGGAAGAGGGCGAAGCGATCGAACACCCCTGGGTGACGAAGGCCATCGAAAACGCGCAACGAAAAGTTGAAGGCCGCAACTTTGATATTCGCAAGCAACTGCTCGAGTTTGACGATGTCGCGAACGATCAGCGCAAGCACGTCTATGAACAGCGCCGTGAACTGATGGAAGCCGAGGATGTATCCGAAAACATCATGGGTCTGCGCCACGACGTGGTCAATGAATTTCTCGACACCTACATACCGCCGCGCAGTTTCGATGAAAACTGGGATATCGACGGCCTCGGCCACGCGCTGCAACAGGAATACGGGCTCAGCATTGACGTAGTCGGGTGGCTCGAAGCCGAGGACACGCTCGACGAAGAAGCAATACGCAAACGGGTACTCGAACAGGTCGAGACGGCGTACGCGGAGAAAGAACAACTCGTGGGGCCGGACGTGCTGCGGCAGTTCGAGAAAGCGATCATGCTGCAGGTCCTAGACGGACACTGGAAGGAGCATCTCGCGGCGATGGATTACCTGCGGCAGGGCATCCATCTGCGTGGCTTCGCGCAAAAGAACCCGAAGCAGGAATACAAGCGCGAAGCGTTCGAGATGTTCGCGCGGATGTTGCAGGAGATCATGCGCGACGTCGTCGGCATTCTGTCGAAAGTTGAGATCCGCGCCCGCGACGACGTCGACGCTGTCGAGGAGCAGCGGCGGCAGGACACGTCGGAAATGAAGTTCCAGCACCGTTCCCCGGACAGCGCGCTCGAGGATAACGAGCCCTCAGGATCGGCGGGTAATGCGCCGTTTGTCCGCAAAGGGAAGAAAGTCGGACGTAACGATCCGTGCCCGTGCGGTTCGGGCAAGAAGTACAAGCAGTGCCACGGTAAACTCACGTGAGCGCGGAATTCACCCGCTTCGATCAGCCGCAACCCGTACGCGGTGTGCGGCTCGCGAGCGCGGCCGCGGGCATCCGGCGCCCCGATCGCAAGGATGTACTGCTCGTGGAACTCGCGCCGGGCACGCGCACCGCGGCGGTGTTTACCCGCAATCGTTTTTGTGCGGCTCCGGTTACGGTTGCGCGCGAAAATCTCGCGACAGCTTCGCCGCGCCTGCTCGTATTCAATGCCGGGAACGCGAATGCGGGGACCGGTACGCAGGGACTGGCGGACGCGCGCCAGGTCACGGCGGCCATCGCGGCGGCAGGTGACTGTGCCGAGGCGGAGGTACTGCCGTTTTCCACCGGCGTAATCGGCGAGCGCTTGCCGAGCGATAAGCTGTGTGCGCAGGCGCAGGCGCTGCACCGGGCCCTAGACGAGAACAACTGGCTGGACGGGGCGACGGCGATCATGACGACGGATACAGTCGCGAAGATCGCATCGATACGCGTCAGCATCGATGGTTCGTCGTATCAGATCAGCGGGCTGTGCAAAGGGTCCGGCATGATCCACCCGAACATGGCGACGATGCTCGCGTTCGTGGCGACCGACGCGCCCCTCGATGCGTCCTGCCTCGACGCGATCCTGGCCACCGCGGTAGCGACGACGTTCAACCGCATTACGGTTGACGGTGACACCTCGACGAACGACGCCTGCGTCCTGAGCGCAACCGGCGCAGCCGGCGGCGAACGGATGCATCAGGATCATCCGCATGTCGCGGCAATCACCGAAGGCATCACGCGCGTGTGCGAAATACTCGCGCAGGCGATTGTGCGCGATGGTGAAGGGGCGACGAAATTCGTCGAAATCGAAGTCGTCGGGCCAAACGAGGCCGATTGCCACGCGGTTGCCAACACGGTTGCGCTTTCTCCACTCGTGAAAACGGCTTTATTTGCCAGTGATCCGAACTGGGGACGCATCCTGGCTGCCGTGGGGCGGGCGCCGGTGGCGTCGCTCGAACTCGATGCGATTTCGATCTGGTTGGGCGACTGCCAGATCGTCGAGCACGGCGAGCCCTGCCCGGGCTACGACGAAGCCCACGCGGATCAGGTGATGGCGCGCGAGGAAATCAAAATCAGGATTATCATCGGTGCGGAACACGCGAGCTGCCGCGTGTGGACCTGCGATTTTTCCTACGATTACGTACGGATCAATGCGGAATATCGCTCCTAGGCCCGTCGCCGCGGTCCGCGCCTTGTCTTCACCCACCCGTCAGGTTTGAGCGACAACGGCCGACCCGTGCTCGACGTCGTGGCGGCCGTGATCCGTCGCGACGATGGCCGAATTCTGATTGCGCGACGCCCGGCGCATCTCGACCAGGGCGGCCTGTGGGAATTCCCGGGTGGCAAACGTGAACCCGGCGAAGCCCGCCTCGAGGCGCTCGCGCGCGAACTCGACGAGGAACTCGGCATCGATGTCCGTCGTGGCACCCCGCTGCTGCGCTTCACGCACGCCTATCCGGACAAGGACGTGCAGCTGGATATCTGGGAAGTGACCGAGTGGCAGGGGAATCCGTCGGGGCGGGAAGCACAGACCATTCGCTGGATCGCGGCGGGTGCGCTCGACAGTTACGAATTTCCTGCTGCGAACGCGACGATCATGACCGCGGCGCGATTACCGCGCTTGTTGATCATGCCGTCCGCCGGGTTCGTCGCCGGCGCCGATTTCATCGAAATCCTGGAACGCTATTTGCGGTCCGGTTGTAGCGCGTTCGTCTTACCCGCCTGCGCGTCCGCAACGCTCAATGCGTGCGCGGCGCTCGCCCGGGCATACGGCGCGACGATGCATCTCGCGGACCCCGGACGGAAATCCGCGCTGCCCGACGGTATCGGTGCGCATGTGCCCGCAGCGGATCTTGGCCGGGCCCCCGCCGTCACGCGCGGATCGCGGGTTCCGGCCGGCCTCAGTGCGAGCGTCCGGACGGCGGAGGATTTTCGTCGCGCCCGCGAGATCGGGGTCGACTGGATCGTGATGACGGACGCGTGCGCGAAACCGCTGCGGGAGCTGCCGCCGGGCTTGCAGGCCGCTTTCGCCGCGGAGACGGTGCCGACGTATAAATCCGCCGCGCTCGAATTTCGCGCACACACAGACGCGTTACGCGAAGGATTTCAGGGGGTCGTGGTTACGGATCCGGGGCTGGAGACGGCACCGGAGGTGCTCGCCGATTCGTTTCAGCGCAGCCTTGCCCGGGCCGCGGTCGTCCGGTGAACGCGTTCCGCGCGTCTAGAATCCGCAGCACTGCAGTTCGAACTGCAGCGGTTCGCGTGCCTGGCTCGGTCGTCCCTGGGTCGCCGGCTGACGGAAAAAGCGCACGACGAAACGGTGTTTGCCCCCGCTGATCTCGGGAAACACATCGAGCCCGTCATCGAGAAACAAACGGATCAGCTGGCACTGCAGCGCCGGATCGAGCTGTTGTTGATAAAAGCCGTCATCGACCCGTATTTCGCGGCCCGGCGCGCTTTCGCGCAGCATCGTCAGGACCTGGGCGACGGCGTCGTTCACCACCATCAGGTCGGACAGCCAGTCGCGAAACTGGCCCGCGCGTTCTTCGGGTGATTTCGACAACCAGTGATGGAATGCCGGGAGGTCGAAGTTGCAGGTTCCGCCGGGAATCGCGAGCCGTTGTTTTACCTGGTTGATCAATTCGTCCGAGCGGATGCCCGCACCCGGATGGCAATCGCTGGATTTCAGCCGACGAATCAGCGGATCGATGGCGCCAAGCGCGCGTTCCAGCGCCTTTTCGTCAACCCCGGGCTTGTCGCGCAACGAGGAAATTTTCGCCAGGTGGCGTTCGAGTTCCTTGATCAACTCGCCCTTGATGTCGGCTCGCGTGAGCAGGTCGCTCACTTCGAGCATGCCGATAATTGCTCCCCGTGCATGCCATTCCGTCGTCCCCTCGAGCCCGTCATCGATAGCAGCGAACAGGTGTTCGAGGCGCAGACAGTTGCGTATGCGCTCATTCAGCGGTTGTTCGTAGACGGTCACGGAGGCCGTCTCGGGGAACAGGCTTTTTTGCAGACCGGGTTCTGACGTTGGCGTGGGCATTATTGTTGGGTACCCGGATTCTCGGCAATTTCGGTGTATTTAGCGTGCAGCCGCGCGATCGGTGCCCGCAGCGCGTCCAGCCCGCGGGAATTCTCGATCACGTCGTCAGCGATCGCCAAACGTTGCTCGCGGGTAGCCTGGCTGCGCATGATTGCTTCGACTTGCGGGCGTGTCAAATTATCCCGGCTCATCACACGTTCGATTTGCAGTTCTTCACTGCAATCGATGACCAGGATCCGATCGACGTTTTCGTAGCCTTGCCGCTCGACGAGCAACGGGACACAAAGGATGCAGTAGGGCGACGCGATGGCTGCGAGTGCGTCACGTATTCGGTCACGGATTTTCGGGTGCAGGATACTTTCGAGCTGTTTGCGCTTCGTGTCGTCGTCGAACACGAGGAGGCGAAGCTTCTTGCGATCGAGCATACCATCCGCGCCGAGCACGTCCGCGCCAAACGCTTCGACGACTTCCCTGAGGCCGTCACTGCCCGGCATGACGACTTCGCGCGCCACGAGGTCCGCATCGACTACCGGCACGCCGAGGCGCTCGAACCCGGCCGTGACCGCGGATTTACCCGAGCCGATACCTCCGGTCAGCCCGACTACGAGGCGTGCGCTCACAGACCGCCCGAACCATAGAGGTACCGGGACATGATGTCATCGCCCCACAGCAACGCGATCCAGCCGGCGATCGCTAGGTACGGGCCGAACGGGATGGGTTTCGAACGATCGTGCGAGGCGAACACCATCAGCCCGATCCCGATACAGGCGCCGACGACCGACGACAGGACGATAATCACGGGCAGGATTTTCCAGCCCAGCCAGGCGCCCAGCATCGCGAGGAGCTTGAAGTCGCCGTAACCCATGCCCTCCTTGCCGGTCGTGAGTTTGAAGCCCCAGTAGACGCTCCACAGTGCGAGGTAGCCGAACACGGCGCCGAGAACAGCTTCTTCGAGACTGACAAAGACGCCGAAATAGTTCGCGATCAGGCCGAGCCACAGCATCGGCAGCGTGATCGAATCGAACAAGAACTGGGTATCGAAGTCGATCGCGGCCAGCGCGATCAAAGACCAGGTGAGAACGAGCGCGAACACGGTCGCCGAGCTGAAACCATAGGCGATGGCAACGGCCCCCGCGGCCACCCCGCTCAACAACTCGACCCCCGGATAGCGCAGGGAGATCGGCTTTTTGCACGCGCGGCACTTTCCGCCGAGCATCACATAACTCAGGACCGGGATGTTTTCCATCGCCGTTATCGCGTGACCGCAGCCCGGGCAGCGCGAGCGCGGTGTCACGAGATTGAACGGTTCCGCCGGCGTTTCCCCGGGTTCGATTTCCAGCAATGAAGCGCAGTCGCTTCTCCACTCGCGCTCGGTCATTACCGGTAAGCGGTGGATGACGACGTTGAGAAAACTGCCGACGAGCAGGCCGAGCAGTGCGGTGCACACGACGAGGAACGTGGACGACGTTGCTAGGAGTTCAATCAAATCGGGTCACCAGGGCTGGGTACGGGAGGATACGCCGGGATGGCACGGGCATTGCGGGATACGGGATTGCCGGTGCCCGGTGCGGTGTCGCAACGGCGGCGGAGGCCCGCACGCGCGAGCCGCGCTTGCTTACCACCACCGCCGCGCGCGGCTTGCGTCAGACCACCTGGCCCATCTTGAAGATCGGAAGGTACATCGCGACCACGAGTCCGCCGATGATGACGCCGAGAACGGCCATGATCAGTGGTTCCAGCAGGCTCGTCAGTGCGTCAACGGCGTCATCCACTTCCTGCTCGTACCAGTCCGCGACCTTACCCAGCATCGAGTCGAGCGCGCCGGATTCTTCACCAATCGCAACCATCTGGACGACCATGTTCGGAAACAGGTTCGTGTCGCGCATGCTCACCTGCAACTGCGTGCCCGTCGCGATTTCGTCGCGCATCTTCATCGTCGCATCGTAGAACACGATGTTGCCGCAGGCTCCGGCGACGGATGTCATCGCCTCGACGAGCGGGGTGCCGGCGGCAAACATCGTGGCGAGCGTGCGTGCAAACCGCGCGATCGCGGATTTTTCAAGGATTTCCCCGATAATCGGGATTTTCAGTGAGATCCGATCGAGGAAATGCGCAAACCGCATCGACCGCTTTTTCAGCTGGATCATGCCGACGACGCTGCCAATGATCACCGCGAACAACGCCCACCAGTACTCCTGAAACCACTTCGACATGTTGATCACAATCGTGGTCAGTGCCGGCAGGTCGGCGCCGAAGTTCGAGAACATTTCCTGAAACTGCGGGATGACGAAAATCATCAGGATGCAGGTGATGATGAACGCAACGACGATAACGGCGATGGGGTAGAACAGCGCGCCCTTGATTTTCGACTTGAGCGCCTCGGTCTTCTCCATGTAGGTCGCGAGCTTGTGCAGGATGCTCTCGAGGATGCCTGACTGCTCGCCAGCCGTGACGAGGTTCGTATACAGCTCGTTGAATTGTTGCGGGTGTTTGCTCAGCGCCTCGTTCAGCGCGGTACCGGATTCGATATCGCCCTTGATCGACAGGATCATTTCCTGCATCGCCGGGTTCTCGTGCCCGCGCCCGACGATCTCGAACGACTGCACGAGCGGTACCCCGGAGGACATCATCGTCGCGAGCTGACGCGAGAAAACCGTAATGTCCTTGCTCGTGATTTTGCCGCCGGCAGAAAATAAGGATTTCGGTTTTTTCTTGACCTTGAGCGGGTTGACCCCCTGGCGGCGCAGGGTTGCCTTGATCAGCGCATCGCTCTTGCCGGACATTTCGCCCTTGACACGTTTGCCATGCCGATCGACGCCTTCCCAGACGAACATGTCCGATTTAACTGCTGCTTCCGCCATGTCTTACTCCACTGTAACGCGGTTGATTTCCGCCAGGCTCGTGATCCCGGCTTTCGCCTTCGCCAGCCCGGATTTACGGATATCCCAAATTCCCTCTTCCGCCGCCTGGTCAGCGAGCTGCACGGCATTCGCGCCCTCGATGATCAGCCGCTTCATCGCGTCTGATATCGGCATGACCTGGTAGATGCCACAGCGTCCCTTGTAGCCGCTCGGACAATCGGTACCGCCGTCGCCGGGGCCGAACAGCTTGATCCCGGCATCGATTTCTTCCTGCGTGTAGCCCTCGTCGAGTAATGCCTCCGGCGGGATGTCGATCGGCACACGGTAATCCGGGTGCAAGCGCCGTGCGAGCCGCTGCCCCGTGATCAGGTTGATCGTCGTCGCCACGGCAAACGGCTGAATGCCCATATCCTGCAGGCGGGTCAGCGTTTGCGGTCCGTCGTTCGTGTGCAGCGTCGACATGACCATATGACCGGTCTGTGCCGCCTTGACGCCAATCGAGGCCGTTTCGAGATCGCGGATCTCGCCGACGAGGATGATGTCCGGATCCTGACGCAGAAATGCCTTCAGCGCTTTCGGGAACGTCATGCCGGTACGTTCGTCCACCTGCACCTGATTGACTCCGGCGAGGTTGATTTCAACCGGGTCCTCGGCCGTCGAGATATTGATTTCGACCTGGTTCAGGATGTTGATCCCCGTATACAGCGACACCGTTTTGCCGCTACCCGTCGGTCCGGTGACGAGAAACATGCCGTACGGTTTGTGCAGGTTTTTCAGGAACAGTTCTTTCTGGAAGTCTTCGTAGCCGAGTTGATCGATCTGCAGCTTCGCCGCGTCGGAATCGAGAATACGCATGACGGACTTTTCACCGAACAGGGTCGGACACGTGCTGACGCGGAAGTCGATTGATTTGTTCTTCGACAGTTTCAGCTTGATGCGGCCGTCCTGCGGTACGCGGCGTTCGGAAACGTCGAGTCGCGACATCACCTTGATGCGCGCGGCGATTTTCGAGGCGAGCGCAAGCGGCGGCTTCGCGATTTCCTCGAGTACGCCGTCGATCCGAAAACGCACCCGGTAGCTCTTTTCGTACGGTTCGAAATGCAAATCCGATGCGCCTTTCTTGATCGCATCGAGCAATACCTTGTTGACGAAGCGGACGACCGGCGCGTCGTCGATTTCCGCGGACTCGTCCTCGCGCTCGCTTTCGTCCGCGCCGACTTCGAGATCATCGAGATTGTCGAAGTCGGAATCGTCCATGTCGCCGAGGCCACCGTCGGCCGCTTCCATGGCTTTTTCGATGGCCTTGCCGAGTTTGTCTTCCTCGATGACCACCGCTTCGGTATTCGCACCGATATGGAATTTGATCTCGTCGAGCGCCTGCAGGTTCGTCGGGTCCGACACCCCGATATAGACGCGGTTGCCGCGACGGAACAGCGGCAGCGCATGATGTTTCGTAATGAGTTCTTCGCTGACGAGTTTCAGCACGTCGGGATCGATTTCCATCGCTTCGACATCGAGCGCGGGCACGCCGAATTCCTGGGCCGCGGCGTGCGCGATGACTTTCGCTGAAACGAGGTCGTTATCGACGAGGTACTTGACGAACGGGATTTTGTTGCCGACCGCTTGCTGGAAGGCGTCCTGAGCCGCAACTTCGTCAAGCAATCCATCGGCCACGAGTTTGCGGGCGAGGCCGCTCAAGGGCACCCGGTTTGTCGATACCGCCATTCTTTACGAGCCTGTGTTTTGTCGGACTATTCCAGCCAAAATGGTAGATGAAATGCCGGTAAATAGCTACCGTATCGGCAGATTTTGCCGCGGGCTTGAGGCTCGATTGCGGTAATATCACCGCCGCGCAGCGGGGGCGCGGGAAGCCCGCGAAAACGCCCGGGGACAGGCCGCGCCACGGGCTCGTGGCGCTACGGCAACGTGCCAGCGAACCCGATTCCCGGGGCAGCCGGTGGCCGCCCCGGGATTTTGCCCGTGGACGCTGCGACTCAGGCCGCGTTCGCGCGGGCGCTCGTGAACACGAACTCGTCGTCGGCGACGTCGATCCGAATCTCGTCGCCGGGGCCGAAACGGCCCTCGAGCAGGGCCTGGGCGAGGGGGGTCTCGATCAGGGTCTGCACGGCGCGTTTCAGCGGTCGGGCCCCGTACACCGGATCGAACCCGGCATTGCCGAGGCGGTCGAGCGCAGTCACGGACAGGGACAGTTCGAGGTCCTGCTCGGCGAGTCGCTGGCGCAGGAATTCCACCTGCAACTCGGCAATCGCGCGGATTTGCTCCTGTTTCAGCGAATGGAACACAACCGCTTCGTCGATCCGGTTGATGAATTCCGGGCGGAAACTCGCGCGTACGACTTCCATGACCGCTTCGCGCATGCGCTCGTAGTCCGTATCGTCGGACATGCCCTGGATCGAGTCCGAGCCGAGGTTCGAGGTCATCACGATAACCGTGTTGCGGAAATCCACCGTGCGCCCGTGACCGTCCGTGAGCCGGCCGTCATCGAGCACCTGGAGCAGAATGTTGAAAACGTCCGGGTGGGCTTTCTCGATTTCGTCGAGCAACAGGACGGAATACGGTTTGCGCCGCACGATCTCCGTCAGATACCCGCCTTCCTCGTAGCCGACGTAGCCGGGCGGGGCGCCGATGAGACGCGCCACGGAGTGCTTTTCCATGTATTCCGACATATCGATGCGTACGAGCGCGTCTTCCGTGTCGAACAGGAATTCCGCGAGCGCCTTGCACAGTTCCGTTTTACCGACCCCGGTGGGCCCGAGAAACAGGAACGAGCCGTTCGGGCGCGCCGGATCGGACAGTCCCGCGCGCGAGCGCCGGATCGCGTTCGATACCGCGGTGACAGCCTCTTCCTGACCGACCACGCGTGAATGCAGGGCGTCTTCCATGCGCAGCAGCTTGTCGCGTTCGCCTTCGAGCATGCGCGAGATCGGTATGCCGGTCCATTTCGATACGACTTCGGCGATTTCTTCATCCGTGACCCGGTTGCGCAGCAGCTTCATCTCGCGCATCTCGGCGGTACCCGCCGCTGCGAGGCGTTTTTCGAGATCCGGAATCACGCCGTACTGGAGTTCGGACATGCGGGTCAGATCGCCGGCGCGTTTCGCGTTGTCGAATTCGAGGCGCGCGCGTTCGAGTTCGGATTGCACGTGGTGGGTTCCCTGCAGGGCCGCCTTTTCCGCTTTCCACACTTCGTCGAGGTCGGCGAACTCGCGTTCGACGCTGTCGAGCTGCGTCTCCAGATCCGCGAGGCGCTTTTTCGATGCGTCATCGGATTCCTTGCGCAGCGCTTCGCGTTCGATTTTCAGCTGGATCATGCGCCGTTCGAGGCGGTCCATTTCTTCGGGCTTCGAATCGATTTCGATACTGATCCGGCTCGCCGCTTCGTCGATCAGGTCGATCGCCTTGTCCGGCAGTTGCCGATCCGTGATGTAGCGGTGCGACAGGTGCGCCGCCGCGACGATCGCCGGGTCGGTGATTTCGACACCGTGATGTACGGCATAGCGTTCTTTGAGACCACGCAGGATCGCCACCGTATCCTCAATCGATGGTTCGTCGACGATCACTTTCTGGAAGCGGCGTTCGAGCGCCGCGTCTTTTTCCACGTTCTGGCGGTATTCGTCGAGCGTCGTCGCGCCGACGCAATGCAGTTCACCGCGCGCGAGCGCCGGTTTCAGCATGTTGCCGGCGTCCATCGCGCCCTCGGCCTTACCGGCGCCGACCATCGTGTGCATCTCATCGATGAACAGGATTATCTGGCCTTCCTGTTTCGCGAGGTCGTTGAGGACGGCTTTCAGGCGTTCTTCGAATTCGCCACGGAATTTCGCGCCGGCGATCAGCGCGCCGAGGTCTAGCGCGAGGACGCGCTTGTTTTTCAGGCCATCGGGCACTTCGCCGTTGACGATGCGCTGGGCGAGACCTTCGACGATCGCGGTTTTCCCGACCCCGGGCTCGCCAATCAGGACCGGGTTGTTTTTCGTGCGCCGTTGCAGCACCTGGATCGTGCGGCGGATTTCTTCATCACGCCCGATCACCGGGTCGAGCTTGCCCTGTTCCGCGCGCTCGGTCAGGTCGATCGTGTATTTCTCGAGCGCTTCGCGGTTTTCCTCGGCGTTCGGGTCGTTGATCTTCTCGCCACCGCGGACCTTGTCGATCGCCGCTTCGAGCGCTTCTTTCGTGGCGCCGCTCGCTTTCAGGATGCGGCCGAGTTCGCCGCCTTCTTCGAGCGCCGCGAGCACGAACAGCTCGCTCGAGATGTACGCATCGTCGCGTTGCTGGGCGAGTTTGTCGGTCAGGTTCAGGGTCCGGACGAGTTCGTTCGACGGGTGAACATCGCCGCCGGAACCTTCCACTTTCGCGACCCGATCGAGCGTCTGGTCGAGCCGTGACCGTAATTGATTGACATCGCAGCCGGCGTTCAGCAACAGGTGACGTACCGTGCTGCCTTCAGCATCGAGCATCGCCATCATCAGGTGAACCGGCTCGATGAACTGGTGATCGAGCCCGAGCGCCTTGCTCTGGGCATCGGCCAGCGCAAGCTGGAACTTGTTCGTCATTTTGTCAGCACGCATTCGTTTTCCTACCCGAGTGAAGCTTTTGTATACGGCTTATATGGGGGCATCGGCCAGCGGATCAAGCGTACGCGGCGCACTGTCGGCTCGTGTTGGCGGGTCGCCGGATGCCGCCGCGCACGGCAAGCCCGGTAGCGCTCGCGAGCGCGAACCACCGGCATGGATCCGCCCGCAGGTAGTCGGATCAGGGGTGCGGGGGGCCGGCGGCGTCCCGGATCCAGGCACACGTCGCGAAGCGTCCCGTGATGCCGTCACGGCGGTAGGAAAAGAAGCGTTCGGATTCATGGTACGTGCACCCCGGGTAGCGCGAAATACGGCTGATCCCCGCTTGCCCGAAGCGCATCCCGGCGAGCCGTGGCAGGTCGGCATGCAGTTGTTCGTCGCGGGTCGAAAATATTGCCGCGCTGGCGGGGTCGGCAGCGAGGAAGCGGGCGCGGAACGCCTCATCGACGGCATAGGCCGAGGCGCTGATCCCGGGGCCGATCCAGGCAATCATCTGCGCGGGCGGGGACGTAAACCAGGCCAGCGTGCGCTCGATAATACCGTCGAGCAGACCACGCCAGCCGGCGTGAATCACCGCAAGCTCATCACCCGCGCGTGAACAGACGATGAGCGGCAGGCAATCGGCCGTGAGGATCGCGCACACGAGACCGGGAGTATCGGTGTACACGGCGTCGGCGGCGATCGCATCATGCCCGTTCAGCTCGGCGGCATGGACCGCGCGCGTACCGTGACATTGCTGCGGCCAGCCCGGCCGGGCCGGCAGCCCGCCTGCGTGGTACAGGCGCTCACGGTTCGCCGCGACCTTATCCGGATCGTCCGCGACGTGCAGGGCGAGATTCAGTGACCGGTAAGGGCCGGTGCTCACACCGCCATGCCGCGTCGTCGAGAACCCCTGCACCCGCTCGGGCGCGGACCAGCATGGCCGGACGAATTCCATCTCTCAGGCCGCCGGCCGCGCGGCATCGGCGGCACAGGCGCCGGCGAGTTCGGCGAAATCATCGGGCCAGTCGCTGTGAAATTCGCACGCTTTGCCGGTGTCCGGGTGGTCGAACTCGAGACGTCGCGCATGCAGGGCAGGGCGGGCAAAACCCCGGACCGAGCGATCGAGTTCGTCGGCGGGCTCGGACGGCAGCACAACGCGCGCGCCGTACGTCGTATCACCGAGCAGGGGATGGCCGATGTAAGCCATGTGTACGCGGATTTGATGCGTTCTTCCGGTGGCGAGTTGTACGTCGAGACGTGTGTGGGCCCGGTAGCGGGCGGCAACGCGATAATGCGTCAGCGCATCGCGGCCACCATTGCGTACGCACATGCGCGTGCGTTTTGCCGGGTCGCGGCCGATCGGCGCCTCGATGCTGCCGCCGCTGATGATGCGTCCGTTTACGATCGCATCGTAATGGCGGCTGATCCGGCGTTCGGCCATGGCCCGGTTCAGCGTTTGATACGCGGCGGACGTGCGCGCAACGATGAGCAGTCCCGAGGTGTCCTTGTCGAGTCGATGGATCAGGCCGGCTCGCGGTAGCGCGGCAAGCTCGGGAAAGCGGTGTACGAGCCCGTTCGCGAGCGTTGTATCCGGGTTGCCGGCGCCCGGATGCACGACGACCCCGGCCGGTTTGTCGACGACGATGCAGTGCGCATCCGCGTGGACGAGGGCGAAAGCGACCGCCTGGGCGACGAGTTCGCTGCCGCCGTCGAGTACGGCCGTGAACGCAACCTCGTCGCCGGCCTGTACCGGATCGCGCGGGCGACACGGTGCGTCGTTCAGTGTTGCGCGGCCGGCATCGATCCAGGTTTTCAGCGCCGAGCGCGAATATTCCGTGAAGCGTCGCGCGAGCGCGGCGTCGAGCCGCAGTCCGGATTCGGCTTCGGAGATTTCGATTCGGTGGTGGCGAACTTCCGTCATCGGGTGTGGTCGATTCCTGTGAGCTGTGCAATGCACAAGCGTTTTGTGTCGCGAAATGCTTTAGTCATACAATAGCGCTCGCCGAATCCCGGCATCACCCCGATTAATTATCCGCTGACCGAGACGTGAACCCAATCCCGATCCCGACTTTAGCTTCCCGACGCGCGTCCATCGTGCTGTTGATGTGCATCACGTTACTCTCAGGCTGCGGCCTTTTTGGTTCCAAGAACGAAGAAGATCTGCCGGAAAACTGGCCCGAGGATCAACTCTACCAGGCCGCCAAGGATGCGCTGCAGACCGGTTCGTGCGGCGGTGCCATCGAGCATTATGAACGCCTGCAGACGCGTTACCCGTTCGGTCCGTACGCGGCGCAGGCCCAGCTCGAACTCGCGTACTGCTACTACAAGTCCGAGGATTCCGCCGGGGCACTCGCTTCGGTCGATCGCTTTCTGCAACTCCATCCGACCCACCCGCACACGGACTATGCGTACTACCTGCGCGGCCTGATCAATTTCAACATCGGACGCGGACTTACCGCGCGTATCGTCTCGCGCGACCCCTCGCAGCGTGATCCGGGTGCCGCGGTGCGGTCGTTCAAGGATTTCTCGGATCTGATCCAGCGGTTCCCGAAAAGCAAGTACGCCGCCGATGCCGAACTGCGCATGCGCCATCTGCGCAATATCCTCGCGCAACACGAGGTGAATGTCGCGAATTTCTACATGCGCCGTGGCGCGTTCGTGGCGGCGGCGAACCGCGCGCGCAACGTGGTCGAGAATTACCAGCAAACCCCGGCGATGCCGGAAGCCCTCGTGCTCATGGCGAAATCCTACAAGGTGCTGGAAATGGACGAACTCTCCGCCGATGCACTGCGGGTGCTGGAGTTGAACTACCCGAATCATCCGGGCATCGACGAAGTGAAGAAAACGCGGGTACGGTGAGCCCCGGCACTAATCGTTGTCGACGAGGTGCTCGCGGTAGCGCGACGTGATCGGGTAACGGCGGTCGCGCCCGAACGCGCGCCGTCTGATCCGCACTCCGGGTGCGGCCTGTCGCCGCTTGTATTCATTGCGGTCAACCATGCGCGCGATCCGCTCGACGGTCTCGGGTTCGAAGCCCTTCGCCGCGATCTGCGCCGGGGTCAATTCGTTCTCGATATAGTCTTCAAGAATCGCATCGAGGATTTCGTAGGGCGGCAGGCTGTCGGTATCGGCCTGGTCAGGCGCGAGTTCGGCCGTTGGCGGGCGCACGATCACGCGGTTCGGGATGACCTCACCGTCGCGGTTACGCCACTTCGACAATTCATAGACGAGCAATTTCGGTACATCTTTCAGGGGCGCGAAGCCACCCGCCATGTCGCCGTACAACGTGGCGTAGCCCACCGACATTTCGCTCTTGTTCCCCGTGGCAAGCACGATCGGGCCGAACTTGTTTGAAATGGCCATGAGGATCAGACCGCGGCAGCGGGCCTGGATATTCTCCTCCGTGACATCCGGTGCGATGCCCGCAAACACACCGCCGAGCGCTTCGTTGAACGCGGCGAACGGGCCTTCGATCGGAATCACATGGCATTCGCAGCCGAGCGTGCGCGCCTGTTCGAGTGCATCGTCGATGCTCATTTGCGCCGTATATTGCGATGGCATCGAGACCGCGCGCACGCGCTCCGCGCCTATCGCATCGACCGCGATGGCCAGGGTCAGGGCGGAATCGATGCCGCCGGACAGCCCGAGCACGGCGCCCGGGAATCCGTTCTTCGTAATGTAATCACGCACGCCGAGCACGAGCGCGTCGTAGATACTTTCGGGATCGTGCGTGAGCACGTCGTTCGGGCCCGAGAACGTGAGGCCGCCGGCGTGCCGCGAAACCTCGACGAGCGCGGTGGCTTCACGAAATTCGCGCACGTTTACGACCGCCTCACCGCGCGCATCGACGACGAGCGAACCGCCGTCGAACACGAGTTCGTCCTGGCCGCCAACGAGATTCACGTAGGCGATCGGCAGGCCCGAAGCCGCGACCGCCGCCTTCAGCGCGGTCAGCCGCGCCGCGCGTTTGTCCATGCGGTACGGCGAGGCGTTGATGTTCAGGATCATTTCCGCCCCGGCGTCGCGCGCCGCGACCGCCGTTGCCGGCTCCCAGATGTCCTCGCAGATGTTGATCGACACGCGTACACCGCCGGCCTCGACGACGCAGACGTCCTTGCCTGGCGTGAAATAGCGCTTTTCGTCGAACACGGTGTAGTTCGGCAGTTGCTGCTTGCGATAGCGTGCGATGCAATGGCCGTCGCGCAGGATCGAGCAACTGTTGTACACGCGCCTGCCGTCCGCTTCGGGGTGCCCGACGACGGCCGTTATCCCGTGGGTTTCGGCCGCGATGGTGTCGAGTGCCCGGCGCACGCGTTCGTGCAGCGCCGGGCGGAACAGCAGGTCTTCCGGGGGGTAGCCGGTGATCGCGAGCTCGGGGAACGCGATCACATCGGCCCGGTCGTTCGCGCGTGCCGCCGCCAGCGCGGCGACGATCATCGCGGTGTTGCCGTCGATGTCGCCGACGCAGAAATTAAGCTGCGCAAGCGCGAGGCGGAGCACGGCCGTCATTGACGCGGCGAGCGGATCGCTGACCGGTCGGTCCGCCGAACGTCAGAGCGCGGCGGCCATCGCGGAACCGAGTTCCGCGGGCGAGCGTACCGTGTGGACCCCGGCGGCCTCGAGCGCGGCAAACTTGTCGTCGGCCGTGCCCTTGCCACCGGAAATGATCGCGCCGGCGTGACCCATACGCTTGCCCGGCGGTGCGGTGACCCCGGCGATATAACCCACGACCGGTTTCGTCACGTGCTCGGCGATGAACGCCGCGGCTTCTTCTTCCGCGGATCCGCCGATTTCGCCGACCATGATGATCCCGGCCGTCGCGTCGTCGGCCTGGAACAGGCGCAGGCAGTCGATGAAGTTCATGCCCTGGATTGGGTCGCCGCCGATCCCGACACACGTCGTCTGCCCGAGACCGGCGTTCGTCGTCTGGTGTACGGCTTCATACGTCAGCGTGCCGGAACGCGAGACGATACCGATCTTGCCGGGCTTGTGGATCGCACCCGGCATGATGCCCATTTTGCATTCGCCGGGCGTAATGACGCCGGGACAGTTCGGTCCGATCAGATACGTATCCGGTTTGTTCATGAGGCTGGCTTTCACGCGCAGCATGTCGAGTACGGGGATGCCTTCGGTGATGCAGGCGATGATTTCGATGCCGGCATCGGCGGCTTCGACGATCGCGTCGGCGGCGAACGGCGGCGGTACGAAAATCATGCTCGCGGTGGCGCCGGTCTCGGCAACGGCGGCGTGGACCGTGTCGAACACGGGACGGTCGAGATGCGATTCACCGCTGCGTCCCGGGGTGACACCGCCGACGACCTGCGTGCCGTAGGCGATCGCCTGTTCGGCGTGAAACGTCCCCTGCTTGCCGGTGAAGCCCTGAACGATGACCCGGGTGTTTTTATCGACGAGTATGGACATGACTTATTTCCCCTTGACCGCGGCGACGACTTTTTTGGCGGCGTCCGCGAGATTCTCAGCGCTGGTGATGGCAAGCCCGCTCTCGGCCAGCAGTTTCTTGCCCTCGTCGACGTTCGTGCCTTCGAGGCGCACGACGACCGGTACTTCGACGCCGACCTCCTTGACCGCCTCGATGATGCCCTCGGCGATCAGGTCGCAGCGGACGATGCCACCGAAGATATTGACGAGGATCGCCTCGACATTGCCGTCCGAGACGATGATCTTGAACGCCTCGGCGACGCGTTCGGCGGTGGCGCCGCCACCCACGTCGAGGAAGTTCGCGGGTTCGCCGCCGCTCAGCTTGATGATGTCCATCGTCGCCATCGCGAGACCGGCGCCGTTCACCATGCACGCGATATTGCCTTCGAGCGTGACGTAATTCAGGTCGAATTCCTGCGCCTTGCGTTCCTTCTCATCTTCCTGCGTCGGGTCGCGCCATTCGGCGATCTTCTGCCGATACAGTGCGTTGTCATCGACGTTGATCTTGCCGTCGAGCGCGGCGAGGCTGCCGTCGCCGAGGATCGCGAGCGGGTTGATCTCGACGAGGCTCAGGTCCTTGTCGATGAATAACCGGTACAGGCCCTTGAGGAACGTCGCGAGTTGCTTGCGCTGCGCCGGGTCGAGCCCGAGCGCGAAGCCCATGAGGCGACACTGGTAATCCTGGATGCCGAGTACCGGGTCGATCGAGACGGTGATGATTTTCTCCGGGGTCGTCGCGGCGACTTCCTCGATGTCCATGCCGCCGGCGAGTGAGGCCATGAACGCAACCCGGCGGCTCGCGCGATCGACGACCGCACCGAGATACAACTCATGGGCGATGTCGGCGGCCGAATCCACGAGCACGACGTTGACGGGCTGGCCGTCCGGCGCCGATTGTTTCGTGATCAACTGTGTCCCGAGCAGCGCCTTGGCCGCCGCCTCGACGTCATCGACGCTTTTCGCGAACTTTACGCCGCCGGCTTTGCCGCGACCGCCCGCGTGGACCTGGGCCTTGACGAGCCAGGCATCACCGCCGAGCGCGCGGGCGTTTGCCGCTGCTTCGTCCGGCGTGGTGGCGGGCTTGCCCGGCAGTATCGTGATGCCGTAGT
This sequence comes from uncultured Gammaproteobacteria bacterium, assembly GCA_963976285.1. Taxonomy (GTDB): domain Bacteria; phylum Pseudomonadota; class Gammaproteobacteria; genus UBA11873. The sequence goes on from CAXBJY010000001.1 coordinate 82,603, forward strand.
CCTGGAACAGCGACTTCGCCTGATATTCATGGAGATTCATTGCTTCACCTAAAATCCAGCATGAGAGTTAATCGTAGGGTCTTCGTCGGGCCCGCCGTCGCCGTCGTCGTGTGCAGGCAAGAGCCGGAACGCGACAGGTTCCGGTTTCGCGGCAGACATCGGTGAGATCCGGCACCGCGCGACGATCCCGCGCATCACCTCGCGGCGACGATTCGACAGGTCATTGAGCGCACGGGCGCGAGAATTGCTTCCCCCTTAATCCGGATGCGGGCGCCCGTGGACGTCGCATCCGAGCGGTGAGACTATAACGAATTACCGCGTCATATTGAACGCCGACGGTACGTTTAACCCATTCGCCGACTCACGACTCGCCCATGATCATCCTGCGCATCGTCTTCATTGCCTTCGTTCTCTGGATCGCCATGCGGCTCGTACGGCGACTCATGCAGGGCGGGCGCGGCGAAAAATCGCTCGACAACTACCGCGGAAAAATGATCGCGTGCGACATCTGCGGCGTGTATTTGCCGGAATCGGATGCCGTGGCCCGCGCCGACGGTCGCGTGAGCTGCGGGCGACACTGAGTACGCGGGCAGGCGGCAACCCGGTAATAATTCGCACCTATAATGAACGTTGCCGGCAGCCTGATCGCGCCGGTCGGTTTTTTCCGCATCAAACAGCGTGCGCGTGCGCGCCGCCCGGCGACGGGAGTTTCCCCGAGCGGACCTGATTCATGGTCGCGGGGAATGTGTCGCCGCGACAACGAGGCGCGCCGGTCCGCCGCGCGACCCGGCGCCCGGGCGGAACCGATCGCGGCGAAGCCCGGAAACAGACAGTCACGAGTAGCCGATTGCGCATGAGTACGACAGAAACGGAATTCTCACCGCCGCGGCTCGAGCTTTCCGGCGTTGTCGAACGCGGGTGGCAGGCGCTGCGCTATTTTTCGCTGTACCGGATTGTGGTCTCCGGTGTGTTCGCGGTACTCGGCCTGTCGGCGAAGCTGCCGCCGAACTTTACGGAGTTCGACGTGCGCAAGTTCGCGCTCACCGCCTGTGTTTATCTCGGCTGCTCGGTGGTCGCGCAGATCGCGGTCGAATTCCGCTCGATAAAGTTCAACCTGCAGGTCTACGGGCAGGCCCTGCTCGACATCGTCGCATTGACCCTGTTTATCCGCGCGAGCGGCGGGGTGGGTGGCGGTTTCGGCATTCTCCTCGTCGTCGCACTCGCCGGCGCCTGTTTGTTTCTGCGGCCGCGGGCGGCGATTTTCTTTGCGGCGTTGTCGACGATCGCAGTCCTGGGCGAGACGATCCTCGGTACCTGGCACCTCGATTACCCGACTGCGAGCTACACCCAGGCCGGGCTGCTCGGCGCGGCATTGTTCGGCACCGCGATCCTCGCGTCATTTCTCGCCGAACAGGCGCGGCGCAGCGAGGAGCTCGCGCAACGGCGCGCGGTCGATATCGAGAATCTGTCGCGACTGAACGAATACATCGTGCAACGCATGCGCTCCGGGATCCTCGTCTTCGACGATCGGCGGCAGCCGGTGCTCGCGAATGAAGCTGCGCGCGTGATGCTCGGTGCGGACGACGCGAGCGACCCGGAATCGCGCTTCAAAATCCCCCCCGATCTGCTCGCGGCGCACAAGGCCTGGCGCGACGACAAAGTAAATTCCAAGGCGCCGCTGAAGCTGCACAACGAAGGCGTCGAAGTTGTCGTCTCGTTTACGCACCTCGGGAACGGCAATACCGGCGGTACCCTCGTGTTCCTCGAGGACGCGGCTGAACTGCGCCAACGCGCACAGCAATTGAAACTCGCCTCGCTTGGTCGCCTGACCGGCAGTATCGCGCACGAAATCCGCAATCCGCTCGGTGCCATCAGTCACGCCGGGCAATTGTTGTCGGAATCGCCGCAGCTCGTCGAACAGGACAAGCGCCTGACGGAAATCATCGCCGAGCAGTCGCGGCGCGTGAACACGATTATCGAAAACGTGATGACGATCGGCCGGCGCAAGATCGCAATTTCGGAGAGCTTTGCCCTGCGCGCCTGGCTCGATGAATTCGTGCGTGAACTATCGGAAAGCAAGGCGCTGGACCCCGACGCGATCACGTGCGAATGGCTCGTCGACGATGTCATGGTACGGATGGACAAGAGCCAGCTGCACCAGGTGTTGTGGAACCTGTGCGAAAACGCGCTCAGGTATTCGACCCGCAAGCCGCTGCTCGCATTCGTCTGCGGGCGTCAGGCGGGCTCGGCGCGGCCGACGCTGGACCTCGTCGACCAGGGGCCGGGCATGAGCGACGACGTTGCCGAGCAGGTTTTCGAACCGTTTTATACCGGGGAATCGAGCGGCACGGGCCTCGGCTTGTACATCGCCCGCGAGCTCTGTGAATCAAATCAGGCTTCGCTTATATTAGTGTCGCATGACACTCGGGGGTGCCGTTTCCGGATCAACTTCGCCCACCCCGAAAGACAGCAACTGACCGACTGATTATGGCCGCACATCACGCACTGATCGTTGATGACGAACCCGATATCCGCGAACTGCTTGCGATCACGCTTGGGCGCATGGATATCGACTGTACGACGGCAGCGGACGTCAGCGAGGCGAAGCGGCACCTCGACACGGCGCATTTTGACCTGTGCCTGACCGACATGAACCTGCCGGACGGCAACGGTCTCGATCTCGTCGCCTACATCGCGCAAACGAAACCGGCGCTCCCGGTTGCGGTGATCACGGCGCACGGCAATATGGAGTCGGCAATCCTCGCGCTGAAATCCGGCGCCTTCGATTTCGTCAACAAGCCGCTCGACATAAACGATCTGCGCAACCTCGTCTCGCAGGCGATCAAGGCCGGGGGAGCCGCCGCGGACACGTCGGCGAAGACGCTGATCGGCCGGTCACCGAAAATCGAGCAACTGCGCGAGACGATCAAGAAACTCGCACGCAGCCAGGCACCCGTGTACATCGCGGGCGAGTCCGGTACCGGCAAGGAACTCGTCGCACGCCTGATCCACGATCAGGGGCCGCGTGCAGCGAACGAATTCGTTCCGGTCAACTGCGGCGCGATCCCGCAGGAGCTGATCGAAAGCGAGTTGTTCGGTCACGTAAAAGGCAGCTTTACGGGCGCCACGAGCGACCAGCCCGGGCTGTTCAAGGTTGCGGACGGCGGCACCCTGTTTCTCGATGAAATCGCGGAATTACCGCTGCAGATGCAGGTAAAACTGCTGCGCGCGATCCAGGAAAAGCGCATCCGGCCCGTCGGCGCGCAGCAGGAAATCGCGGTCGACTGCCGGATCCTGTCGGCGACCCACAAGAATCTCGCGAACATGGTCGAGGACGGGACGTTTCGTCAGGATTTGTTCTATCGCATCAACGTGATCGAGCTGAAAGTACCGCCGCTGCGCGAGCGCACGGATGACGTCGAGCTGCTCGTGCGGCATTTCCTCGGGGTCCTGAGCGAACGTCTCGGCATGCCGGCCCCGACGCTGGAGGACGGCGCGCTCGAAGCGCTGAAGCGGCACCCGTTCCCCGGTAACGTACGTGAACTCGAGAACGTGCTCGAACGTGCGATTACCCTGTGCGAGAACGACGTCATCGCGTCCGGTGATTTGATCCTGCCGAACGCCGAACCAATCGCGAGTGCGGCGACACCCGGGGCGGCGCCTTCGTCGCCGCCGGAAGATGCGAACGAGTTACAGAGTTACCTCGACAACGTCGAGCGCGAACGCATTCTGCAGGCGCTCGAGCAGACGCGCTGGAACAAGACGAAAGCAGCGAAACTGCTCGGCATCAGTTTCCGCGCGTTGCGCTACCGGGTCGAAAAACTCGAACTCGAGAAAAACTGAGCCGCCCGGTCCGAGGTGACGCTGAACGTCACTTTTTGACTGAAACCGACTATCGCCGACGGGCACAAGCGGCGGCGAGCCTCCCGCAAGATCCAGCACGAACGGTCGATAACGTTGCCAGCGCGCGGTTTGCGGGCGAGTCCACGTAGCTGGCACGGAAAGTGCTTCTATCCTGGCAACGCGCTAGCGGGCTGACTCGAAAGCGCCAGACAACCGCTAGCGGGCAAGGCAGAATTTGCAAGAATTGCCCCACGGCACAAACAGAAACTCTCTTAAGGAGATCGAGAAAATGAAGAAGGTTCAACAAGGTTTTACGCTGATCGAACTCATGATCGTCGTCGCGATTATCGGCATTCTGGCCGCGGTCGCCATCCCGGCTTACCAGGATTACACGGTTCGCGCCCAGGTGACGGAAGGCCTTAGCCTTGCATCCGCGGCGAAAACGGCCGTTTCCGAATTCTTCGCCACGAACGGCTCTTTGCCGGCGAGCAATGCGGAAGCCGGTATCGCCAGCTCGCAGAGCATTTCCGGTAACCACGTGGATTACGTGGAGATCGGTTCGACCGGTTCGATCGTCGTCACATTTTCGGCGACCGCAATCTCGGCCGACACCATCGTGCTGACGCCGTCGACGCTGGGTGGCCGGGTCAGCTGGGATTGCGATGGTGGTTCGCTCGAACCGAAATACCGTCCGTCCTCATGCCGTCCGTAACGACGTAACTGCTTGAACCCGATGAGGGTTGCAAGATGCGAAAACGCCCAGCACCTGCTGGGCGTTTTTTTTACGTCCGGTTTCGCCGCGCGGACCCTGCATCGGGATCGCTTCCCGGGGTTCGCATAATCCAATGTCCGTTCGTGATAATCCCTCGCCGGCGCGCCCGGTTTTTCTCGGCGGTTTGCTGCTCGCGCTGCTGATTTACATTCCCGGCCTGTCCGGTGGATTCGTCTTCGACGATTATCCGAACATCCTCCAGAATGAAGACCTGCGTGCTACGGAATCCGAGTCCGTGGATTTCGCGCAATCCGGCTGGTCCGGGCGAGCAGGACCACTGAAACGCCCGCTCGCGATGATCTCGTTTGCGCTGAACTTTGCCACGACCGGTGAGTTCGTCGGTGCGTTCAAAATCACGAACCTTGCCATACATCTCGTCAACGGAATTCTGGTTTTCGTGCTGTTCCGTTTGCTGTTGATGGCGCACGGCGAACGGCGGAAGGGGATTATGCCGGACGTGTCGGTGATCGCCGCTGTTGCGGCAATCATCTGGATGGTACACCCGTTAAATCTGACATCCGTCGTGTACATCGTTCAGCGGATGACGAGCCTGTCGGCGCTGTTTTCGCTCGCCGCGATGATTTTCTACTGCATCGGCCGAAGCCGTCTCGCCCGGGGTGAGGCCGGCTGGAAAATCATCATCGCGGGGGTGCCGGTTTGCGTGACCTTGGGGATGCTGTGCAAGGAAAACGCCATCCTGACGATACCGCTGATCGCGCTGATGGAGGTCTGCTTTTTCAGGTTACGCACCGCACGCCCGTCTGATCATTCGATCCTGGTGATGTTGTTTGTCGGCTTCATCGCGCTGCCACTGGTGCTGGCAGTCGGTTTTGTCCTGATCGAGCCGGATTTTCTCGCAAGCCGCTTTGTCGGGCGGCCGTTCACGATGCACGAACGCCTGCTCACGGAGGCGCGTGTTCTGTGGTTTTATCTCGGGCAATTTCTGCTCCCCAGACTGTCGGAATTCGGGATCTATCATGACGACTTTCTGATTTCCCGGGCGCTCTTCGATCCGCCGCGGACGTTCGTCGCGGTGCTTGCGATCTCCGCGGTCGCATTCGTTTCCGCCGCCACGATCAAGCGCTATCCGCTCGTAACGTTCGCGGTCTGGTGGTACCTGATCGGCCACGCGATGGAGTCGAGCGTTATTGCGCTGGAACTCGTACACGAGCACCGCAATTACGTGCCCATACTCGGAATCGTGCTCGCATTGACGTATGGCGCCGCGGTTGTCGGACAAAAATATTTACGCCCGTCACTGCTTCGATTTGGTGCCACGATGATCATTGCGCTGTTCGCGATGGTGACGTTCATACGCGCGGGGGACTGGAGTGACCCCGGTACGCTCGCCCTGATCGAGGCCGAACGCCACCCGACCTCGTTTCGTTCGGTCTTCGAGCTCGCGCGTATACAGTTTGGTTTGTACAAATTGTCGCAGGACGAGGAAGACTACCGGAATTCGCTCAGAAACCTCGAACGAGCGTCCGAGCTGGATCCGAGCGCAAAACGACCGCTGGCGTCGCTGTTGAAGCTCGAGTATGCACACGGGAACCCGCCGAAACCCGAGTGGAAGGAAGAACTGCTGCATCGCTACAGAAACACCCTGTTCCACGCGTCCGAAACGCTCGACCTGCATCAAATGGTCAAGTGCCGCGCCAACAAATCGTGCGCAATCCCGCCGAACGTCATCGTAGAGCTGTTCGGTGCAGCGCTTGCCAACCCTACCATCCCGGATTATTCCAAAGCCCAGCTGATGGTTGATCTCGCGGTCTTTTTCATCAATGAAGCCGGCGAACTGGACCCGGCCATACACCTGCTCGACAGTGCAATTGAACTCGCACCCGCCGAATTTGGTTTCAGAAAAGTCCGCGTTCAGACTTACGCGATGGCAGGAAAATTTGCCGTCGCAGAGCGGGAGATCGCTGCAATCAGGAACGTGAAACGATGGGACGACGAAGTGCGGTCCCCGGTAGAGGACATTGCGGACCTCGAGCGCCTGCTCGCAACTGCACGCGATGATGCAGCCCGCAAGGGCGACTAAGTCCGTGCACCGGTTTTTGCGTTTGCGAGCGGCCGAAAAGGCCTGACGTTTCGTCGCTTTTCGTTCCGGGTTTTTCGCTCGAGTCGGGTACAATCAGTCACGCCACAGTAGCACCGAGACGTTATGAAAGCAGTCATTCTAGCCGGGGGGCTGGGTACCCGGATCAGCGAGGAGACGGATACGAAGCCCAAGCCGATGGTCGCGATCGGTGGCTATCCGGTTCTCTGGCACATAATGAAAATTTATTCGTCGTTCGGCATCAATGATTTCATTATCTGTTGTGGTTACAAGGGCTACGTGATCAAGGAGTATTTCGCAAACTATTCCCTGCACCGATCCGACGTGACGATCGATTTGCAAAACCACGATATCCGGGTGTTGCAGAATTATGCGGAGCCGTGGAAGGTGACGCTCGTCGATACGGGTCTGGAGACGATGACGGGCGGCCGGCTCAGGCGCGTACGGGAATATCTCGACGACGAATCGTTCTGCTTCACTTACGGCGATGGCGTCAGCGATGTCGACATCGCCAGCGTGATCAAATTCCACGAATCCCAGAATCGGCTTGCTACGGTGGTCGCGGTTCGTCCGCCCGGCCGCTTTGGCGCGATCGACATGGACGAAAACCTCGTCACGGCGTTTCGCGAAAAGCCGGCCGGCGACGGTAATTTCATCAACGGGGGATTTTTCATTCTCGAACCGGGTGCGCTCGATTACGTCGATGGCGATCGAACGGTCTGGGAGCGCGAGCCGCTGGAAAAGCTGGCAAGCGAAAAGCAACTGTCCGCGTTTATCCATGACGGGTTCTGGCAGTGCATGGATACGCTGCGCGACAAAATTCACCTCGAGGCGCTGTGGTGCGAAGACAAGGCGCCATGGAAACGGTGGTAGCACACGAGTCCGGCTGGGCCGGGAAACGGGTGCTGATCACCGGGCATACCGGGTTTAAGGGAAGCTGGCTTGCAATCTGGCTGAAAAAGCTCGGCGCCGTCGTGTACGGTTGCTCGCTGCCGGCGACGGGCGCACGCAACCTGTTCACGCTGGCAAACGTGGCCGCGCTCGCGGAATCGGAATTGCTGGACATTCGCCGCGGCGAATTACTGCGCGCGTTTGTCGCGGACGTCAAACCTGAAATCGTCTTCCATCTGGCCGCGCAGTCGCTCGTCCTCGAATCCTACCGCGATCCCGTCGGGACGTATGAAACGAACGTTATCGGCACGCTGAACGTACTCGAGGCAATACGTGCGACGGCGTCCGTCAAAGCCGCGGTGATCATCACGACGGACAAGTGTTACGAGAATCGGGGCGAATCGCGGCCGTTCACGGAATCCGCGCGCCTCGGTGGTCACGATCCCTACAGCAGCAGCAAGGCCTGCGCCGAGATTCTCGTTGCTTCCTATCGCGCATCATTTTTCCACGACGGCAGGCCGGTCGCGCCGCGCGTCGCGACTGCGCGCGCGGGGAACGTGGTGGGCGGTGGTGACTGGTCCGAAAACCGGCTCGTGCCGGATGTGATCCGGGCCATCGGGAACGGGGCGGATATCGTCATCCGGAACCCGGATTCGATCCGCCCGTGGCAACACGTGCTCGAATCCCTTGCCGGTTACTTACGCCTCGGTGAGGCATTGATGGCCGGGCGTGCGGAGTTCGAACGCGGCTGGAATTTCGGACCCGACGAAGCGGATGCGAAGCCCGTTCGCTGGGTCGTGGAGAAGCTGCTGGCCGCGATGCAGGCGAACACGACATGGGTGCTCGATGACAGCGCGCGACCGCATGAAGCGCCGGTACTGATGCTCGACAGCAGCGATGCGAAATCGCTGCTCGGCTGGACGCCGCGCTGGAATATCGAGGAAACGATCGGCAGGGTCGGCGCCTGGTATCGTGACGAGATGAACGGTGAAGACGCATTGCGGCTGTGCCACGCACAAATCGACGACTACACGAACCCCGGAGTGACGGCCTGAATGCACCTGCGGTCGACGGCAATCAGCGGTCTCATGATTATCGAGTCGAACCGAACCGCGGATGCCCGCGGCAGCTTCAGCCGGCTTTATTGTGATCGCGAGCTCGCGCCGATCCTGCAGGGTGAATCGATAGTCCAGATCAACCACTCCGTCACCCGGCGGGTCGGAGCGATCAGGGGCCTGCATTTCCAGCACCCGCCGACCGCCGAGATCAAGATTGTTCGCTGCCTGCGCGGCGAGGTTTTCGACGTCGCCGTCGATCTCCGCGCCGGTTCGCCGTCGTTCCTCGCGTGGTTTGGTCTCGCCCTCGGCGGCGATACCGATCGCGCGATCGCGATTCCCGCCGGTTTTGCCCACGGGTTTCAGGTGCTGCAACCCGATTCCGAGTTGCTGTATCTGCACTCGGCACACTACAGCCCGGAACACGAAGGCGGACTGCGCTACGACGAACCGAAGATCAATATCGAATGGCCGCTCGATGTCACGGAGCTTTCCGGGCGGGACACCTCACATGCCCTGTTGGCGGGCGATTTTGCGGGAATTTCACTGTGAACGAACCTGACCGCAAGGGCGACGAAATCACGTGCCGGCATTGTCGGGCGCCGTTGAACCTGAAGTTTCTCGACCTCGGATTCTCGCCGCCGTCGAATGCCTACCTGAATGCCGAGGACCTCAACGCCCCGGAAGTTTACTACCCGTTACGCCTGTTCGTGTGCACGTCGTGCTGGCTCGTGCAAACGCAGGACTTCGCCCGTGCCGACGAACTGTTTCGCGACGATTATGCCTACTTTTCGTCCGTATCGACGAGCTGGCAGCGCCACGCAGAGGACTATGTGGACATGATCGTCGCGCGCCAGGGCCTCGATGGTTCGAGCTTCGTGATCGAACTCGCGAGCAATGACGGGTATCTGTTGCGGCATTTCGTCGAGCGCGGGATCCCCTGCCTCGGCATCGAACCGACCCTGGCCACGGCACAGGCCGCACGCGAACTCGGGGTGGAAACACTCACGGAATTTTTCACGGAGTCATTGGCCGGGGACATTCGGCAGCGGAACTCACCCGCCGATCTGGTCGTCGGCAATAACGTGTTCGCGCACGTACCGGATATCCTCGATTTCGCGAAGGGCATCGAACGGGTTCTCAGCGATGACGGCATTGTCACGCTCGAGTTTCCGCATCTGCTCGAGCTGATAGCGAACAACCAGTTCGACACCGTCTACCACGAACATTTTTCGTATCTGAGCCTGTTGAGCGTAAGCGGCATTTTCGCGCATGCGGGGTTACGGGTTTTCGATGTTGCAAAGCTGGCGACTCACGGTGGCAGCCTGAGGTTGTTCGGTTGCAGGCAGCATTCCGCGCATGAGACGACCCCGGCGGTAGCGGCGTTGCTGGAAACCGAACGCCGGTTTGGACTCGCCGATCACGCCGTGTACGAAGGGTTTCAGCAGCGCGCGATTCAGATCAAGCACGATCTGCTCGCGTTTCTGCTCAGCGCGAGGTCGCAGGGAAAGACCGTGATCGCGTACGGCGCGGCGGCCAAGGGCAATACGCTGCTGAATTACGCGGGTGTGGGCGATGACCTGCTGTTGGGCGTGTGCGACGCCGCGCCGTCGAAGCAGGGGAAGTTTCTTCCGGGCAGTCATCTGAGGATTCATCCCCCGACATGGATCGACGAGATCAGGCCGGACTATGTACTCGTATTTCCGTGGAACATCCTCGCGGAGATTGAAGCAAAACTTTCCCACGTTCGCGACTGGGACGCGCGTTTCGTCACCGCGATCCCGTCGATCAAGGTGTTCTGATGAGAGTTCTCGTCACCGGTGGGACGGGATTTATCGGTCGCCATGTTGTCGCCGAACTGATCGCGAGAACTCACGAAGTAACTATCGTGGGTCGCGACCGGGTGAAGCCTGCGGATCTCCCGCCCGTCAACTGGATCGGCGGCTGGGATCTCGGCGACGACGCGGCACTTGCGAACGACCCGGGCGAACAGTTTGATGCCGCCATCCATATGGCATGGGCCGGCCTGCCGGATTACAGGAATATTCGCCATGTGGAAGAAAACGTCGCGGCCGGTTTCAGGCTCGTTGAACGCCTCGCGGCCGGTGGGGTCGCGCGGATCCTGGTAACCGGTACATGCCTCGAATACGGCATGTCCGGAGGCTGTCTCGCGGAGGATCGGCCGGCCGATCCGGGGATTGCTTACGGCATCGCGAAGGACGCATTGCGCAGACTGTTGCAGCAACTACAGGACAAGATCGATTTTACGCTGATTTGGGCGCGGCTGTTCTATACCTACGGTGAAGGGCAAAACCCGAACGCCCTGTATTCGCAGCTGATGCACGCGATCAGGAACGGGGATGAATCTTTCGCGATGTCGAACGGGGATCAGCTGCGCGATTTTCTGCCGGTTAGTCACCTCGCCGAACGACTCGTGAACCTGCTCGAGTGCCCGCAGGCGCAGGGCATTGTGAATTGCTGCAGCGGCAAGCCGACGAGCGTGTTGTCGCTCGTGCAACATCTTGTCGCACAGACGGGAGCGAAAATCCGGCTCGATACCGGTCGCTACCCGTATCCGGATTTCGAGCCGAGAAATTTCTGGGGTTCGACGGCAAAGTACGACGCGCTCGTGCAATCGGACGCGGCGCAATCCTGAGCGGCTAAACCATCGCGCGCCGCAATCACGGGTCGATCGGAGAGCGGTAACGCGTGATGAGCCCACGAACTTTTTCGCGGCCGAGCGGCGTTGCGAACAGGGCCGTCGCGACAGCCAGGCCCGACGCCAGGCACAACGTCAAAATATTCCCCGGCCAGTTCGCGAAATCCGCAGCGCCCACGGCGTAACGCAGGCCGAGGCAAGCGGCGAGCACGAGAGCGAGCGGCAGGAGCAGGCTGTGTATCATCCATTGCCGCAGTTCGGTTTCGAGATACCGACGGTGCATCAACGGCACTCCTGCGCACACGTACCCCAGGTTCAGCGCGAGCCACGCGTACGCGCCCGCGATGATGCCATAGCGGTCTATGCCCCAGTAGAGCAAGGGCATGAGAACGATCACCGCGGCCAGGTTTAGCGACAACATGAGCCGGGTGTGCCCGTGGGCGAGCTGCAGAAAATACGGCAGACTGGAAATTCCGTTCAAGACGCTGCCAACGGCGAATATCGTCAGCACGCCGGCGCTCGCTAGCGCGACTTGTTCATCCCGGGTCCACAGCATGAGCAGTTCGGGCGCGAATACCGCGATCACGATCCCGGCGGCAACGAGGACCGTCGCCAGCACCTGCGACAGCTTGTGATAGGTGATGGTGAGTAACTCGCTGTGTCCCTGCGCGATGAGTTCGCTCATCCGCGGATACCCGCTGTTGATAATCGGTGTCGTCAGCGCGCTCAATGCGCTGCACACCGAGGTTGCCAGCGTGTAGTACCCGAGAAAGCGCAGCGGCAGCATCGCGGAGATCAGAATTTTGTCCGCCTGCATCAGGATCGTCGCAAAGACGTTGATGCCGAACACTCCCGCCGCGAAGTGCCACACCGACTTCAGTTCGTCGAGGTCGAAGCTGACGGGCGCGCGCGCCTGCGGCAGCGTCGTGTACGTTCGCCGCGCGACCACGACGAGTTCACAGGCCGCCGTCAGCGCCTGGAACAGAAAGAATGCTTCGACGGTTGGCGAGATTATCGCGATCACCGGGATCACACCGATCCCGCGTACCGTCGCGAGCAATGCGAGGGTCTTGCTCAGCCACACCTGGTCCTGCAGACCGAGGACGGCTCCGCGATACAGGCCCATGAACCAGCGCAGTGCAATCGTTACGCCAATGATTCGTATCGCGTTCGCGACGCTCGCGTGGTCGAGATCCTCGAGCCGGAACCACGAGTGGGCGGCAGCTGAAGCGAACCCGAGCGCACCGAGGACGATGGCGAGGACGACGACTACATAGACCCATTCGAGCGTCCGCAACAGACGCCTGATCGTCGTCTCGTCACGCTCCCCGGCGCTGTAGCGGGCCATTTCGCGGTTGATCATCGGGGTCATGCCCATGTCGAACAGGGCCACCCACGACTGGATTGCCACGTAGACGCCGATCAGGCCGTAGGCCTCGACACCGAGGAAGTGGATGTAGACCGGCACGAATGCCACACCCATGAGAATCGTCCACGCGCCTCCGAGGTAGTTCGCGACGACGTTCTGTTTCAGTGTGGACATGGCGTGTTCAGGCGCGGTGCGCGGTGCGCGCGGGCGTTCGCTTCAGGTTACGGACGATGTCGGGGGTACGAACGTCTGCCGTTCGCGAAGACGGCGGGATCTGTTGCCGGTTCGGCCCGGGGCGCATCGGCGGCGGTCGTCGTTGCGGCTCATCGCCGGCGCTGTGGGTGCCCTGTGCAGCGTTCGTTCGACGAGCCACAATCATCATTCACCGTGGTCCCGGAACCGTGCAATGCGGCGGATGCGACAGTCGCTAAACCCTGCGCAGGTAGCCCGAGGGTGCGGCGGTAATCAGCAACTTGTCGTGGATAGCCGTGTCGATGCGGAAATCGAGCGGACTGCCGTCCGCGCCCTGGCGCTTGCGCGCGGAATTCGTTTCCAGGAATTCATGCACCGCGGTTTTCGCGTTATTGCCTACGCCCCACGGGCGGTCGGCAAAAAAACTGTCGGGGAGGTCTTCGATGATGGTGTCGAACACGACGCAATAGCTGCCGATACTCGTCAGCGGAGCGTAAGCCTCGAGTTCCGCGAGTACATGATCGTGGGTATGGTTCGAGTCGAGCACGACGAGCACGTTTTTGAACGGTGCGGCGTATTCGTGAACCCGGGAAATCGTCGCTTCGTCGATCGATGAACCTTCGATCATATCGATGCGATTGAACATCGGGTGCGTTTCTATCGCCGCCCGGTTGTGCGCGCGTATATCGATATCAATCGCGAGCACCTTGCGTTTTGCCGTGACCGCGACCGGTTCTTCGCCGCCCGTGGCCGCGTCGCAGTATTCCAGCAGTGCCATCATCGACGCGCTGAATATGATCGAACCGCCGTGAGCAATGCCGGTTTCGATAATGAGATCGGGCCGAACCTGCCAAACAAGTTCCTGCATGGCCACGATATCCTGCGGGTACTGGATAATCGGCCGGCCGAGCCAGTCGAAGTTATAGGAGTACCGCGCTCTGATCGATTCATCGCGGAACCGGGCCATCGCTTCCTGCAGGCTGGCATCCGTACTGTACTGCGAAATTGACTCGTCGCGTTCGCGCTGAAAATCGTCCGACATAATGAATTTCCAATTACAGTTTGCGCAGGCTCCGCAGCCTTACCGCGTTGTCGTATTCCCGTTGCCTCTCGTTATCGGCCAGCGCAACGCTTTCATAAGCGCATGGTGCACGTGCGCGGCGTGTGACCGATACGGATTCGTTGCCGGGCGCCGATATAGATTGCGGGACTTAAAGTACTTATAGTGAATCGGGTGCGCCGCGCCCCGCGGTTCGCCGGTCTTCAGAACGATTGCTTCCGGGAAACGGGACTTGGAATACCCATTAGTCAGCATTTGTATCCCTACCTACAATCGGGCCGCTACGATTGGGCGGGCGCTGGAAAGCGCGACATCGCAAAATTACGCGAATCTCGAAATTATCGTCGCCGATAACGCCTCCGACGACGATACTGCAACGGTAGTGGAGTCGTTCGCAGACCGTGATCCACGCGTGAAATACGTTCGCCACGCGGCAAATATTGGCATGGTTGCGAACTTAAATACAGTCATCCGCCTCGGCAGCGGAAAATATCGAATGTGGTTGGCCGACGATGACTGGATCGACGACGATCTCGTGGCCCGGTGTTGCGAGTTACTGGAATCCGAACCCGAACTCGCGATGGTCGCCGGGCGTTGCCGGGAGTATCGAAACGGGATCGATGAAGGTGCGCGGGTGCCGACGAATCTCCTGTCGAATTCTCCTTTGCTCAGGATTCTGAAATATTATGCGACGGTCGCCGACAACAGCGTTTTTTACGGCCTGTATCGTTCGGATCTCGTCTGTCGTTATCCGATGGCCGACAACGAGATTGGCGCAGACTGGCAATTCCTTGCCGCGATTGCGTCGCACGGCAAGATTCGGACGATCGAGGGCACGTACATCTGTCGTGACGCGTCGGGGGTGTCGAGTAATTTGCGCAAAATTGCCGCGGGTTTCGGTCTCACCGGGATCTACCTGTCAGAACCCTACCTCGCGGCTGCCGTCGCCGCATACCGGGACATTGCCCGAAAAAGTCCTGCGCTCGAACAATGGTCAGCCGGTAAACGACGGTTGCTTGCGCTGAGCGTATTCGCGGTGTTGCTGACCAAGAAAGTTTTGTTGCGACGGATCTATCTGGGCATGCAAGGGATCATCGCGTATGTGTACGCAGGACGTGTGCAGCATGACGACTGAGTGCACCGCCACCCGCTCCGCGTTCGCGCGCTGTCTCCCGGGGGGCACCGTGGCCGGATCGTTGCCCGTGCCGACGAACCGGCGAGCCGGCCGGGGATAGCTTGCCGGTATGCATATCTGGTTTCCGGTAATCGAGGCGAAGAGCGGATCCGATGTTTACTTCCGGGAGCTGGCGAATGCGCTCCGGGCGCGGGGACACGCAGCGACGCTGACCTGGTTGCCGAAGTATCTCGAACCGCTCGCGGACCTCGGTCGCTTCATCCGGGTACCGCCACGAGTGGAATTGATCCACACGAACAGCTGGAACGGATTTGCGTTTTCACGCTCGGGTCTGCCGCTGGTCACGACGGTTCACCACTGGGTGCACGATCCGATCCTCGATCCGTACAAATCCGTGTCGCAACGCTGTTATCACGCAGCGGCGATCAAATGGTACGAACAACGGTCGATCGCGGCAGCCGATCGCGTGTGCACCGTCAGCGCGTTTACCGCCGCGGTCCTGCGCAAAGTTTTGCCGGGCCTCGAGCCGACGGTAATTCACAACGGCGTCGACACCGAGCGGTTTTGTCCCGGCGACAACGGGCCGGAAGATACACGTGGCGCGGTGTTCGATTTGCTGTTCGTCGGCAGCCCGGACAAGCGCAAGGGTTTCGATTTGCTCGCCCGGATCATGGCGAAACTCGGCGATGACTATCGGCTCACGTGCATTACGCAGCGCGATCATCAAATGCCGCCGGCGGACAATATCCGCTGCCTCAGTGGTGTGAACCACGATCGCCTGATCAGCGAATTCCGGCAATGCGACGCGTTTTTGTTTCCGACCCGCTACGAAGGGTTCGGCTACGTCGTCGCGGAAGCTATGGCATGCGGCAAACCCGTCGTGTCGACGAACTGTTCCGCAATACCGGAAATCGTCACGCACGACGTGGATGGTTTGCTGGCGAACCCGGACGATATCGATGCTTACGTCGACCATATCCGGACCCTGCACGGCGATCGCGATCTCGTGCGGTCGTTCGGCGGGAACGCGCGACGCCGGATCGTCGAGGATTTCTCGCTCGACGTGATGATCGATCAGTATGTTGCGCTTTACGCCGGCATCCTGGAGCGCAGCTGACGGGGGAATTGCACCGTACGTTCGGGTCGTGCGCGGCGAAGTCGCAGCAGCCGGGTTAGCCGGCCGAGCGTCGCAGCCATCGCGCCGGGGGCGGTGGCGCTATTTTTCCGCGAGCAGCGACATCAGGTATTCGCCGTAGCCCGAGTTCATGAGCGGCGCGGCGATCGATGCGAGTGCCGCGGAATCGATGTACCCCATCCGCCAGGCGATTTCTTCCGGGCAGCCGATTTTGAGACCCTGGCGTTCCTCGATCACCTGGATAAACGAACTGGCCTGCAGCAGTGACGCGTGGGTTCCGGTATCGAGCCAGGCGAACCCGCGTGGAATGATTTCGACCCGCAGATCACCGCGTTTCAGGTAGGCGTTGTTGATGCTCGTGATTTCGAGTTCGCCGCGCGCCGAGGGACGCGTCGCGTGCGCGAATTCGATGACGGAATTGTCGTAGAAATAAAGTCCCGTGACCGCGAGGTTCGATGCCGGGCGTGCCGGTTTTTCGACAATTTCCGTCACGTTACCCGCCGCATCGAACGTGACGACCCCGTAACGTTGCGGGTCTTTCACCGCGTAGCCGAAGATGGTCGCGCCGCACGTTTGCGCCGCGGCACGCGCCAGCAAGGCTTTCAGTCCATTGCCGTAGAACAGGTTGTCGCCGAGCGTCAGGCAGACCGGTTCGGTGCCGATGAATGATTCGCCGATGATGAATGCCTGAGCGAGACCGTCGGGTCGTGGTTGTCCGGCATAGCTGAGCGAAATACCCCAGCGCGAGCCATCACCGAGGAGCGCCTGGTATTGCGGCAAATCTTCCGGCGTGCTGATGATCAGGGTCTCGCGAATCCCGGCCAGCATGAGCATGCTGAGCGAATAATAAATCATCGGTTTATCGTAGATTGGCAGCAATTGCTTGCTGATCGCGTGCGTCAGCGGATACAAACGGGTGCCCTTGCCGCCGGCGAGTACGATACCTTTCATATGCGCGTATCCGAGTTTGAGGGTAGCCGTCCGGGTCCCGGCGGTGTGTCCCGCCCCGACACGTGCAGTGCGAACGGACGCATGACACTCGCGCAATCGCGCAGCCCACTGGCCGGGCGCCGCGCGGCGCGTTTAACCGGAAACCGCCCGTACGTATTCATCACGGCGCGTGTTCAATGTCCGTATGTCCTCCCGTGCAATCGAGATTGCCGCTGCGGTCCCCGGCGGATTTGATCATACCCGCTGCCGGCCACACGTTTTACCGCTCGCTCGCGGCCCGTGCCCGGGCCGCGTCCTGCAGCAAGGCCCGGTAGCGCGCCGCCGTTGCTTCCCAGTCGAAGCGGTCGACCACCGAGGCCCTGGCCGTGGCCTGGAAGCGGTTTGCCGCACGGGCTTCCCCGAGCATCCCGGCGAGCGCATCGGCGAGCGCATCGACGTCTTCGGGCGGCACGAGGAGGCCGTTCTCACCCGGCGCGATCACGTCGCGGATGGCCGGCAGGTCCGAGGCGATCACCGCGCAACCGCAGCCGAGTGCTTCGACGGTCACGAGTCCGAGTCCTTCCTGGTCGCCCGAGCCCGTCACGACGGACGGTACGACGGCAACGGCCGCCGCACTGTACAGCGCCGGCAGCCGGTCCTGCGTGACCGCGCCCATGAACGTCACGCGGTCGGTGATACCGAGCGCCGACGCCTCGGCCTCGAGGCCGGCGCGCAAGGGACCGTCGCCAACGATTCGCACGTGCAGCTGCGGCAGGCGGGCCTGCACGCGCGCGATCGCCCGGAGTAAATACGTCACACCTTTTTTCTCGACGAGGCGGCCGACAAAAACGACATCGTGGGCAGCGCGCGCGACGCCGTCGACGGGAACGAAACGCGATTGCAGATCGACCCCCATCGACATCACTTCAACCGCGTTTCGCGGCTGCAGTGTTGCGTTCAGGTATTCGCGCATGTAGTGACTGACGACGGTGATCGCCTGCGAGCGTGCGAGCACCCAGCGCTTGACCAGGCTTGGCAGTGCGCCGCGCAGGCCGAACAGATCACCGCCGTGGGACGTGCACACGAGCGGCGGCGCCGCTGCCATGAGGCGTAACGCCGTGGCGCAGGCCGCGCCTTGCGGGATCAGCCAGTGCGCATGCACGACGGTATAGCGTTCGCGCCTGATCAGGCGGTAGGCGGCGGCGGTCATACCGAGCAGAAAAAACGGCACGAGCAGGTAGTTCAGTCGGTTCGCGCGCAGTTTGTCGAGGATGCCGGTGCTGTAAGCGAGCGTTTCGAAGCGCTCGAACGCATAACGAAACCGGTGCACCGTGAGGCCGTCGAGCGACTCGCGGCGTGCCGCGCCCGCCGTATGCGGTGCGAGTATGTGGACTTCGGTCCCGGCATCGACGAGCCGCCGGCTCAGCTCGTGCACGAACGTCGGGTCCGTATCGCCGGGCCAGCGCGGAAACGTCGAGGTGACGACGAGTATTTTCACCGCAAGCCCCGTGACCGTCGCCCGCGGACCAAATCGAAGCGGCGGCTTGCGCGACACCGGAACCGGACGCGATGTCGCCTCGCGCGCAAATCGGGGCGGAGGGACAGGGAGCGGGTGTTAGCCATGATTCCAGCCCGAAGTCCGGGTTTGTCAGAATTCGGAACGCGGATTCAGCCCGGATCGCGTTTGACGAGGCGACGTTCGAAATCAGCTTCCTTGTAGTGCAGCGACGAGACGAGTTCCGCGAGGATGCCGATCAGGAACGTAAACAGCGAAGAGATGAACAGCAGTGCGCTCATGTTCGTGAAGCGGTGAAACGCGGTGTAGGTGTAGCCGTAATAGGCGAGCCCGACCGCGAACAGCGCGATGCTCACGGGCAGGAACAGGCGCATTGGCGAAAACAGCGTGCCGATCTTGATGATCACCATGAAAAACCGGGTGCCGTCGCGCAGGATCTTGATATGGCTCACGCCGTGGCGCTGCGCCGCGCGGATCGGGACGTAGGCGACCGGCAGGCCGGAGCGGAAGAACGCCATCGTGCACGTGGACGGGTAGGAGAAGCCGTTCGGAAACAGGTACAGGAAGCGGCGAAAGTGGCGCGCGCGCGCGGCGCGGAAACCGGACGTGAGGTCGTCGATGCGGTTAGCCGTCATATAGCTGGCGAGGCCGTTGTAAATCCGGTTCGCGATCTTGCGCCCGGCCGAGGCATGCGTGTCCCAGGCGCGCGCGCCGACGGCCATCTCGTAACCTTCGTCGAGCTTTTCCAGCAGCCGCTCGATGTCGTCCGGGTCGTGCTGTCCGTCGGCATCCATGCACACGAGGATGTCGCCGCTTGCGTGCCGGGCGCCGGACTTGACCGCGGCGCCGTTACCCATTGAATACGGATGGGCAATCCGCCTGACCCCGGCTTCGTCGCAGATGTCCGGGGTGCGATCCGTACTGCCATCGTCGACGACGATGATCTCGGCGTCGGGAAAACGGGTTTTCAGTTTCGGCAGCAGTTCTGCGAGGCCGGTTGCTTCGTTTTTTGCCGGCAGGATGATGCTGATCGATTCCGCCATCTAGAACCTCTCGGATGCGCGCGTAAGCCGGGCGCGGATGTTTACAGCTGCCTTGCGCGCAGCGCTCGTGAGGTCCGTTTTAACACAAGTTGCAGGCCGACGCTCAGCGGCCGACCCCGGCGAGTGTCTGCAACATGTCGCGATGGATGCGCGGCGATGCACACAGGATGTTGCCGCTCGCGAGCGGATTCGACGATCCGTCGGGTTCACTGACGATCCCGCCGGCTTCCTGGACGAGCAGGGTGCCGGCAGCGATATCCCATGGTTGCAGGCCGTACTCCCAGAAACCGTCGAGGCGTCCGCAGGCGACAAACGCCATATCGAGGCACGCGGCACCGGCCCGCCGGACCCCGGCGACGTGCGGCAGAAACGCCCCGAGCGTCGGCAGATAGGCCTTGAGCATGGCGGTGTTGCGCACCGGGAAACCCGTCGCGAGCAGGGCATCGTCGAGACCCTTGCAATCGCTGACCCGAATCCTGCGGTTGTTCAACTGGGCGCCGGCGCCACGCGAGGCGGTGAACAATTCGTCGCGGACCGGATCGAAGATCACGCCCTGATCGAGTTCACCGCGCACTTTCAGCGCGATCGAAACGGCGAACTGCGGATAGCCATGGACAAAGTTCGTCGTCCCGTCGAGCGGATCGATAACCCACTGGAACTCGCTGTCACCGTGCTCCCCGGATTCCTCGGCGAGGATCGCGTGACCGGGGTAGGCGTCGAGCAGGGTGCGGATGATCGTGGCTTCCGCTTCACGATCGATTTCCGTCACGTAGTCGCGATGTCCTTTTTTGTCGACGCGGACGTCGCCGAGCCGGTTCAGCGCACGATTTATCACGGTACCGGCACGCCGCGCGGCGCGCACGGCGATGTTGAGCATAGGATGCATGTTGCAGAGTCACGGTTAGAATGGCGCCGACATAGTAACGGATCGGATCGGTACAGCGGTGACAATTTCATCTGGAAACGACGATGCCGGGGCGCTGCGCGAGCGATTTTCGCGCGTTCGGTTCGTTCTCGTCGGCACGACGCACCCCGGCAACATCGGCGCGAGCGCGCGGGCGATGAAGGCCATGGGCTTCGATGACCTGCGGCTCGTGAGTCCGAAAACGTTTCCCGCGGCCGAGGCCACTGCGCGCGCGTCGGGTGCCGATGATGTGCTCGCGCGCGCGGCGGTCGTGACGGACCTCGCCGCGGCAGTAAACGATTGCGCGCTCGTCGTCGGCACGACCGCGCGCGATCGCCATCTCGAATGGCCGGTGCTGTCGCCGCGCGACGCCGCGGCACGCATTGCCGTGGCGCTGAACGACGGGCCCGTCGCGGTGGTCTTCGGTCGCGAACAATCGGGACTCAGCAATGCGGAACTCGATCGCTGCCAGCACGCGATCCGGATCCCGACGAATCCCGCGTTCAATTCCCTGAATCTGTCCCAGGCCGTGCAGGTATGCGCTTATGAGCTGCGCCAGTCATTGCTCGTCACCGCCGGGCACGAAGTGTCCGGTGACGACCCGGCGGGCGATCCGCCGGCCGACGCCGGCGAACTCGACCGGCTGCACGCGCATCTGATCGCGGTGATGACGGCCGTCGGATATTTCGACCCGACGAATCCGCGCCTGCTCCCGCGCCGCTTGCGCCGCCTGCTCAATCGCAGTGACCTGCAGCGCAGCGAGGTGCAAATTCTGCGCGGCTTCCTCAGCGCCGTCGAACGGCGCGATGAGCAGAATCGCAACTAAGGACGTGCTCCGGGTCAGGCAGCACTGACCCTGATGTACCGGGTACCCTTGCCGTCAAATCGAGGGCGAAAGGACCGGGGCGGGGTGTCGACCGTGGTTCCGGTCCCGAATCCACAGCGTCCCGGATTTACGCACAGCTATTCAGAATCGCAACGCGCCGCGATACTGCACCGGCTCGCCGCTGCCGGCGGTGACGCTGCCGATGACCGTCACGGTCTCGCCGGTTTCGCGCAATGCCGCGGCGATCGCCTCGGCGTCAGCGGCCGGCACGGCGACGACCATGCCGATCCCGCAATTGAACGTCTTCAGCAGCTCCGCCGGCACCACCGGTCCATGCTCGGCGAGCCAGGCGAAAATCGGCGGGCAGGCCCACGCCGCGAGATCGAGTTCGGCGACGAGTCCGGCGGGCAGCACGCGCGGCAGGTTTTCGGTCAGGCCGCCGCCGGTGATGTGGGCGAGGCCGTGGATATCGAAGCGCGCGATCACCTCGAGCAGGGCTTGCACATAGATCCGGGTCGGTTCGAGCAGCACATCGCCGAGCGCGCGATCGCCGATCGGCTCGCTGAGCGATACCGGGTGATCGGCGAGGATCCGCCGGACGAGGGAATAGCCGTTCGAATGCAGACCGCTCGAGGCGAGGCCGAGCAGTATGTCGCCGGCGACGATACAGGAACCGTCGATCACGTTCGCGCGTTCCACCGCGCCGACGGCAAAGCCGGCGAGATCGTAATCATCGCCGTGATACATGTCCGGCATTTCCGCGGTCTCGCCACCGAGCAGGGCGCAGCCGGCGATCTCGCAACCGTGCGCGATGCCGTTGATGATCGTCTCGGCGGTGTCCACATCGAGCCGCGCGGTGGCGAAGTAGTCGAGAAAAAACAACGGTTCGGCACCCTGGACGATGATGTCGTTGACGCACATCGCGACGAGATCGATGCCGATCGTGGCATGCCGCCCGGTCTCGATCGCGAGCTTCAGTTTCGTGCCAACCCCGTCCGTCGCTGACACGAGGATCGGATCCGTGTAACCGCACTCGGCGAGCGCGAACAGACCGCCAAAGCCGCCGAGTTCACTCGCGACGCCGCTGCGACGGGTGCGTTTTACCGCCGGTTTGATTCGTTCCACGAGCGCTGCGCCGCGCTCGATATCGACACCGGCGTCGGCATACGTGATGCCCGGTCTGTTCGGATCGCTCATGGTCAAACCTGTGCTGAGTGAGGGCGGCATTTTGCACGATTCCCCGCGTGACAACCATGCGCCGCGCGCCCGTGTTCGAACCGGATGTGCCGGCGTGCACTGATCGCGGCGGCGCCGGCCCGCGGGTTTGCTTGACTTGTGAAATCGCTTTCGCATAGCGTGCGCCCATGCCTGCCATCCGCCTAGTCCCGCTCCTGCTCGCGTTGTTCGCGGGTGTTGTTGCAGCCGCCGACGTCGACGATCTGTACAGCGCCCGGGTCGCAGTCAAGGATCGTTCCGATGCCGAGTTCAAACGCGGGCTGGCACGCGCGCTCGAAGCCGTGATCGTGAAACTGACCGGCAGCAGCACCGAGGCGCGGACGAAAGCGGCCCGCGCCATCGTTGGCCAGGCCAGCCGCCTCGTCCAGCAATTCGGCTACGAGCGTGCGCCTGCGGGCCGCGCGGCGAGTGAAGACCTGGTCCTGCGAGCGGAATTCGACGCCCGTGTCCTCACGCAGGAGATGCGTTCGCGCGGTCTCGTTGTCTGGGGCAAGGAACGCCCGGACACGCTCGTGTGGCTGATCCTCGACGACGGCGAAGGACGACGCCTGCTCGGCGCGCTCGATGAGCATCCGCTGATCGACGCACTGCGCGCACGGGCCGGGGCGCGCGGCATCCCGCTTGTTCTCCCGCTCGCCGATATCACCGAGGCGACGAGCATCGTGGGTGCCCCGACGACCGCGGAGATGACCGCGGCGCTCAATGCGATGTCGCCGAAGTATGGCGTGCGCTCGGTTCTCGTCGGCCATTTGCAGCAAGTGCTGCCGACGCTGTGGGAAAGCCGCTGGGTCCTGACCGTCGTCGACGAATCCCTGGCATGGGATCAGCAGGGCGATCTGGCCGAACTGCTCGGCGAGGAAGCCGCCGATACGCTGGCCGACGCGCTCGGGCGGCGTTACGCGTCGCCGACCGCCCCGCAGGGGGCCGACCGCGTGGCCTTGACCGTGCGCAACCTCGACAGCCCCGAGGATTACGCGCGAGCCGAGCGCTACCTGCGGACGCTCGACAGCGTCACGGGCCTGTTCGTGCGCCGCGTCGACAACAGCGGAATCGTGTTCGATCTGAACGTGCAGGGCGGGGCCCTGGCACTGCAGCAGGGGATCTCGTTCGGTAACACGCTCGCGCCGGATCCGGTCGAACCGGGCGCCTACCGGTTATTGCCGCGTTAAGCGCCGCCGCCCCACGGGTTCGCTAAATGATGTCCGACTCGCAGAAATGGCTCGTGCTGGCGCTCGTCGTGCTCAGTGGCTGGCTCGTCTACCTGCTCGCGCCGGTACTCACCCCGTTCCTCGTCGCGGCCCTGTTGTCCTACCTTGGCGACCCCCTCGTCGACCGCCTCGAGACGCTCGGCGTTTCGCGGACGGGATCGGTCCTGATCGTATTCCTTGGCATGTTGTTGTTCGGCATCGCCGGCGTTCTCATCGTGCTGCCCGCGCTGCAGGTGCAGATCGCGGCGCTCGTGCGCAATATTCCCGTCGCGATCGACTGGTTGCAGCAATGGCTGTTGCCGAAGGTGTCGAGCTTTCTCGCAACCGAGGATGTCCCGATCGACGTCGCCGGTATCAAGGAAGCCCTGACGAGCCACTGGCAACAGGTGGGTTCGCTGGCGAAGAATCTGATGGGACACATCAGCCGCTCCGGACAACTCGTCGTCGGTTGGCTCACCTACCTGCTGCTGATCCCGGTTGTCACGTTCTATCTGCTGCGCGACTGGGACATACTCATCGCGAATATTCACGACCTGCTGCCGCGCAAGATCGAACCGCGGGTTGCCGCGCTCAGCCGTGAAATCGATGCCGTGCTGGCGGAATTTCTCCGCGGCCAGCTTACGGTGATGGCCGCGCTTGGCACGATCTATGTGATTGGACTGTGGCTCGTCGGCCTCGAACTCGCATTTATCATCGGGGTGATCGCCGGGGTCGTCAGCTTCGTGCCGTATCTCGGGGTGATCGTCGGGGTGATCGTCGCGAGCCTCGCCGCACTCGTCCAGTTCCAGGACGCCGTGCACGTACTCGCGGTGCTCGCCGTGTTCGGGGCGGGACAACTGCTCGAGGGCATGGTGTTGTCCCCGTTGCTCGTCGGTGACCGCATCGGTCTGCACCCGGTCGCGGTGATTTTCGCGGTCATGGCCGGCGGGCAGCTGTTCGGTTTCATCGGGGTACTGCTTGCCCTGCCGGTTGCGGCGATTATTGTCGTGCTGTTGCGGCATTCGAAGCAGGAGTACCAGCGCAGCACGCTGTACGCCACCGCCGAGTCTGACGCCAGCGAGTCCGACTCCAGCGAGTCCGACTCCAGCGAGTCCGAGCCCCCGCAAGCCTGACCCGCCAGTTCTCACCCGCCCGAGGGATATCGCCGCCGCCATGGCCCTGTCGCTGCCTCAACTGACGCTCGCACTGTTCGACGATCCGTATCCGGATCTCGCGGATTACATCGCCGGACCGAATACGCTCGCGCTGACCGCGCTGATGGACTGGGCTGGCGGTGGCGGACCGTGGTGCGTGCTCGTGTCCGGCGCCCCGGGCAGCGGCAAGTCCCACCTCGTCCAGGGCGCCCTCAGGGCCGTCAACGACGGCCGCGAACGCACGATGTATGTGCCGCTGCGCGACGTGCTCGAATACGGGCCGGCATTGCTCGACGGACTCGATGCGATCGACTTTCTCGTAATCGACGACATCGATGCCGCGGCCGGCGACCCGGCGTGGGAACGGGCCCTGTTCGATTTATTCAATCGCCTGCACGCGGCCGAACGCCGCCTGCTTATGAGTGCGTCGAACGGTCCGCGCGGGTCCCGCTTCGTGTTGCCCGATCTGAGTTCGCGCCTCAGTTCGGCACTCAGCTATCGGCTCGCGGAACTCGGCGATGACGACAAGCAGACGCTCCTCCAGCAGCGCGCGGCGCGCCGCGGCCTGTCCATGCCGGCCCCGGTTGCGCGTTATCTGATC
Organism: uncultured Gammaproteobacteria bacterium; assembly: GCA_963976285.1. Lineage (GTDB taxonomy): Bacteria > Pseudomonadota > Gammaproteobacteria > UBA11873. Next base: position 108,170 of record CAXBJY010000001.1, read on the forward strand.
AGTCGTCTGCGGCGCGACATGCGGGCGCTGAATGAAATCTTCGAGCGCATCGATGCGGCGTCGCTGAGTTCCGGCCGCGAATTGACGATTCCGTTCGTGCGCGACGTACTCGGGGTCGACGGGGGTAGCGGCTAGCTCCCGCCTGCCGGCGGCCGGAAGCTAGCGCGGATGCAGGCGTACCGCGGTACGCGCCACCCGGCGGCCGAGCGCGACACACAGTTCGCGTTCCGTCGTCGTCACCGCGCGATCGTTGTTCGTGCCCGCGACATGACTCGCACCGTACGGGGTACCGCCGGCCGTGGTCTGCGACAAGCCGACTTCCGTATAGGGAATGCCGAGTACGATCATGCCGTGATGCAGCAGCGGCAGCATCATCGACAGCAGCGTCGATTCCTGGCCCCCGTGCAGACTCGCGCTCGAGGTGAACACGACCGCCGGTTTGTCCACGAGCGTGCCCGACAACCACGTGTCCGAGGTCGTGTCGATAAACGCTTTCATCGGTGCGGCCATATTGCCGAAACGGGTCGGGGAGCCGAGCGCGAGACCGCTGCATTCGCGCAGGTCGGCCTTGTCGACATACAGCGGACCCGAATCCGGAATCGTGTCGGCGGCAACCCCGAGCGGCGGGACGGTGCGCAGGCGCGCATGGCAGTGCGCTTCGAGTTCCACTCCGCGGGCGATGTGCTCCGCCATCGTGCGCGTATGGCCGTGCCGCGAATAGAACAGCACGAGTATTTCATGTTCGGCGGTCACGTGCGGCGCGCTCAGGTGTCGAGCAAGGCGTTGACGTTTTCCGGCGGTCGGCCGAGTACGGCGCCGCCGTTCGCGACCACGATCGGACGTTCGATCAGGATCGGGTTTTCGACCATCGCCGCGATCAGGGCGTCGTCGTCGAGCGTGTCGTCGGCGAGATTCAGCTCGCCGTACACGGCTTCGCGCTCGCGCATGAGTTCGCGCGGCGAGAGCCCGAGCAGGCCCAGCAGTTCGCGCAGCGTCGCCGGATCCGGCGGCGTTTTCAGGTATTCGATCACGACCGGCTCGAGGCCGCGCTCGTGGAGCAATTCGAGTGTTTTGCGCGACTTGGAACACCGCGGATTATGGTAGATAGTGACGGACATGTGTGGTTTCCTGTTCGAATCGCCGACCTCGGTGCCGACGGCCTGTGAAGGGGATTATTCTAAAGTACCCGTTCCGGGTTCCGGAACAATCGCGTTGCGGATTGAAATTTCGTTCGCCGACGACGCTTCGTCCTGCCCCCGCGAGTCGCGGGGACGTTGCACTGAGATCCGGTGACGCCTGACGTTGCGCTTCCGCTCAGCCGCAGGCGATATCGGGTGCCGCGCGGTGTCCTGCTTGCGCTACTCATTGGCGTGCTGAGCGAAGCGGGGGGCGCCGACGAGATGCCACCCGGGCATGCCCTGTCGCCGGCAGCCGCCGCGGCCACGGCCTTGCGCCAGGCCCAGGCCGCGATCGCCGTCGCGCGTGACGCCGGCAATCTGTGGCTCGCGACACCCCGGTGGCTCGCCGCGGCGCGCGCGGCGGTGGAACGTGGCGATTTCGCGCGCGCGATCGCCGACGCTCAACGCGCGCAACACGAAGCGGAACTCGCCCTGAATCAGGCCTTGCTCGAACGCGCACGCTATCTCCTCGACAACACCGGCGATCTCGATCCGTCCACCCGCGCGACCGCGGAGGACTTGCTCGCGAAATACGCCGGCAAGGCGGCGTTGCGCGTGCTCGAACAGGGCGGCGGGCCATGATCGAGCGTCTCAAACACGAATTGATGGCCTTAGCGGATTTTTTCAGCTACCTGCAGCGTCGCTTCGACGCCGACCATTGCCTCAACGCCGCGGCCGCGCTTGCGTATACGAGCCTGCTCGCACTCGTGCCGCTGTTCACGATCGTGTTTGTCACCGTCACCGCGTTTCCCGCATTCGAGCAATGGCGCGGCGACATCGAGGCCTTCGTCTTCAACAACTTCGTCCCGGCGTTCGGCGACCAGGTGCGCGGCTATCTCGTCGAGTTCAGCGACAAGGCGCGTGGCCTGCAGACGGCCGGCATGATCTTTTTGCTCATCACTGCGCTCGCGATGATGTCGACGATCGAATCCACGTTCAATGTGATCTGGCGCATCAAGCGGCGGCGTCCGTTCATCGTGCGCTTCCTCGTTTACTGGGCGGTCCTGACGCTCGGTCCCGTGCTGATCGGCGTGAGCATTTTCGTCACGTCGTACCTCGTCTCGCTGCCGCTGCTGTCACAGTCAGTCGGCTCGCTCGGGGCGCGAACAATGCTGCTCGGGGTGTTGCCGCTCGCGACGACTACCGTCGCGTTCGTCATGTTCTTCAAGCTGATTCCGTATCGGCCGGTCCCCCTGCAGCACGCGCTGATCGGCGGCCTCGCCGCGGCCGCCCTGTTCGAACTCGCGAAGCGCGGGTTTGCCGTGTACGTGACGAGTGTTCCCGCGCAGCAAACGATTTACGGCGCGTTCGCGATCGCGCCGATATTTCTGCTGTGGATCTATTTGTCCTGGGTGATCGTACTGCTCGGTGCCGAAATCACCCAGTGCCTGACCACGTACGCGGCGGCGTCGAGCCGCAAGCGTTCGCAGCTGTTCAGTAACCCGCTGTACGCGGCGTTTCGCGTGTTGCTGCGACTGTATGAGGCGCAGGGTGCCGGCCGGGCGCTCAGCGACAAGCAGTTGCTGGCGGCCGAACCGGATCTGGGTTTCGATCCGATCAACGACGCGCTGGAGCGACTCGACAAAGCAAACTGGATTAGCCGCAACGACGCGTTCGAATGGGTGCTGGTGCGTGATCTGCAGCGCGTAAGTTTGGTCGATCTGATGCAGATCTCGCCGTCGATCGTGCAGCAGAAGAACGTGCCGTATCTGAAGCTCGATGGCGCGGACGAGCGTCTCGTCGCGACGCTGCGCGAACACGCGGCCTGGCTGGAAGAACATATGGCGGTGCCGCTGGCTGCGTTGATCGCCGCTACGGAGCCGCAAGCCGGCGCGGAACGGCCGGCGTGAGCGCGCGGCGCGGATGCCGCTTTCGCGTGAGCGGTCGGGTGCAGGGCGTGAATTTTCGTCGTTCCGCGATGGCCGCGGCGAGTGCGCTCGGACTTGTTGGCTGGGTTGCCAATCGGCGCGACGGCACGGTCGAAGGCTATGCCTGCGGGCCCGGCGCGGCGCTCGACGAGTTCGCCGCGTGGCTCGGACACGGGCCGACGTATGCCCGGGTCGACCGGCTCGAAGTTGAACCGGCGGCGATCGAAGACCTCGCCGGCTTCACTATCCGCTGACTCCGACCGTCCGCCGGCAAGCTGCTACGAGGTGACGGCGCTCGGCACGAGTTTGCCCTGGATGAACCCGAGCGCGTCTTCGATCGGAATATCCTCGCTCGCGTCGTCCGTGCGGCCCTTGTATTCGAGCGTGCCGGCGTCGAGTCCGCGGTCGCTGAGCACGAGCCGGTGCGGAATTCCGATCAGATCGAGGTTTGCGAACATAACCCCGGGGCGTTCCTTGTTGTCGCACAGCAGCACATCGATACCGGCGGTCGCGAAGCGCTCGTACAGCGTTTCGGCAAGCTCGCGCACGCGGGTCGACTTGTGTGCGTTGACCGGCGCGATGGCAAGATGGAACGGGGCGATCGCGGTCGGCCAGATAATGCCGTTTTCATCGTAATTCTGCTCGATCGCCGCGGCCACGATGCGCGAGACCCCGATGCCGTAGCAGCCCATCGTCATCGTCACGGACTGACCGCTTTCGTCGAGCACCGTGGCCTTCATCGCGGCGCTGTATTTCTGCCCGAGCTGGAAAATGTGGCCGACTTCGATGCCGCGGCGCAACTCGAGTTCGCCGCTGCCGTCGGGGGCGGGATCCCCGTTCGTGACATTGCGCAGATCGACACTGTCCGGCGTCGCGAGATCGCGTCCCCAGTTGACCCCGCGCAGATGCCGGCCTTCCTCGTTCGCGCCACAGACGAAGTCGGCGAGCACGGCGGCCGCATGATCGACGAAGCACGGTACGCCGAGACCCACCGGCCCGAGCGAGCCGGGCCCGCAGCCCACCGCGGCTTCGATCTCGTGCGCCGCGGCAAATCGGAGCGGGGACGCGACCGCGTCGAGGTTCTGTGCCTTCACCGCATTGAGCTCATGGTCGCCACGCAGCACGAGCGCGACGACGCCGCCGTCGGCGCCTTCCACCATGAGGGTTTTCACGCACTGCTGCGGAGTCGTGCGTAAAAACGCACAAACGTGCTCGATAGAGTGCTGATCGGGCGTATCGACCGTCACCATCGTCTCGTCCGGGGCGGGGCGTTCGCCGCTGGCTACGGTTGCAACCATTTCGACGTTCGCAGCGAACGTGCCGTCGCGCGAGAACGCGATTTCGTCTTCACCGGAATCCGCGAGCACGTGGAATTCGTGCGACGTCGAGCCGCCGATCGAGCCCGTATCGGCGATAACCGCGCGGTAGCTCAGGCCGATGCGATCGAAGATGCGCGAATACGTCGCGTACATCTGCTCGTAGGTTTCCTGCAGGGAGGTCTGATCGAGGTGGAATGAATAAGCGTCTTTCATGACGAACTCGCGCGCCCGCATGATGCCGAACCGGGGCCGGATTTCGTCGCGGAATTTCGTCTGGATCTGGTAGAAATTTGCCGGCAGCTGTTTATAGCTGCGCACTTCTCGGCGGATCAGATCCGTAATCACTTCTTCGTGGGTCGGGCCGAGACAGAACTCGCGGTCGTGACGGTCGTTCAGGCGCAGCAGTTCCGGTCCGTAAGCATCCCAGCGACCGGATTCGCGCCACAGTTCGGCCGGCAGCACGCCCGACATGAGCAGCTCCTGGGCGCCGGCGCGGTCCATTTCCTCGCGCACGATAGCCTCGATGCGGCGCAGTACCCGCAGGCCGAGCGGCAGCCAGGTATAAATCCCGGCGGCGAGCTGGCGCACCATGCCGGCACGCACCATGAGCTGATGACTGATGACTTCCGTATCGGCCGGCGATTCGCGCAGCGTCGGGAGGAGGAGTTTCGATAATCTCATGCGTTCGGTGATCTCCGGGCAGGTACTGAATTCTCGGCTGTTCGTGCGGCGGCGGCCATACGCCGGCGAACGTCGAACCACGTTGTGCGCAGCAAACCATCCCGTGCCCTGCCGACGTGGCCGCGCGCGAGGGCATTCTCAGGACTACGCGCGGTTTGTGCAACACGCGTTCGGCGACGAAATGCTCCGGCCCATGCTTGACCTGTCATATGAATGCCAGTAGTTTGCCCTGTTCTCTGCGAGTCGGGCGTCGCGGATTAGTGCCGACGTCACACGGGCCTGTGCCCTGGGGGCCGATTTCATCGCCGCCCCTGGTACAGGCTGCCGAAAAAACGCAGCGAGCGACGACAGGTCGCGTAGCGCCGGCGCGCAGGAATCGCCGCGTAGTCGGCAGTACGTGAGGATTCCGCGCAGCGCCGGAACGCGAGACGTCGAGCGCAGCCGTTTTTCGACGGCCTGTAAGGGTAGCCCGACCGCAACAAATCGACTGTATATGCCGTCCTCGAAGGACTCGCGACAAGCCCGGAACCGGGACCGCGATCGCCCCGCCGGATCGCATTATTTTTTGGCCCGACTTGGGCCATTAGTTATTAGGGAATGTGAACGTGAGCGAGAATCTGAGGGGCGCGGAAATATTCTGCCGCGCGCTGGCCGACGAAGGTGTGGAGTACGTGTTCGGGTATCCCGGCGGCGCGGTTCTGCACATTTACGATGAAGTGTTCAAACAGGACGGCTTCAAGCACGTACTTGTTCGCCACGAGCAGGGTGCGACCCACGCGGCGGACGGTTACGCGCGCGCGACCGGCAAACCCGGCGTCGTTCTCGTTACCTCGGGCCCCGGTGCGACGAATTGCGTTACCGGCATCGCTACGGCCTATATGGACTCGATCCCCCTCGTCGTATTCACCGGCCAGGTCTCGACCCATCTGATCGGTAACGATGCGTTCCAGGAAGTCGACTGCATCGGCATCACGCGCCCGTGCGTGAAACATAATTTTCTCGTCGAACGCGTCGAGGATCTGGCGCTGACGATAAAAAAAGCGTTCTACGTCGCGATGTCCGGCCGGCCGGGTCCGGTGGTTGTCGATATTCCGAAGGACGTGACCGCGAACGTTGCCGAGTATCACTACCCTGAAGCCGTCGAAATGCGCTCCTACAAGCCGACAACGAAAGGTCATCCGGGCCAGATCAAGAAGGCCCTGCAGCTGATCGAAAATGCGCGCAAACCGATGATCTATACCGGCGGCGGGGTGATTCTCGACAACGCGTCGGAACAACTGACGGAATTCGTCCGCCGTCTCGGTTATCCCGTCACGAACACACTGATGGGACTCGGCGCCTATCCCGGCAGTGACCCGCAGTTCATCGGCATGCTCGGCATGCACGGCACGTACGAAGCGAACATGGCGATGCATCACTGCGACGTGCTGATCGCGATCGGCGCGCGCTTCGACGATCGCGTCACCGGTGATCTCGAGCAGTTCTGCCCGGAAGCGAAAATCGTGCATATCGATATCGACCCCTCGTCAATCTCGAAAAACGTGCCGGTGGACGTGCCGATCGTCGGCAGCGTGCGCAACGTGCTCGGGGAATTGAACCGCCTGTTGCAGGCCGATGACTTCAAATCGGTGGATCGCGAGGCCGATCCGTGGTGGCAGCAGATCCGCGAATGGCAACGGCTCGATTGCCTGAAATATGACAGGCACAGCGAGTTCATCAAACCGCAGGCCGTGATCGAGAAAATGTACGAGATCACGCACGGTGATGCGTTCATCACTTCGGACGTCGGTCAGCACCAGATGTGGGCGGCGCAGTATTACAAGTTCGATCAGCCGCGCCGCTGGATCAATTCCGGCGGCCTCGGCACGATGGGCTTCGGCCTGCCGGCAGCGATGGGAGTGCAGCTCGCGTATCCGGACAGCACCGTCGCATGCGTAACCGGCGAGGCAAGCCTCGTCATGTGCATCCAGGAATTATCCACCTGCCTGCAGTACGACCTGCCGATCAAGATGATCAGCCTGAATAACCGCTACATGGGCATGGTTCGCCAGTGGCAGGAATTCTTCTACGAGAGCCGTTATTCGCACTCCTACATGGACGCCCTGCCGGATTTCGTGAAACTTGCCGAAAGCTTCGGGCACGTCGGCATGCGTATCGAAAAACCCGGCGACGTCGAAGCGGCGCTGATCGAGGCGTTCGCGATGAAAGACCGGCTGGTCCTTATGGATTTCGTCACCGATCAGCGCGAGAACGTCTACCCGATGATTGCGGCCGGCAAGGGACAGCACGAGATGCACCTCGCGGGTGACGACCGGGAACTCGCATGAGCGAGCGGCATACCATCTCGATCCTGCTCGAGAACACCGCCGGGGCGCTGTCGCGCGTTGCCGGTCTGTTCTCGGCACGGGCCTATAACATCGAGTCGCTGTCCGTCGCGCCAACCGAAGACCCGACGGTCTCGCGTTTAACGCTCGTCACGAGTGGCTCACCGGAAATCATCGAACAGATCACGAAGCAGCTGAACAAGCTCGTCGATGTGATTCGCCTCGTCGATCTGAATGAAGGTCGCGCGATTGAACGCGAAATCATGCTGATCAAGCTGCGTGCCGCCGGCACGGAGCAGCGAGAAGAGATGTCGCGACTCGTCGATATTTTCGGCGGCCGTATCGTCGACGTTACCGAGACGACCTACATCGTCGAAATTATTGGCGACAGCGATAAGCTGAATGCGTTCATCGAAGCCGTCAGTGCCAAGCGGATTCTCGAAGTCGTGCGCTCCGGGGTACTCGGAATCCTGCGCGGCACGAAGGCAATGCGCGCGTAAGCCCGAGCCGGCACGGGACGGAATCGCCCGGGCCGCTCGCGCCAGGACCATTTAGAGTTTGATACCAACGGAAACACAACCATGACCATGAACATCTATTACGACAAAGACGCGGACCTCGCGCTGATTCAGAGCAAGAAAGTCGCCATCGTCGGCTACGGTTCGCAAGGCCATGCCCATGCGAACAATCTGAAGGATTCCGGGGTCAGCGTCACGGTTGGTCTGCGCGAAGGGTCCGGCAGCTGGGCCAAGGCCGAAGCGTCCGGGCTGTCGGTCAAGCCGATCGGCGAAGCCGTCGCCGCGGCCGACGTCGTCATGATCCTCGCGCCGGACGAAACACAGGGTGATTTGTACCGCGAGGAGATCGAGCCGAACATCAAGCAGGATGCGGCACTCGCGTTTGCCCACGGTTTCAACATCCATTTCGGTCAGATCCGCCCGCGCGCCGATCTCGACGTGATCATGATCGCGCCGAAAGGTCCGGGCCATCTCGTGCGTTCAACCTACGTCGGCGGCGGCGGTGTCCCGAGTCTGATCGCGGTGGCCCAGGACGCCAGTGGCCAGGCCAAGGAACTCGCGTTGTCCTATGCATCCGCGAACGGTGGCGGCCGTGCCGGCGTGATCGAGACTTCGTTCCGCGAAGAAACGGAAACGGATCTGTTCGGCGAACAAACCGTTCTGTGCGGCGGGGTGTCGGAGCTGATCCAGGCCGGGTTCGAAACGCTCGTCGAAGCGGGTTATGCGCCGGAAATGGCGTATTTCGAATGCCTGCACGAACTGAAACTGATCGTCGACCTGATCTACGAGGGTGGCATCGCGGATATGCGGTATTCGATCTCGAATACGGCGGAATACGGCGATTTCACGCGTGGCAAACGCGTCATCGGACCCGAGTCGCGTGCCGCGATGAAGGAAATCCTCTCCGAAATCCAGAACGGCGAGTTCGCGCGCGAATGGATGGGCGAGAACAAAACCGGCGCGGCGGTACTGCAGGCGAAGCGGCGTCTGTCGCGGGAGCACGGCATCGAGGAAGTGGGCGCCCGCCTGCGCGAGATGATGCCGTGGATCAAAGAGAATAAACTCGTAGACCGCAGCAAGAACTAAACAGCACGGCTGACTGGTGAGACCCCGGGTCTCGACGCAACGTCCCCCTCCCCGGCAGATCGAGGGGGAGGGACATCGGAGGGGATGTAAGCCATGAGCCTGACCCGAAGCCCGACCGTTGCAGTATTTGACGCGCGCTGTTAGCAGCATACCGCTGCGTCCGGGCATGATCGCAACGCCGCAACAGGGAGTGCACACGGCGTTTCGAGGCGGGTCGAAGGATCCCGAAACCTGCAGCCAGGGCGCCCGGTATGCCAACTAAAACCTATGCCATGATCGCCCGCGAGGGGCACGGATTGCTGCTCCTCGTGGCCGTTTGCGCGGCACTCCTGCATGCGTTTCTCGGTTTCTACGCGGCAATACCGGCCTGGGGGCTGCTGGGTCTGCTGTTTTACCAGTTTCGCGATCCGACACAGACGCCGCCGTCGCTGCCGCTCGCGATCGTCAGCCCGATCCACGGACGGATTACGGCAAGCGGGCCGACCCGGGATCCGTGGCTCAAGCGCGACAGCGAATCCATCGCGGTGACGACCGGCATATTTGATATCCGCAGCATCTATGCGCCGATCGAAGGCAAGATCGTTGAGCAGTGGACGACGATCCCCGACCCCGAGCCAGGCGAGGGCTGTCCCAAACACTCGAATGCTTTCCACATCCGAACCGATGAACGCGACGACATCGTGCTCGTGATTACACGTGGCGAGTGGGGCGGTAATGTCTCGATCGCCTACAACCCGGGTGAGCGAATCGGCCAGGGGCGCCGGATCGGTTACGCAAATTTCGGTTGCTCGGCGCGGCTGTATCTGCCGGCGGGCAGCCAACTCGCCGTTGCCGCCGGCGACAAGGTGGCGGCCGGCAGTTCGGTCGTGGCAATGCTCGTGCACCTGACGCGCATGTCACTCCCGCGGGATGCCGATGCGACGACGACGAACCCGGCCGCAAGTGTCATCGATCGCTCGGTGACGGATGAGGCATGAACGCGACCGCGGCAGCACCGCGGGCTCCGTTCGCGCCGGTCGGTGCGCGCGTCGCGTTACGGCGTGCGTCCCAGCCGCGCAGCGCTGTTCGCTAGCGGTGCGCCCGTCGCGGGCACGCGACCGCGAGCAACGCTGGGTCGCCGCGATGGCGGTCCGATTAGAGTTGCAAGCGCTTCTGGTCTACAGTTGAGCCCATGAACGACAAGCCGGAGCCTAACGAACCGCCACGCGTCCGCCAGGTGCCCGTGGGCACGCCACCGAAACGCCGCGGCGGCGGCATCTACCTGTTACCAAACCTGCTCACGACCGGCGCCCTGTTTGCCGGATTCTATGCCATCGTCGCGGCGATCAATGGTCGTTACGAACCTGCCGCGATCTCGATTTTCGTCGCCATGGTGCTCGACGGCATGGACGGCCGGATAGCGCGCATGACGAACACGCAGAGCGATTTTGGCGCGGAATATGACAGCCTCGCCGATATGGTGTCGTTTGGCCTCGCCCCGGCGCTCGTCGCCTACGAATGGATACTTGTCGATCTCGGTAAACTCGGCTGGCTCGCGGCTTTTATCTACACGTCCGCCGCGGCGCTGCGGCTTGCGCGCTTCAACACCCAGGCGCATGTCGCGGACAAGAAATATTTCCAGGGATTGCCGAGCCCGGCCGCGGCAGCCGTTGTCGCCGGCACCATCTGGTTCTTCGAAAGCTACGCACTGAAATCGCCTGGCGTCGCAACGCTCGTGTTGTTCGGTCTCACGATCGCGACCGCGTTGCTCATGGTCAGCAATATCCGCTATTACAGTTTCAAGGAACTCGATTTGCGCGGCCGTGTGCCGTTCGTCGCAGTGCTCGCGATCGTACTCGTGTTCGTGTTGATATCGCTCGACCCGGCCGCGGTGCTGGCGCTGTGTTTCATCGCTTACGCGGTGTCCGGACCTGTCGTCACGCTGGCGCAGATCCGCCGTCACCGACGCGAGCGTCAACGTTCCGACGATGCGTCGCGCGACGCTGCCTGAGCGGCGCATGCGAGTTGTCCGTTCGTCGCGCGCCAGCCGTGCCGGAAGCCCCGCGTGCGGCGGGTGCACGGCGCGAGGCTGCGAGCCGTGAATCGAGTCACCGATCTCGCAACGCTCGGTGTGGATGTCTGGGTGCGCCGGGACCTGCCCGCAAGCGCCGGGGACCCGCCCGCGGCACCCCCGGCGGACGCGCCTGCGTCGCCCCGGCTCGAGGCCCCGGATGCCGCTACCGACGACCTCGATACCCTGGCCGCACGGGTTGCCGCCTGCACACGCTGTGACCTGCACACGAGTCGTAAGCAAACCGTTTTCGGTGTCGGTAACCGTAATGCCGACTTGCTGATCATTGGCGAAGCCCCCGGCGCCGAAGAGGACCGCCGCGGCGAACCGTTCGTCGGCAAGGCGGGCCAGTTGCTGAATTCAATGCTCAACGCGATCGGGATCGCGCGCGAACACGCTTACATCGCGAACATCCTTAAATGCCGACCGCCCGGTAATCGCGACCCGCAGCCGGAAGAAGTCGTCGCATGCGGCGATTACCTCGCGCGCCAGGTTGAGCTCATCGCGCCGCGCGTGATCCTTGCGCTCGGGCGGATCGCGGCCCAGAACCTGCTGAACGAATCGACGCCTATCGGCAAAATGCGGGGTCAACGATATACTTATGGCGTCGCGCAGATCCCCGTGATCGTGACTTACCACCCGGCATATTTGCTGCGCACGCCGCAGGAAAAACGCAAATCGTGGCAGGATCTGCTTATCGTCAAGACATTGCTTGAGGAGCCAAGCACGTGAGCGCCGTCGCTGAATCACCCCGACCGGTCCTGCGCCCTTTGCGCGAGCACGACCTGAACCGGGTACATGCAATTGAATGCCGCTCCTACGACTTCCCGTGGTCGATCGGGGTGTTTTCTGATTGCCTGCGCGTTGGCTATTGCTGCTGGGCGGTCGTCGATGAGCGCGAGCTCGCGGGCTACGGCATCATGACGATCGCCGCGCAGGAATGTCATGTCCTCAATGTGTGCGTCGATCCCGATTATCGTCGCCGCGGGTACGCCGCGGCATTGCTGCAAAAGCTCATCGATTCGGCGCGGGTCCGCGGCGCGAAGACGGCCTTTCTCGAAGTACGGCCATCGAACGGCGCGGCGCTCGATTTGTATTTGCGCGCCGGCTTTTCACGTATCGGCGAACGCAAGGATTATTATCCCGCGCTCAATGGTCGTGAGAACGCACTCGTGCTGTACAAAACGCTGTCGGAAGAAGATTGACGTCAACCCGTGGCGTGCTTGAATCGCGCCAGATTACCCGCTAGCCTTGGCGCCCCGGTACCGCGAAATTACCCTGGAATCCCGCATGAGCCCGACAACACCACGCCTGTCCCCGCTTGCCCTGTTAACCTGCGTACTTGCTTTTCTCAGCCTGCCGGCGGCGGCGCTGGATAGCAGTATTTCGCTCGAACTCGGTACCGCCGAGAGCGACGAGGACGCCGATCGCATCGGTTTGTCGTTCAAGCGCGACTGGTCGGCGCAGTGGTTTACGGCGGGTAACTGGTATCTGAGCGGCCAGTGGGAACTCGGCGCATCGTACTGGGATGGGGACAAGGGACGCACGGGCAATGACTCGCTCGGTGATTTCCATATCACCCCGGTGTTCCAGTTACTGCGCGAGGAGTCGAACGGCTTCGTGCCGTTCGTTGAATTCGGCGTCGGCGCGCACGTGCATACGGACGACTCGATTGGCGACAAGGATTTCGATATTCCGTTCGCGTTTGGCAGCCACGTCGGCGCCGGCCTGCGTTTCGGCGAGGGCGGCCGCTACGAACTGCTGTATCGCTTTCAGCATCTGTCGAACGCCGGACTCGGCGACGACAATCCGGGGATCAACTTCCACCTGCTGCACCTCGGCTACCGTTACTGACGGTAGCGTGCCGGCGCGGCCGTCCCGTCGTCGGGCGGGCGCCGGCACGACGGGTCCTTCGCGGGTGATCTGTTAGGATCGGCCGATGAATTATCCGACGATCGAGGACTTTGTCGGCAACACGCCGCTCGTTCGACTGCAGCGACTGCCGGGCGCGACATCGAACACGATACTCGGCAAACTCGAAGGCAATAATCCGGCCGGTTCGGTCAAGGATCGCGCCGCGCTCGGCATGATCCGCGGGGCCGAGGAACGCGGCGAGATCGCGCCCGGTGACACGTTGATCGAAGCGACGAGCGGCAATACCGGCATCGCGCTTGCCATGGCCGCCGCGATCAAGGGTTATCGTATGGTGCTCGTGATGCCGGAACACATGAGCGTCGAGCGGCGTGCCGTGATGAAGGCATTCGGCGCCGAAGTCGTGCTCACACCGCAGGCCGGGAGCATGGAAGCGGCCATCGAAACGGCTCGCGCAATGGAGCGCGCCGGCGACGGCAGGATCCTCGATCAGTTTGCGAACCCGAATAACCCCCTCGCGCATTACGAAAGCACCGGGCGCGAAATCTGGCGTGACACGGGCGGCGAGATCACGCACTTCGTCAGCTCGATGGGTACGACCGGTACCATCATGGGGACCTCGAAATATCTGAAGGAACAGAACCCCGCGGTGCAGATCGTCGGCGTGCAACCGTGCGACGGCGCGTCGATTCCGGGCATTCGGCGCTGGCCCGAAGCCTACCTGCCGAAAATCTATGATCCCTCGCGCGTCGATCGAATTATCGACGTGACACAGGATGAGGCCGAAGACATGACCCGTGCACTCGGCGCGCGCGAAGGAATTTTCGCCGGGATCTCGTCCGGCGGCGCGGTCGCCGCGGCGTTGCGACTTTCGGCCGAGCTCGAACATGCCGTGATCGTCGTCATCATTTGCGACCGTGGCGACCGTTACCTGTCAACGAACGTTTTTCCCGCCTGACTCCGGCGGCCCGGACCGCGGCCGTCACGCCGACACTGCGCATGTCTTCACGCTCACAGTATCGGGTCATGGCGCCCCGCATCACGCGTGCCTGGCTGTGTCTCCTCGGTGCGTGGTTCAACGCCGTTGCGCTTGCCGCGGCGCCGGCGACGGTTAACCTTGAGTTCAGCATCGCCGATCTAGTCTTCAGTGAGAATTTGCAGTTCCGCGGGCTCACGTTGCGTTGCGACGCGATCGAAATCAGTGCCACGGCCGTAGACTGCACGCGCGCAACACTCGCTGTCGCGCACTCGCCCCTCGGTGCGGTCAGCTTGAGCGCCGCGCTCAGCTGGACCGGGCGCGAACAATACCGGATCAGCGCCGGCGGACGGATCGGTGATTCGTCGCGGATCGAACTTGTTGTCGATGCGAACCACGGAGGCCGGCACATGCAACTGAAAGTCGACGAATTCGCGCTCGCACCCGTTTCGGCCCTGCTCACGGAACTGCCGTTTTTTCGTGACCACACGCTGGATTCCGGAACGATCACGCTGACGGCGAATTGCACCGACGCGGTATCCGGCCCACCCGACTGCACGCTCGAAGGTCGCGTGGATACCCTGAACATGAATGGCAGTAACGTTGCCGAAGCGATCGATGCCCGGTTTACGGCCGCGTTCAGCACGGATGCCGCCGGCACCGCGCTCGAGTTTGATGTCGTGCTCGAGAGCGGCGCGATCTACGTCGAACCCGGGTTTGAGATGGGCGGCATCAAGCCGGGGTTTTTCGTTAACAGCAATTACGCCCCGATTACGCTGGCGGCGCGCATCGCGGGACTCGGGTCAGAGGAGATCCGGGTCAATCACGTGCAGCTCACACACCCCGATGTGGTCGACCTGAAGTTCACCGGCGATCTGTACTTCGCGCCCGAACCGCGCTGGGAGACACTCGAATTCTCATTCAGCACGGACAAGATGGTTAACCTGTACCGCACGTACCTGCAGCCGTTGTCGCTCGACACCGCGCTCAGTTCGCTCGATACGGCCGGTGGCCTGCACGCGACGCTCGCGGGCAGGAACGACGAGATCGACGAACTGAGTCTGCGCTTTGACAAGCTGTACATTGACGACCAGCGCGGTCGATTTTCGCTGTACGGACTCGACGGCGAGATCGAATTGCATGCGGGTACGACGCCGCGTGAATCGCATGTCGGGTGGATCGGCGGCGCACTTTACAAGGTCCCGATCGGCGCCGGCCGGATCGACTGGACGTCCACGCGGCGTAATCTGCAGGTTGCGAGCTGGCAGGATGTGGCATTGTTCGACGGCGTGCTGCGTCTCGACACGCTGGAAGTGCGCAACTTTTCCCTCGGCGATACGGAAATCGCGCTATCCGGAACGCTGACCCCGATTACGCTGAGCGCACTGACCGCGGCGTTCGGGTGGATGCCATTATCCGGCAAGCTGTCCGGCGAAATCCCGTTGCTGACGTACGCGTCCAACCGCCTGCGTCTCGACGGTGATTTGACGGTGAACCTGTTCGACGGGCAGGTCTCGATCCGGGACCTCGAGATCGACAAGCTGTTTTCAACCGTACCGGTACTGTCGGCGACGGTTGCCGTCGATCAGATATCCCTCGCGGAACTCACGCGGACGTTTTCGTTCGGCAACATCAGTGGTCGTCTCGACGGCCGGATCGACGATCTCGTACTGCAGGCCTGGCAACCGATCCGCTTCGACGCCGAGTTCGCCACGCCGCCCGATGACCCGACCCCGCATCGCATCAGCCAGCGGGCCGTGGATAACCTCGGGCGCCTCGGTGCGGGCACGGGTTCCGCGCTGTCGCAGGGATGGTTGCGCTTCATCCCGAGTTACTCCTACGGTCGACTCGGGATCGGTTGCGAATTGTTGAATGGACACTGCCAGATGCGCGGCGTGGCCTCGGATCCGGATGGCGGGTTCTTCATTCTGACGCGCGGCGGTATATTCCCACCCTGGATTGACGTGAAGGGTTCCGGGCGCAGAATTCGCTGGCAAACGCTCGTCGATGGCATCAAGCAGATATCCCGTGGCAAGGTAGAGCTGGATATTGGCGGCACGGGCACCCGCCAGACGCATTAGTTTTTGAGATCGCTTCGAACACAAACGGAGAATTGTTATGAAATTTCGCTCACTCACCGCGATCGGCCTCGGTGCCTGCCTCGTCGCTTGCGTCACGGTCAACGTGTATTTCCCCGAGGCGGCCGCTGAGCGTGCCGCCGACCTGTTCATCCAGGACGTTTACGGCAAGGGTGAGTCGGGCGCCGGCGAGTCGGTGCCGCCCGCGGACTCGCCGCAGAGTTCGATTGTGACGCCGGCGACGGCATTGTTCGCGCTCGGCGCGGCGATCCGCGATGCGGTCATTCCAACCGCGGCCGCACAGGCAATCGATATCAATATCCAGACGCCGGCGATCAATGCGCTGAAGCGGGCCATGGAGCGGCGGCACCAGCAACTGAAACCGCATTACGCGAGCGGGGCGGTTGGCATGGCCGCGACAGGCTTGATCACGTTGCGCGATCCGAAGCTCGTACCGCTGCAGGCGCGTAACCAGGTGAAGAAGCTCGTGGTCGACGAGAATGCCGACCGCAACCGTCTGTACGGTGAAATCGCGAAGGCGAACGCGCATCCCGAGTGGGAACCGGATATCCGCGGAATTTTCGCCGAGCGCTGGGTCGGCAATGCACCGGGCGGCTGGTGGTACCAGAGCGGTGGCAGCTGGCGGCAGAAATAATGCGCCAGGTCCGGCAACGAGCGATAGCGGGGCGCGCATGAACGTTTTCGTTTTCGATATTGAAACGGTGCCTGACGTCGACGGCGCGCGTCGGCTGTGGGATCTCGACGTCGCCGATGATGCCGAGGTCGCGAAAATCATGTTCAACAGGCGCCTGCAGGAAACGGACGGGCGCTCGGATTTTCTGCGCCATCACCTGCAGCGGATCGTCGCGATCTCGGCGGTGCTGCGCGTCGATGACCGTCTCTCGGTATGGTCGCTCGGCGATCCGGAATCACCGGAAGAAGAATTGATCCGGCGGTTTTTCGAGGGCATCGAGCGCTTCACCCCGGTGCTCGTATCCTGGAATGGCGGCGGCTTCGATCTGCCGGTGCTGCATTACCGCACGCTGTTTCACGGCATCAGCGCGCCGCGCTACTGGGAGACCGGCGGCGACGATACGAGTTTTCGCTACAACAACTACCTCGGCCGTTTTCACTGGCGTCATATCGACCTGATGGACGTGATTGCCGGCTACCAGGGTCGCGCGGTCGCACCGCTCGATGATATCGCGACACTGCTCGGTTTCCCCGGCAAGATGGGGATGAGCGGCGCGCGCGTGTGGGATCAATATCTCGCCGGCGAGATCGTGGCAATCCGCAACTACTGCGAAACCGATGTGCTGAACACCTACCTCGTCTACCTGAGTTTCGAGCGCATGCGCGGGCACCTGACGGACGACCGGTACAGCACCGAATTGCAACGGGTACGCACCTTGCTCGAGCAAACCGCCGAGCCTCATTTCGCTGAATTCCTCGCCGCCTGGCCGCCCGCCTGATCCGGCCACAGCAACGGATCTGACTATGCGACGACAGAAGCGGCGCGCGCCGTACACGCTCACGATCGACAACCTCTCGCACGAAGGCCGTGGCGTGGGGCGCCACGAGGGCAAAACCGTGTTCGTACGTGGCGCGCTGCCGGGCGAAACCGTTGTCGCGCAGCCGCTGAAGCGCCGCGGCAGTTTCGATGAAGCCGTGGCGCTGGAAATTCTCACGCCGAGTCCGCAACGGATCGTGCCGCGATGTGTTCACGCCGAGGTTTGTGGCGGTTGCTCCTTGCAGCATCTCGATCCCGACGACCAGGTCGCGCACAAGGAGTCCGTCCTGTTCGAACTGCTGCGGCATCAGGCAGGCATCGAGCCGGTGAACCGTCTGCCGGCGCTGCGCGGCCCGACCTGGGGTTATCGTCGCAAGGCACGCCTCGGGGTGAAATACGTCGAGAAGAAGGGCGGGGCGCTCGTCGGTTTTCGCGAAAAGGCCGCGCCCTACGTCGCCGACATCAAGACCTGCTGCGTGTTACTGCCGGAAGTCGGCGAACGACTGTTGGCATTGCGCGAACTCGTCAACGGCCTGTCGATCCCGAACCGGATACCGCAGATCGAGGTCTCGGCCGGCGACGACGACGTCGCGCTCGTCGTGCGTCACCTCGAAGCGCTGAGCGGATCCGATCTCGCGCGCCTCGCGGATTTCCAGGCCGACAGCGGGCTCGGAATTTACCTGCAACCCGGCGGCGAGGACAGCGTGCATGCACTGAACGACGCGACCCCGGCTTTGAGTTACCGGATCGATGAGCTCTCGATTGCGTTCGCGCCGACGGATTTTACCCAGGTCAACGGCGCGATGAATCGAAACATGATTGCGACGGTCATCGCTGCCCTGCAACCGGGCCCCGAAGACCGCGTACTTGATTTGTTTGCGGGCCTCGGAAATTTTTCGCTGCCACTCGCGGTGCACGCCGGACACGTGCACGGCATCGAGGGCAGCGATGATCTCGTGACCCGCGCGCGCGAGAACGCCGCGGCGAACAGCCTCGCGAACACGAGCTTCGCGGTCGCTAACCTCGCCGACCCCGATGCGGTCGACCGGATCGACCTCACGGCGACGACGATGATGCTGCTCGACCCGCCGCGCACCGGCGCCGATGTGATTGTCGATCGCCTGAAGCTCGGCGGTCTGAAACGGATCGTCTACGTGTCCTGCAATCCCGTGACGCTGGCTCGGGATACGAAAGCGATCGTCGAACGACACGGATTCACGCTGACGTCAGCCGGGATCATGGACATGTTTCCGCATACTTCACATGTCGAATCGATCGCGATTTTCAACCCGAGTTAATCCGGCGGCGCTGCTCGCACTGCTGCTCGGCATACTGCTGTCCGGTTGCGCTGAACCGGATCCGGAAGCGATACGTTTTGGTCTTGCGACGGCGCCCGTCACGTTCGATCCGCGCTTCGCCACCGACGCGACGTCCTACCGGATCGGCCGTTTGGTCTACCAGTCGCTCGTCGATTTCAATGAGGCCCAGCGTCCGATCCCGGCGCTCGCCACGTGGGAGCAAATTTCACGAACGCGTTATCGCTTTCAACTGCAACCCGGACAACGCTTCCACGATGGCAGCGCGGTGACCAGCGCGGACGTGGTCGCGACGTATCGCTCCGTGCTCGATGCGGCAACCGTGTCGCCCCACCGCGGGTCACTCACGAACATCAAGCGCATCAGCGCACCGGCGCCGGAAGTCGTCGAATTCGACCTCGCAACACCCGACCCGCTGTTCCCGGGCCTGCTCGTTATCGGCATTATGCCGGCGACCGTGCTGGCGCAAGGCAGCGCCACCGTCGCGACGCCGATCGGCAGCGGTCCGTTCGAGATCGCCGCGCCACCGAGCGACTCGCGGGTGCGTCTGAGGCGGCGATCCGACGGACAGATCGTGGAGTTCATCACGGTGCCTGATGCGACCGTCCGGGCATTGAAACTCGCGCACGGCGAACTCGATTTGATCCAGGGTTCGATGACCCCGGAACTCGTCGACTGGCTTGGCCGGCGCGAACACATCGAGGCGGTGCACCGGCCCGGGACGACGTTTACGTATCTCGGTTTCAACCTCGCGGACCCGACGGCGGGTGAACTGAAGCTGCGTCAGGCGATTGCGCATGCCATTGATCGGGAAGCTTTGATCAAATACCTGTTCGGCGCACGCGCGCGTGTGGCCGAGGCGATGTTTCCGCCGACGCACTGGGCCGGCAATGCAGCGCTGAAGCCCCATAGCTATGACCCGGATGCCGCCAGGCGCCTGCTCGGCGAACTCGGTTACAGTGTTGAACACCCGTTGCCGCTCGTCTATAAAACCTCGAGCGATCACTTTCGCCTGCGTGTCGCCACGACGATCCAGGACCAACTCGCACAAGTCGGGATCGCACTCGAGATCTCGAGTTACGATTGGGGTACGTTTTATGCCGACATCAAAAACGGTCGGTTTCAGTTGTACAGCCTGTCGTGGGTCGGATTGAAACAGCCGGATATTTTTCGTTACGCGTTTCATTCCGGGTCGGTGCCGCCGGCGGGCGCGAATCGGGGTCGCTACATTAATGCGGATGTCGACGCACTCATCGAAACCGCCGAGGCGAATGCGGATCTCGCCGGGCGCGCCGCTGCGTATCGACAGATCCAGGCGCGGCTGCTCGAGGATCTGCCCTATGTACCGCTGTGGTACGAGGACAATATCCTCGTCAGGCGCGACTCGATTGCGCATTACGACACCGGGCTCGACGGTTATTATGACGGGCTCGTTAACGTGCAACGGTTAAGTACGCATGACTGAGCGCCGTATCACGATCGATCTGGACACGCAGACCCTGTATCTGTTCGCTGGCGACGAATTGTTGCGTACCTACCCGGTATCCACGGCCGCGAACGGTGCGGGTGAAATGCTCGACAGCGAATGCACACCGCGCGGCCGCCACGTGATCGACGAGAAGTTTGGCGACGGCTGCGCACCCGATACGGTATTCGTCGGGCGTTGCCCGACGGGTGAAACGTATGCGGCCGCGTTGCGCGACCAACACCCCGGGCGCGACTGGATCGTCACCCGGATCCTGTGGCTCGCCGGGACCGAACCGGGCCGCAATGCCGGTGGCAATGTCGATACGAAATCCCGCTACATCTATATTCACGGCACGCCGGACGACACGGATATGTCGCGGCCGGGCTCGCACGGCTGTGTGCGCATGCGCAACGCCGACATTACGGAACTCTACGATCTCGTGCCGCCGGGGACCGTCGTCGACATTACGTAGGATGTCTGGGACTATTGTCTAACTACATGATGTTATTGGAATTCAGAAATTAAGCGAAACGTTGCGTCAACGAATCATGCGTTCATGCGTTGTTAGGGTGTCGGAGCAATTTTGCTCGCATACCAAGGAGAACAACGTGAAATCATCAGCCCTTGTGATTGCTGGAATCCTCAGTGTCGGGGCGGTTCCGTTCCCGTCCGCGTTCGCCGATACGGAAGACCGCGGTGATCGTATCGACGAGCGTCTCGATCAGCGTGGCGAGCGCATCAATGATCGCCTGGACCATCGCGGCGATCGGATCGAGGATCGCTATGATGCCCGCGCCGCGCGCGCGAGCGACGCCGGCCGGGACCAGCTTTCCAATCGCCTCGAGGCGAAAGGTAACCGCGTCGACAACCGTCTCGATCGCACCGGCGATCGGGTAGAGAACAGGCTCGACCGCACGGGGGATCGCATCGATCGGCGCCTCGACCGGCGCGACGATCGCGGGGCCGCCGGGCCGCGGGCCGGGGATGTTCGCGAGCGCACGGCGGATCGTCGAGCCCAGCGCCTCGACCGGACCGGCGATCGCATCGAACGCCGCACGGATCTGCGCGGTAATCGCATCGAGGATCGCTTCTCGGCGCGCGCCGATCGGGCGCGGGCGAACGGCTTCGACCGGCGGGCCGGGCGTTTCGAGCACGCGGGTCAGCGCGCGAACAGCCGCCTCGACCGGCGTGGCGACGGCGCGAATCGGCGACTCGACAGACGGGCCAACCGCGTTGCTGCTCGCCGTTAGGTGGCATGACGCTGACGACGTGCCGCGCTGCGGACGCGGCACGTTCGAACCCCGGAAAGGCGGTTGCCGTCCGGCGGAAGGGGGATTGATCTGGACAACGACAGGGCGCTCAACGAGTTTCTCGCCGGCGTTGAGCGCCGCGCGTTCCGGATGGCGGAAATCGCCACCGGCAACCGTGACGATGCGCTCGATATCGTGCAGGATGCGATGATGAAACTCGCGGGCAAATACGCCACCCGCGCGCCGGAGGAATGGCCGCCATTGTTCCACCGCGTGCTGCAGAGTCGCATTCGCGACTGGTATCGTCGCCAGCTCGTGAAGCGGCGCGTCTTCGGACTGTTCCGCGCCGCCGATGACGACACGACGGACGCCCGTCCGTGGGAACGCTACCCCGAGCGCGCCGACGCGGAACCCGATCGCCGCCTGCACAGCGAACGATTCATCGACGAGTTGCTGCCGGCGGTGCGTCGTTTGCCGCTGCGCCAGCAACAGGTTTTTCTGTTGCGCTTGTGGGAGGGCCTCGACGTCAGGCAAACGGCAGCGGCGATGGGCTGTTCCACGGGTAGCGTAAAGACGCATTATTCACGGGCGCTGGCCGCGCTGCGCGACAAACTCGGCGCTACCACGGGAGGACGATATGAGCCAACGCGAGACTGAGTGGACGCAGCGGATCCGGCACGCGCTCGACGCGGAGCTCGCGCGCCCTGATCCGGCGTTGTCGGCCGCGCTCGCGCGACGGCGGGCGCTCGCGTTGTCGCAGGCACGGGGAACGCGCACGGGATTGCGTGCGTATACGCCGGGGATCGCGTTCGCCACGGCGGCGATCGCCGTGGTCATGCTTGCCGGCCTGCCGCAGACCGCGCGGAATATCTACGACAACGACAGCCTGTTGCTCGAAGTCGCCCGCCTCAATGCTGATATTGAATTAATCGAGGACCTCGATTTCTACCACTGGCTGGACGCCAATGGGTACGCGGGTTAAGCGTTCGTGCGCGGCCTTACTCGTGTCGATGTCCGTTGCGGCCGCCGCCGACGAACCGCCCGGCATCGCGCTGCTGGATTTGATGTCGCAGTGGCAGGACGAGGACGGCACGATCCTCGATCCCGGAATGTTCGATGAGTCGTCGGCACAATCCACCGAAGATGTCGACGACGTCGACGAGACCGACGATGTCGAACCGTAATCGAATGAAGCGCGCAGCGTGCACCTTGCTGTTGCTGGCGTTGTCCGCATCGGCCCGCGCAGCGGACCCGATCCCGTGGACAACGCTCGACGGCGAGGAGCAACGCATACTTCGCGATGCCGCCGAGGCCTGGGACGAATACCCGGCCGAGCGGCAGCATGAACTCCTCGCGCGCGCGCGAACCTGGGCCGAGTTGCCCGCCGCGGCGCGTGAACGCTTGCGCGAGAACAAGCGCAAGCTCGACGCGATGACCCCGCAACGGCGCGCGCGTGTGCTCGAGCGACTGAAGCGGTTCCGCGACCTGCCCCCCGCCGAACGCCAGCGCCTGCGGCGGACGTTTCAGCGATTTCGTAGCCTCCCGGCTGAACGTCGCGAGGCCTTGCGCCAGCAGTGGCAAAGCAGCACGCCGGAGGAACGCCGGCAGATCCGACGTGATCTGGAGCGGCGCAGCGCCGGCGAACGGGCGGCGCTGCGGGCGCGTCTGCGTGAACTGCCGGCCGCGGAGCGTCGTGCGGCGATAGAGAAATGGCGTTCGTCCAGGAATGCGGAGCGGCGGCAGGAGCGGCAACGGCGCGAGTCCGCTACGCGTGAGCGCAGCAGCGCCGAGTGAGGTGTGCTAGCGCTGGCCCGCGCCGCTCGCCTGTTCCGTCAGGTATTTCGCAAAGCGTTTGATTTGCAGATCGTAGAGCGCGAGTTCGCCGCCGGTCTTTACCGCCGCGATTGCGAGACGTCCGATCAGCATGAGCAGCAGGATCGCGATCACCCAGGCAACGAAATACGACAGGCGAAAGCCGAGTGCCGCGTTGACTTCCCGCACCTGGCCATTCGCGCCGGCCTCGCCGCCCGGACTTTCCGCTGTTGAAGAGAGTGCCTTGTCGAGGTTCGAGCCCTGTTCGATCGCACGGGCCAGGCGTTCGATATTCTGCGGTTGCTGGTACAGCGACCACGCTTCGTTGATGGTCTTCAAGCCGATCCACAGGCCGACGAACATGAGGATGAAGCCCGCCGCGCGGACGATCAGATGGGTGATATTCGTCGTGTTGTCGAGCCAGCGACTGTCCTGATCGATGTCCTCGAATTGATGGCGAGCCACTGCCGATTCCCTGTGCTTTTGCGTCGATGTAGGCGGCAACTCTATCACAGCTGTTAAGCCTGCGGCAGCGACCGCGTCCGGGGCGGGCGCGCCCGGGCGAGCTTTGCCGCCATCACCCGTTCGGGCTAAGCTTGAGCATTACGCACAGGCGGTTCCGTTCCGGGTATCCATGGGTTCATTGGCCGTGCATCGAATAGCGACGGCGGCGCTCGTCCTGATCGGTGTTTCCTCGATTACATTTTTTCTGCTCCATCTCGTGCCCGGCGACCCGGTTGAAGTCATGCTCGGCGAGTCCGCCAGCATCGCCGACCGCGAGACGCTGCGAACGGATCTCGGGCTCGACGAACCGCTCGCGGTGCAGTGGCTGACGTTCCATCGCAAGCTTGCAAGTCTGGATCTCGGCGTCTCGCTGTACTCGAAAAAACCGATCGTGGCGGTCCTCGCCGAACGCATTCCCTGGACGGTGCTGCTCGCATTGACGAGCCTGGTCACCGCGATCGCGATCGCGCTGCCGCTTGGGATCATCGCGGCGCTGAATCCGAACACGCTGTGGGACAGCGTTGCGGCCACTGTGTCACTGCTCGGCGTATCGATACCGAACTTTCTGCTCGGCCCGCTGTTGATCATCGTGTTTTCGATCGGGCTCGGCTGGTTTCCGGTCAGTGGTACCGGCTCGCCGACCGCGATCGTACTGCCCGCGTTGACGCTTGGTGCGTCGCTTGCCGCGATCCTCGCGCGCATGATCAGGGCGTCGTTGCTCGAGGTGCTGTCGGAAGAATTCATCGTGTCCGCGCGTGCCCGCGGCCTGTCGCCGGCGACGGTCATCGCACGGCACGCGGTCCCGAATGCGGCGCTGCCGGTGCTCACGATCATTGGCCTGCAACTCGGTGCCTTACTCGGTGGCGCGGTCATCACGGAGACGATTTTCGCGTGGCCCGGGATTGGGCAACTGACGATTGAAGCGATCCAGCGCCGCGATTACCCGCTCGTGCAGGCGTGTGTGCTCGTGATCAGCGCCGCCTACGTGCTCGTCAATACGTTGACGGACATCGTCTACGCGAGGGTCGATCCGCGGATAAGCCTCGACTGATGCCGGTTACCGCAAAGCTCAGTATCGCGATTGTCGTCGGGTGGATACTCGCCGCGGCGCTCGCGCCAATACTCATCGGTGATGCGAATGCGATCCGGCTCGATGCGACGTTCGACGAACCGACGTTCTCCGCCGTGCTCGGGCGCGATGATCTGGGGCGCGATATCGGGCGCCGCGTGCTGCTCGGGGCGAGTGTGTCGTGTACGGTGGCGTTCTCGGTCGTAGCGATTTCCGTCGTGTTCGGCACGGCTTTCGGCATGGCGATCGCGTGGTTCGGTGGCATCGTCGATACCGTCGGCGCACGGATCATGGACGTCTTCCTCGCGTTTCCCGGGATCCTGCTCGCGATCGCACTGGCCGCCGTACTCGGACCCGGTATCGAGAACGTGTTGATGGCACTTGCGATCGTCAGCTGGGTGGGTTTCGCCCGCCTCGCGCGCGCGCAGACGCTCAGCGTGAAGCAACGCGATCACGTGCTCGTGGCGCGCGCGCTCGGCACGTCCGTCGTGCGGATTTGTCTGCGCCATATATTGCCGTTGATCCTCGCACCGTTGATCGTCGAAGCAACGTTCGCCGTGGCCGCGGTGATTATCGCCGAGGCCGGTTTGTCGTTTCTCGGCCTCGGGGTGCAACCGCCAACCCCGTCGTGGGGCGCGATGATCAAGGACGGCACGCGCTACCTGCTAATCGCACCGCACATGGCGCTGGGTCCGGGGCTCGCGTTGTTTTCGATCGTCGTCGCGATCAACACGCTCGGTGATCGCCTGCGCGACGCCTTGCAAATCAAACGCGCCGCGTTTCAGAATTGAGCGTTAGCGCAAGCTCGGTACAGTCGCCGGGACCGGCACGTCGACGGTTCACATGACGACGATCCCCGCTTGTACAGGCTCGCATCGCGCACGGGGATCCGGATGTCGCTAGGACCGTTAATGACTGATTTCGAAGGCACCGCGCTGACGGCGCACGATCGGGACGTGCTGCGTCATCCGCTCGTCGGCGGGGTGGTACTGTTCTCGCGCAATTATGAGAGTCCCGAGCAGATCACCGCAGTGATCGATGAATTGCACGCGTTGCGCTCACCCCGACTGCTGATCGCCGTCGACCACGAGGGCGGTCGTGTACAACGTTTCCGCAGCGGCTTCACCGAACTGCCGGCCGCGGCAACGATCGGGGAAATGTATGACGCGAACGAAGCTGAAGGGCTCGCGTTTGCGCGTCGGTGCGGCTGGCTCATGGCCGCGGAACTGCGTGCGATCGGGGTCGATTTCAGCTTCGCTCCGGTGCTCGATTTGCGCAATCCGCGCAGCCGGATCATCGACGATCGGGCTTTCCATACGGATCCGCACAGCGTCGGACATCTCGCACACGCCTATATCACGGGCATGCATGAGGCCGGGATGTCCGCCGTGGGAAAGCATTATCCGGGTCACGGCACCGTCGTTGCCGATTCCCACGTCGAATTACCAATCGACGATCGCAGCTATTACGACATCGAGAACGCCGATCTCGTCCCGTTCCGCTTGCTGGCCGCGAGTCTCGAGGGCGTCATGCCGGCGCATGTCAGGTATCCGCAAGTGGACCGTCAACCCGCCGGTTACTCGCGGGTGTGGATCAGGGACATACTGCGCCGGGACCTGGATTTTCAGGGCATCGTGTTCAGCGACGACCTGAACATGTCGGGCGCGGCCGATGCGGGTGACGTCGAGGCCCGCGCCGCGCTCGCGCTCGATGCCGGTTGTGATGTGATACTGCTGTGTAACGACCGCGGCGGTACGGAGCGTCTGCTCGCGAACTGCCGCGCGGAAATCGAGCCTTTGACCCAGGTGCGGCTCATGCGGATGCACGGGCGTGGCGGACAGATCGGTCTCGCGGCACTCGGACGGGTTCAGCGCTGGCGCGACGCGAGCGAGCAGATCGCGCGGGCCGGCCACGGCGGCACGCTCGATCTCGGGGATGATATGCTCAGCTGATGCTGATTGCCGCCCTGTGCCGACGCTTCGCCGGTTGCGTGCTCGCGGCGGTATTCGCCTCCACCGCTGCCGCGTTCGATTGCCCGGAGCTGCGAGCCGGCACCGGGAGCGTCGATCCGGGCGGTTTTCCGACGGGTCTATTGTGGCGCGTCGAGGCGGAAACCGGCGCCAAGAGTTACATTTTCGGCACGATCCACATTTCCGATCCGCGCGTTACGCACCTGTCTCCGGCCGTGTCCGCGGCGCTCGAGCGCAGCAGTGGTTTCATGATGGAAGTCATGTTCGATGCCGATACCGTCGCGCGGATGTCGCGCGCGATGTATTTCTATAACGGGCGGTCGTTGTCGCAGCTGCTCCCGCCGGAGCTGTATACGCGCGTCGTCGATCTGCTCGCGCGGTACGAGGTCAGCAGTGCCGCGGCCGATCGGCTGAAACCCTGGGCCGCGTACACGACGCTCTCCCTGCCCCCGGATCAGCATGCTCCGCCGCTCGATCTGATACTCATGAATGCGGCGCAGGCTGCCGGCAAAACCCTGTCCGGTCTCGAAACGCTCGACGAACAGATTGCCGTGTTCGACGAATTGAGCGAACACGAACAGCTCGAATTGCTCACCTTGACGGCGTGTCACTACGACAGCTTCCAGGCGGAAGTCGACGAGATGATCGCGTATTACGAAAGCGAGGACCTCGCCGGCATGATGCGCATGGCTGCGCGCTATGAATCGCCGCTGCAGGAGCGTTTCATGGATCTATTGCTGCGGCAGCGCAACCACCGCATGGTCGCGCGAATGCATGACGGGCTCGCGCGTGGCGGCATGTTTATCGCGATTGGCGCCCTGCATCTGCCGGGCAAAGAAGGGGTGCTGAACCTGCTGCAGGCCGACGGTTACCGGCTAACCCGGGTGCAGTGATCGACGCGCGGGCGCGACATTGGAAATTCGGCGGCGCGCGCCTATGATGGCGCCCCGTGCGCAAACCCGGCGCCCGACCCTGTGATGAGAGCACCCGATGGACGTCCCGTTTACGAAAATGCACGGTCTTGGTAACGATTTCGTCGTACTCGACGAACGTGTGACGACGTACGGACTCGAGCCCGCGCAACTCGCGAAAATCGCCGATCGGCGATTCGGGATCGGCTGCGACCAGATCCTGGTCATATCGTCATCGAAATTCCCGGCGGCTGCCGCGCGCTACGGCATATTCAACGCCGACGGCAGTGCGGCGGAGCACTGCGGCAACGGCGTGCGTTGCGTCGCGCGCTTTCTGCGCGATGAATGCGGCGGCGATGCCGCGACGTTATTGATCGAAATCGCCGGCGAACTCTACGACCTCGCGTTCACCGACGATGACAAGGTGCGCGTGAACATGGGCCGTCCCGTGTTCGAGCCGACACGGATCCCGTTGGCAGCGACGACCGCGGCGGCGCGTTACACGTTGACGATCGACGGCCAGGACTATGATTTCGGTTGCGTTTCGATGGGTAATCCCCACGCCGTGATGCTCGTCGACGATGTCGAGCAGGCGCCGGTGGCCGCGATCGGCGCGGCCCTGCAGCAGCACGAGGCTTTCCCCGCCCGGGTCAATGTCGGTTTTCTCGCGATCGAGGCCCGCGACCGCTTCCGGCTGCGCGTGTTCGAACGCGGGGTTGGCGAAACGCTCGCCTGCGGCACCGGCGCGTGCGCGGCGATGGCGGTGGCGCACCGCTGGGGTTTGCTCGACGATCGCGCAAGCGCGGTCCTGCGCGGCGGTGAGCTCGAACTCGAATGGTCCGGCCGCGATGACGCAGCCCTGTACATGACCGGTCCCGCAGCCCGCGTGTTCGAGGGTATACTGCACTTATGAGTTCGCCCAGCGACGATAACACCGCGCGCCACGCCGATTTACCCGATGCCCGTGCCGTTGCCGCTTACCTGAAAGCCAATCCGGCGTTCTTCACCGCTTACCCGGACGTGCTCCACGAACTCGATATTCCGCATGCGAGCGGCGGGGCGACTTCGCTGCTGGAGCGCCAGGTCGCGTCGCTGCGCAGCGAAAACCAGCGCCTGAAGACCCGTTTCCACGAACTCGTGCGGCTGGCCGAATCGAATCAGGAGCTGATCACGCGGATCCATCAACTCGCCTTGCTGCTGATGGAGGCGGCCGGCCCGCAGGCCATATTCGCGACCCTGGCCGACAATCTGATGCGCGATTTCAAGGCCGAGCGGGTACGCACGCTCGTCTTCGCCGCGCCGGGATTCACGGAATCACCGCCGCTGGCCGAATTTGTCGGCGCGGACTGTGAAGCGCGAGCGCTGTTCGGGCGCAGCCTCGAACACCGCGAGTCGCAGTGTGGTGCGCTCGACCCGGAACAGGCCGCGTACCTGTTTCCCGCTGCAGGCACTGCCGGCTCCGCCGTGTTATTGCCGCTCGGGGGCAAGTCCTGGGACGGTCTGCTCGTGATCAGCAGCGATGATCCGAAGCGCTTCAACGGCGACATGGGTACGGAATTTCTCACCTACCTCGGTGATATCGTCTCGTTCATCATCGACCCCTGGGTTGCGCGGAGTACGGTCGGGTGACCGCGGGATCGGCGCGCATGCCGGTCGCCGACATCGATGATTTTCTCGCCAGTCTCGGCGGTTACGCGAAAAACACGCGTGAGGCGTATCGACGCGATCTGCGTCGGTTTACGGATTATTTCGAAACCCTCGGGGTCAGCGCGTGGTCGGAGATCGACACCCAGGCGCTGCGCGCGTTCGTCGCCGCCGAGCATCGCAATGGCAAGAGTGGTGCCACGCTGGCGCGCATGCTGTCGTCGCTGCGCGCGCTGTATGCGCACCTTGCGCGACGCGGGATCGTGCGCGCCAACCCGGTAGTCGATGTACGTGCTCCGCGCCGGCAACGCAAACTGCCGAAAGCCCTCGATGCGGATCAAAGTGCGCGCCTGCTCGATCGCACAGCGCAGGGCTTCGTCGAAGTACGCGATCTTGCGATGTGGGAACTGCTGTATTCGAGCGGTTTGCGCGTGTCGGAACTCGTCAACCTCGACTGTACGGATCTCGACCTGCGTGAGCGTGAAGTCAGGGTCCTCGGCAAGGGCGGCAAGGAACGGGTGGTGCCGGTCGGACGCATCGCCGCCGCCGCCGTCGAGCGCTGGCTCGGCGAGCGCACCGCGCGGGTTCGCGCCGGCGAGACGGCGATGTTCATCAACCAGCGTGGTACCCGGCTGACCACGCGAACCGTCCAGCAACGTCTGCGCAACTGGGCGCTCGCGCAGGGGCTGGATCGCCATGTCCACCCGCACATGTTGCGCCACTCGTTCGCGACGCATGTGCTCGAATCGTCGGGCGATTTGCGCGCCGTGCAGGAATTGCTCGGGCATTCGAACATCACGACGACGCAGGTTTACACGCACCTCGATTTTCAGCATCTCGCGAAGGTCTACGACGCCGCGCATCCACGCGCGAAACGCAAGCGGGACTGAACCGCACGCACCGGCCAGGTGAAGGAATTCGTGTACAATTTCGCACTTTCCAATACCGCCCGGATCCGATGGAACGCATTCGCTCTACGACAATTCTCTCCGTCAGACGTGGTGACCGCGTCGTCATTGGCGGCGATGGCCAGGTATCGCTCGGCGACACGGTGCTGAAGGGCAACGCGCGCAAGGTGCGGCGCCTGTATGACGACAAGGTGCTGGCGGGATTCGCCGGCGGCACCGCCGATGCGTTTACGCTGTTCGAGCGTTTCGAGGCGAAACTGCAAAAACACCAGGGCAACCTGCTGCGTTCGGCGGTCGAGCTGGCGAAAGACTGGCGTACGGACCGCATGCTGCGTCGCCTCGAGGCGCTGCTGGCCGTGGCCGACCGCGAACATTCGCTGATTATTTCCGGCACCGGTGACGTGATCGAACCCGAGGACGCGGTCATGGCGATCGGTTCCGGCGGCAATTACGCCACCGCGGCGGCGCGCGCGATGCTCGAAAATACGGACCTCGATGCGGAAACGATCGTACGCAAGGGCCTGAAAATCGCCGCCGACATCTGCGTCTACACGAACACGAACGTGGTCGTCGAAGTCCTCGACGCCGGGGCGTGACGGGGTGATGCCACGATGACTGCATTGACCCCACAGGAAATCGTCGACCAGCTCGACCACCACATCGTCGGTCAGGCCGCTGCCAAGCGCGCCGTTGCGATTGCGCTGCGCAACCGCTGGCGTCGTTCACAGGTCGAGCCCGACCTGCGCAACGAGATCACGCCGAAGAATATCCTCATGATCGGCCCGACCGGGGTCGGTAAGACGGAGATCGCACGGCGCCTCGCGAAGCTCTCGGGGGCCCCGTTCATCAAGGTCGAGGCGACGAAATTCACCGAAGTCGGTTATGTCGGGCGCGACGTCGAGTCGATTATCCGCGATCTCGCGGATGTTGCCGTGAACATGGCGCGCGAGGAGGCGATGGAACAGGTTCGTGGCGCCGCCGCGGACGCCGCCGAAGAGCGTGTGCTCGATGCCCTGCTGCCGGGCGCACGCACGTTCCAGGAGGAGCCCGCGGACGCGGAATCGTCGACCCGCCAGCGTTTCCGCAAAATGCTCCGTGAAGGCGCGCTCGACGACAAGGAAATCGAAATCGAACTCGAGGCGACGAACATCGGGGTCGAGATCATGGCGCCACCCGGGATGGAGGAAATGACGAGCCAGCTCCAGGGTATGTTCCAGAACCTGGGGTCGGGTCGCAAACGCAGTCGCCGGGTGAAAGTCGCGAACGCGATGAAATTGCTCACGGAAGAAGAAGCCGGCAAGCTGATTAACGAGGATGACCTGCGCGCCGGCGCGATGGAGAATCTCGAGCAGAACGGGATCGTCTTTCTCGACGAGCTCGACAAGGTCGCGCAGCGATCGGAAACGAGCGGCCCCGACGTCTCGCGCGAAGGCGTACAGCGTGATTTGCTGCCGCTCGTCGAAGGCTGCACCGTGAGCACGAAGCACGGCCTTATCAAAACCGATCACGTCCTGTTTATCGCCTCGGGTGCATTCCACCTGTCGAAGCCTTCCGATCTGATCCCGGAGCTGCAGGGTCGCCTGCCGAACCGGGTCGAGCTCGATCCCCTCGGGGTGGCGGACTTCGTGCGTATTCTCACCGAACCGGACGCGTCCCTGACGGAACAGTACCAGGCCCTGCTCGCGACCGAGGGGGTGGACATCGAGTTCACTGACGACGGTATCGCGCGGATCGCGGAAATTGCCCACCAGGTTAACGAGCAGAGTGAAAATATCGGCGCCCGCCGCCTGCACACGGTGATGGAACGCCTGCTCGAGGGCTTGTCGTTCACGTCGCCGAGCATGGTCGGGCAGACGGTGACGATCGATGCGGCCTATGTCGACCAGTACCTTGGTGAGTTTACGAAAGACGAAGACCTCGCCCGCTACATACTCTGAAGCAAACGCACATGGCCACTCACACACCGACGAATATCGTTCTGCACACGCGCTCGCGACTGCTCGAAGTCGCGTTCTCCGATGGCGCGGTCTTCAAGCTGCCGTGTGAACTCCTGCGCGTGTATTCGCCGTCGGCGGAAGTGCGTGGACACGGGCCCGGCCAGGGCACGCTGCCACTCGGCAAGGAGGCCGTCGCCATCACCGCGGTCGAACCCGTCGGTAATTACGCGGTCAAGCTCGAATTCGACGACGGCCACAATACGGGTCTGTATTCATGGGATTATCTCTACGAGATGGGCCGCAATGAAACCCGCTTGTGGGAGGAGTACCGCGAGAAAGTCGCGGGCATGAACGATGGCGGGTAACGACCGGTACAACGTCGGCGCGCGCTGTCCGGGTTGTTCTCCGGGCGTGCTGCAGGGTGTGCTGCGGGCGTGAATAAATCACGCACCGCCGCAGGCGACTCGAGCGGGGAGACCGAAGTCGACTTCGGTTTCGAGCATGTCAGCCCGGAAGAAAAGACCCGCCGCGTGCGCGCCGTTTTCGATTCCGTGGCGGAAAGCTACGATGTCATGAACGACCTGATGTCGTTCGGTCTGCATCGCCTGTGGAAACGCCTCGCCGTCATGGCGGCGCGCGTTCGTCCCGGCAATGACATCCTCGATCTGGCCGGCGGTACGGGCGACCTCGGTCGTTTGTTCGCGCGGCGTACCGGTGCCCGCGGGCGCGTCATTATTTCGGATATCAACGGCGATATGCTGCGCGTGGGACGCGACCGCCTGCTCGACGAGGGCGGCCCCGACAATGTCTCCATGGCGCAGGCCAACGCGGAACTGCTGCCGTTTCCGGACCGTTCGTTCGATGTGGTCAGTATCGCTTTCGGCCTGCGCAATGTTACGAACAAGGACGCGGCACTCAGCGAAATGTATCGTGTGCTGCGCCCGGGCGGCCGCGCGCTCGTTCTCGAATTCTCCGAGCTCCAGCTACGGGCCCTGCGCCCGGCTTACGACGCGTTCTCGTTCAGGGTGCTGCCGCGCGTCGGCAAGATCGTGGCAAAAGACGCGGACAGTTATCGTTATCTTGCCGAATCGATCCGTATGCACCCGAATCAGGATTCCCTGTTGGCGATGATGCAGACGGCGGGATTCGAACAATGCCGGTACCGCAACATGGCTGGCGGTATCGTCGCGCTGCATGATGGCATACGACTCTGAGGGCCGGCGCGGGGCTCCCGCGGCCGCGCGTCGAAACCCGCTGCTCGCGGGTCTGACGAGCGCGATCAATCGTGTCATCCGTACGGACGAAAAGACCGCCTACCGCATCGCGGAACTCGGCGAGTGCTCGATCGCGTTCCGGCTGAAGCGCTCCGGCTATACGGTGATGGCGCGCGTTGCGCACGGCGAGGTAACGCTGGCCGGGGAGCCGGCGCGCGCGGACGTCACGATCACGGGCAGTCCGGCGGATTTCCTGGCGATGGCGAAAACCCGTCGTGATGGCGGCACGCTTGCCGCGGGCAGGGTCGATATCGAAGGCGACCTCGCGATAGCGCAGCAAATCCAGACCCTGATGGCCGACACCTCGATCGATTTCGAAGGCCTGCTGGCCGCCCGTACCGGCGATGTCTTCGCCCGCCAGGTCGGCCGCGGTGTGCGCGCCGGGATTGGCTGGGCACGCCATGCGCATGCAACGATCGAACGCGATCTGAGTGATTACCTGCGATTCGAACTCGGTCTGCTGCCGGTACGTGAAGACATCGAAGCGTTCGTCAGTGAATGCGCGAGCGTCGCCAGCGACGTCGACAGGCTGCACGCGCGGGTACAACGGATTATCCGCCGGCGGGGGGCTTCGTGATCACACCGGGCCAGTTCTTCAGAGTCCTCGCGATCCAGCGGATCCTGATCCGTCACGGTCTCGACGAGCTCCTGTTTACGACTCCGCTGTTCAAATCATTACGCTTCGTGCTGTACCTGTTGCCGTGGAACTGGTTCCGAAGCGACCACGGACCGCGCGCGCTGCGGCTGCGGCAGGTGCTCGAACAGCTCGGTCCGATTTTCATCAAGTTCGGTCAGATCCTGTCGACGCGGCGCGATTTTCTGCCCGACGACATTGCCGAAGAGTTGTCGCAACTGCAGGACAATGTCGCACCGTTTTCCGGCTCGCTGGCACGCGAGATCGTCGAGAAAGCGTATGGCTGCAGGATCGACGAAGCGTTCGACAGTTTCGATGAAACGCCGCTCGCCTCCGCGTCGATCGCGCAGGTGCACGCGGCGCTGTTGAAAGACGGGCGCGAGGTGATCGTCAAGGTTGTGCGGCCGAATATTCGCCGCACGATCGAGCGCGACATCGGCCTGATGAAAATCCTCGCGAATACGGCCGAGCGCTATTCCTCTCCCGGCAAGGAACTGCACCTCGTCGCCGTTGTTACCGAATTCGAGAAGACGATACTCGACGAACTCGACATGATGCGCGAGGCAGCGAACGCATCGCAGTTGCGTCGTAATTTCGCGGATTCGCCGAAAATGGATGTTCCCGAAGTGTTCTGGTCTTTGTGCCGGCAGAACGTCCTCGTGATGGAGCGGGTTAGCGGTATTGCGATCGACAACGTGGCCGCATTGCGGGCAGCCGGTGTTGATCTGCATGAACTCGCGGAAACCGGCGTCGAGGTATTTTTCACCCAGGTCTTTCGCGATCATTTTTTCCATGCCGATGTACACCCCGGCAATTTGTTCGTGAAGCCGGGGGAAAACGGCGGCCCTGCCGTGTATGTGCCGGTCGACTTCGGCATCATGGGCTCGCTCAGTGAATTCGATCAGCGCTATCTCGCGGAGAATTTCAGTGCGTTTCTCGATCGCAACTATCGTCGGGTTGCGGAATTGCACGTCGAATCCGGCTGGGTACCGAAGGACACGCGGGTCGACGAGTTCGAATTCGCGATCCGGACGGTTTGCGAACCGATTTTCGATCGCCCGGTGAAAGAAATCTCCGTCGGCGCGCTGCTGCTGCGTCTGTTCCAGACGGCGCGACGATTCCATATGAAGATTCTGCCGCAACTGTTGTTGCTGCAAAAAACGCTCGTGAATATCGAGGGGATAGGGCGCCAGCTCGACCCCGATCTCGACCTTTGGCGCGCGGCACGGCCGTCGCTGGAAAACTGGATGCGTGATCGCGTGGGTGTGCGTTCCGTGTTGCGCAGTACGCGACAGAACGTGCCGTTGTGGATCGATCGTCTGCCGGAGCTGCCCGGACTCGCGTTTGAAATTCTCGATCAGGTGCGCAGCGGACGGATACAGGTGGTCAGTAACGATCCGCAGCTCGCTGAAATTCGCAATGAAATCGAGCGCATACACCGGCGCCTCGTACTCGCGGTGATCGGGGTCGGACTGATTATCGGGGCCGGGGTCGTGAATTCGTCGACGGTCGATACGACCCGGATGCTCGGACCCCTACCGCTGAGTGTGTGGATACTCGGCGGTGGCGGCGTGTTCGCTCTCATCGCCGCATTCCGTAGTCGTCGTCTGCGCTGACGCGACCCTAAGCCCGGCGCTGCCGCGCCGGTAATTCGCGATATAGTCCGCGAGCTTGATCACCCGCACACCGGCCTCGATCGGGTGCCAGTTACGCAAAACGTCGATCGTGACGGCATGTGGGTGAGCGATTCCGAGCGCGTGACCCACCTGCTTCGCGCGCTTCACCAGCGCCGCGAGCTGGCGCGTAATGGCTTCCGGTGACTGTTCGTTATCGATAAACACATCGCGGGCGGTGGCCGCGATATTCGCCTGCAGGGCCGCCTGCAGCGCAACGCTGCCCGACGTCGTGCGACTGTCGACGAAGAACAGGTCGCCGCGCGCGACAATTGCCTGCATCAGCCAGCCCATCGCGTCGCTCTGCCGGGTCAGGCGGCTGCCCATGTGGTTGTTGAGCCCGACCGCATAGGGC
Source organism: uncultured Gammaproteobacteria bacterium (assembly GCA_963976285.1). GTDB lineage: Bacteria > Pseudomonadota > Gammaproteobacteria > UBA11873. The sequence goes on from CAXBJY010000001.1 coordinate 144,355, forward strand.
ACCGCGGCGAGCGATTCCGATAACGCCGCGCTGATTTCGGGTTGCGACATGCCCATCATGAGCGCGCCCGGGCCAAGCGCATGGTTGTCGGCATCGGCTTCCATGGGCAGATGAACGATCACGTTCTTGTCGAGGTCGTTCGCGAGCCGGGCGAGATCGCGCGCGTGCGGCGAGAACGGCAGGACGGCGTAGGCGAACGGATGGTCCAGCTCGACGGCGGCGCGACTATTGCGGTAGTCATAGCCAATATCGTCAATGATGATCGCGATATCGGCCACGGGCATCGGGGTCTGCGAAACGGACAGGCAGGCCGCGACGATTACGCTCGCAAAATAGGACAAAGCGCTCCCCCTTCAGGTGTCCTGCCCGTTACAATCCGCTGCTGCGCGCCTGCAGCAGCGCCATGCCCTTGAGCAGATTCAGGGCTTCGTAGAGTTCGAAGTCCTTCAGGGCGAGCTCCTCGCGTTCCTTCGCCGGTGATTTCGCGGTTTCGTTTTTCTCGTCGGCCGGCGTTTCGCCATTTCCGTGTTCTTCGCCATTTCCGTTTTCGAGGTGACCCGTCAGGTTCGCCTCGGTCACGACATTCGCGTTCGCCACGCTGATCTCCGACAGCTTCAGTTTGTCGATGACGATGTCGGGAACGATGCCTTCAGCCTGGATCGAACGGCCCGACGGGGTGAAGTATCGCGCCGTCGTCAGTTTCAGCGCCGCTTCGTTGTTCATCGGCAGGATCGTCTGTACCGAACCTTTGCCGAACGAGCGACGGCCCATGATCACCGCGCGCTTGCTGTCCTGGAGGGCGCCGGCGACGATCTCGGATGCCGACGCGGAGCCTTCGTTCACGAGCACGACGAGCGGTGCGCCGTCGATCAAATCCGGCGGTTTCGCATTGAATTCGAGTTCGGAATCCGCGACCCGGCCTTCCGTATAGACGATCTTGCCGGACGTCAGGAACGCATCGGACACTGACACCGCGGCGCCGAGTACACCGCCCGGGTTATTGCGCAGATCGAGCACGAGCCCCTTCAGTCCGTTACCGGCCTGCTGCTTCAGATCGGCCAGGTGCTGCTTCACATCATCGCCGGTGCGCGACTGGAAATGGGAAATTCGCAGGTAGCCGATAGCGGGTTCGAGAAAGCGGCTTTTGACGCTCCGAATCTGGATGACGTCACGGGTCAGCGTGAAATCGAGTGTTTTGTCGAGGCCTTCGCGGACGATCGTGATATGGATATCCGTGCCGGCTTTGCCGCGCATCTTCTTCACGGCATTGCCGAGGCTCAGGCCTTTCACCGGCGTATCGTCGAGCCGGATGATGACATCTCCGGCCTGGATTCCGGCCCGTGCGGCCGGCGTGTCGTCGATCGGTGCGATGACTTTGAGAAAACCATCATCCATGCCGACTTCGATGCCGAGGCCGCCGAACTCGCCGGTCGTACCCTCCTGCAGGGATTGGTAGCCCTCGGGATCGAGATAGGACGAGTGCGGGTCGAGTCCCGCGAGCATCCCGCGCACGGCATCCTCGAGCAGGTCCTTGTCGCTCACTTCCTCGACGTAGTCATTCTTGATCTTGTGGAAAACCTCGACGAGTATGCGGATGTCGTCGAGCGGCAGTTTCGGTTGCTCCTCGGGCGCGGGTGCGGCCACGGTCGGCGCGGCGGCGTTGGCGTCGACATCGGCGGGTTCCGCGGCGGCGAGACCGAGCGATATCGAGAGCAGGATTGCGGTCAGAAGCGCTGGCGGCATGGTCGGGTATAGCTCCTTCGATGTGCGGGGTACGGGATGTTAGCGGCAACGTGGCGCGTGTTCTGTCGACCGCGGTATCGTGGCAGGTTCGACGCGCCGGTGCCACCGTGGTTCAACGATAATTTTGCCGCCGGTTCCATTCACTTGCGGCACCACTGGCGAGGATCCTGCGGGGTACCGTTTTTACGAATCTCGAAATACAGGCCGGCGGAAATGCGGCCGCCGGTATCGCCGACGGCTGCGACGACATCGCCGGCCTGCACCCGGTCGCCGGCGGTTCTGCGCAGTTCCCGGTTGTGTCCGTACAGGCTCATGTAGCCGTTGCCGTGGTCGATGATGACGAGCAGGCCGAGGTTGCGAAACCAGTCCGCGAACGCGATCCGCCCCGCCGCGACCGCGGCGACGTCGGCGCCTGGGGTCGACTCGATGATCACGCCGCTCCATTTCGCGCCACCGTCGCGCATCGCCGTGCCCGGCGCTTTTGCGATGCGGCCTGCCGTCGGCCAGGCGAGGCTACCCTTGAGCTTGCTGAATGGCGTCGGCGCGGGATCCGGTGAGCGTGATTCCTCGCGAACGTCGTCGACGAGTTCGGTGAGTTCTTTTTCGTCTCGGCGCAGCTGCTCGAGGCTTTCCTTGCTGTCCTGTAACAATTGCGCCAGCGATTTCGCGACGCGCGTACGGGTTTCGAACGACTCGTTCAGCGCATTCAGTTGCGCCTCCGTCCGGCCACGCATGCGGCGTAGTTTCGTCGCCTCGAGTTTCAACGCGGTCTCGAGTTGTTTGAGTTCGCTCGCGCGTGCGCTGTGCTCCTGAATGCGTTCGTTCTCGGCGTTCGCGAGCGTGTCGTAGTACTTGAGGTTGCGTTGCAGGGCCCCGAGGTCCGTGTTTTCCAGTATGACCTTGAGTTTCGGGTGGCGTGACTGCTTGTAGCGTGCGAGCAGCAGGGCACTGATCGCGGCGATCGACGCTTCGCGACGTGCGTTCATCACTTCGCGCCGCTCGCGCAGGGCCTCGATATGCTGCATCTTCGTTTCAAGCTCAGCGCGTAGCTTCGTGTTCTCCTCGCGGGCGGTGTGTAAGCGGCGTTCGATCTCGAGCACGGCATCGCGGGCACTGTCGTACTCGATTTTATTGTCCGTGAGCGAGCTTTCCAGGGCGCTGATGCGTGATTTGATTTCCGCGAGGTCTTTCGCCGCGACAGCCCCGGCGGGTATGCACGCGAGCGCGAGCGACAAGGTGGCGGACAGCGTGGCGCTCGTCGATCGACGGGAGGGCGGGGTCCTCAATGCGTCCGGGGCATCGACGTCATCGGATCGTATTCCAAACTGGTGTGGGCAAATCAGAGACACTGCGGTTTCGGGACCGGAATCACTTTCTACACCCCATCCTGAGTCCCTGCCTTCGATTCGAGGACAGGGTACCTGGTTATCGAGGTCGGTGTTTCATAACCTGGAGCACGTACTCGGCATGCATCGACCCGGAACCGGCATCGCGCGGTGCCGACTACGCCGCGGCCTGTTTCTCGTCGTTCAGCGCGACCAGCGGACGCCCGGTCATTTCCGCCGGGCGTTCGATCCCCATCAGGGTAAGCATCGTCGGCGCGATATCGCTGAGGCAGCCATTCGCGGCGATCTTGCCCGGGCGTCCGATATAGATCAGCGGCACGAGATTGCTCGTATGGGCCGTATGCACCTGTTTCGCCTGGGCGCCGTCGCGCATTTTCTCCGCGTTGCCGTGATCGGCCGTGATCAGAATTTCCAGTCCGTTCGCGACCGCGCTCGCGACGACCCGGCCGAGGCAGGCGTCGAGCGTCTCGATGCAGCGCACCGTCGCGTCGAAGTCACCGGTGTGCCCGACCATATCGGCATTCGCGTAGTTGCAGACGATCGTGTCGTAGTACTGCCGTTCGATCGCGGCCACGAGTGCATCGGTCACTTCCACCGCGCTCATTTCGGGTTTCAGGTCGTAGGTTGGGACGTCAGGGGAATCGATCAGGATTCGGTCTTCGCCGCTTGCCGCCTGTTCGATACCGCCGTCGAAGAAGAACGTGACATGCGCGTATTTTTCCGTTTCCGCGATTCGCAGTTGATTCAGACCGTGGGCGGCGACCCATTCGCCGAACGTGTTTTTCAGTTCGATGGGCGGAAACGCCACCGGCACATCGAAATCCGTGCTGTAGCTCGTCATCGTGATGAAGGAGCCGAGTGCCGGCACGCGCGCGCGATCGAAGCCGCTGAAATCCGGGGCCGTGAACGCCGCAGTCAGCTGGCGCGCCCGATCGGCGCGAAAATTCGCGAAGATGACAACGTCGCCGTCGTTGATGCGGACTGCCGTGCTGCCGTCCGGTACGACGGTCGTGGTTTTCACGAACTCGTCATTCTCCCCGCGGCTGTATGCGGCTTCGAGCGCCGCGAGCGGCGTCGCCGCCGAGAACTCCGCCGTGCCGTCGACGATCAGCTCATAGGCTTCGCGGGTACGCTCCCAGTTCGAGTTTCGGTCCATCGCGAGATAGCGTCCGACGAGCGTCGCAATACGACCCGCCCCAAGTTGCCCGCAATGCTCGGTGACCCGTTTGATCGAATCGGCCGCGCTGCGTGGCGGCATATCACGGCCATCGAGAAACGCATGGATGTAGATCTGTGTCACGCCCTGGCGCATGGCAGCGTCAACGAGCGCAAGTATATGTTCTTCGTGGCTGTGGACACCGCCCGGGGACAGCAGGCCAAGAATATGCACGGCTTTGTTGTCGGCCGCGGCGCGGTGCATCGCCGGCTTCCAGGCCGGGTTGTCGGCGAATTCGCCGTCGGCGATGGCAAGGGAGATACGGGTGAAATCCTGATTGATCGTACGACCGGCGCCGAGGTGCATGTGGCCAACCTCGGAATTGCCCATTTGTGCGTCCGGCAGACCGACGTCGGTGCCCGAGCAACGGATTAGTTCGTGCGGGTAATCGCGCATGAGCCGGTCCCAGTTCGGCGTGTTCGCGGCCTTGATCGCGTTGAACGCCGATTCGTCGCTGTGACCCCAACCGTCGAGAACGATCAACATGACTGGATGGTCGACTTTACTCATGCAAACCTCGGACTTTTTTTCTGTGTCTGTGTGCGGACTGCGGCCGGAACGGCGCCAGGAGCGTCCCGGGATCCTGAAGCGGCCGTTACCTGACTGCTCCAAACCGCGGATCAGTGTATCATACGCGCCGCCGCCCACGCCGTCCGAAACACCGGTTTACGATCGCCGCAGTACGACTGCCGGGGCTCCTTTCACATCGAATCGCAAGCATGGCCCAATTACTCGAATTCGCCGGTAATCACCTGATTCTCGTCAGCGCATTTTTCTTCATCCTCGTGATGCTCATGGTTAATTTCGCGCAGGCCGCGGGAGGTAAAGGGGTCCTGCCGATAGAAGCGGTGCAACTGCTCAATCGCGAAAACGCACTACCGCTCGACGTTCGTTCGCGCGATGATTTCGACGCGGGGCACATTATCAATGCCGTCCACATTCCCGCCGCCGAGATCAAGACGAGATCCGGTGAACTGAAAAAATCCGGCGACCGGCCGATCATTGTTTACTGCGCTACGGGGAGCACCTCGCTCGCGGCGGTGAAGGAACTGACGGACGCCGGCTTCGAGCAGGTTTACAGTCTCAAGGGCGGAATCAGCGCCTGGCGGGCAGATAATCTGCCGCTGACGTGAAACCCGGCCGCGGCCCGTGACGAGCACACCGCAACGCGCTTTCAATTTCATAACCAGACAGGTGATTCATGGCCGACCAAGCAAACCCCGCCGCCAACGCGCAAGCGCAGGGCCCGAGCGGGCAGCTCTCAATCCAGAAGATATATGTAAAGGATCTCTCGTTCGAAGCGCCGAACACGCCCGGCGTTTTCACGGAACAGCTGAACCCGTCGGTCGATATCCATTTTTCGAATGAAACGAGTGAGCTCGGCGAAAACCAGTACGAAGTCGTGCTGCAGGTGACCGTCACCGTGAAGCAGGACGAGCGCAGTATTTATCTCGTCGAAGCGAAGCAGGCGGGAATTTTCACCATCAGCGGTTTTCCCGCCGAGCATTTGCCGGCGATACTCGCCACCGCGTGTCCGAATATCCTGTTTCCCTATGTGCGCGAAGTCGTCTCGGATATCGTGGTCAAGGGCGGTTTTCCGCAAATTCTGCTGGCGCCGGTCAATTTCGACATGCTTTACGCCCAGGAACTGCAGCGCCGGCAGGGCGAGCAGGCGAACCCCGTGGTGAATTGAGCGGCCCGGGCAACGGCCGGGCCTCCGTACCGCGACAGGCAGCGTAACCGATGAAATCCGGACGCAATGTTCTCGTTCTCGGCGCCGGTGCGTGGGGGACGGCACTCGCGCTGGTCCTGAGTCGAAATCCCGCGAACGACGTGTGGCTGTGGGGCCGCGACCCGGAGGCGATCGCGGCCATGCGCCGCACCCGGCGCAACAGCCGCTATCTGCCCGATATCGAGCTGCCGGCGTCGCTGCACCTGGTCGACACGAACGAACTGCCGGCGACGTTCGATACGGTCGTCGCCGTCGTCCCGTTCCAGACCTTGCGACCCGTGCTGCGCGACCTGAGCACACGGATTGCGCCGCCAAACTGCATCGCGTGTGCCTGCAAGGGCATCGAGAACGCGACGTTCGCGCTCGCTGACGAAATCGTCGATGCTGCGTTTCCCGACGCGGCGTTCGCGATGTTGTCGGGACCGAATTTCGCGCGCGAAGTCGCCGAACAGCGTCCGGCCGCGATTACCGTCGCAACGCGTGATCCGGCACACGGTCGCGAACTCGTGCGGCGACTGCACTCGCCCTCATTTCGCCCGTACCTGAGCGATGATGTGATCGCGGTGCAGATCGGCGGGGCGATCAAAAACGTCATCGCAATTGCCGCCGGTATCAGCGATGGGCTCGGACTCGGCAGTAACAGCCGTGCCGCGTTGATCACGCGCGGACTCGCGGAAATCACCCGCTTCGGCGTTGCCCGGGGTGGTCGACGCGAAACGTTCATGGGTTTGTCCGGGCTCGGCGATCTCGTCCTCACGTGCACCGATGACATGTCGCGTAACCGCCGCTTCGGCCTCAGCCTCGCGGCCGGCGCCGACCCGCAACGCGCAATCAACGAAACCGGTCTCGTCGAGGGTGCGACAACGGCGCTCGCGCTCGCGGAATTCGCCCGGCGCGACGGCGTCGAGATGCCGATCTCCTACGAAGTGGCCGATACGATCAGCGGCAGGACTACCCCGCGGGGCGCCGTCGATAATCTGCTCGCGCGTGACCCCGTCGCGGAGTTTCCCGGCTCCGGGCAGGACTGAGTCGCTGTCCACTGCGTCACGCTTTGCTCGCTCCAGGCACGTTCGCCTGTGCCGGCGGTCACAGAATTCCCGTCGGGTGTGGCGCCCGGGGTCGAAAATATCGGTCAGCGCACTATAGTTTCCGGGACACGCGGGTCGACCCGTGTCACGACCCGCACGAGTGCGCGAGGACCGCTGAGCTGAAACGAATCGCTACGATAATTTGCCCGGAACTGATTGCCACGCTGGTTCTGTTCGGTGTGCTCGCCGCGTTCGTACAGGCCCGCAGCGCGGCACATGTGGCGGAACAGCGTTCGATTGCGCTCGCCGGGCTCGCGGGCAGCGTGCGCAGCGGAGCCGCACTGGCACATTCCATCTGGGTTGCCGACGGCGCCGAAGCGCAGAAGATCGCACTCGGCGACGGCCTGACCGTCGAGATCGATCTCGTCTCCGGATACCCGCTCGCAAACGAGCGCGGAATCTACCCGCTCGTTCCGCGCCTCGGTAGTTTCGATGTGGAAGTCAACGCAGCGGGCGATACATTCATCTACTCGGTTGCCGGTGTGTCTGCGGCACAGTGCAAGCTCACCTACCGTACCGGAGGCGCGCCCGGGGCGCCGCCGATTGTCACGGTGATCAACAGCACGAACGGCGGTGACTGTGGCTGAGACGTCGCCTCACGATACGTCGTCAGCGGCCGCCGGCGAAACCCTGCTGCCGCCACGCCTCATACACGACCACCGCAACGGCATTCGACAGGTTCAGGCTGCGACTCGTTTCCATCATCGGAATGCGCAGCCGCCGCTCGGGCGGTAATGCGTCGCGCAACGCGGCGGGCAGCCCGCGCGTTTCCGGGCCGAACAAAAACACATCGCCCGCTTTGAACGCAGTCGCGAACACGCTCGCAGCGCCGTGGGTTGTGAATCCGAAGACCCGTTGGTCGCCGATTGCCCGAATGAACGCATCATAGCCGGGGTGTACCTGCAGGTTCGCGTATTCGTGGTAGTCGAGGCCCGCGCGCTTCAGTGACCGATCATCGAGATCGAAACCAAGCGGTTCGATCACGTTCAGGGTGACGCCGGTATTCGCGCAAAGGCGTATAATGTTGCCCGTATTCGGTGGGATTTCGGGCTCGAACAGTGCTACTTGAAACATCGTGGCGGTTGGCTACTCGCTCGTGTGGTATCCCGCAATAAACTTCAGGAACTTCTGATTAAGTCCGGCTCGAGCAGATTGCGTCCGGAGTGCGCGGAGCCCGCGTTGCGGACTCTACGCGAGGACGCGCAACGCAGCCAGGGACGAAATAGACCGGCGAATTATGAATGTTGATCGTGGGGCACCGCATCAGGCTATGGCGTTGAAACCGGAGAACTCACCGGGCCTTGATTTCGAATTCTGCGGTCTGCGCTTCGATTCGCCGCTCGTGCTGTTGTCGGGCTGCGTCGGATTCGGCGAAGAATATACCCGCATCGAAGGCTTTTCCAATCGCGATGTCGGTGCGATCTGCCTCAAGGGCACGACGCTCGAAGCACGACTCGGTAACCCTGCGCACCGGGTCGCCGAAACGCCGGCCGGCATGCTGAACGCGATTGGACTGCAAAACCCCGGCGCGGCCGCGGTCGTGCGCGATTATCTGCCGCGCCTTGATTTCACCGAAACGCGATTCATCGCGAACGTCTCGGGTTCTACCGTCGAGGAATACGAAGCGGTCACGCGAATTTTCGATGATTCGCCGATCGACGCAATGGAAATCAATATCTCGTGTCCGAACGTCAAAGAGGGCGGAGTCGCGTTTGGCAATGATCCGGACATGTCCGCGCGGGTTGTCGCGGCCTGTCGCCGGGCGACATCGAAACCGCTCGTCACGAAGCTCTCGCCGAACCAGACCGACATCGTCAACAACGCGCGCCGCTGTATCGACGCCGGCACGGACGCGTTTGCGGTGATCAATACGGTGATGGGTATGGCGATCGACGTCGAGCGGCGTGAACCGGTAATCGGCAATAACCAGGGTGGCTTGTCCGGACCGGCGATCAAGCCGATCGCGTTACTTAAAGTGCATCAGGTTTACCAGGCGACGAAAGCGCACGGAATTCCGATTATCGGCCAGGGCGGGATCGTCAATGCGAGCGATGCGATTGAATTCCTGATCGCCGGCGCGTCGGCAGTGGGAATTGGCACGGCGCTGTTCTACGAACCGCTGATCTGCGCGCAAATCAACGCTGGCATCCGCGACTATCTCGCGCGCCACGACTACCCGAACGTGGCTGATCTAGTCGGTTCGCTCAGCCTGCACGGCACGTAAACCGGCGCACCGGGCACCGTTGTTCACATGGAATCGCGGTTTTTCAGCAAGCGTTTGAGGAAAACCTGCATTTCGCGCGCGGCCTGCTTGTCACCTTTGCGTTCCGCAACGTCGATACCCTGCTCATAGACGCCGATCGCGGCGTCCGAACTGCCGGCCGCGTCGAGTGCCTTGCCGAGCATCTTCCACGCGGCGGAATAGTCGGGATCGATCTCGACGGCGCGCTGCAGGTGTTCGGCGGCGCGCGCCGGATCAGCGGCGAGCCAGGCGTTGCCCAGGCTGAAACGGAGCAGGGCCGAATCTTCACCGGTGGCGAGCATGGCTTCAAGGCGTTCGATCAGGGCGCTCATCGTCTGCAGTGTCGCTCAGCTGCGCCAGAACGACGGCGTCAGCAGTACGAGCAGGGTGAAGATTTCGAGACGGCCGAGAACCATCGCGAAGCTCAGTAACAGTTTCGTACTACCCGGTATTTCCCCGTAATGTGCGCTGACCTCGCCGAGGCCCGGGCCGAGATTGTTCAGGCAGGCGGCGACAGCGGAAAACGCCGTGACCTGATCGAGTCCGGTCGCCATGACGGACAACAGCAAGGCGGCGAACACGGCGACGTAGGTAGCGAAGAAGCCCCACACCGCGTCGACGACCCGGTTGTTCACCGGCCGGCCGCCCATTTTGATCGTGATGATAGCGTTCGGGTGGATCAGGCGCTGGATTTCGCGGCGGCCCTGCTTGTACAGCAGCAGAAACCGGATCACCTTGATACCGCCACCGGTCGAACCCGCGCACGCGCCGACGAAGCTCGCGAACAACAACAGCAGCGGCAGAAAGCCCGGCCAGTTCTGGAAACTCGCGGTCGTGAACCCGGTGGTCGTTCCGACGGATACGGCCTGAAAGATCCCGAGCCGAAACGCCTGCAGCCAGTCGTCTTCGTAATGCGTGACGGCGAGTCCGATTCCGCACACGAGGCACACCGCGAGCGTGAACCCGCTGTACATGCGGAACTCCGAGTCGTAGAAATAGGGTTTCGTGTTGCGGTAGCGCCAGGCGAGAAAATGCAGCGAAAAATTGATCCCGGCGACGAACATGAAGGCCACCGCAATCGCTTCGATGACCGGGTTGTCGAAATACCCGAGTGAGAGGTCGTGGGTCGAGAATCCGCCGATGGCAACCGTACTGAAACTGTGAGAAATGGCATCGAACACGGTCATGCCCGCCGCGAGGTAGGCGAGCGCACACGCAACCGTCAAGCCAAGATAGATGTACCACAGCGCTTTCGCCGTTTCCGTAATCCGCGGCGTCAGTTTCGCATCCTTCATCGGGCCGGGCGTTTCGGCGCGGTAGAGCTGCATGCCACCGACCCCGAGGATCGGCAAAATAGCGACGGCCAGCACGATGATGCCCATGCCGCCGAGCCATTGCAGCAGCTGACGGTAAAACAGAATCGAGGGTGGCAGGTAATCGAGGCCGACGATGACCGTGGCGCCGGTCGTGGTGAGTCCCGAGAGAGACTCGAAAATCGCATCGGGCGCGGACATTTTCAGGCCGTCGACGAGCATGAACGGTATCGATCCGCTCGTTCCGAGAACCACCCAGAACAGGACGACGACGATAAATCCGTCGCGCAGTTTCATTTCCTGGTTGACCTTGCGCACGGGCAGCCACAGTAACAACCCGGCCGCGAGAATCGCGACGATGGCGATCGCGAAAGCGGAACTCGCGCCATCCCGTGTCCAGTGTGCGATCAGCAGCGGTGGCAGCAAGGCGAGGCTGAAGATCGACAACAGTAGCCCGAGAATTTTCTGTATAACCTGGCGTCTCATTTCGAGTTGCTGCCGGCAAGGGCTGGCTTACAGGAACGTCACGCTGACCTGGAACAATCGTTCGACATCACGTACGTGTCGCTTGTTCGTGACGATCATGATCACGTGGTCTTCGGCTTCGATCACCGTATCGTGGTGCGCCATGATAACGGCGTCGCCGCGGACAACGGCACCGATCGTGGTGCCGGGGGGAAGCTCGATGTCATCGAGCGAGCGTCCCACGACCTGGCTGGAATTACGGTCACCATGCGCAATGGCCTCGATGGCCTCGGCCGCGCCACGGCGCAGTGCATGCACCTTGACCACGTCGCCGCGGCGAACGTGGGCGAGCAGCGAGCCGATGGTGGCCTGTTGCGGCGAAATCGCAATATCGATGATGTCGCGCTGGACGAGATCGACGTACGCGGCCCGGTTGATCAGCGCCATGACCGTCCTCGCACCGAGGCGTTTTGCCAGCATCGAGGAGATGATGTTCGCTTCATCCGCATTCGTCAGCGCGCAAAACACATCCGTCTGATCGATATTCTCCTCGATCAGCAGTTCTTCGTCGGCGGCGTCTCCGAGCAGTACGTAGGCGTGTTTCAGTTCTTCGGAAATTTGTTGTGCGCGATCGGCGTTCGACTCGATGATCTTGATATTGCACTGCTTCTCGAGCGCCACGGCGAGTCGTTTGCCGATATTGCCGCCGCCGGCAATGATGACGCGTTTGTTTGGCGAATCCAGGCGCTGAAATTCGCTCATCACCGCACGTATATGCTTTGGCGCGGCAACGAAGAACACGTCATCGCCGGTTTCTATCACGGTATCGCCGTTCGGTATGATCGCTTCGTGTCGGCGATAGATGGCGACCACGCGGGTTTCGACACCCGGCAACTGCTCCGGCAGTTCATTCAGCTTGTGACCGACGAGCGGGCCGCCGTAGAACGCGCGCGCCGCGACGAGCTGAACCCGGCCATGGGCAAAATCGAGCACCTGCAGGGCACCGGGAAATTCGATCAGGCGCCGAATGTAGTCCGTCACTTCCTGCTCGGGGCTGATCAGGACGTCGATCGGCAGCGCTTCCTGAGCAAATAATTCCGTGGCTTTCTGATATTGCGTCTCGCGTACGCGGGCGATCTTCGTCGGGGTGCGAAACAGGGTATAGGCCACCTGGCAGGCGATCATATTGACCTCGTCACTGTTCGTCACGGCGACGATCATGTCCGCATCCTGGGCGCCCGCGCGCGCGAGGATTTCCGGATGCGAGCCGTGCCCGAGCACACCGCGCAAATCGAAACGGTCCTGCAGGGCCTGCAGGCAAACCGGGTTGCGGTCGACCACGGTGATATCGTTTGCCTCGTTGCACAGGTTGGCGGCGACCGATGATCCCACCTGCCCGGCTCCGAGGATGATGATTTTCATGCGTTCGAGGATTCTTTGATTTGCTTCGGATCGATACCGAGGCTACGCAGTTTCCGATAGAGGTGGGTGCGTTCAATTCCAACGCGCTCGGCGACTTTACTGACGCTGCCGCGCAAAGAATACAACTGGTACTCGAGATAGGCTTTTTCGAATTTTTCGCGCGCTTCACGCAGCGGCAGGTCGAATCCCGGAAACGGCAGGTCGCCTTCGGTCTGCGGCCGAATCCCGAGCGCTGAATTGATTTCCTGCGCGGAAACCTGCTCGGTACTCCCGAGGATCATAAGCCGCTGGACGAGGTTTTTCAGTTCACGGGCATTGCCCGGCCAGTCGTAGTCGGCGAGTCGCGCCCGTGCGCCGCTCGAAAACTCGCGCCGGGGCAATCCCTCGTGCACGGCAAAATAATTCAGGTAGAAATTGACCAGCAGCTCGATGTCTTCGGCGCGGTCGCGCAACGGCGGCACCTGCAGAGGAACCACGTTCAGGTGGTAGAACAAATCGTCACGAAACGTACCGGCGGCGACCGCTTCGCTCAGGTTGCGTCGTGTGGCGGCAATCACCCGGACGTCGATCTGCACCGGTTCGCGCCCGCCAACGCGCAACAGGGATTCGTTTTCGAGCGCGCTCAGCAAGCGTGCCTGCGTATTCAAATCCATATCGGCGATGTCTTTGAGAAACAGCGAGCCGCCATTGGCCAGTTCGAGCGAACCGAACGTCACGTGACCATCGGTTTCCGTGCCGAACAGTTCCGCGTCGGGATTTTCACGCGCGAGGCCGGCAACGCCGACGGTGACGAACGGCCCGCCGGCGCGCGGGCTCGCATTGTGCAGGAAGCGTGCGATCACTTCCTTGCCACTACCGGATTCGCCGGTGATGAACACGGCGGTTTTGTGCTGTGCGATCCGAACCGCGTCCTCACGTAGTTTCTGAATCGCCGGACTGTTACCCATCGGTTCATCGAGCGGCCCGCTGCTGCGCTTCAGGCCGATGTTCTCGCGCTGCAGGTCCGCGGCTTCGAGCGCGCGCTGCACGGTGACGAGCAGTTTCGCGATCGAGAGCGGTTTTTCGATGAAGTCGTAAGCGCCCAGGCGGGTCGCTTCCACCGCGGTCTCTACCGTGCCGTGTCCGGACATCATGATCACGGGGACATCCACGTGACCATCCTCGGACCATTCTTTCAGCAGCGTGATGCCGTCAGTGTCGGGCATCCAGATATCGAGCAGAATGAGGTCGGGGCGCCGGTGACGGCGGGCTTCGCGCGCGCTTTCCGCGTTTTCCGCGACACCAATTTCAAATCCTTCGTCTTCGAGGATTTCCTTCAGCAGGCTGCGGATATCCGGCTCGTCATCGACAACCAGTATGTAAGGGGAACTCATACGACTTTCCTCTCCAGCGGGCTCGCAGCGGTTTCAATATTATCGGGAGCCGCGCGTAGTGTATCGCCAACCCGGGCGATTGGCAGTCGAATCGTCGCGGTCGCTCCCGGGCCGTCGTTGTTGGCCAGCGTCACCATGCCACCGTGCTCCTCGACGATTTTTTTCACGATCGCGAGGCCGAGGCCGGTTCCGCGCGTCTTGTTCGTGACGTAAGGCTCGAAGATATTTTCGTGCACGGCCTCGTTGATCCCCTCGCCACGGTCGGCGATACGGATTTCCGCCGACACGCCGGCATCGGATTCGACGAGGGCCGTGGCCACCGTGATGGTTGGATCACTGGCCCCGACGGACGCCTCGATCGCGTTTTTCACGAGGTTGTTGATGACCTGACGCAGTCTGGCGGCGTCGGCCGGCACCGCCGGCAGGTCGTCGGCAAGGTCGATGTCGAACGATACTTCGTGATGCGCGCTCTGAAACAGTTCGACGACGCCCTCGACGAGGGCGTTCAGGTTCGTGTTTTCCGGGTTGATCTTCGGCGGACGGGCGTAGTCGGAGAACGTGTTCACCATCGATTTCATCGTGTCGACCTGCTGGATGATGGTGGCCGTCAGTCGCTGCAGCGTATCCGCATCGCGTTCGGGCATCTTGCCGAGATATTTTTGCCGCAGGCGCTCGGCAGACAACTGGATCGGTGTCAGCGGGTTCTTGATTTCATGCGCCAGGCGCCGCGCAACTTCCGACCAGGCGGCGTCGCGCTGGCCCTGGATGATCGCGGTGATGTCGTCGAACACGATCACGCTGCCGGTGGCCTCGCCCGTGTCGAGCGCCATTTTCGCGCCCCGGCACATGAGTACGCGCCGCCCCGTGGGCCGAAATACGACGATTTGCTGCTGCCAGCGGTGATCCGGGCCCGCGATCAGCGGCGCGATACCCTCGACGAATGGCCGCAGATGTTCCTTGTGGTCCGCGATCTCCATCAGCGGCATGCCGGCGAGCGCCTGTTGCCCGAGCCCGAGGATCTCGTCGGCGCTTTCGTTGATGGTCGTAATATTGAGTGCGTGATCGACCGCAATCACGCCGGACGACAACTGTCCGAGCACGGCATCGAGATATCGATGCTGGGCCTCGACTTCGCCGCGGGCTATCGCGATTCGTTTCGTCATCTCATTGAACGAACCGACGAGAAAACCGATGTCGTCCCGCGTTTGTACGGGAAGGCTCGTTTCGTAGTTGCCGGCGGCGACCGCGGCAGTACCTGCCGCGAGATCCCGGATGGGGGCGACGAGTCGTCGGGCGGAATAAAACGCGGCCCAGACCGCGGTGACGATGCTGATCAGCAGCGCGAGCGTCAGCGTCATGGCAAAGCTGAGCTTCAGTTTCTCACGCAGGTAAGCGAGTTCGTTGTATGCCGCGAACGCCGACTCCACGCTGTCCGCGAGGCGGTTCATACGGGTCGCGATGGGGTACAGCGCGTGCAGGATCCGTCGTTGCGTTCCAACCGATACGACGGGAATGTTGACGGCGACGCGGACGTACAGACCGGCGTCCCGGATCGGATCGAGCCCGATATAACTGCGACCCTGGCGCAACTGCAGCAGGATTTCGTCCGGCGGCAGGTGCGGAACGATCGCCGTCGCACCCGTGCTGCTGCCGAGCAGGCGGCCTTCACGGGTCAGCAGGGTCAGTTCATCGGCGCCGCTGCGCTCGCGCAGCAGATCGAGATCGCGTGTTGCCGGCGCGCTGACGTTCGCGACTATCGTGCTGTCCGGATTTTTCAGCACATCAAGGTTGAGCGGGGCCGGCGCGCGGGCCCCGCGCCCGAGCTCGTCGGCGATGTGTTCCGTTTCCTCGAGCAATTCGCGCATGCGCAGGTCGAGCGCGGCACGGCTGAGTTCGAGCGAATCATTCAGGGCGCGGTCGATTTCGACATCAAACCAGCTGTCGATTCCGCGCCGCAGGAAATCGAGCGAGAAGCCGTAGACAACGAGCACCGGGATGACGGACAAACTGACGAACATGACGACGAGACGCAGGGTCAGGCGCGCGCCGTGCTCGCGTCGCCGGAGCTGACCCATCAAACGCCGTACGTTGATCGCGATCAACGCGATGAACGTGAGCAGGCCGACGGAATTGAGGATCAGCAGCCCCGAGTACATCGTGCCAAAGCTGCCCGAATTTTGCAGCGCGGCGCTCATGAGAACGAGCGAAGCGAGCAGCGACAGGCCCAGTAGCGATACCGCTGCGAGCGCCGTGACGCGGCGTCTTATCGGGTTATTTTCCATTCGTACCATCCGCTCGACATGCGCCAACTCGGCGAAATATACGCGAGCGGTCGCAAGGGCGCGGGCAGTGATTCGAGATCGAGACGCGCGCGCAATTCGATCCGGTATTCATTCGCGTCATCCAGCAGGGCCGCTTCCGCGAGCGGGATTTCCCGAATCCGCCCGAGATCGTGGATCGCCGCTTCGAGCGAATCGTGGGTGCGGCGATCGTCGGTGACGAGGTCGGTAATGACGTAGCGATCGGTGAGCGCATGGCGCTCGATTTGGTAGCGCCGACTCAGATTCAGGATGTCCGGATCCCAGAGATAACGCCGCTCGCGACTAATCCTGAAATCGACGTCGATATAAAGTGCAATCCCGCTCTTTATTGCCTCGATGGCGTCGTCACTGAACGCGAACGCGACATTCGCATTGACGACATACATCTCATTGACGACTTCCGACTCGGCGGAATCAATCGTTATGGAGCCGGCCCACGCGGGCAGACACAGCGCGCCCGCACAGACGGCGACGAGTACCGCGATTACGCTTTTCACGCAACGCTTCGGTAACGCTTGCCGGGCCGCGCGGGACGCGATTTCATGCGCTGTCGGCGGGCGTGACCCCACGGCTTACGCGCCCGTCCCGGAGCGCATGAGCCGGGTGAAATAGAATCCATCCATATTGTCTGAGCCGGTCAATACCTGTCGTCCATACAACGTTGCCGAGCCCCAGGCCGCCGCGATCGGGTCGGGCACGGCGTCCCCGGTGCGGGCGAGAAACGGGCCGATGACATTATCGTTTTCGGCGCGCAAGACGGAACACGTAGCATAAACGAGCTTACCGCCCGGGCCGAGCAGTGGCCACAATGAATCCAGCAGACGCGCCTGTTCGGTGGCGAGCCTGGCGATATCGTCCGGGCGCCGATGATGTTTGATATCGGGATGGCGTCGAATCACGCCACTACCGGAGCACGGCGCGTCGATGAGAATGCGGTCGAACAGGGTTCCATCCCACCAGGAATCGACGTCCGCGGCATCGGCGCAGCGCGTCGTTGCGGTAATACCGAGCCTGGCGAACGTTGCCGCGAGTGTCTCGACCCGCGCCGGCGCGTTGTCGAGGGCAACGAGTTCCTGCGTTTCCGGGTGCCGTTCGAGTATATGTGCCGCTTTGCCGCCGGGCGCGGCGCAGGCGTCGAGGACGCGGGCACCGGTCGGAACCTGGAGTACCGACTCCGCCAGTTGTGCCGCTTCGTCCTGGACGCTGACCCGGCCGCGATCGAAGCCCGGCAGGGAATCCACCGGTACGGGCTCGACCAGCTGCAGGCCTTCGGTGGCGTATCGCGTCGGTGTCGCCGCGATGCCGGCCGCATCGAGCTCGGCGCGATAAGCGTCACGAGTCGATTGCCGTGCATTGACCCTGAGTGTCAGGGGTGGCCGTTCGTTGTTTGCCGCAAGCAAGCCTGGCGCCGCGTCCGGCCAGTCGGCCGTCAGCGCTGCGATCAGCCAGTCGGGGTGCGAGGTTTCGCCGGAGAGCGTTGCATTGCCCGCCGCGGCAAGTCTGTCGCTCTCGCGCAGCGCATTGCGCAGCGTCCCGTTGACGAGACCGCGCGCCCAGGGTTTGTGCAATTCGTGACACGCCGCAACGGTTTCGCTCACCGCTGCGTGCGTGGCCGTGGCGAGAAATTGTTGCTGGTACAGACCCACGAGCAGCAGCATTTCAATATCGCGGTCGCGATCGCGTAACGGGCGCTTGAGCAGGAGTCCGAGTTGCGGCTCGAGGCGCCAATACCAGCGCAGCACGCCATAAACGAGTTCCTGTACATAGGCCCGGGCGCGTTTGTCGGTGAGGCTTTGCGTCGTTTCCGCCAGCGTCCTGTCGAGCGACCTGCCGCGGCCGATGATGGCGGCAAGCGCGAGCGCGGCAATCGAGCGCGTATTCCTGTGCATGGGTCAGGGCGGGGCGGTGAGCAAGGCCTGGAACCCATTGACGAATTCCGCCGCGCTGAGCGGTCGTTTCCCCGGCGGCTGAAGTCGGGTCACGCGCAGGATTCCAGCAGCCGTCGCGATGTCGATACCATCGTCGCTGAAAGCGATGATCCGGCCCGGCGACGCTGCCACGTGCTCGTCGAGCGCAACCGCTTCCCAGACCTTGATCGGCGTTTCGTTCAGGCTCATGGTCGCCGCCGGAACCGGGTTCAGCGCGCGGACCCGGCGCGCAAGGGCCGGCGCGCTTTCGCGCCAGTTCAGCACGCGATCGGCGGCGGTGATTTTCTCCGCGTAACACACGAGGCTGTCGTCTTGCGGCGTTTCGTGCAGGCGGCCGGCGAGGAAGTCATCGATGGTTGCGTGCAGGCACGTGGCACCAAGGGCGGCGAGCTTGTCGTGCAGCGTACCGCCGGTTTCCGCTGGCGTGATGGCGCACGTGCGTTGCGACAGTACGGGGCCGGCATCGAGTGCCGCGACGACGCGCATCATGCTGATCCCGGTTTCAGCATCCCCCGCCATGATTGCGCGCTGAATCGGCGCCGCCCCGCGCCAGCGCGGCAGCAGTGAAGCGTGAACGTTCACGGCTAAACGTGGCGCTGCGAGCACGGCGTCGGGCAGGATCAGGCCATACGCCGCGACGACGAGTAAATCCGCATCCAGCGCGACAAATTCCGCCTGCGCCCCGGGATCTTTCAGGGTTTGCGGCTGCATGACCGGGATCGACAGGGATTCGGCGACGCGTTTCACCGGGCTCGCCTGGGCTTTGCGTCCACGCCCGGCGCGCCGATCCGGCTGGGTATACACCGCGATGACGTCAACGCCGTCATGGCGCGCCAGGCATTCGAGCGACGGCACGGCAAATTCCGGGGTGCCGGCGAAAACTGCGCGAGGGCGCGCGGGCGCGTGCTGGTGCATACGGATTCAGACCGTCGCCGGACTGGCGGATCGGTTCAGGAGGAGGATTGCTTGTGGACCTTTTCGAGCTTTTTGCGAATGCGGGCGCGTTTCAGGCGCGACAGGTAATCGACAAACAGTTTGCCGTCGAGGTGATCAATTTCATGCTGGATACACACCGCGAGCAGGCCTTCCGCTTCACGGTCGAACGGCTCACCGTTTTCGTCCTGGCCCTGAACCCGGATCCAGTCGGAACGTTCGACCGTTTCGTAGACGCCGGGGACGGACAGACAGCCTTCCTCGGTTTGTTCCGTGCCACCGGATTCGACGATCACGGGGTTTATCAGGCAAATCGGTTCGTTCCGGCTGTCTGACACATCGATGACGATAATGCGTTCGTGGACATTGACCTGGGTAGCCGCCAGGCCTATACCGGGCGCGTCATACATCGTTTCGAACATATCGCTGACGAGTTTCCTCGTGCTCGCGTCGACAATCTGGACCGGTGCCGCCACATTGCGCAGGCGGGGATCGGGGTAGTGGAGGATTTGCAGCTTGGACATGGTCGGGTTTCGCTTCTCTCGTGTGCGCAGAATACTGGTAAGACCCTGATTATTCAAACGGATTCCCTGTGTCGACCGGGGCCTGGATGTTTTTCTTTAAAATCCGCGAGGATATCTGCTAAACTACCTTAAAGAACGCACGTAAGGGTATTGAGATGCCTAGAAAAATTATACTTATGGCGATTTTGCTCGCATGGCTTTGCCCAGCCGTCGCCGACGAAGTTGCGATCAATCCGAACAACCCGGGTACGTACACCGTCGTCAAGGGGGATACGCTGTGGGACATCTCGGGCACGTTCCTGACGTACCCGTGGCAATGGCCGGATATCTGGCAGGCTAATCCGCAGATCGAAAATCCGCATTTGATTTACCCGGGCGACCAGGTCTATCTGACTTACAAAGACGGCCGTCCGATCCTGAATCTCGCGCGCGGCGGCATGTATGGCGGCCGGCGCGTGAAACTGTCACCGTCCGTGCGCGAATACCCGCACGACGGTGCGATTGCCCCCATCCCGCTCGACGCGATTCGACCGTTCCTTTCGCGTCCGTATGTAATGAGTGGCAGCGATATCGAACTCGCGGCCTATGTCGTGTCGAGTCAGGATCAGCACCTTGCGACCGGTTCCGGCAATCGCATCTACATCCGTAATCTTGCCGACATCACGACCGACAAATATTCCGTCTTCCGACCCGGTGGTGAATACCGTGATGGCACCACGAACGAATTGCTTGGTTACGAGGTGCTGCACATCGGGGATGTCGTGATCGAGCGCGGTGGCGACCCCGCAACGGCGCGAGTGGTGCGGTCAAACAGGGAAATTCTCACCGGCGATCGGCTGTTACCCCAAACCGAGGACGAGTTTCCGGACTTCGTGCCGCGGGCGCCGGATACCGGGGTCGACGGGCGGATTATTTCGGTCGTTGATGGGGTTTCCCAGATTGGGCAGCACCAGGTTGTCGTGCTCGACCGCGGGTTCGGCGACGGGTTGATGCCCGGACACGTGCTCGCGATCTACCAGGCCGGTGCCGTAGTCGAGGACGAACTGGCCACGGCAATCGCGGCGGAAGAGCGCTACGACGCGATTCAGCGCGCGCCGGAACAAAGCACCGGACTGGCATACGCCCGCGATGCCGCGGTGGCCAACTTCATGGCGGCGAAACGCTCGCTGGATGAATTCCTGAACGAGCGCAGAGGTGGCTGGCCGGAAACCGTCACACTACCGGATGAGCGCGCCGGTGAACTCATGGTTTTCCGCACGTTCGACAACGTCAGTTACGCGCTCGTCATGAACACGCAACGCGCGATCCACGTCAAGGACAAGGTCAGGAATCCCTGATTCCTACGGTGCCGCGCAGCCCGCCTGGCGGAGCCTGCGCGCGCCGGCACGGACACGTGCAAACGCCGAATCCGCGCGCTACGATGCCGCGCGATGGACAAAGGACTGGACATCGGATTGCGCCGCAGCGTGCTTGCGTTCCATGCGAGTGTGCCGGACAGTCCGCGGAAACTCGCGACGTTCGTGCGCCGGCTGGCGTCGTCGCTGGCGCGCGGCGCAACGGCGGATGCCACCAACCGCGCGGTCGAAGCCACGGCGCGCGAACTCGCCTGCGAGCTGAACTGGGCGGCCGCCGAACGCGCGATTACCTGGGCCGAACCGGCAAACCACCATGTGCTCACGATTTTCGATCGTGATTACCCGCAGCTGCTGACTGAAATTTCCCACCCGCCGATCGTGCTGTTCGTTGTCGGTGCGCCGGCTGCGCTGCAGCGAACGCAGATCGCCATCGTGGGCAGCCGTAAGGCAACACATTACGGTCGCGAAGCGGCATTCCGGATCGCCCGTGGACTTGCGGAACACGGCTGCGTCGTGACCAGCGGCATGGCGACCGGAATTGATGCAGCGGCGCATCGCGGTGCGCTCGCCGCAGACCAGCCGACCCTGGCCGTCTTTGGCTGCGGTATCGACCGCATCTATCCACGGCGCCATGTCGCGCTTGCCGCGGCAATTGCCGCGAATGGCGCACTCGTTTCGGAATTCCCCCTGGGAACGGCACCGCTACCGCACCATTTTCCGCGTCGAAACCGGGTTATCAGTGGCTTGAGCATCGGTACCGTCGTGGTCGAAGCCGCACTGAAAAGCGGCTCGATTACCACGGCACTGCACGCTCTCGAGCAGTCACGCGATGTGTTCGCGGTGCCCGGTTCAGTGCGAAATCCGCTTGCCGCCGGCTGCCATGCCCTGATCCAGCAAGGTGCAATCCTGATCAACGATCACGGTGACATACTCGCGCAATATCCGGGCCGTTTCCTTCAGCGGGCGGCGCCCGCCGGGGCCGAGGCGCGGCATTCCGACGCTCCCGCCGTGGTCACTACGAACGAGCGTGAGGTGCTCGACGCGTGCGCCTATGACGGCGCCAGCTTCGATGAAATCGTCCGCCGCTCCGGATTGACGGCACCTGAGGTTTCCTCCATCCTGTCGGCGCTTGAGGTCCGGGGGGCGGTGCGCTCGCTCGCCGGCAACAGCTACCTCAGAATTGCCGAGTAACGGCGAGACGCCGCGCTCACGACGCAAGGCCGGCTGAACAGCCGGTAATGAAACCTGACGAACGCCCCCGGGGCGCTCCCGCATCGTCATAGTCACCGCACCGTTGAGAAAACATGAAGCAAACTGTTATCGACGTTCTCATCTATCTTTTCGAGAATTACATCGACGACGAAATCGAGTTTGATGTCGACCAGGATCGCGTGAAATCGGAACTCCGCGAGGCGGGGTTCGACGGCGGCCAGGTTACGAAAGCGTTCGATTGGCTCCATGATCTCGCGAGTGCGAACGAAACCGTGGCGGTGCCGATTTCCGAGAACGCGACGTCAGTCCGCATTTACGCCCTTGAAGAGGCAGCGAAACTGGACGCAGAATGTCGCGGCTTCATGCATTTTCTCGAAGAAGTTGGCGTGCTGGACGCGACGAACCGGGAGGTTGTCATCGAACGGGTCATGGCGCTGGAAACCGACGAAATTGATATCGGACAACTCAAGTGGATCGTACTGATGGTACTTTTCAACCGCCCGGGTCAGGAGCAGGCATTCGTGTGGATGGAAGACCTCGTCATGGACGATATGTACGGCTGTGTGCACTAGATTTAACAGCTCCAACCGAACGGAATATCCCGACAGGTAATTATTCATATGGCGCGTAATGTTGTGGTGGTGGAATCCCCCGCGAAAGCCTCGACGATAGAGAAGTACCTCGGTAAGGATTACAAGGTCCTGGCCTCATATGGTCACGTACGCGACTTGTTGCCGAAAGAGGGGGCGGTCGATACGGAAGACAATTTTTCGATGCGCTACGAGGCGATCGACCGGAACAACAAACACGTCGATGCCATTTCCAAACAGCTGAAAAAAGCCGACACGCTGTACCTCGCGACCGACCTTGATCGCGAAGGAGAGGCGATATCGTGGCACCTCGTCGAACTGCTGAAAGATCGCAAACTGCTCGAAGGGAAAACCGTACACAGGG
Source organism: uncultured Gammaproteobacteria bacterium (assembly GCA_963976285.1). Taxonomy (GTDB): domain Bacteria; phylum Pseudomonadota; class Gammaproteobacteria; genus UBA11873. Next base: position 167,522 of record CAXBJY010000001.1, read on the forward strand.
TGGTTTTCCACGAAATTACACCGCGCGCGATCAAGGAAGCCATTGAATCGCCACGAGAAATATCGATGGAACTCGTCAACGCGCAGCAGGCGCGTCGGGCGCTCGATTATCTCGTGGGTTTCAATATCTCGCCGCTGTTGTGGAAAAAGATCAAACCGGGACTGTCGGCCGGCCGCGTGCAGAGCCCGGCGTTGCGCTTGATCTGCGAACGCGAAGACGAAATCGAAAAGTTCAAACCGCGCGAGTACTGGACCATCGAGTCCGACGTCGGCAAGAAGAAAGAAGCATTTACCGCCAAGCTGACGCAGCTCCACGGTGAGAAGATTAAGCAATTCTCCATTACGAACGGGAAAGACGCGAAAAAGGCGCAAGCGGACCTGTCCGCGGCCGCGGATGGACAACTGACCGTCGCGAAGGTCGATCGCAAGCAACGCAAGCGCAATCCGGCTCCGCCGTTCATCACCTCGACCTTGCAGCAGGAAGCGGTGCGCAAACTTGGATTTACCGCGCAGCGCGCGATGCGCACGGCACAACAGCTCTACGAGGGGATCGACGTCGGTGCGGGCAGCGAAGGCCTGATCACGTACATGCGTACCGATTCGGTGAATCTGGCGGCCGAAGCGGTCGCCGAAATCCGCGAATTCATCGCACAGCGCTACGGTGACACGGAAGTGCCGGCAAAACCGCCGGAGTACAAGACGCGATCGAAGAATGCGCAGGAAGCGCACGAAGCTATCCGTCCAACCGCGGCGAGTCGCATCCCCGCGGAAATAAAGAGCTACCTCTCCGACGACCAGTTCAAGCTCTACGATTTGATCTGGAAACGCACCGTTGCGAGTCAGATGATCCACGCGACGATAGATACCGT
>CAXBJY010000002.1:0-163691 GCA_963976285.1 uncultured Gammaproteobacteria bacterium
AATAATCCGGTTCTGCTCTTTCCGATCCCCCGGTTCCTGCCCGGAAGGATGGACTACTCCGCCACTTCGTGGCTCCGGCCTGCGGCCCGTCGCGCTTCAGCGCGACGTTCTTCGGACGCTGCGCGTTCTCGTCACAAACGAAGTTTCGTTTGTTCGCCCCTGCGGGGCGCGCTACGCGCGTCCAAACTCGCTGCGCGAGTTTGTCGAACCTCCGCCCCCCTAGTTCGTAGCCAGGTACTCTATCAGGCTCCGCTACGGGCGCATGTTTCGTGCAGCAATCTTACCTCAATTCGGACCTTGGCCGGACGGTAAGTTTACCGAAGGGGCCGGATTATCGGGATCGCGGGGGAGAGTGTCAAACGGTGTCTGGCGCGGGATCGCGTGCGGCCTACTCCTTTGCTGCGCTGCCCAGTAAACTAAAGCCATCGACGACTCCGGAGAATTACGATGCTGGAAATGATGGACATCAACTGTGACATGGGCGAGAGCTTCGGCAACTGGAACATGGGCGACGACGTCGGCATGATGCCCCGGATCACAACCGCGAACGTGGCCTGCGGCTTTCACGCGAGCGATCCGGTGACCATGATCGAGACGGTGAAACTCGCGAAACAGCATAATGTCGCTGTCGGCGCGCACCCCGGTTTGCCCGATTTGCTGGGTTTTGGCCGTCGCGCGATGAATATTACGCCCGAGGACGCGTATGCCTATGTCGTCTACCAGGTCGGAGCCCTGCAGGGAGCGCTCGCGACGCAAGGCATGAAACTGCATCACATCAAGCCCCACGGCGCGTTCTACTCGGTACTGAAAACCGACGAGGAACTCGCGGCCGCTGTCGCCGAAGCGATTAATCAACTGTCCGACGACCCGATTCTCTACTGGCCCGCGCCCACGACGGCCGCGATGCCAACCGCGGCGAAAAAACTCGGTATCCGCGTCGTCGGCGAAATCTACCCGGATCTGATCTACGCGCCCGATGGTTCGCTGATCCTGCAGCGCGAAAAGCACGAAACGGATGTGGCGTTCGCCGCCGCGCAGGTGCGCCGCTATGTCGAAACGGGCAAGGTCGAAGCAAACGACGGCTCGCTCGTCGAACTCGACGCGGAAAGTCTGTGTATCCATGGCGACGGCCCGAATTCCGTCGCGGTTGCCGATGCAATTCGCGCAACGCTCGAGGAAATCCGCTGCCCGATTACCCCGGTCATGCTCAACGCCGCCTAGGAGCCCGTCGGGCTCAGGCAATCGTAGCGAGCCGAGTGGGAGAACGAGTCAACAAATTCGCGATGTTGAGGGGCAGAGTTGTTCTACGTGACGATAAAGCGCGCATTTTTTCGCCGCTGTTCCGCCGGCGTAGTAGATTGTTCCTAAGCCCCACAGGCCCAAATAAAGGGAATTCCACACGATGAAGTTCGGATTGATGTTCACGTTCCAGTTGCCGCCCGGGTGCGGCATCCCCTGGAACGAGCCGTACCAGGACATGCTCGATTGCCTGCCGCGCGCGGAAGCGCTCGGCTACGAGTCGATGTTCATGGCCACGCACCACGTAAAGACCGACGGTTTGTGCCCCGGTCCGCTGATCGCCTGCGCCGGCGCTGCTTCCGTTACGAAAACGATGCGCATCGGCACCGCCGTATTGCTCGTGCCGATGTACGCACCGCTGAAGCTCGCCGAAGACGTGGCCGTGCTCGACAACCTGTCGCAGGGTCGTTTCGTGTTCGGGGTCGCGCCCGGCTATGTCGCCGAGGAGTTTGCCGCCCACGGCATTCCGCGCGAGGAGCGTATCGGTCGCTTCGAGGAGTCACTCGATCTGATGATCACGGCGTGGACCCAGGACGAGTTCGAGTTCGACGGCAAATACTTCCAGGTACCCAAGACCGTCATGACCCCGAAACCGATGCAGCAACCGCATCCGCCGATCTGGTACGGCGTGTCCGCGACTAAATCCCTGCAGCGAGCGGCGAAACGGCACGCCGTGCAGATCATGTCACCACGCCACGGGGTCGATGAACTAATGCATCACTACGCCCCCTACGAGGCCGCCGCGGCGGAAATAGGCTGGAAGATCCCGGAGCGACCGATCATTCGCCAGGTGTTCGTCGCAAAAACGATGGCCAAGGCCGAGGCGATCGCGGCGCCCGCGGTGAATCATTTGTACCGCGAAGTTTATGGCAAGGCTTCGGCCGCGGGAGATCGCGTTCTCCGTGCCGACGACGGCAGCGTGATTACGGATCACGATCAGGTGGGATTCGAAAACTTCAAGGACCGTTACATCATCGGCGATCCGGATTTCGCCATCGAATCGATCAAACGCTACGAGGCGGCGTGCAACCCGACTGAAATGGTCTGCTGGATGCATATGCCCGGCATCAGCGGGGCGGACGTGATGAGCTCCGTGGAATTATTCGCCCGCGAAGTGATGCCGCACTTCCGCTAGACAGAGGGCCAGGGATAGCTGCGCGCTGCGTCCCGGATTAATGGAAAAAACCGCCACCAGCGAGATTCGCGACATCACGACGAGCACGCTCGCGGGGATGTCCGATCACGATCGCGACGAAATGGCGATCCCGTCGTACCTGCACGGTAATCCGCTGATCCGCTGGCTCATGTGGCGTCGTTACGAAGTGATCGCGCACTACCTCGACGACATTGACGGCAATACCGCCCTCGAATTTGGCTGTGGACTCGGCCTGTTCCTGCCGGAACTGAACGCGCGCTTCGACCGCGTGTTCGCGTGCGATCTGTTCCCGGACTACGCCCGGGCACTGAGCGAGCGCCGCAAACTGAACACCCGCTTCGTGCCGAACGTCGGCGCCGTTCCCGACGCCTCACTCGATGTGTTAATCGCGGCCGACGTCCTCGAACACATCCGCGATCTGCCGGTATACCTCGCGGAATTCGCCGTGAAGCTGAAACCCGGCGGGCGCCTGATTATTTCCGGCCCGACGAAAAATCATCTGTACCGGATCGGGCGGATGAATGCCGGGTGCGGCGGCAAGGGGGATGAACATCACCCGAACATCGATCGCGTGATCGCCGCCATCACCGAACAGGGGTTCGTCCCGCTGCGCACGCGCGGCGTACCGTTTCGATTGGCACCCGCTTTGTTCAGGGTCGCGGAATTCGCGAACGCGCCGATCTGATCACGGCGCCGGCAGGGCGACGCGGCCATCGAGCTGCCGCATCAGTTGCCGCGTCTCGATGGCCATGCGTGCCCCGCGATCACACCGCCGCCGTCAGGCGTGGACGATGACCCCGCGCGCGTTGACGCCTTTTTCCAGGTCTTCGAACGCCGTCATGGCGTCGTCGAGGGTGTAGGTCTTGCTCACGAGCGAGTCGAGATCGAGTTTGCCCTGGCGGTAGAGTTCGAGGTACATCGGGAAGTCGGTTTTGAAATTGACCCCGCCGTACATCGAGCCCATGAGCGTTTTCGCGGTAAATACCATGATCGGCTGACGAATCGAATACTTGTCGTCGAGACGGCCGACGCCGACAACGACGATATTGCCGCCCTTGCGCGTCGCCTTGATGCACTGTTCGACGAGCTTGCCGCTGCCGACAACTTCGAACGCGTAATCGACGCCCATGCCGCCGGTCATTTCGAAGATCTGCTTGACGGCATCACCGTTCGGATCGATCACGTCGGTGGCGCCGAACTTGCGCGCCATTTCCATTTTCTCGGTGGACAAATCGCAGGCGATGATCTTCGACGCCCCGGCGATGCGCGCACCCTGGATCGTGTTCAGTCCGACCCCGCCGCAGCCGAACACGGCGACCGTGGCGCCGGTCGGTACGTTCGCGGTTTTGATCACGGCACCAACGCCGGTGCTGACCCCGCAGCCGACGAGCGCGGCCGCTTTCATGTCCAGTTCCTTGTCGATCGCGATCACGCAGGCCGCCGGGACGACAGCGTACTCGGCCATGAGGCCACAGAACGACATGACGAAGATGTCGCGATCGCCCTGATGCACGCGTGTCGTGTTATCAAACAGGTTGCCGTTTTGCGGGGCCACGCTGCACAGATAGCTTTCCCGGCGCAGGCAATGGAAACATTCACCGCAGCTCGGAATAAACGAAATCGCGACATGGTCGCCGGGCACGACATTCGTCACGCCCTCGCCGACCTGTTCCACGACCCCGGCGCCTTCGTGTCCGAGCACGACGGGCAGCGGGCTCGGGATCGTGCCGTTCGCGACGGACAGATCCGAATGGCAGACACCGGTTGCTTTCATTCTGACGAGGACTTCGCCGGTCTTGGGTGGGTCGAGCTCTACGTCCGTTACCCCGAATTTATCTATGTCGTCGACAACCACTGCCTTCATGCGCCAAGCCTCCTCATCGCATCTTCGTTGAATTGAATATCCGGGCCCTACCCGCACACGCGACGCTGCGCACTCGCTGAAGCCGGACCGCCCGCCATGATAACGCTAATTCGCACGGCACGGGCAGGCGGGGACGGGCTGCCGACCCGGCTGAACCACGATGCGCTGGCCGGACAGCGGAATTTTTTGTCGCATTCGCCGCGCCGACAGCGACGTTCGCGGCGCGGATCACCGACCCGGCCGGCGCCAATCGCGTAGGATCGAGCGGTTATGGGTTCTGCGCGCGCAACTTCGACCAACCGACACGTCCGTCGCTGCGTGTTGATCATCGTCGCGCAATTTATGCTCGCCGTGCCCGGCGCTGCGCAACCCGATCCCCACGTCGACGTGCGCGGCGACACGCTCGTTTACCGCGGTGACCTGACGGCCGACGGCTTACAGCGGCTGCAGGCCGCGTATCTCGCCGCGGACCCCGTCGCACGCTGGCTGGAAATCGATTCCGGCGGCGGCGAAGTCAACATCGCGATGGATTTCGGCGAGTGGATCCTGAGCGGCGGCCTCGCCGTCCGCGTCGCGAACCGGTGCCTGTCGGCGTGCGCGAATTACGTGTTTCCGGCCGCCAGCGTCAAGGTGATCGAACAAGGGGCCGTCGTCGCATGGCACGGTTCGGCAATTCAGAGCGAGGCCGCGAGTCGTGCCGCGATCGACGCGGTCATCGAACGTGACGTCCTGCCGGCCACCGATCCGCGCGAGCGCGAGACGATGCGCTCGCGCCTCATCGGCGATACGCTGGCCTATCTCGCGCGTGCCGAGGCCCGGCAGGCGGCATTTTTCCGCCGGCTCGGGGTCGACGAACGCATAACCCGGATCGGCCTCGAACATCCCGCCGTGACGGATTTCTGGTTTGTATCCGTCGCCACGATGGCGCGCTTCGGCATCGACCGCGTCGTTGCCCCGGCGAACTATGCCGCGACGGACACGCGCCGCTTCGGCGCCGGTAAAATCGTCTATATCGAACCCGACGGGATTGTCCCGTGAACGCCTCCGCCAGCGCGTATCAACCGCGGCCACGACGGGCCTGAATGCGCCGCGAGCGGCGCGATCGCCGGCGACCGCCGACCGCGCCGGGCTTCACGCGAGCCGCGGCCAGGGGTAGTATTGTGCAATGCAATATGTGCCGCCGTTCCGCGAACCACCCACGCCGCCCGGGGTTGCCAGCGGCAGCGCCTGCCGGGAAAAGCGCCGGGCCGGACTCGCGGTTGCCGCCGCCGCGCCGGTACCGCTGACCGCGGATCACGGCCAGGGACATTGAATGTCGTCGCGTTACCTCGTGTTCACGGATCTGGACGGCACCCTGCTCGACCACGAAACCTACGATCACGGCCCGGCGAGCGCGGCACTCGCGGAACTCGCCGCGCGCGGGATCCCGGTGATCCCGAACACGAGCAAAACGATCGACGAAATGCTCGTGTGGCGCACGCGGCTCGCGCTCGACGGCCCGTTCATCGTCGAAAACGGCAGCGCCCTCGTGCTGCCGGTCGACCACCCGGAATGGCACGTCGACGCGGCCACCGGCGTGCGCGATGAGCGCGGTTTCCACGTGGTGACGTTCGGCACGACGATCGCGACGATCAAGGCGCGGTTGCTCGAACTCGATGTCGCGCGGCGCTATGACTGTGACGCTTTCTCGCAACTCGATGTAGCGGCGGTCGCCGCCGCCACCGGCCTCGACCTCGCGGCCGCGACACAGGCCAAAGCGCGGCGTTTCAGCGAACCGCTGCGCTGGCGCGACGACGATGCCGCACTCGCCCGCCTCGTCGTCGAACTCGCCGCGGCAGGACTGCGCGCGATCCGCGGCGGACGCTTTGTCCACGTGATCGGCGACACCGACAAGGGGGTCGCACTCGAACGCACCGCGCGGTTGTACGCAGCGGACAGCGCCGGCGGCGTCACGACGATCGCACTCGGTGACAGTCCGAACGACGCCGAAATGCTGAACGCCGCCGACATTTCGGTGGTTGTGCGCAATCCGCATGCGAGCAAACTGTCGCTCGCGCGTGACGCGAGCCTATACACTACCGCTGCCGGACCGGGCGGCTGGCAGGAAGCGTTCGACGTGCTGTTTCGATCGCGGATCAAATGACCCACAGCAACGGGCCGGAGGAACGGGTAATTGGGTGACTTCTACCAGAACGGCATAATCACGACGCTGCACAATCTGTCGCGGCGACCGCTCGGCGAGCTCGAAGCCGAACTCATGCGCTTCAGGCGCCAGCGGCCGATGGCGCTCGTGCTGCCATCGTTGTTTTCAGAACTCGAAGGACCGGCGCTCGCCACGATCGTCGACGAACTGACGCACGTGCCCTACCTCGAGGAAATCGTCATCGGGCTCGATCGCGCCGACGTCGACGAGTTCCGGCACGCGCTCGATTATTTTTCGCGCCTGCCGCAACACCATCGGGTGCTGTGGAACGACGGACCGCGACTTCAGGCTATCGACGCGAAACTCGCCGCCGAAGGCCTCGCGCCGAAGGAACTCGGCAAGGGCCGTAACGTGTGGTACTGCTTCGGCTACATTCTCGCCTCGAACCGGGTGCAGGCCGTCGCGCTGCACGACTGCGACATTCTCACCTACGAGCGTGATCTGCTCGCACGGCTGATCTATCCGATCGCGAATCCGCGCTTCAATTACATCTTTTGCAAGGGCTATTACGCCCGCGTCGCCGACGGCAAGATCAACGGTCGCGTATGCCGCCTGCTCGTGACCCCGCTGTTGCGCGCGATGAAGAAAATCTGCGGCCCGCTCGATTATCTCGAATTCCTCGACAGTTTCCGCTACCCGCTCGCGGGTGAATTTTCGATGCGCACGGATGCCATCAACGACCTGCGGATCCCGAGCGACTGGGGACTCGAAATCGGCGTGCTGTCGGAAATGAACCGCAATTACGCGACGAACCGGATCTGCCAGGTCGATATTGCCGACACCTACGATCACAAACACCAGTCGCTGTCGGCCGATGACGTGAATGCCGGCCTGTCGAAAATGAGTACGGATATCGCGAAAGCGATTTTCCGCAAACTCGCGACGAACGGACAGATCTTTTCGATGGAAACGTTCCGCAGCGTCAAGGCGACGTACTACCGCATCGCGCTCGACTTTGTCGAAACCTATTACAACGACGCGATGATCAACGGCCTGTCGCTTGATCGTCACAACGAGGAAAACGCGGTCGAACTGTTCGCCGAGAACATCATGCGCGCCGGCAATTACTTCCTCGAAAACCCGATGGAAGCACCGTTCATCGCGAGCTGGAACCGGGTCGTGTCCGCGGTGCCGAACATCCTCGAAGATTTGCGCCAGGCGGTTGAAGACGATGCCGCCGAATTCGGCGCGTAAGGCGCCAGGCAATATGTCCGCCGACAATCTGCACGCGCGGCTATGCGAGCACCTGCAACGCGTCTACCCGCACGAAGACGTGCCCGGCCTCGCCGCGCAACTGCTCGAGGTGATGTCGCTGAAGCACGGTCAACCCGGCGATCCGCATTGCAACCACTGGGATGAGCGCGACGCCGTCGTCATCACTTACGGCGACACGTTCATCGGCGGTGAAGCACATCCGCTCGCAACGCTCAGGGAATTCCTCGCAAGCGAACTCGGCGGCATCGCAACCGTCGTGCATATCCTGCCGTTCTTTCCGTACAGCTCCGACGACGGTTTCGCCGTGATCGATTACAGCAGCGTGAACGAGGCGCTCGGCGACTGGGACGACATCGGCGCGATCGCCGGTGATTTCAAGGTGATGGCCGATGTCGTGATCAACCACATGTCGAGTCGCGGCCAGTGGTTCGAGAACTACAAGCAGGATCTGGATCCGGGGCGCGGTTACTTTATCGAAGCACCGGTTGATGCAGATCTGTCAGCCGTTGTGCGGCCACGCACCTCGTCACTGCTCGCGCCGGTGGAAACGATCCGCGGCACGCGCCACATCTGGTGTACATTCAGTCACGATCAGGTAGACATGAACTTCGCGAACCCGCAGGTTCTCGTCGAGTTTGCACGCATCCTGCGCCATTATCTCGACCAGGGCATACGCTGGTTCCGTCTCGACGCCGTCGCGTTTCTGTGGAAGGAAATCGGTACGTCGTGCATCCACCTGCCGCAGACCCATGAAATCGTGAAACTGCTGCGCCTGCTCGTGGAAACGGCGGCGCCGGGCGCCGTGATCGTTTCGGAAACGAACGTTCCGAACCGCGAGAATCTCACGTACTTCGGCAATGGCAACGAAGCACATGTGATCTACAACTTCTCGCTGCCGCCGCTGATCATCCACACGCTGATCAGCGGCGACTGCCGCCACCTGAAAACCTGGCAAATGACCATGCCCCCGGCGATGGACGGGACCGCGTATCTGAACTTCATCGCCTCGCACGACGGCATCGGCGTGCGTCCCGCCGAAGGCCTGCTCAGCAGCGAGCAACTCGAGGACCTGATCGCGACGATGCAGCGCTTCGGCGGCCAGGTCACGTATCGTCATCTCGACGGGGCGACACAGAAACCCTACGAGATCAACATCGCGTTGATCGATGCGCTCGCCGGCACGGTCGCGAGCGGCCCGGATGAATTCCGCTTCGAACGCTTTATTTGCGCCCATACGATCATGCTTGCGCTCGAGGGTATTCCGGCGTTTTACATCCACAGTCTGCTGGCAACCCCGAACGACTACGAACGGGTCGAAAATACCGGCCGCCTGCGCTCGATCAACCGCCACCAGTGGGATATCGGCGAATTGCGCGAACAGCTCGACAACACCGCCTCGATCCATGCCCGCGCGTTCGACGAGATCCGGCGGCGTCTCGCGATTCGCCAGCAACAGCGCGCATTTCATCCGAATGCGACGCAGTACACACTGCATTTCGGCAAGGAAATTTTCGGCTTCTGGCGCCAAAGTGCGCGCCGGGAACAGAGTATTTTCGCGTTGCATAACGTCACGAACTCGACGCAAACCATCGCGCTCGGCGAACTGAACCTGATCAACACGGAAACCTGGGTGGAACTGATCGACGATCGGAACGTCGATGATTTGCACGGCGAACTCGTGCTGCCGCCGTACGGCTGCGCCTGGCTCACGAACTATCATGCGCGACGCGGCACCACTTAGTACACACAGCAAGGGCCCGACCGAACGGAATGCAACTGGATAATCTGAATGTCGCGGAAATCGTCCCGCTGCCGTCGCCGCGTGCGGTACGCGGCGAAATTCCCGCGAGTGCGGCCGCCACCGCAACGGTTGCGCGCGGACGCAGCGACATTATCGGGATCCTGGAACAACGCGACCCGCGCCTGCTCGTCGTCGTCGGTCCCTGCTCGATCCACGATCTCGACGCCGGCCTCGTCTATGCCGAGCGTCTCGCGCAACTGCAGGATGAAGTCGCCGCGACGTTCCGTCTCGCGATGCGGGTCTATTTCGAAAAGCCACGCACCACGGTCGGCTGGAAGGGATTTATCAACGACCCCCATCTCGATGATTCGTTCGATATCGAACACGGGATCCGCGAAGCGCGGCGCTTTCTGATCCGGATCGGGGAGTTGGGCCTGCCGACCGCAACCGAAGCACTCGACCCGATCATTCCGCAATACCTCGGCGATTTGCTCAGCTGGTATGCGATCGGCGCGCGCACGACGGAATCCCAGACCCACCGCGAAATGGCGAGCGGGCTGTCGGCGCCGTGCGGCTTCAAGAACGCGACCGACGGCAATGTCGCGATCGCGGTGAATGCGATCAAGTCAGCGAACCAGCCGCATCATTTCCTCGGGATCACGGGCGACGGCTCCTCGGCCGTGATCCGCACCCGTGGCAATGCGCATGCGCATCTGATCCTGCGTGGCGGCACGGTGCCGAACTACGCGCCCGAACACGTCGCCGCCGCCGTCGCCCAGCTCGAGGCGGCGGGCCTGCCTCCGGCGATCATGGTCGATTGCAGTCACGGGAATTCGAACAAGGATCCCGCCGTGCAGCCGGTCGTCGCGCGCGCGTGCATGCAACAACGTCATGACGGGCGCCGGGCGCTGATCGGCATGATGATCGAAAGCCATCTGCACCACGGTAATCAGACGCTCGGGTCCGATCCGCGCGCGCTGCGTTACGGGGTCTCGATTACGGATGCCTGCATCGACTGGGACACGACCGCCTCACTGCTGCGCGAACTGCACGGCGAGGCCTCGCGCTGACGGTAACCGGCGGGCTCAGCGTGGCTGGTACTGCTCGTCGCCGAACATGTTTTTATATGCTTCGTCCGTCGGGCTGCCGACTTTCTGATCCTCGGCCATCAGCGCGACCCCGCGCTGCACGGCCGGCCGTGCAGCGACTCCCGCGTTCCAGCGCTTCACGTGCGGGAATTCGTCGATGTCGATACGGTGCAGCTCCCACTGCTTCGGCATCGTCCACGGATACGTCGCGACGTCGGCGAGTGAGTAATCCGGACCGGCGAGAAACTCGCTGACAGCGAGGCGGTCGTTCATGACGCGGTACAGCCGCTTCGTCTCGTTGTGATAGCGGGTTTTCGCGAGCGGCACGTCTTCGGGACAGTAGCCCTGGAAATACCCGTTCTGGCCGAACATCGGACCGACCCCGGCGAGCTGGAACACGAGCCACTGCAGCATGTCGTAGCGCTGCTTCACGTCCGACGGCCACAGGATGCCGGTTTTTTCCGCGAGGTAGAGCAGGATCGCGCCGGATTCGAACACCGCGTAAGACGTTCCCCCGGGGCCGTCGTGATCGACGATCGCGGGGACCCGGTTGTTCGGATTGATGGCGAGAAACGCCGGCTCGAACTGCTCGCCGGCGAGGATATTCACCGGCTTCGTCACATACCCGAGACCGACTTCCTCGAGCATGATGCTGGCCTTGTGGCCGTTCGGGGTGGGCCAGTAGTACAGGTCGATCATCCGGGCAAGCTCCGCATGGCGGCTATGCGAGGCCGTTTTCCTGTTGCAGCGCGAGTACGGCGGCGACATGCGCCTGGCAACAGGCCGCGCTGTCATCACCGCTGAAATCGACGTTGTAGTGACTTTTCACGGACGGCCGTTCGAGCGCCTCGTCCCACCAGGCTTTGAGCGCCGGCCGGCCGGCAAAACAGTCAAAATCCGGGTACAGCGGATCTTTCGCGGCGTAGAACTTCGCGCGGAAATCCATGTAGCTGATCGCGTGCAGCATCGCGGCCTGCCCGATATCGAACCCGGCGAAACCGCGCGCGCAATAACGCTCGAGTTCGTCGAGGCCGCGAATAAACTTCGGCCACACCCATTCGAACAGCGCGCGCCGCTGCACCTCGGCGGGCTGCCAGCCTTCCATGACGAGCTGCACGGTAGTTTCGAAAATCGTGTCGGACAGCGCGAGCCGGGTGACGGCCTCCCAGCGCGCCGGTCCCGCCGGCGGATACAGTCGGGTGCCGGATTTGCTCATGCTGTCGAGGCATTCGGCAACGGCCTGGGAACCGTAGACGACCTGACCGGTGTCGAGCGCGAGCGTCGGTACCTTGTCGAGCGGATTCAGCGCCGCGATCGAATACGCGTCACCCTGGTCCTCACCGGCACTGTTTTTGAACGGATACGTCGCGACAAACGTGATGTCGTCCCACAAGCCGGCCTCGTGCGCGGTAACGAGTACCTTATGGATGAACGTGTGAAACGGTGAATAAAACAATCGCATCGGGCACCTCGATTCACATAACCCGGGTACAGGCCGGCAGCGTAACCGAAACGCGCACGCACGGCACCCGGCGCCGGCACCGCGTTCGGGCTCAGCCCGGGCCGGGGGTACACGCCCGCGCGTAGATTAACGACCAGTCGACGCTAACCCGGCCCGCGCCGCGGTCGACGTCGAAATACGTTTCGATGCCGCGCGCGATCGTCTCCTCGTCGCATTGCAGGCCAAATAGCCCGGCGAAGAAGCGCAACAAATCAGCGTCGCCGGCGAAATGCCACGGCACGGACTCGACGGACGTGTGCACGTCAACGTAGCCGGCCTCACGCAGCAGCATCTCGATCTCGTCCCTGGCGACAAAACGACCATCGTGTCCGTTTGGATTGTGTTCATTGACGAATTCGTTCAGCCAGCGCGCGACCGGCGACGCCGGTGCGACGTCGCACAAGCCGAACTGGCCACCCGGCACGAGCACGCGAAAGACTTCGGCGATCGTGCGTGCGGCCGAGCGGCTGTGATGCAGACCGGCGAGACCCAGGACCACATCAATCGAGGCGTCCGCGATGCTCACGAGCTTGTCGATCTCATCGGCATAAACGGTGTGCTGCGGTGCGAGGCGCGCGCGCAATGCCGCCGACGGTTCGACGCAGATACAGTGGATCCGGCCGCCGCTGCGGGCGGCGATCGCATCGGCGACAAAGCCCCCGGCCGCCTGCAGATCGAGCAGCGTGCCCGATTCCGGCAAGCGCACCTGCGCGCACAGCCGGTCGAGTTCGGCGCGCCGCGCGTCGGCGTATTCGTCCATGGCCCAGGGGGCCGATGTTGTCGGCAGACTCATCGCTCGCTCATGGCGGCGCCCGGGGCGCCGCAACGGTTGGGTGTGCGCGTATTCATGTCGGTGTGTAACATTAGAAGCGTAGCCGTTCCAGCGGCAACAAACCGGATAAGCGGCGCAATATTGCAATCCTTAACCCCGTCCGCGGTGTCCGCGCGGCGATACCTCAGGCCGTCGGTCCCGGCGACAGCTCGAGTACCGGCAAACCGCGACCGCACGCGCACGGTGTACCCCAACGCGCCGACCAGCCGGTGTCGAACCGGGGTACGGGCTGGCGCAGGTTGTGCAGATCCGTCACGAGCAGGCGTCCGGTGACGCCCGGCGACACCGCAAGGTCCTGCGCGTCGACGAGTTCGACATAGACATGCTCCGCCTGTACGTGCAGCGCACCGGGTTCGCCGCACTCGAACGCAACCGCGCCGGTCAGCGCATGCGCGAGGTGAAACCGTACACGCGCGCCAAACGCCGTTGCCGCCGCGGCCCGCAGCGCATCATCGAGGGTCTCGCCATGCACCCGTACGAGGCGCAGCGGCGGCATCTTCGTCTGCGGCGCGAGCGCGACGAGCGTGGCGAGCACGGCACTGGAGCATTCGAGGACGTCCGCCCCGGTGCGTCGCAGCGCGGCCAGGATCGCCGTCGGCGATTCCGTCTGCGCGAGCACGACCCGGTTTGCCGTCGCCCCGAGGCAGCCGAGCGCGGTGTCCCAGCCATCGCGGCCCGCCACCGAGCCCGGCGCGCCGGGATGCGTAGCGTCGACCCGCACGACGGCGCCGCCCGGATCGCGGCCGTGCCACTGCAACTCGCGCATGCGCACTGCGGCGTCGAAAAAGGCCGTGATGGCCGGGCGCCGTAACGCCGGTTTACGCGACCCGTCGCGCCAGACAATCGGTGCGTCAGGACCGTGTGACGTCGGCACCGCGATCGGACCGTGGCGCACGAACGGCTCGAGGTCGTGGACTCGCAGCGGCGCGAGTTGCTGCCAGGACGCCGGTGTAAGCGCGACACCGGGGTCGATGCCCGCGCGGTCGAGGCGCTCGCGATACAGCGGCGTGTCGGCGGTGAACGCGACGATTTCGTGCAGTTGCCGGAACGTCGCGCGTTCGAGTTCAGCCCACGGCCACCACTGGCTCAGTTGCAGTTGGTACAGGAATGCGAGCACGACGTTCGTATTCGCCGATCCGGAACCCGGCCACACGACGTTGCTCGACTCCGAACGCGCGCGGAACAACTCCGCGGGAACGCGCGTGCGGGTCGGCTTGCGGCGGGATTTCTTTTTCGTCATCGCGGGTTCGCGGCGGCCGGTGCCGGTTCATCGACCCGGCAGATGAACTCTTCGTACTTCTGGCCGTGGCCACGTTCGATCGCGTCGACGTAGGTAAAGCTGATCGTATACGGATAGGCGAGCCGGTTCTGCAAAAATGCGACGAGTTCGGTTTCCTGTGCCTGCGTGACGGGTTCGGCAACGACCGCCCGCACCTCGATCGTCGTCTCCGTGTGCTGGATCAACTGCACTTGCTGCAGCGGAGCAATGCGGCTGATCGACGGCCCGCCGTAGGCCGGCCAGAAACGCTCGCCACCGGGCCGCACGGCCATGTTACGGGTACGGCCGATAATCCGCCGCAACACCCCGAGGCCGCGGCCGTCACCGAGTGGCTCGCCGACTTCGGCGTAATCGCCGTTCGCGTAACGGATCAGCGGTGAGGCGAGGTTGTGCAGCGGCGTTACGACGACCCGTCCTATCGTGCCCGGTTCACAGGGCTCCCCGTTATCGTCGAGCACTTCGATGATATGCGTCTCATCGGCGGTGTGGAATTCCTGCGATCCGGGCGCCTGCAGTGCGAGCACGCCGAGTTCGTTCGCGCTGTACGTATCGATCAGGGGTAAACCGAGTACGCGATGACACGCGGCGCGCAGTTCGTCGTCGACGATTTCGCCATACGTATGCACCTGCTCCAGGAATTCGAGTCGCTTGTTCACCGCGCTCAGGCGTTTGAGACACGCGCGCAGGTTTGACGGCAAGGTCATCAGATAGGCGGGCCGGTGCTGCTCCAGCCAACGGATCTGTTCGTCGATGGTCGTGCGTACGTCCATCGCGTACGCCGGCCCCGTGCGGATGCCGCCGACCCAGCCCGACTCGGTTTCCTCCCGTGCGTCGCCGTGCAGCACGCGGATCGAGGCCACGGCGGCGGCAAAGTTCATGCGCTGCCACACGAAGCCGCGCAGGTGCATGGCCGCGAACAGCGCACGCATAAAACCGGTTTCGAGTACGGCGATCGGTGAACCGGTGGACCCGGATGTGCGTGCGATCTTCACCTGGCCGTGATCGTCCGGCATCCGGCGGGAGTGCAAAGCCTCGAATTCGCTCTGGATGTCGCCGCGGGTGAGGATCGGCAGGCGGCGGAACCGCGCCCAATCAAGCGGCCGGCGGGGATCGTAGCGGCGCTGCAGTCGGGTCGCATAGAACGGCACGGTCGCGAACGCGTGTTGCAGGAGCGTGTCCGCCTGCGCGAGCTGCATCGCGGCGATCTTGTCCGCCGGCCACCACTGTGAAACTTCGAGCTGCGCACACAGGGCAAAGATCGCGGCTTGCGCCGGTGGCGGGATCGCGGGCCATGCGATCCCTTTGACGGCGCTGGGAAATTCGGCGGCGGGCAGCATGACGGCTCAGGCTGACGCTTGCGCGTACGCGGATGCGCGCGCCGCACCCCCGATCCGCTCGTGCGTTGCGGCGCGCACGCGGATGCGGGCCACCCGGGTCGGGCGTGACCCGGACCCGCATGAATCTCGCCTCCGGAGACCGGCGGCGTTACCCGATCCCGCCAGCGCACCGACAGCAGCGGATGCCGGCAAGCGCAACGCATTCGAGTGGTCGTATCGTTCTGTCATGACGGATTCCGCGGTATTAAAGTTTGCTCCGGCCCAGCCGCCAGCAAGGATCACGTGGCGCGAGCCGCAGCCGAACCGCGGGAGGGACCTCGGGGCGGAAACCCCGTTAACCGTGAACAAGGCGGCGCTCCGGCGCAGCCGCAGGATGTTTTTTACCATGACCACACGCCTGAATTCAGCCCTGTTACTCACGCTCGCGACAATGTCGCGCCGCGAGAGCATCTGACGTGTCGGGTGGCCGCCTCATTCTGCTCGTCGACGACAATGCCGAGGATCAGTATCTGACGACCGAGGCCCTGCGGGCGGCGGGCGGCAAAAACACGATGCGCACGCTCGACGGTGGCGCGGAACTGCTCGCCTATCTCCGTCGCGACGGCGAGTATGCGGTCGACGGCGCCGCGCCGCGGCCCGATCTGATCCTGCTCGATTTGAACATGCCGCGCATGAGCGGTCACGAGACACTGGCGGAACTGCGCAAGATCGACGAATTCCGTAACCTCCCCGTGATCGTCTTTTCCACCTCCGCGGTGGAGCAGGACGTAAACCTCGCGTATCGCGGCGGGGCGAATGCGTATATCACGAAACCGGATTCCTTCGAGGCCTTGTGCCGCGCCATGAGCACGTTGCAGGAATTCTGGTTCAATACGGCCGTGTGCCCGCGCAACTGAATCCGCGCCGCGGATTCTGCAACGCCCCGGCCCCGGGCCGGCATCGTGGCTCAGCCCCGGATTTCCTGTGCTCGCGTTCACCCTGCACCGCGACCGGCACCGGTGGCCGCGGCCGGCGCCTTCGCGTTGCCCTCATCGGTACTGATCCAGCCGGTCAGGGTTTCGCGCAGCGCGGTTTCCACCGGCATATCGACACGGCTGACCCAGGCCCGCGGTACGAATACCGTGAACCCGCCAATCTGGTAACTCATCGGCAAATACACGGCGACATGATCGCCCGCCGTCTCGCCGAGTCCGATGTCGTGGATGTCGTCGCGCATCAACAGACCGATCATCGCGACGTCATGCGCCGGATGGGCCACACTGACGACGACCCCCGCCCGTTGCCCGCGTTGCGGCGATACGAACGCCGTGAGCTGCTTGAACGCGCCGTAGAGCTCCCGGATCATCGGCGCGCGCTGCAGCGGGATTTCGACGAGTTGGTAGATCCACCGCGTGAGACGTGAACTGACGAGCATGCCGAGTATGAAAACCGCAACGATGCCAAAGCCGATCCCGAGGCCCGGAATCGCCACCGCGTCCGGCCAAACGATCGTTAACGCCACGGTCGTGATCCGGTTCAGCCACGCGCCGAAAAAATATACCGCATAGAGTGTGAGGAAAATCGGCAGAAACGCGAGCAGTCCGCGCAGGAACGTTTTTACGAGTGTGTTCATCCAGGTCTCCACGATGCAGTTGGCGCCAACCGGAATCATAGGCGAATGACGGGCGCGGGTGCCGGCGAAGCACATCCGCGCTCGTGTTTGTAACGGCGTCGACACACCCGTGCGCGATCCCCGAGCGCCTACTTGGCAGCACAATCATTGCCACGTAATATGCAACGACGCAGTTCACGCAGGGTACCGGGAGATGGTGATGCCGATCCGGCCGCAAGAGGTGTGATTTGAAACGCACCGATACAAGCAACCCCGATTACTTCCACAAGGTCGTTGATTGCCAATGGGCCTGCCCGGCCCACACCCCGGTTCCCGAGTACATCCGGCTCATCGCCGCCGGGCGCCACAGCGATGCCTACATGGTGAACTGGCGCTCGAACGTGTTTCCGGGGATCCTCGGCCGTACCTGCGACCGCCCCTGCGAACCTGCCTGCCGGCGCGGCAGGGTCGAGGAAGAACCGGTCGCGATCTGCCGTCTCAAACGTGTCGCCGCCGACTTCAAGGGCGACATCCGCAAGCGCCTGCCAAAACCCGCGCGCAAGAAAAACGGTAAACGGATCGCCTGCATCGGCGCCGGCCCGGCATCACTCACGGTCGCCCGCGATCTCGCGCCACTCGGTTACGACATCGTCGTGTTCGACGGCGAGGAGCGTGCGGGCGGCATGATCCGCAGCCAGATCCCGAAATTCCGCCTGCCGGAACGTGTTATCGACGAAGAAGTGGGTTACGTACTCGATCTCGGCGTCGATTTCCGCCCGAATACGTGGATCGAGTCCCTCAAAGCCATCCTCGATCAGGATTACGATGCCGTATTCGTCGGCACGGGCGCACCGCGCGGCCGCGATCTGAAACTGCCCGGGCGCGAAGAGGCGAAGGCCAACATCCATATCGGCATCGACTGGCTGTCGTCCGTCTCGTTCGGCCATATCGAAAAAATCGGCGAACGGGTCATCGTCCTCGGCGGTGGCAACACGGCGATGGACTGCTGCCGCTCGTCGCGGCGTCTCGGCGGCAAGGATGTGAAAGTGATCGTGCGCTCCGGCTTCGAGGAAATGAAAGCCTCGCCGTGGGAAAAAGAAGACGCGATGCACGAAGACATTCCGATCATGAATTACCTCGTGCCGAAAGCGTTCAAGCACGAAAAAGGCAAGCTCACGGGCATGACGTTCGAGAAAGTCGAAGCCGTCTACGACGACAATGGCAAGCGCTCGCTCGTGCCCACCGGCGAACCCGACGAGACGTTCGAATGCGACGACGTGCTCGTTGCCGTCGGCCAGGAGAACTCGTTCCCCTGGATCGAGCGCGATATCGGCATGGCATTCAACGAATGGGACATGCCGGTGGTCGATGAAGTCACGTTCCAGTCGTCATTGCCGAAAGTATTTTTCGGCGGCGATGCGGCGTTTGGACCGGAGAATATCATCTGGGCCGTCGCCCACGGGCACGCCGCGGCCGTGTCGATCGATAAATTCTGCCACGGCGAAGACGTGGCGAAACGCCCGCCGCCGCAAGTGAACCTGACGTCGCAGAAAATGGGCATCCACGAGTGGAGTTACGACAACGACATCTCGAACGATCTGCGCTACAAGGTGCCGTTGAAAGACCTGCGCAATGCGCTCGCCAACATCAAGGTCGAAGTGGAACTCGGTTACGACCAGAACCTTGCCGTGGCGGAAGCCGAACGCTGCCTGAACTGCGACATCCAGACCGTTTTCGATCACAACCTGTGTATCGAATGCGATGCCTGCGAGGACATTTGCCCAACCGACTGTATCAACTTCACCACGAACGGTGACGAAGCCGAGTTGCGCCCGCGACTGAACGTGCCCGCCCTCAATGAATCACAGGACCTGTACGTGTCGGCAGCGCTGAAAACACAGCGCGTCATGGTGAAGGACGAAGACATGTGCCTGCACTGCGGTTTGTGCGCGGAACGCTGCCCGACGGGCGCGTGGGATATGCAGAAGTTCCTGCTCGACGTCGAACACGCCGGTCCGAAGTGCCGCGAACGCAAGAGGCGCGCCAAAGCAGCCTGATGCACGGCGCGAACGGGCACCGCACGATTTTCTCCGGCCGCGCCCCCGCACCCGGCGTGCGGCAAACGAATGTCTCACTGACCACCCTGACCGCGCACGTACCGGCGTAGCGCGGCTTAGCTAACGCGGATAACGGCACGCATGAAGAATATCGAAGCGGTAAACGACTTCGTCGTCAAATTCGCCAACGTCAACGGATCGGGCTCGGCCTCGGCGAACGCGCTGTTCGCGCGCGCCGTGTTGCGCATGGGGGTTTCCGCGAGTCCGAGGAACATCTTTCCGTCGAACATCCAGGGTCTGCCGACGTGGTACGAAGTGCGTATCTGCGAACAGGGCTGGCAGGGTCGGCGAGGCGGCGTCGACCTGATGGTCGCGATGAACCCGCAAACCTGGGACGAAGATATCGCCGAGATCGAACCCGGCGGCTACCTGCTCTACGATTCCACGAAAGACCTGCTCGCGACGAAGTTCCGCGACGATGTGCGCTCGATCGGGATCCCGCTGACGAAAATCTGCAACGAAGCCTACACCGATGCGCGTCAGCGGCAGTTGTTCAAGAACATTATTTACGTCGGCGCGCTCGGCGCGCTGCTCGATATCGATCCGCAGGTGATCGCCTCGCTCATCAGCGAACAGTTCAAAGGCAAGGAAGCGCTGATGCAGTCGAACATCAAGGCGCTCGCGATGGGTCGCGATTACGCGCTGTCGCATTTCGACTGCCCGATCGGTTTGCAGGTACAAAAGGCCGACAGCGTCGGTGACAAGATTTTCCTCGAGGGCAACAGCGCCGCCGCGCTCGGTGCCGTCTATGGCGGCGCGACGGTATGCGCCTGGTATCCAATCACGCCGTCGTCGTCACTCGCCGAGGCGTTCGAACGCCACTGCCGCAAGTATCGCCATGACAAGGGCAGCGGGCGCGCGCGTTATGCCATCCTGCAGGCCGAGGACGAACTGTCCTCGATCGGCATGGTGATCGGTGCCGCCTGGAACGGCTCGCGCGCGTTTACCGCGACCTCCGGGCCCGGCATTTCGTTGATGCAGGAATTCATCGGTTTTGCCTATTTCGCGGAAATTCCTTCCGTCATCTTCGACGTCCAGCGCGGCGGACCGTCGACCGGCATGCCCACGCGTACCCAGCAGTCCGATGTCACGCTGTGCGCGTACGCGTCGCACGGCGACACGAAACACGTCCTGTTATTCCCGGAAGACCCGAAAGAAGCGTTCGAAATGGGCGCGACCGCGTTCGACCTCGCCGATCGCCTGCAGACCCCGGTATTCGTGATGCTCGAACTCGACATCGGCATGAACGAGCGCCTGTGTGATCCGCTCGAATGGGACGACAGCCGGCGTTACGACCGTGGCAAGGTCATGACCCACGAAATGCTCGAGCGCGGCGATGAATTCGGTCGCTACCTCGACGTTGACGTGGATGGTATCCCGTATCGTACGTATCCCGGCACGCATCCCCAGCACGGCTCCTACTTCACCCGGGGCACGACGAAAGACCGCTACGCGAAATACAGTGAAGCCGGCCCGGATTACGTCGACAACATGCAACGCCTGCTGCGCAAGTTCGAAACCGCGAAAAATCTCGTCCCGCAACCCGAGGTGTTCGAAGACACCCACACGGCCCAGTTCGGCGTGATTTTCTACGGCTCCACGGCGCCGGCGATGTACGAAGCGCTCGATGCGCTCGAACGTCGCGGACTCGATGTCGATGGTCTGCGGATCCGCGCATTCCCGTTCTCGGATGCGGTCACGGAATTCATCGCCGAGCACGATCAGGTTTTCGTCGTTGAACAGAATCGCGATGCGCAGCTGCGCATGCTGTTGATCAACGAATGCGGCGTCGACCCGTCGAAGCTCGTGGCGACGCTGCATTACGACGGCACGCCGATCACCGCGCGCTTCATCGTGCACGAAGTGAGCGAGGGTATCGCCGCGCTTACCGAAACGCCGGTGCGTTCCACCGGCACGAAATAATTTGCGGATTTTGCCATGACCTATATCCCGAAACCGAAACTTGCCCATCCCGCGGTCGCCAGGAACGAGCTCGGCTATACGCGCCGTTACTACGAAGGCTCGGTATCCACCCTGTGTGCGGGCTGCGGCCACGATTCGATCAGCGCCGGGATCGTGCAGGCGTTTTTCGAACTGAACATCGAACCGCACCGGGTCGCGAAGCTGTCGGGGATCGGTTGTTCCTCGAAAACACCGACATACTTTCTCGGCAGCTCGCATGGCCTGAACAGCGTGCACGGGCGCATGCCCTCGGTGCTGACCGGCGCGAATCTCGCGAACCGGGAATTGCTGTACCTCGGCGTTTCGGGCGACGGCGACTCGGCCTCGATCGGGCTCGGTCAGTTCGCCCATTGCCTGCGGCGCGGGGTGAACATGGTGTATGTCGTCGAGAACAACGGGGTCTACGGGCTGACGAAGGGCCAGTTTTCCGCCACCGCGGACAAGGGCTCGAAATCGAAACGCGGGGTCGTCAACCAGGACAGCAATATCGACATGGTGGGACTCGCGCTGCAACTCGGGGCGACGTTCGTCGCGCGCAGTTTCTCCGGCGACAAGGATCAGCTCGTGCCGCTGCTGAAAGCCGCGATCGAGCACACCGGGGCGGCGTTCATCGATGTGATCAGCCCGTGTGTCGCGTTCAATAATCACCCCGGCTCGACGAAGAGCTACGACTATGTGCGCGAGCACAACGAGGTACTGAACCGCCTCGACTTTATCCCCCAGCGCGACCCCATCACGGCCGACTACGCGGAAGGCGAAGTCGACGATATCGTCCAGCACGACGGGTCGATCATCCGGCTGCGAAAACTGTCGAAGGACTACGATCCGCACGACCGCATCGCGGCAACGAATTTCCTGCAGGCGCGCGCGGCCGAGGGTGAAATTGTCACCGGCCTCATTTATCTCGATCCGGACGCGGAAGACCTGCACAGCAACCTGAATACCGTCGAGCTGCCGTTGAACTCGCTCGACGAGGAAGAACTGTGCCCGGGGGCCGCGGCACTGAAAGCGATCAACGCCGCGTTACAGTAATCCCGACCGCGGCCGATTATCTGAGGACACGGCGTTTCGCTGACGCCTGCTTGTCAATTTCGTTAACGGCAGGAGCCATGCATGAGGGCACGGGAATTCACCCGCACCGTAAATCTCCGCATCGCGACGAAGGGTCTCGCTTTCGCGCTGATGCTCGTCACCTCGTTCGCGTTCGCGCTCGAATTTCCCGACAAGCCACCGACGACGGACTTTTTCGTCGATCGCGCAAACCTGCTCGACGAGGCCGCACGCACGGCCGTGAACGAAACGGCGGGTGCTTTGCTCCGCGACGAGAAAATCGCGCTGTTCGTCGTGACGATCCCGTCGCTGTCCGCTTATCAGGCCAGCGGGATGAGCATCGAGCGCTACGCGGGGCAGCTGTTCGATCACTGGGGCATCGGATCGCAGGAGCGTAACTACGGTATGTTACTGCTCGTCTCCGTCGGCGACCGCAAGGCACGCATCGAACTCGGTGCCGGGTTCGGCCACGAATACGACGCACAAAGCACGGACATCATGCAGTCGTTGATCGTGCCCGCGTTCAAACGCGGCGATTTCGCGCTCGGGATCACCGACGGCACCCGCGGGCTCGACGCAATGGCGCGCGGCCTGCAGTTACCCCAACCGACCCGACCGTGGTGGGTGTTGCCGGCGATGATCATCGGCGCGATATTTATCGGCTTCGTAATTTTCAATCTGTTTCGCACTGGCCGCAAAGGCTGGGCGTGGGCGCTGATCGCAGCACTGGCCGTCGCGCTGTTTTTCCTGATGCGCACGGCCGCGCAATCCGGTGGCTCGGGCGGCGGCTTCGGCGGCGGCTCCTCGGGCGGCGGTGGCGCAACGGGATCCTGGTAATACTATGCGTGCATCAGACCTTTTCAGCCGCGACGACGTCGCCTCGATCGAAAGCGCAATAGACGCGGCCGAACGCACGACGGACGCGGAAATCGTGCCAGTCGTGGCCAGCGCATCCGGCCGTTACGACCGTGCCGAGGACCTGTTCGGCCTGTGCCTTGCGCTGATTACGCTCGCAACGGCCTGGATCGCGCTCGACAGCGGTGGGCCGGGCGCGGCGAGTTGGGCGTCGGCGGGACTCGGTCTCGGCGCCGCGCTCGCACTTGTGCTCGTCGGCTTCGTCGTCGGCGCCGCGCTCGCTTCGCGGATCACGGCCCTGCGGCTGCCGTTCATATCACGCGCGGAAATGCACGAAGAAGTGGAACGCGGTGCGCGCGAGGCATTCCAGCGCGAACGCATCCGCACGACGACGAACGGCGCCGGCGTGCTGATCTATGTGTCCCTGCACGAACGACTCGTCAGGGTACTGGCCGACGATCGGGCGGCGGAACACCTGTCGGCGGCAATGCTCGAGGAAATCTGCGCGCTCGTAACGGACGGCCTGAAACGCGGCGCGCCTGCTGACGGCCTGCGCGACGCGATAAGCCGCACCGGCGAACTGCTCGCGAATGCGCTGCCCGCAAGCGGTACGAGTGAGCTGCCGAACCGGCTCGTACTGCGCGATTGACCCGCCCCCGGCGCGTCCTCGTCACCGGTGCCACCGACGGCATCGGTCGTGCGACCGCCACCGAACTCGCCGCTCGCGGCTGGCACGTTCTCGTTCACGGACGCACACTCGCGAAAGCCGCGGCCGTAGCCAGTGACATCGGCGGCACCGCGGTCAGCGGCGACTTCAGCCGTTTGCGCGAGGTCGTCGCGCTCGCCGGGGAGGTTCGCGCGGCGGCACCCGTACTCGATGCGCTCGTGAACAATGCGGGAATTTATCCAACCCGGCGCGAACTCACGGAAGACGGCTTCGAGCTCACGATCGCGGTCAATCATTTCGCCCCTTTCGTGCTGACCCACCATCTGCTCGCGGCACTCGAGAGCGCGCCGGCCGGGCGTATCGTCAATGTCAGTTCGATGACCCACAGCGGCGCGAAGCTCGATCCCGAGGCGCTGAACATCGAGCGTGGCTGGGATCCGTACCGCACCTACGCGGCATCGAAACTCGCGAACATCGTGTTTACGCGGCAACTCGCGGCAAACCTGAAACGCACGGCGGTTACCGCGAATACGCTGCACCCCGGGGTGATCGGCACGAAGTTGCTGCGCGCCGGGTTTTCGATCGCCGGTGGCAAGCCCGTCGACGGTGCGAGAACCCCGGTATACCTCGTCGATGAGGCGGCGCTTGCCGGCGTTTCCGGCCGCTACTTCGTCGATTGCCGCACGACGACGCCATCACGCGCGGCGCTGGACGAGCGGCTCGCGCGAGCCGTATGGGATGCGACCGCGAACGCGGTCGTCGCGTATTTGTGATGCCGGATCCGGCGACCCGACCGCTTAGTCCCGCATAAACCCGACGAATAAATCGGCGACGACTTCGGGGCGGTCGAGCATGAACCAGTGGCTGCCGCCCTCGAGGCGATGATACGACCACTCGGCGTCGACGTAGGCGCCGGACGAGACCATCTGGACTTCCGTCAGATAGGCATCACCGGTGCTCCAGATCCCGAGCGTCGGGCACTGCACGTGCGGCAGTACCCAGCCTTCCGGGGTCCACGAATCCAGATCGACGTTCGCGCGATACCAGTTCAGGGCCGCCGTCAGCGCACCCGGTCGCGACAGGTCCGCGATCCAGGTTTCCATTTCGGGGTGGTGCGCGAACAGATCCCGGAACCATTGCCAGTTGTCGCGCACGAGGATCTCCTCGGCCAGACCTTCGCGCATGAACATGAGCATGTACCAGGCCAGGCGGCGTTGCGCGATCCCGGCATGCCACAGCGCGCTCAGGTGTCCGACGGAACACGCGATGTGGCGCTCGACGCGTTCCGGGCAAAACGCCGCGAGCGCCCAGCCTACCGCCGCGCCCCAGTCGTGGCTGATGACCCGTACACGTTCGAGGCCGAGCGCGTCGAGCAGACGCACGGCGTCACCCATCGTCTCGCCAATCGTGTAGGCGGATTTCTCCGCCGGTTTGTCGCTGTGGCCGAACCCGCGCTGATCCGGCGCGATGACGCGAAACCCGGCATCGACGAGGCGCGGGATCTGGTGTCGCCACAGCCGCGCGGAATCCGGAAAGCCGTGCAGCATGAGTACGGGCTCGCCAGCCCCTTCATCGGTCACGGCGAGTTTGTACTCGCCGAGTTGCAGCGTCGTTACCGGCATCGTCGGGTTCCCCGGTTAGGTCGCGCGGCGGATGCGGCGCGGGTGGCAGTCTATCCGGCCGATGCCTCGACGAGGTTGCCCTCGTCATCGAGCGTGAGTCCGGCTGCCGCGGCCATTTGCTTCATCGACTCGGGCCAGCCGACCCGGCCCGGATCCTTGCCACCGACGACGGCCAGCATCATCGCGGTTTCGTCGCTGATGTTACGAAAGCCACGCATGACGTGCGTGGGCAGGGAGATCACATCGTACTGTTCGAGGATCACTTCGCGTTCGCCTTCCGGCCCCCAGAAAATCGACCACCGTCCGTTCAGCGGCATGAACACTTCCTGGGTCAGGTGAGAATGCAGCGCCGCGCCCTTGCCGGGTTCCGAGCGGATCATCGCGAGATGAAATTCCTGCGCTTCGATCGGCGGGTTCATCGCCGGATCTTCCATCACCCCGCCACCGATGATGCTGAAAATTTCACGCTCGTGTCCGGGGATCCGGGTATCGATAAACGCCTTGTCCGAACTTTTCTGGTCCTTGAAACGCGCGACGTGGCGTTCCATTTCCTCAACCGTCAGATCGATTGTGGATACTTCCGCGACATTAACCATCTTCGCCTCCAACACCGTAATGGGTCCGGTGAGACTAGCGCAATTATCCGGCAGATTCACCTGTGCACGGTCGAGCGAAAGTGAAAGATACGCTATGGTTGCGCGGCCAGCCATGATCCCGGAATGAACCTATGAGCGTCGCCCTGCACCCCCTGATAATTCGCTGCCTGTTCGTCGCCCTGCTCGGCATGTCGTTCGCCGCCGTCGCCGCCGACGACAGCGAGCCCGCGCCAGCGAGCGAGCCGAAACCAATCCCGGAGTCGTTGCGATCGCCGCGTGCGACGATGGAAACGTTCCTTGATGCGATGAATGCGACGCGGGCGGGCGAAGACGCGCAAATCGAGCAGGCCATCTCGACGCTCGACCTGTCCGCGGTGAGTCCGCTCATACGAACGGAGAAAGGCCGCGACGCCGCATGGATGCTGCAGGAGGTGATCGATCACACGCGCATCCCGAACACGAAACGCGTCTCCACGCGGACCACGGGCAAACCTTACGTCTTCAACACCTACGAGAACGGCGCGATCGAGATTGTTTTCGTCGACAACGTCGGCTGGCAGTTCAGCAGCGCCACCGTCGCCGCGCTGCCCGCGCTGCTCGATGAAGTCTCGACGCAGGAAAAAGTCGAAGGCGTCGCGGACGATGCCGTGGCCCATCTGCCGGTCCACCTGAAATTGCGCGCGATGATCCCGCCGCGATTCAAGGAGCAGCAGTTGATCCTCGAACAATGGCAGTGGTTCGGTATCGCCGCGATCATCCTGGCCGGCTTCATCGTCGACAAGCTGATCGCGATGCTGCTCGCACTGGGGGTGCGCATCTGGCGCGCGCGCTGGGCCCGCGGGGTTTACCGCGAGGTTCCGGATACGATACTGCGGCCGTTCGGCCTCATGGTCATGGCGTTCATGTGGTGGGCCGGGGTCAACATGCTCGGCCTGCCCGCATCGGTGCTGCTCATCCTGCTCGTGTCGGTGAAGTTTCTCGCCTGCCTCGCCACCGTATGGGTGGCCTATCGCCTTGTCGATTTGACCACGGCGTTTCTGAACCAGGCGGCATCGCGCACGCAGAGCAAACTCGACGATGCGCTCGTACCGCTCGTCACGAAGACGCTGAAGGTGTTCGTGACCGTCATGGGGGTCGTGTTCATCGCGGATAACCTCAATATCGACGTGACGAGCCTGCTCGCAGGGCTTGGACTCGGCGGCCTCGCGTTCGCCCTCGCGGCGAAAGATGTCGCCGGTAACCTGTTCGGCTCGATTACCGTGTTGCTCGACCAGACGTTCCACGTCGGGGACTGGGTGATCATCGGCGATGTCGAAGGCTCGGTCGAACACATCGGCTTCCGCAGTACCCGGATCCGCACGTTCTACAATTCACTCGTCTCGGTGCCGAACTCGACGCTGATCACCGCCGCCGTCGACAACATGGGTGCGCGGACTTACCGCCGGTTGAGCTGCAAATTCGCCATCGCCTACGACACGCCGCCGGAACGTATCGAAGCGTTCTGCGAAGGGATCCGCGAAATCGTGCGTCAACACCCCTACACCCGCAAGGACAGCTATCACGTCTACCTGAATGGATTCAGCGCGTCTGCGCTCGAGATTCTCGTCTACATCTTCTGGCGCACCCCGGAATGGGGTACGGAGCTGCGCGAGCGGCATCGCTTTTTGATCGACTGCCTGCGGCTGGCGAAACGCCTCGGCGTGGAGTTCGCCTACCCGACCCAGACGGTACACCTGAAACAGGCCGAAAACGGCTTGCCGGACCCGGAGACCGGCCTGTTCTCGCCGGCGCGCAGCGAGGGCGACGCCCACACCTACGGTATCGAGGAAGCGCGTGCGATCGTCGCGGCGACAACCGGCTTCGGGGTCGTCCCGCCCCCGGTAACGCTGACCGGCAAGGGCCGCGGTACCGGCGACAACGGCGAATAGCGCACGCCGGGGATGACCGGCGTGCTCACGCGCCGGGGGCGAGCGCCTCGAGTACGGCCCAGTCCGGCCCCGGCTGGTCGTCCGTACGCAGTGCCTGGATCACGACCTGGTCGGCTCCGGCCTCGAAATAGCGGTTGAGCTTCGCCTGGATTTCGGCCGCATCGCCCCAGTACACCATCGCGTCCATGAGCCGATCGCTGCCGCCATTTTCGAGATCCGCTTCGTTGAAGCCGAGGCGAAACCAGTTCTTGTAGTAATTCGGCAGCGGCAGGTACGGCGCCAGCGCCGCACGCGCAACGGCACGCGCTTTTGCCGGGTCCGTGCACAAACAGACTTTCTGTTCACAAATTACCGCCGCGTCCGGCCCCATCAGATCGCGCGAAATCGTCGCCTGCTCCGGCGTGATGTTGTACGGGAACGCACCGAGCGTGCGTTCACCGGACAGTTTCGACATGTTCGGCCCGAGCGCCGCGAGCACGACCTGCTTTTGTGCCGGCGCGCCGCCGAGCGCTTCGAAGGCCTGGTCCATGCCGTCGAGATAGGCGCGCATCGTGGCCAGCGGTTTTTTGTATTCGTGACCGCGCACGTCCGCGACGAGTGGCGCATGCGAGACCCCGAGGCCGAGCACGAAACGCCCCCCGTACAACGCGTTCAGGGAATTGTGGCCCATCACGGCGGCAGCCGGGTCACGCGCATAGATATTCGCGATGCCGCTCGCGACGATGAGTTTCTCGCTGCAGCCGAGCAGATAGCCCCCCATCGCGAACGCTTCGTAGTTGAACGCCTCCGGATACCACAACGCCGAATAACCAAGCGCTTCGAGCCGTTTTGTCATGTCGGCAAGCGCCGCCGCATCCATCACGTCGGTGAATGCAAACACCCCGTATTGACCAAATTCCATCGTCACCCTTCCTTATTCGTTGTTCGAAAGAAATACCGTCCACGACGTCGCTGTCGAATTGTCGCCGACAGGGCGGCGGGTCAGGACACGTCAGCTAAGTCAGCGGCGACGGCGGCGCGGCGAGCAGTATTTTGCTTTGCTGCGACTTCAGCGCGAGGCGACGCCCTTTCGGCGGCCAGATGCCTTTTTTGATCGCCTCGGCGCGCACCGCGGCGCGTTGATCGAGACTGTCATAGGCCCAGATATGCACGAACTTGTTCAGGCCGCCAATCTCCGAGTGCATGGCCACGACGAGCGGCGACATCTCGAGCCGCCTGGGCAGGGCCTGTTCCCAGTTCGCATACATTTCCGCGAGCATTCCGGGGAGGATCTCGTACTCGCGCCATTCGAAAACGGGCCCCATGGCGCCGCTCGCCATCTTCGGCGTGAACGGTGCCGGGATAAAGATCTCCGCGCGCATGTCCTCAACGAGATGACCGATCGGCGGCGGCCAGCCCGCGATCTCGCCGCCGGCGAACTGCGCGCGTTTGCGTTCCCGATCCGCGAGGCTCTTGTACGGCCACAGATGCACGACCTGGTTCAGCGGGCCAATGTCGGTGTAGAACAGACCGCTCAGCTTCGAGACTTTTTCGCGTACCGGATAAGCTTTCGCGAACAGTTCGAAAAACTCCGGTAACGCGCGCGGTTTCAGCTGGTAGGTGCGGGCTTCGTAAATCATGTGGGTTCCCTGGTCGGACCGACGACGTTCGCCTGTGACGCATCATAGCGAATCGCTCACAGCGCTCCAACGCGCCGGCACTGCTTGCGCGGCCCGGGGGAAACTGTTTCGATAGGCGGCTACCCGAACGAAGATGACGACGTGAGCTACGGCGAAACAGTAATCGGCGCGAACATGGCGCGACGTGCGCGACGGCAGCGCTACATTGGCGACACCCTGTTCTGGGTACAGTTACTGTGCGCGGTTGGATTCGGCGTGTTTCAGGGCGTGCGCATGCTGGAAACGACCGAGGGTGTCAGCATCACCTGGCTCGTGTTCTGGGGGATTTTTCTACTCATCAACCTGTCGCTGTCGATCCGCGCGCATGAAACGCTGCCGAGCCGGATTACACGCCAGACCGTGATCGTCTATGCGGCCTGGGCGACGATGATGGCGGCGGACACGGCGATCTTCCTGTGGCGCGACGCCGTGATCTGGACGACCGTGGATACGTGGACCACCCTGATTGCCGTCGCCGGCATTGCCGTCACGCTCGTGATCGGCCGGCGTCACGCGCTCGGCATCACCGATCCGCTCGTGCGCGGTTACCTCGCGGTATTTTTCAAGGGTGTGCCGCAACTGACCCTGGCCGCGAATATCGCCTTCGTCGGCGGCGCGGGGGTATCGATGTTCGCCATCCTGACCGGGCATTTCACGATTGGCACCCGCCTCGGCCAGATCTTCATGTCGCTGCGTGAAGCGGGCTTCGACCGCAATCGCAAAGGCTCGCTGATCAGCGAAATCGCGAACGAATTCAGCTGGATCGTGGTCACAATCGTATGGGTCATCGTGCGCTGATCGGCGCGGGGCCCGTATTCAGGAGGGATTCAGCCGCCAGGCCGCAGGATCGCACCATCGTCCGCAACCCCGGATCCGCGGACAAAGAGGAGACGAGCCATGCCGAAAACGCCAGCGAGCCACCGCGAACGGCCGCGTCTGTTGCGTTGCATCATGCTGCTCGTCGCGCTCGCTGCGGCGGGCCCCGGGGTCATCGCCGCGACAGCATTCGACGAACAGGACCCGACCGGCGAGCACAATATCGCGATCCTCGACGACAATGCGCTCGAAGCCCTCGCGTCGCCGATCGCGCTGTACCCTGACGAACTGCTCGCGATCGTGCTGCCGGCGGCGACGTTTCCGCTGCAAATCGTCCAGGCCGCCCGCTTCCTCGAAGCGCAGCGCAGCGATCCCGGTCTCGAACCCGACGCGAACTGGGACGACAGCGTCGTGGCGCTGCTGAATTACCCCGAAGTGCTCGCCGTGCTCGACTCCGACCTCGCCTGGACCGCGCGTCTCGGCGACGCGGTCATCGCCCAGGAAGCGACGTTGATGCGGGCGATCACCCGGTTTCGCGAACGCGCCTACAACGCCGGCAATCTGCGCAGCGACGAACGCCAGCACGTGAGTCGCGGCCCGCAGGCCATCGCCATCAACGCCGCGAGCACCGATACCGTGTACGTGCCGTACTACAACCCGAGCGCGGTCATCGTGCCGCAGACTACCCGGGTCTATCACTACTACAGCCAGCCGTACCCGCTGTACTACTATCCGTACGCGCCACGGCACCCGTTCCTGTCGCGCTCGTTCTGGGGACTGACCTCGGTCTACGCACTCGGCTGGGCGACCCACGGGATCCGGATCTACCGGCACGATCACTACGCTCATCCCTACTTTCGCAATCGCTACTACGGGCCGCGTTATCGCGACCGGCGATCGTCGTGGCCGCGCCACGCCCCGAATGCGCGTCACGATCACCGGCGGCACGCTGCCGGCGAGGTGTGGCGCCACGGACGGATCGACCGCCTGCACGCCGAACGCCGTCGGCATTCGAGCGATCGGATCCGCAATTCACACAAGCGCGCCGGCACCGGCAACAGCTTCCGGGCGAACAACGGCCTGCTCGGCAACGGCGCGCTCGCGCGACCGCGGATCCAGGCAGAACCCCGGGAACTGAGGCGCGCGGACCG
This sequence comes from uncultured Gammaproteobacteria bacterium, assembly GCA_963976285.1. GTDB lineage: Bacteria > Pseudomonadota > Gammaproteobacteria > UBA11873. The sequence continues at coordinate 31,529 of CAXBJY010000002.1, forward strand.
GGGTTTGGCGGCCCGCGGCGCAAGTGCACGCCCGCGCAACAACGCCGTCACGGTGAAACCACCGGTCACCCCCCGTCACCCCGACGCAACGAAACGCACCGCGCCGCTGCAAATGCGGGCGCAGACCAACAACAAACAACGGCGTGATGCGCGGCCCCGCGAAACCCCGGTGGCACGCGGGAACGTGGCCGTCGCACCGCGGTCGCGCAGCGTGGAACGCCACAATCGTCGCGCGTCCCCGGCGCGCGGTGATCGCATCGTGTCGCGCGGGGACTCGACGCGCGCGACGGTTGCGCCAAGGGCGGGCGGGACCACTCGCACGTTCCGTGGCAATGCCGCGGGCAGCCGTACGCGTGCCGGTGGCGCGTTCCTCGGCAACGGCTACGGATCGCAGCCGCGTCGCTAAACACGTGTGCGTAGATCCGGAACACGGTAGCTTCGGGACCGGAACTACGGTCTACACCCCATCGCTGTCCCTTCCCCGCGCTTTGAGGGGAATCCATCAAGGCCGGTGTTGCATAATCCCGAGCATGTATTGAGTCCACGCGGCCGCTAACGATTGGCTCGCGCTCGCCGCGCGGCGATAATGTCGCTACCGCTGCCCGCGCCGCGCCCGTTTGCGCCGCCCCGGGTCGTCGCCGGCAGCTGCCATGCACCCCGTCTACCCCAGGATGATCCAATGCCCCACATGAACACCGCCCTGTGCTCCCGTACGACCGTACAAGCGCCATGAATTCCCCGCGACACATGCACCTCGGCGCGTTCATGCGCCCCGTCAGCATCCACACCGCGGCGTGGCGTTACCCCGGCGCCTACGCCGACGCGAACTTCAATTTCGCGCATTACCAGCAATTCATCGCGACGCTCGAGCGCGGTTGTTTCGACGCTTTTTTCATGGCCGACCATCTCGCCGTCATGAACATGCCCGAAGCCGCGCTGAAACGCAGCGCGACGGTTACCTCGTTCGATCCGATGACCCTGCTGCCGGCACTCGCGGTGACGACGAAACACATTGGCCTGATCGCAACCGCCTCGACGACGTACAACGACCCGTACCATATTGCGCGAAAATTCGCCTCGCTCGACCACATCAGCAATGGCCGTGCCGGCTGGAATGTCGTCACCTCGGTCAATCCACAGGAAGCGAAGAACTTTGGTTTCGAAGACCATATGCAGCATGACGATCGCTACCAACGTGCGCGCGAGTTCTACGATGTCGTCACCGGTCTGTGGGACAGCTGGGACGACGACGCTTTCATTCGCGATCAGGCCAGCGGGATCTATTTCGATCCCGCGAAACTGCATGTGCTCGATCACCACGGCGAATATCTCGATGTGCGCGGACCGTTGAACGTCGCGCGGCCGATCCAGGGCTGGCCCGTGATCGTGCAGGCCGGTGCGTCCGATGCTGGCCGCGCGCTCGCCGCCGCCACCGCGGAAGTCGTGTTCGGCGGCGCGAACAACCTCGATGACGCCCGTGCCTACTACGACGACATCAAAACCCGCATGGCCGCGGTCGGCCGGGCACCGGAGGCGCTGAAAATCCTGCCCGGCGCGTTCGTCGTTGTCGGCGACTCGCGGGCGCACGCCGAGGAGATGAAAGCGCGGCTCGACAGCCTCGTCCACCCCGACAGCGGCATCGCGACCCTGTCCGTCCTGCTCGGTACCGATGCGTCGGATTTTGCTCTCGACGCCCCGCTGCCGCCGCTGGCCGCGAGCAACGCGAGCCAGAGTGGCCAGCAAAAGCTGATCGCGATGGCCGAGCGCGACAAGCTCACCGTCGGGCAATTGGCCCAGTACGTCGGCGGCAGCTTCAGCAGTCTCGAAATCGTCGGCACCGCGACGGATATCGCCGATCAGATGCAAAACTGGTTCGAAAGTGGCGGCTGCGACGGATTCAACGTGATGTTTCCGTTTCTGCCCGCCGGCCTCGACCGGTTCGTCGACGAGGTGATTCCGGAGCTGCAGCGACGCGGCCTGTTTCGCACGCACTATGCCGGGACCACGCTGCGGGAAAACCTCGGCCTCGCGCGCCCGGCGAACCGTTTCACCGCGGCGTGAGCCGGCGGCGCCCGGGGCGGCGCCGAAACAGTCTGACGGAGATCACAAATTTGCCCGCCGGGGCTCAAGTTCGGGCGCCGCCGTCACGCTATCCATACGGAGATCACCGCACGAGGGCACGGAATCATGGCGACTTCCCCGGCGAACGCCCGCCTCCCCGAGATACCCGACACGCAACCCGAGACCGAACCCATCTGGGTGTTCGAATCCCAGGCCAATACGGACCTGCAGCGTGGTGCCCCGGCGCTCGCGCGCGCCTGCCGTGGCGCCGTCGAAGGCGAACACGACGGGATGACCGGCGCGAACTACGCGCTGCTCACCCGCGATGCCGACGCGACCCTGTTGCCGTGGCCGCAGATCAAGGAATCCGTCGCGCGCCTGTTCGACACGATGGACGCCCGCCCGACGCAAAAGTTCTGCATCGTACCGAGCGCGCGCGGCAAGAGCGAGGACGAGCACGAACGCTACACCGATCTGTTCCACAACGCGCCGGCAAACTGTCAGTTGACGGGTCGCATGCTCGAACGACTCGGCCGTCTCAAAAGCGTGCGGGTGATCCTGCTCGACGCGAATATTACGATCGTCGAGGAGGAGCGCGCGCGCATTCTCGACCAGTATTTCGCCGCGAACGCGGGTTTGTGGAACGCCGAGTTCATCGAAATCGTCAGTGTCGGCGCCGCGCAATCACTCGTCGCGAATGCGAAATACGCCACCGCGCGCCGTTACCGTCACCGCATCATCAGCGTCGACGCCGCCCGCTACGGCGAACACGCCGCGCAGGTTCGTGAATTGCTGTCGGTCGGCTATGCCACGAAACTCGTATGCCTGAACGACCCGACCGGTACCAGCACCGGTACCATCATCGGCGCGCTGAATCTGGCCTCGACGAGCGGCCTGCAAATCGACGACATGCTGATCCAGTAAGACGACCGCGATTCGCGCGCCGGCGGGAAATCGGGTCGCGCGCGGCGGCTCGTGCGGCAACCATCCTCCCGCATACGGATGAGAACGAGGCGACAACCGGGATGACTGCTTCTGCTCGACCGGCGGAATCCGGTATCATCGATGGTCTCGCGGAGGGAGTGTCGTTCGGGCATGCGCTGGAACTTAAGGGTCAGGGATCACAATAGCGGTTCGGTATCCGATGAAACGGTCGAAACGCCGACGGTGCATGTCGGCCGCGATCCGAACAGCGACATCGTGCTGCGCCACGACCGCGTGTCGCGCCGCCATCTCGAACTCAGCGCGAATGAGGACGGTACGGTCGCGGTGCAGGACTGGAGCAGTAACGGGACGTTTTATCGCCGCGGCGACGACTGGGTCAGAATCTCGAGCGCGCAGAACCTCACCCCGCCGTTCGTCCTGCGCATCGCGCACTGGACCCTGAAAATCAACGCCCCGCAAGTGGTCGAGGAACCGGAAGAGGAACAGCCCTGGGATCAATCCGTCATGATCCCGGCGGCGAGCCTCGGTCACCGCATCGAAGCAATACTCGTGCTCGATTTATGCGGCTCGTCGATGATCGCGAGCGAAAACGACCACATGGCGTACCATCTGAAACAACGCCTCACGCAGATCGCCGAACCCATCCTCAACGAATTCGGTTGTCGTTTTTTCAAAAGCACCGGCGACGGCTTCCTGGCCACGTTCGAAGACGCGCAACAGGCGCAAAAAGCCGCGGTCAAGCTCGAAGATCACGTGCAGTACCGCAACAAGCGGACAACGAACGTACCGATCCATTACCGCATGGCACTGCACTACGGCGAGGTCTGGGCGATTTCGGCCGGCGGCGACGACGTCCACGGCAACGACGTCAACATCACGTTCCGCATCGAGGGCGTGCAGCCATCTGCCTTCGGAGAAATGAGCGAACTGTTCCCGAAGGAAAATCGCATATTGTGTTCCGGGAGTTTCCAGCGTCGGGTTGGCGCGAACCCCGAGCCGGGCACGAGTTACGTGCGTTGCGGCACCGCCGATTTGAAAGGGATCAATGAGCCGATCGAAATTTACTGGCTAAAAACCGCCTATTCGCTCGAAGATCTGAACACGACGCTCGCCCACGGACATTAGCGGCCGCGTACTGACAGAACGTTCGTTACGCGATTCCCGAGGCCGGGAGCGCGGCTCAGCCCTCAGCCCGGATCCAGCCCTGCAGTACGGCACGCACCGTGCTGACGAAAGCGAGCGGTTGATCGAGCATCAGGTGATGCCGCGCCTGCGGAATCTCGATCACCGGCGAAGCCGGCCCCATCAGCTCCGACATATAGCCTGCGCGCTCGGCGTCGACGAGCGCGCTCAGTTCACCGTGGATCAACGCGGTGCGACAGCGCATGTTCTGCATATGTTCGTGGAACGGTTCCTCCCAGCGTTTCGCGCCCATCGCCTGTGGATCGAATTTCCACACCCAGCCGTCATCACTGCGTTTCAGCGAATGGCGGGCGATAAATTCGACGATGAACGCGTGCTCGCAGGTCTGCGCCGGCAGCAGGCGGAATCGCGCCACGGCCTCGTCGAACGTCGGGTAAGTCCGCGTATGGTTGAACACCCGCTTGTCGCGCCCCGGCGGCGGGTCACCAGGACGTCTGACCGGGGTGTCGGCGATGATGGCACCGGCGATTTCCTCACCGAAGTCGACCCCGAAACGCAACGTCATGTAGCCACCGAACGAGTGCCCGACCACGAACGGACGCGCGCCGAGGCCCGCGTCACGGATTACCGCATGCATCTCCCGCGCGCGCAGCGCCGCCGAATACTCGGGACGCCTGCCGCTGTCCCCCATGCCGCTCAGGTCGAGCGCCGCGACCCGAAATCCGGAAGCGAAAAACGGGGCGATAAAGCGCCACCAGTTTGCATGTGCACCGCCGCCGTGGACGAACAGGATCCCGCGCTCGGGCGACGCATCCGCCGGTGTTTGCCAGTCGAGATAGTGGATCCTGCAGCCATCAACATCGACGAAGCGCGACCGGCACGGATGTGCAAGCGCTTGGCTGAACCAGTCGGGCGACGACGCATCGAGTTCGCAATGCGCATCCGGAAGCGGAGCAGAAGTCAGGTTGTTCATCGCGTGTATGTTAGCTTGCCGGCATCCCCTGATGGAATTGCCGACTCACCCGCGTTACTGCCTCACGGGAAGATGACTTAGACTTCGCTGCGTGACGTATCCCTCCGAGCAACAACATGCAACCGGTCAACCGGTAACGCTTTCATGCAGGCATTGATCCGGCAGCTGCTCGACAGTGATACCGCGAGACGACGCGGTCTGGCCCTGTACCTCGCAACCATCGCGCTCGCGATCGCGGGAATCGCGAGCGCGTGGGACCCGGCCTATGCAACGGTAATCTTCGTCGCCATCGTCGGCCTGTGTCTGTTAACGACGGTGCCCGTGTGGCCAATGGCCGGTCTGCTCGTCTACGTCGGGGTCGTGCATGGTTTTCCACGCTACACGACCGGGGTCGAATACGTATTCGCGCACTTCTTGCCGGAACTCATCGCGGGCCTGACGGCGGCCGGCACGGTGTTGTGGATAGCGCGCCAACGCGACAACGCTCCGAGAACGAACCGCACTCCGGGTGCATTGATGCTGTGTTTCGTCGGCTGGAGTCTGTTGTCCGGCGCTTACTGCCTGCTCACGAGTGACAACTGGCTCGACCTGCCGGCTACATTCGATCTGAAACACCACCCGGGTCGCCTCGTCAACGCCGGGCTGCTCATGTTTACCGCCGCGGTCGCGACACGCTCGCGGCGGGATCTGCACACGTTCGCGCTGTTCGCGGGCGCACTGCTCATCAGCAAATGGGTACTGTTCGCGGCCGAGATAAAATTGCGCCCGGCGGATTTCGCCGGCCTCAGCGTCATATTGTTACCGTTATGCCTTGCCGTCGCGACGGCCGCCGAAACGCGGCGACTGCGACTTGCCGGCACTGCGATATCCATCGCGCTCGTCGTGCTCGTGTTCGCGGCAGCGAATCGCGGCGCCATCATCGCGCTCGTAATAGTGTCTCTCGTGATGCTCGCGCAGTTCCGCTCGCGTCGCCACATGCTGCTGATCGCTCTGCCCTTACTCGCCGTGGCAGTCATCGGTTTGCAGACATCCGGGGCAATACAGCGTTTCGAAAGGCTCCTCGACGACGGTCCAACGGCGGCCGACGCCGGTGTGTACGAGCGTATCGCGTTATGGCGCGCGGCACCCCGTGTCATCGGCGAGCACTGGTTCGTCGGGGTCGGGCCGGGGCGATCGCCGACGTATCTCGCGCAATACACGCCTGCCACGCTGAACAGCGATTACGCCGTGCACAATAATTTTCTCGCCGTCGCTGCGGAACTCGGCCTGCCGGGTTTACTGTTGTACTGCGCCTTGTATGGCAGTGTGCTTGTGCTCATGTGGCAGAAAGGTCGCACGAGCGCGCGGCACTGGCCGGCGCCGGAGGCGCGGGCGCTTGCCGCCGGCATCGTCGCCTACCTCGCCGTCGGCATGTTCATCACGCGTCACGATCAGGCCCTGCCGTATATTCTCCTCGGCTTCGCCATTGCGGTGAGCGGTCATTTCCCGCATCACGCCCGCGATCCCTGCGCCGGCCCCGTGGACTCAGGCGGCAGATGAACGGCGATCGAACCAGCATGCGCGGACGCCGCACGCCATACCGAAGACGACGTACAGCAGGGTGAGATCGTGGCGACTGTTGAGCAGACTGACGACAATTACCGCGCACAGACTCGCGAAGAGTCCGCGCGCCGCGCCGCGCACCCAGTCGCGCGCGTTCCTGCTCGCCGTTACCTGGTAGGCATACCCGAGCGCGACGAGCAGCATCCAGCAGAACAGTAACAGGCCGACGGCGCCGGTCTCCGCCAGCACCTCGACAAAACTGTTGTGTGCATCGGGCTGCCCGCCACGACCAATGCCATCGGTGTACAGCGGCACCGCACTCGAATACTGGCCCGGCCCCACACCGAATACCGGGTACTCGCGAAACATCGCGACGCCGCCATACCACAGGGCTACGCGTTCAGACCCCGGTGACAGATGATCGCGCAGTGCATCGAATCGCTCCCAGACCTCCGTTCGCGGCAAGCCGAACACGACGATAATTACGAGTGCGATACTCAGGATCGTGGCACGCAGGCGGCTCAACGACACGAGCACGAAAATGAACATTGCGACGATGACGGCAACAACCGCGGCACGGTTCTGGATATGCAGAATCAAACCGATCATGGCGAGCGCCGCGATTATCCACATGATGCGCACGACGAGCTTGTCGAACATGAGTGACAACGCGAGTACGAGCGGGCATGCGAGTGCGAGATAGCTCGCGAGGTAGCTCTCGTTAAAGACGACGACGGGCGATGTCAGCCAGCGAAACGCGAGCACAGTGGCGAGCAAACCGATCAGCGCCGCGAGCTGCTCGCGGCCGCGCACGAAACTCGAGCTCAGCCAGAACACCGCGAAACAGTGCAGAAAATACACCGGTTCGCGGTTCCAGCGCGGCGGCGCGTCACGGCCCGCTATCTGCGCGACGAGGTAGCACACGGCGACCCAGGCGAGAAATGCGGCGACGGCCAGCGCAAGCGGGTCGCGCGGGAATCGCAGCCGCGAATCATGCCGCAGCTGAAAGATGACACCGGCCGCGACGGCCAGCAACGCGGCCCAGTGGAGCCCGCCTTCGCGATACAGCATTTGATAGCTCGGCTCCGTACCCTGGATCGAATACGCGCACAGCAAATAGCCGGCGAGGCCAAACAGCGGATGCGTAATCGCTAGGCCGAGCAGGGTGAACGCAACTACCCAGGCAGCGATCACGGGCGCAGGGACGCCGGCGGCAGTGGTCCACGCCAGGCCGGTCCAGCGCGGCAGCAGCGGGTGTCCGCACGCCGCGGCGAGCGCGAACGCGGCGATCACCACGACGGCGCCGAGGTAAACGGCTTCGGGCGCGTAGCGCTTCGGCATCGCGGGGATCAGAGACATCCCGCGGTCGTCCGTTGGCGACGATAATGGCTCACCGCGGCACGGGATCGTGGCTCGCGTTTCGCCCGCACTGCGTCAGCACGGGAGCCGCTATCGACCTGCGCAGGGCGCGGGGCCTCGCCGTGGCGCGGTACCGTAAACGCCGGCGGCACTAGTAAATTTCGCAGCCATCCAGCGCGCCGCTGCTGCGCCATTCGTCGAGGATCTCGAAAAACCGCAGCGGCCCGGCACCATAGGCAAACGAGAAAAAGCCATGCGGATTACCGGCCTTGCCTTCGTTGTTGTAATAACCCGGGGTGCATTCGGCCCGAAACTCCTCGCCCACTCTCGCCTTGCTGCGCATTTCCTCTAGCCAGGCTTCCTCGCCCGCGAGCGTGGCTTCCACCATGCTCGCCCCGCGCTTGCGGACCGCGTCGAGGATGTAGGTGACGTGTCGCGCCTGTTCGTTCAGCGACTGCGGCACGTTCACCGTGACCGCGCTCTGGGTAAACCCGAGGAAGAAGCAATTCGGGAATCCGTGCGTCTGCAGGCCATGCAGCGTGCGTAAGCCGTGCTCCCATTTCGCGCTCAGCGTCTGTCCGCCCTTGCCAACGATGTCGTAACCGGCGCGGCGCGTATACGTTGTCCCCACCTCGAAACCGGTCGCGAAAATCAGGCAATCGAGTTCGTACTCTTTGCCATCGACAACGACCCCGTGTTCCGTAATGCGCTCGACCCCGCGCCCCTCGGTATCGACGAGTTCCACGTTCGGCCGGTTGAACGTCGGCAGGTATTCATCGTGAAAGCACGGACGTTTGCAAAACTGGCGGTACCAGGGCTTCAGTTTTTCCGCGGTTTCCGGATCCTCGACTATCGCCTCGGCGCGGGCACGCACGGCATTCATCTTCTGGTAGTCGGCCATTTCCATCAACTGCGCTTTCTCGCTCGCGGTGAGGCGACGGCCGAGCTTGCGTGATGCGGTCTTCGCCGCGATCCCGGTGAGATTGCGGAAGATATCGGTCCAGCCGTCGGCCACGAGATCCTCGTCCTGATCGCCGCCGCTGACGAGGACGTTGAAGTTCTCCATGCGGCGCTCCTGCCAACCGGGTTCGAGTGACCCGGCCCAGGCCGGATCGGTCGGTCTGTTGTTACGCACATCGACGGACGACGGGGTGCGCTGAAACACCGTGAGACGTTTCGCCGCGGCCCCGAGATGCGGGATGCACTGCACCGCGGTCGCGCCGGTGCCGATGATCCCGACGCGCTTGTCGGCGAGCTTGTCGAGTTTGCCCTCGCTGCTCCCGCCGGTGTAGTCGTAGTCCCAGCGGCTCGTGTGGAACGTGTGACCCTTGAACGAATCGATGCCCGGAATGCCGGGCAGTTTCGGCCGGCTCAGCGGCCCGTTCGCCATCGCAACGAAACGTGCGGTCATGCGGTCGCCACGATCGGTTTCGATGACCCATTTCCGTACTGCCTCGTCCCACGTCATCGCGGTCACCGTCGTCTGCAACAGGGCGTTGTCGTACAGGTGGTAGTGCCGCGCAATGTTCTTCGAATGCTCCATGATCTCCGGCGCAAACGAATACTTGTGCTTCGGTATGTAATTCAGCTCTTCGAGCATCGGCAGGTAGCAATACGATTCCACGTCGCACATCGCGCCGGGATAGCGGTTCCAGTACCAGGTGCCGCCGAAATCGCCGCCCTGTTCGATCACGCGAATGTCGTCGAAACCGGCTTCGCGCAGGCGTCCGCCCATCATGAGACCGCCGAATCCGCCGCCGATGATCACGATCTCGACATCGTCGAACACCGGTTCGCGTTCGCTGCGCGTTACGTAGGGATCATCGACGTAGTTCGAGAAATCACCCGTCACCTCGACATACTGTTCGTTCGCGTCGTCGCGCAGACGCTTGTCGCGTTCGGCGAGATAGCGGGCCTTCAGCGCCTGCGGATCGAAATCAATCTCACCGAGGCTCGCGCGCACGATATCGGGTGTTTCGCTCATACTCATTCCTCTTGACATGGAAGTCCCGGCGCGGTCTCGCCGGCGCGGCCGCGCATTATACGTCAGTGCCGATCCGCCGGCCCCGAGGCAATCCGACGCCCGGACGGGGTGGCGTTCAAGAAAATCACGCGGGGTGCCGCTAACAGGGCATGTGGCGAGTGCACCGCAACAGAGGCTATGCATGAACGACCCTGCGGATCCCTCGCGTCCATCCGCAGGCGGATTCGTGGCGCCGGCAATCCCGTCCGGCGAGCGTGAACGGCTGGCGACACTGCGCGATCTGAATATCCTCGACACCCCGGCCGAGGAGAAATTCGATCGTCTGACCCGCCTCGCGCGGCGATTGTTCGATGTTCCCATCGCACTCGTCAGCCTGGTCGACGAATCCCGGCAATGGTTCAAATCCAGCGACGGCCTCGATGCGCTCGAGACGCCGCGGGATATTTCATTTTGCGGACACGCGATCCTGGGCAGCGAGGTGTTCGTCATTCCTGACGCCACCCAGGACCGGCGTTTCGCCGGTAATCCGCTCGTACTCGATGGACCGGAAATTCGCTTCTATGCAGGGTGCCCGTTGCGCGCCGAGAACGGTCAACCGCTGGGAACCCTGTGTCTCATCGACAGGAATCCGCGCGAGTTCGACGCCGAGGACGTCAGTAGTCTGCAGGATCTCGCGGCAATGGCGGAACGCGAATTCGCCGCGATCAGACTTGCCACGATCGACTCGCTGACCGGGATTTCGAACCGCCGCGGGTTTTCACTACGTGCCGACAACGTGCTGAAACTGAGCGTGCGCGAGAATACGCCGACGGTGCTCGCGTACATCGATCTCGATAATTTCAAGCCCATCAACGATACGTTCGGCCACGCGGAAGGCGACGCCGTACTCGTTACGTTTGCCGAACTGATGCAGCAGGAGTTCCGCGAAACCGATCTGTTCGCGCGTATCGGTGGCGACGAATTCGTCGCTTTGTTCGCGAATACCTCGTTCGCGACAGCCCGCGAGGTAATCGCACGACTTGACAGTGCCGTGACCCGCTACAACGAGACCCCGGGGCGGCACTTCGCGATCGAGTTTTCGTGCGGCTTTATCGGGTTCGACCCGAACATCCATGACTCCGTCGATGCACTGCTTGCCGACGGCGACCAGCATATGTATATGCGCAAGCGCGCGAAAAGCAGCACGGCAAAACCCGACTCGGCCGTCGGCTGAATCGCGCGCGACGACGTTCCCGCTCCCCCGTTATAGTCGAATCCTGATCCGGGACGCGTATACTGCTGCTCCACGACCAACTCGGAGCAAGCCCGGTGTCGAATCTCGAGAAAGTTCGCGATTTCATCGCGAAATGGGCAGCGCGTGATGTCGACGGCATCATCGAGGCGTTCAGCGACGACCCGTTTTATCACAACATACCGCTGGAACCGCTGACCAGCAAAGCGGCAATCCGCGCCTTCATCGAACCGTTCCTCGAACCGGCAACCCGGGTTGAATGGACTGTGCATTTCATCGCCGAAGACGCGAATGGCGTCGTCCTCACGGAACGCACCGATGCATTCGAGTTCGGCGCCACGCGCATCGCCCTGCCGGTGATGGGAACGTTCGAGTTCGTCGACGGCAAACTCTCGAAGTGGCGTGACTACTTCGATCTGAGGGAATTCGAAAACCAGATGGCGGCGCTGAAAAACTGAGCGTCCGTGCCCGGCGGCGCGAAGAAACACGATGACGAGTGACGATGAACCGACGGAAAGACTCGCGGCGATCCTGGCCGCCGACGCCGCCGGCTATTCACGCCTCATGCGCACCGACGAGCGCCGTACCGTCGCAACGCTCGACGAGTACCGCGGGGTGTTCCGCGACGCGATAGCGCAGCACGGCGGTCGGGTCGTCGATATGGCCGGAGACTCGGTCCTCGCCGTGTTCGCGAGCGTCGGCGGCGCGGTCGCCTCGGCCATCGAAATCCAGGCAAGCCTGGCGCAACGCAATGCCACGCGTGCACCCGACCACGCCATGGAGTTTCGCATCGGGATCAATCTCGGCGATATCCTCGAGAAAAGCGACGGCTCGATTTACGGCGACGGGGTCAATGTTGCCGCGCGACTCGAATCACTTGCGGTACCGGGCGGCATCAATGTCTCCGGCAGCGTCTACGACAGCGTACGTCCGAAAATATCCGCCGCGTTCGAATTCATCGGCGAACAGGCGCTGAAAAATATCACGAACCCGGTGTCGGTCTATCGTCTGCTGCCCGCCGCGGACGAACCCGGTACCGCAACGCCGCGGCTTACACAGCCCGGCCCCGCGGCCACGGCCGCGGTACCGAAGGTCGCGGTCACGCCCTTCACCGTCATCAGCGGCGACGTCGGCATCGAATCACTCGCCGCCGGACTGTATCAGGACATCGTGCGCGGCCTTACCCGCCAGAGCGCGATCGCGGTGCAGGGCCGCGACAGCACCGCGAACGCGGACTTCCGCCTCGAGGGCAACATTCGGGCGGCCGGGGATCGCTTGCGCCTGTCATTCGCGCTCGTCGACACGGCAGCGGATCGGCAGCTCTGGTCCGAACGCTACGACCGCCGTCTCGACGACATCTTCGATCTCGAAGACGAAATCTCGTTCACGGTTGCTTCCACCGTGCGGCTGCAAATCAAGGCACGTACGTTCGAGAAGCTTCGTGACGCGGACAATGCGACCCTGTCGAACGCCGAGCTGTTGTCGAAGGCCGCCGGCTATTTCATCACCTCGTATCGGCACAACGACGAAGCCGCGACGGCGCTCAATGCCGTGCTCGCACGCGAACCGGACAATGCGATGGCGAATGCGATGACGGTGTTTTGTCGCTACCGCATTTTCGAGTTCTCGCCGCTCGCGCCGACGGCATCGCAACGATCGGAATTGCTCGCGCAAATCGGCGTATCCCTGGCTGCCGATCGGCGCAGTTATTTCGCCCATCTGATTGCCGCAATCGTGCATCAGGATTTGCTTGGCGATTTCGCCGCCGCGCGCGCTCACGTCGAGACCTCGCTCGAGATCAACCCGGGCTTCGCGCCGGCATCGGGTACGTTCGGTGCGATCAGTATTCACACCGGTGATTGCGAGCGCGGCTTCGTTCTGTTGCGCAATGCACTCGCGGCCGCGCCGGACGATCCGCATAACAACCGTCTGTACCGCGAACTCGCGCTCGCGCATTTCCTCAGCGGTGAGCTCGAAGAGTCCGTCAATGTCATCGAACGCCTGCTGCGACGGGCGCCCGAGCTCGCGCGCAACCGCCTCGTGGCGGCGGCATTGTTCGCGCTCGGCGGTCGTGACGATGCCGCAATGGCGCTAATCGCGAAACTCCGCCAGGCGTTTCCCGCGCTGCGCGCGGCCAGCGCACGCGCGACCCGATTCCACGATCCGGACGTGGAGACCCGATTCGCCGCGGCCCTGCGCGCGGCCGGTTTGCCGCAATAGACGGCCACGGAGGATCCAGCGCGAACCTCGTGCGATGAGTCTGCCGGCCGGACTCGGCAAAAAGTATCTTTATAGAATACTTTTTGGTTCGTATTCTGAAACAATCCCGAATTTAGTATCGTATTAATAACCCACCACGTACCGTCGAACCTGAGACTCACACACTTCAGGAGAAACGAAATGGGGTTTTTCAAACGCATTACCGCAACGTTCGCGGCGAATGTCGACAGCGCGATCGCGACGATGGAGAACCATAACGCCGTCGTCGAAGCATCACTGAAAGAGCTGCGCGTCGCGGCCGCGAAATCGAAGGCGCGCCTGCGGCGGATCACGGCCGACGGCGCGCGCCTCGAATCGAAGCTCGAACAATTGCACCGGTCGGCGGAACAATGGACCGCACGTGCGGTGCGTTATGCCAACAGCGACGAAGACCGCGCGCTCGAGTGCCTGCGGCGCAAGCAGGCGGTGATCGACGAACACACGGCGACCGAACAGGCGCTCGAACGTCACCGGACATTGATCGCGAAGCTTACTGCTTCGATCGAACGCATCGATGCCCGCTACCGCGAACTCGAGCAAACCCGAACCGTAATGCAAAGCCGGGAACGCGCCGCGGTCGCGACCCGCACCGTAGCCGACGCGCAACGTTTCGCCGGCACGATCGATATCGACGACACGCTGGAACGCTGGGAAGCCCGAATCGCGGAATTCGAACCGGACGACGACCCGGCACCCGACGCACTGCGCTTCGAGCAGTCCCTGCTCGACGAGGAACAACGCGCGGATCTGCGCGCTGAACTCGACGCCCTGAAACAATCAGCGGAGGATCAGTCATGAGCGCTATCACCCCCGATGTAAGTGGAGATGTACCGGGCGGGAGCCGTGTTCAGGAACCCCGACCATTCAATTACCACAGCCTGTCCGCGGTGCTGCGCACGACCGGATCCGTCGTGCTCATGGCATCGCTGTCGGTCATGCTGTTGCGTGGCTGGAGCAACAGTTCGGACCTCGCGCGGTTCTACACGCTGTTGACGTATTGCGGCGTGCTGGCACTGAGCGGCGTCGTGCTCGGTCGCGTCGTGCGCGAGAACAAGGGCGCGCGAACATTTCTCGCGCTCGCGCTCGGCGCCGTCAGTGTCAGCGTCACGGTACTCGGTGCATTGAGTTACTCGCTCGTTAATGAAGCCGCGACCGGGGTGCCGACGTTCGCGGCGTGGGTGGCGCCGGGTCGGGAATCCGTGCTGCTGGCAGCCACCACGGCTGCCGTCGTGTTGAGTCCGATCGCGTACTTCGGCTTTGCCGTATTCGCGCGACGGTCCGCGCAACGCCTGACGATATTGTTCTTGTGCAGCAATTTACTGCTGCTCGTGCCGAGTCGCCTGCCGGTCGTGATCGGTTCGATTGCGCTCGCGCTCGTTGTCGTCAGCCTGTACGAACTCGCGGCGGCGCGACGTCGCGACAGCGCACTCGCCACCCGCGAGGGTCACCTCGCTGCTGCGATCGAGTTTCTGCCGATCGCGATCCTGCTCGGCCGCAACTTCTGCCTGTACGCAGTCGATGAATTGCTGCTCACCGTTAGCGCAACGATCGTCTATGTCATCCTCCGGCAATGCCGTTACCCCGGTCACGGGGATCCGGGATTCCGTGTGCGACTCGTGCACCTCGCGCGCGTGCCGGTGGCGCTTGCCGTCGCGCTCGGCGCGGCGGCAACGGCGGTCGCCGCCGGTGCCGCGCAGGCAACCGCCGTGCCCGTGTTCACGCTCGTGCTGAGCACGCTGTTTGCCGACCTCGGCTTCTCGGCCCCGGCGGGTTCCGCGCGTTATACGCGCGCGGCCGCGGTAACCCTGGCCGTTGGTTTCATGCTCAACCTGTGCCTGTGGCCGTCGCTCGCGGGCGCATTAATGGCGATTGTGAGCGGGGCCGCCGTCGTTATCTACGGATTTTCGGCCGAGCAGAAAACGGTCTTCTTCGCCGGCGGTGTGGCGCTGGCCGCGGGCATCGGACATCAGATCCACGACGCGTTGCGTGAATTCGATTTCACGAGCTGGAGCGGACTCGCGTGCGTCGGGATCTGCGCGATCGTCGTCGCCTCGATCCTCGAGCGTCATGGGCCTGTTCTGCGCCGTCGAATCATCGCTTGGCGTGAACGCTTCGCCGAATGGGACTACTGAACGCAGCCTCGCCCCTGCAGGCCCCGGCACCCGCCGGGGCTTTTTTTTTTACCGCCCCCTCGGGGACACTCAGAACAGAAACGTCTCCGGCGCGAAAATCAGGACGGCGCCGAGCAGCAGTATGAAACTGCCACTCAGCAGCTTCAGCCAACGACCCTCGCGCTCCTGCAGCCGTCGGTGGCCGAGCGTAATGACGGCAATCGCGACAACGGCGGCGTCATCGGCCATGTACGCGATGTTATAGAGCACGAGGTACAGGGTGTAGCTCGTCGCCGACAGCTCGTAGCGCGACAGGATCTGTGTGTACAGGGCCGGCAACCCCGCGGTGCACAGTAATTCGACAATGTTGACGAGCACCGCAAGCAGCAGCGTTGCGGCCAGCGCAACCGGCAGATTTTCCGCCTGCACGATGCGGCGCACGCGGGTGTATATAGCGGGTTTTACCGCGTCCGGGATGCTGAGGCTCACGCCGCGATGCAGGGCGAAAAAGTCCTTCACATGGACGCTGCCGACCACGAGCGCGATTACACCGAGCGTGATCTGGATCGCACGCGAGTATCCGACGAACAGAAACGCGTTCAGCCACGCAGCCATGAACAGGAAATACACGAGCCCGCTGACGATCACGAACGTACCTGCAATCATGACGATGCGGTCGCGGCGACGGACGTTGACGAGAATACTCAGCAGGAACAGCAACACCCACATCGCGCACGGATTGAAACCGTCGACGAGTCCAAGCGCGACGGTGAACAGTGGCAAACCAATCCGGGTGACGTCGAGTTCACCAAATAACGGCACACTGACGGCGTGGACTTCGTGGTTTTCGGGCATCGAACCGGACAGCGCCGCGATCAGTTCCTGTTCGTCGAAGCCGACGAGTACGCGTCCGCAAATATCGAACATCGGCACTCCCGGTCGATCGATACCGGCGCGCGTGTTCAGAGCGAAGAATTGTTCGCGTGCCGCCGGGTCGTCGGTAACTTCGCGATACGTGATCCGCGGCAGCGGCGAACTCGCCTGCCGCGATGCGAGAAACGCTTTTGCGGCCGCGCAATGAGGACACGTCTTGCTGACGTAGACCGTGATGTTCTCGCAGACGGACAGGTCGGCCGCCGCGAGATGCGGCGAATAAAACCCGCACAATGCGAGCAGAACGAGCAATGCGCCCGGGAAGCGTAGCGTAAACATGGACGGCAATTCTGTTGTCGGTGATAACGGGCGTGCTTCGCGCCCAATTTTACCGGTTTCCGCCGGGGGCGCACGTGCCCGCGACACCGGTGACAGTGCCCCGGTCAGCGATTGATCCGGTGAGCGTTTCCGATGACTCCGATCAATCGCCCGGGTTGTGACTAACGCTATATTTAATAGAAGCGGTCGCAAAAACAGAGGGTGTCACGTTGCACCCTCTGTTTTTGCGACCGCTTCTAACTATTATGGCGATCCGGTTTCACGGTTCGGCGTACCCGGACCCGAGAATTCGCGCCGGGCTACGCGGGATCGCGCGGGACAACCGGCATATGCGCCCGAGCGCAGGGCGCCGCGATGTTTCGTCCCCGTAACGCGAGGAGAAAATAATGGACACGATACAACACGTACTCGTCCCGGTGGACGGCTCGGCATCCGCGCTGGCCGCCGCCCGGTTCGCGGGTCTGCTGGCGCGTAACTGCAATTCCCGCGTGACGGTTCTCATCGCCCACAGCGAAGCCACCGTCGCCCTGCCGGGAATTACGGAAGCCGTGTTGCCCGGCAGCACTCCGTTCAACGCGTTTCCAAAGAAGTCAGCGCGCAAACATATCGAGGCGGAAGCACGCGAACACATCGTGCCGGGCGTCGAAACAGCACTCGGGTCGATACCGGGTGGCGTCGAAATTGTCCAGGTGTGGGGCCATACGGCCGGGGAAATCTGTAACTATGCCGCCACGAACGCGGTCGATCTGATTGTAATGGGCAAGCGCGGCAGCGGCACGTTCGAGCGCCTGCTCCTCGGCAGTGTGTCGGCGCATGTCATCGCGCATGCGCAGTGTGCGGTCACGCTCGTGGCGTAGGTAATCCGCGCCCGACCCGGGCACGCTGAATTAAGGATCCCGCTATGACGGAACCTTTGAGTTTGAGCGATTTGTTCCATCCCTGCGGCGACGACGACATCGCCGCGGATTCGAGCCTTGACGTCGAACGTGTCGAAGGGGTGATCGGCCAGGAGCGGGCCATCAGCGCGCTCGAGTTCGCGATGGCGATGGATCCCGATGGTCACAACGTGTTCGTACTCGGGCCGTCCGGCACCGGCCGTCACGCATTCGTACAGCAGATGCTGCAGCGCGTAGCCCACGGGCGCGAAACGCCCTCAGACTGGTGCTACGTGAACAATTTCGAGGACAGTCACTGTCCGCCCGCGCTCGAACTCCCTGCCGGCATGGGCAGAAAATTCGCCCTCGACATGGACGAATTCATCGACGAGTTGCGCACGACCCTGTCGGCCGCGTTCGAAAGCGAAGACTATCGCTCCCGCCTGCATGCGATCGAAGCGGAATTTCAGAGCCACCAGAACGAAGCACTCGAAGCCGTACACAAGGACGCTCGCCGGCGCAATATCCGCATCATGCAGTCACCGTCCGGGATGATCTTCGCGCCGGTGCGCGACGGCGAGGCCATAGGGCCCGATGAATTCGAGAAGCTGCCGGAAAAGGAGCAGCGCGCGATTCAGAAAACGGTCGAGGCGATCACGCAGAAACTGCAGAAAGCGATGGAGAGCATGCCGCGGCAGATGCGCGAAGCCCGCGCGCGCGTTGCGGAACTCGACAACGAAGTCACGCGTTTCGCCGTCGGCAGCCTCGTCGAGGAACTGCGTCAGCGCTACGCGGCGCATCCGCGATTGATCGAGTTTCTCGACGCGGTCGAACACGATGTCATCGCGAATTCCCGCATGCTGCGTATGAGCCCGGACAATCAGCACCCGATGGCGCTCGTTCCCGATGACTTCGCGCAACGACGCTACGCCGTGAACGTCGTGATTTCACGCGAACCCGGCAGCGCGCCGCCGATTGTGCGCGAAGAACATCCCGCTTATGCCCATCTCGTCGGCCGGGTGGAACATCGCGCGCACATGGGTACGCTGTCAACGGACTTCACGCTGATCCGTGCCGGCGCCCTGCACCGCGCGAACGGCGGTTATCTCGTGCTCGATGCCGCGCGCGTGTTGACGGAACCGTTCGCCTGGCAGGGCCTGAAGCAGGCGCTCGAATCCGGGGTTATAAAAATCGAATCGATCGCCGAGGCCTATGCGATGTCGGGTACCGTTGCGCTCGAACCCGAACCGATTCCGCTGAAGGTGAAAGTGATCCTGATCGGCGAACGCCGATTGTTCTACCTGCTGCAGTCGCTCGACCCGGAATTTCGTGATCTGTTCAAAATCGCCGCCGATTTCGATGACCGTATGGATCGCACGACGGCGTCCCAGCTGTCGCTGGCCGGCGTGATGGCCAATGTCGTGCACCGCGATCAGTTGCTGCCCCTGAACCGCGGTGCGATGTATCGACTGATCGAAGAAGCGGCGCGCGCGGCCGGCGACCGCGGCAAACTGTCAACGGAAATCCGCCTCACCGAGGACCTGCTGCGCGAGGCGCATTACCACGCGACCCGCGCCGACGAACACACTATCTCGGCGGCACACGTCGATGCCGCCATCGCCGCGCGTGAATCGCGCAATGGTCGTCTGCGCGAACGCATCACCGAGGAAATCATCAACGGCAATGTGCTGATCGATACCGACGGGGAAAAGGTCGGACATGTCAACGGCCTCGCCGTGCTTCAGCTTGGCGACTATGCGTTCGGACGCCCGAGCCGGATCACGGCGCGCGTCGCGCTCGGTACCGGCAAGGTGATCGACATTGAGCGCGAAGCCGACCTCGGCGGATCGCTGCACTCGAAGGGCGTACTCATACTCGCCGGTTATATCGCCGCACGTTACGGCAACAGCGAGCCGCTGTCGCTGTCCGCGACGATCGCGTTCGAACAATCCTATGCCGGGGTGGATGGCGACAGCGCGTCATCGGCCGAACTCTACGCGCTCCTGTCGGCGATCGCGGGGATCCCGATCGCGCAGTCGTTTGCCGTCACCGGCTCCGTCAACCAGTACGGCGACGTACAGGCGATCGGCGGCGCGAACGAAAAGATCGAGGGTTTCTTCGATGTCTGCGCGGAGCGTGGGTTCACCGGCCGGCAGGGTGTCCTGATTCCGTCCGCGAACGTGAAGCACCTGATGTTGCGCCAGCGCGTAGTCGATGCCGTCGCCGCGGGGAAATTTCACGTTTATGCCGTTGCCGATATCGACGAGGGGCTGTCGCTCCTGACCGGACTGCCGAGCGGCGTCGCCGATGCCGAAGGACGGTTCCCGGACGGGACCCTGAACCGCCGGATCAGTGACGCGCTCGCGAACATGGCCGAACAGCGTCGCAGCTTCAGTCGCCGTGGCGCGCGCGGTAGCGAGCTGTGAACGCGAAACGCCGCTCCGACGCGTCCGGTCGGATCGCCGTGGCAATTGCCGGCGCCGGTGCCGAGACCCGTGCGCTCGAAACACTCAGTGCCCTGACCGGTAACGGACAGGCGCAGGTGTCGTGGATCGTGATCGAAGACGCGGATTTGTTGCGTGCCGCGCGCCTGCCGTTCGCCATCGAGGTATGCCGCGCGACGAATATCGCGCGGCGCATCGATGCCGACGATTTACAACGCCGGATCCGCGAACGTGCCGCGACGCTGATGCACCGGGTCCGTCAGGCACCGGTGCCTGTCGGGGTCGAATGGACGTTCGATATCGTCCGGCAGCGCACCGCGACGGCCGTGCTCGAGCTCGCCCAATCCCAGGATGTCACGCTGCTGTTCACGGCGACGACTTATCGCATGCCGCGGGTAGCGCGCGGAGCCGCGACCCGAATGATCACGGACGGGTCGGGCAATGCCGTGGTCGTCGTACTCGACCAGTCGGCGGCGAGCCGTCGCGCGCTGACCGTCGCCCATCGGATCGGGCGCGCGCACGAGCTACCTGTCATCGGACTCATCGTGGCGGCGAGCGAAGCCGGCGCCGGGCGCATCCGGGCGCGGCTGAGCGAGTCGGCGCAGTGGCGCGACACCGCCATCACAACGTTACTGCGACCCTCGTTCGAAGACATCGCCGCGCAGGCCCGCCGTCATCACCCGGCCACGCTCGTGCTGCCGGTGTCGCAGCTCGCGAACTCGCCGGCACGTATCGCGGAACTCGAATCCGGGATCGATTGCCCGACGGCGATAGTCCGCTAGACCCGCGACAGCGCCGTTTCAGACCGACCCGGCAACGCTGCAAGCCCTAGCCGGTGTCGCCGCCTTCGGCGACATGGCGCACGATGTCAAAACTCGACAGCAAGCCGACGAGCGCGTCTCCGTCGAGCACGAGAACATGATGGACGCGGTGTACGATCATCAGTTTCGCGGCGGCGGCAAGCGGCGCGTCAGGGGCGACGGATCGGATCTCGGTGCTCATGACGTCGGCCGCGGTCAGGTGATCGATGCGACAACCGAGCAGTTCGGCGATTTCGGTAAATTCCGCCGCGGCCGACGGGTTCTGATCGAATCCGGAGAAGTCGATGTCGGCCGCGGACACAACCTCCGCGACGCTGCGTTCGACACAAATGCGCCGCACGACATCGGCCCGGCTGACGATGCCACCGAGTTTGCCGCGATCGAGTACGGGGACGGCGCCGATCCGGTGGTCCGTAAGGACCTTCTCGAGCTGCGGGACCGTGCAGTCCGGGGCTACTGTCACGAGCGTCCGCGTCATTACGTCTGCCACTGTCTTAATCGTCATCGTGCTGAACTCCTGCGGGAACATTCTGCGGTCTGCATCGCCTCGGGTCCCGATGCGCGCCGCGGCGTGGAACTATGCCGCCGGCAGCATACCTGATCCGGGTCGCACGTTCGCACCCCGGTACCGTCAGCCGGCGCGCGACGCGCGAATTCTTGATCCGGCGCACGCACCGGCAACGTCGCTTTGCGGTATGCTCCGCGCATGGAAGTGCTGGATTATTATGAGGTCATGGGGGTCGCTGAAGATGCGTCACCCGATGACATTAAAAAGGCCTACCGCCGTCTCGCGCGCAAGTATCATCCGGATGTCAGCTCGGCCCCGGATGCCGAAGCAAAATTCAAACAGGTGGGCGAAGCCTACGAAGTGCTGAAGGACGCGGACAAGCGCGCGGAATACGATGAGCTGCGCAAGTACGGCGCATTCAATGACGGTCAGTTCAGACCACCACCGGACTGGGAGCGACAGGCGGGTTCGCACGGGCCAGGCCAGGCCGATTTCGATGCGCGCCAGTTCAGCGATTTTTTCGAAGCCATCTACGGCCGCCAGGCAGGGCGACGTTCGGGTGCCGGCGGCGCCGATTTCTCACTGCGCGGCGAGGACATCCACGCGAGCCTGAGCGTCAGCCTGGCCGAAGCATATACCGGGACCACGCGCACGTTTTCGCTCGCAACGCACGCCTACGACGACTCCGGGCACGTCGTGCCGGAAACGAAGACCCTGAAAGCAAAAATCCCCGCGGGGGTCGTCAGTGGCCAGAAGATCCGGCTACGCGGCCAGGGCGGTCCCGGTTTCGGCGGCGGCGCGAACGGCGACCTGTTCCTGCAGGTTGATATCGAACCGGACAAGCGCTTCGCGGTCGACGGACGGGATATTACGCTCGTACTGCCGATCGCACCGTGGGAAGCGATCCTCGGTGCGAGCGTCGAAGTGCCGACGCTGGGCGGCAACGTGAAACTGACTATCCCGAAAGATGCGAACGCGGGACAGAAGCTGCGTTTGCAGGGCCGTGGACTGCCGGGGCAGCCGCCCGGTGACCAGTACGTCGTATTGCAGATCGTCGTGCCGAAGATTACAACGGACGCGGAGCGCGAGCTGATCGAGAAAATGCGCGATCAATTTACGTTCGACCCGCGGGTACAGGCGGGGTTAGCAAAATGACCGACTCATCTGATCTGTATGAACCACTCGATGCGGATGCACCTTATGCACTCGAAGAGGTGTGCGAGGTTTTCGTCGTCGAAAAACGCGTCGTGCTCGAAATGGTCGAGTTCGGCATCCTCACCCCCGAGGGCGAAGATGTATCGACCTGGCGCTTCGGCGCGGCCGCGGTCCTGCGACTGCAGCGCGCCCGACGACTTCGGCGCGATCTCGAAATCAATCTCGCCGGGATCGCCGTAGCGCTCGATCTGCTCGACGAACTCGACCGCACGCGCCAGCGCGTGAAAACCCTGGAAACGCACCTCGCGCAACTCATCGATAACGACTGAGCGACGACCGATGAGGGCGATGCAATTAGATCGGTACACCTCGTTACTCACCGAAGACGTGCCCCTGCGTCTGCTCGATCTCCCGGTTCCGGAACCGGGGCCGGGCGAAATCCTCATTGAAGTCTCGATGTGCGGTGTCTGCCACACGGAACTCGATGAAATCGAAGGCCGCCTGCCCGCCCCCACGCTCCCCGTCGTACCGGGACACCAGGTCGTCGGCAGGATCGCCGGGTGCGGCGATCGGGTTACGCGCAAATCCGGAGAACGCGTCGGCGTCGGCTGGATCCATCACTCGTGCGGCGGTGCCAACGAAAATATCAGCAACGAATTCGTCGCCACCGGTCTGCACGTCAACGGCGGTTATGCGGAGTATCTGACGGTGCCGCAAGCTTACGCCTTTCCGATCCCGGATCGGTTCAGCGATGCCGATGCCGCGCCGTTGCTGTGCGCCGGTGCGATCGGTTTTCGCGCGCTCGAACTGACCGGCCTGCGCGACGGCGACACGCTCGGTCTGACCGGTTTCGGCGGTTCCGCACACATCGTGATTCAACTCGCCCGGCACCGCTTTCCGCGCAGCCGGGTGTTCGTTTTCGCGCGCGATGCCAGTGCACGGGATTTCGCGCGCTCATTGGGCGCCGAGTGGGTCGGCGATACGACGGATCGCGCGCCGGAGTTGCTCGACGCGGTGATCGATACGACCCCGGCGTGGACACCCGTCGTCCGTGCGCTGGAGAATCTGAAACCGGGCGGGCGACTCGTGATCAACGCAATCCGCAAAGAAGACGGTGACAAGACGGCGCTGCTCGAACTCGACTACCACCGTCACCTGTGGATGGAACGTGAAATCAAGAGCGTCGCGAATATCACCGGCAACGACATCGCGACGTTTCTGCCACTCGCCGCCGCGATCCCGATCCTGACTGAAGTCGAAATCTACCCGCTCGAATGCGCGAACGAGGCACTCGTCGCACTGAAACGTGAACCCGTGCGTGGCGCGAAGGTGCTCCGGCTGCGCTAACGACTTGCGTCGATCAGGTTGAAGACCTGCGCCTGCTCCGGCACCGTAACCCGCGCACCGAGTTCCGTCACGAGGCGTTGCCGCAGCACTTCCGAGGCGTTCGGCTCGCCGTGCACGAGGAATACCGGTGGCCGCGCCGTGAACTTGCGGTACCAGTCGACGAGTCCCGACTGATCCGCGTGCGCGGACAAGCCCCCGACCGTATGGATCGTGGCGCCGACGTTGATCGTTTCGCCCCACAGCCGGATCCGCTTCGCGCCGTCGACGAGACGCCGGCCAAGCGTACCCTGAGCCTGGAAACCCGAGATAATCACGTGGCAGTTTTTGCGCCACAGATTGTGCTTGAAATGGTGCTTGATCCGCCCGCCGTTACACATGCCGCTGCCGGCAATGATGATTGCACCGGAACGTATGTTGTTCAGGGCCATGGACTGGTTCGCGGTGCGTGTGAAATGCAGATTCGGCAGCAGCGCCGGCAATGGCGCCCGGCGCAATAACTGCGCCGCCTCGTCGTCGTAGAGTTCGCGGTAGCGCAGGTAGACTTCCGTGGCCTGTATCGCCATCGGACTGTCGAGGAAAATCTGCCAGTTCGACAGCGACCAGGCATCGTAGTACTTCGCGAACAGGTACAACAATTCCTGGCTGCGTCCGACGGCGAACGCGGGGATGAGAATATTCCCGTGCTTGCGTTGCGCCTCGTACTGGATTTCACACAATTCCCGTTCCGTGTCCTCGAGACTGCGGTGCAGACGATCGCCGTAAGTACTTTCGAGCAACACGATATCCGCGTCGCTGATCGCCGTGACATCGCGCAATATCGGCACCCCGTTGTGCCCGAGATCACCGCTGAAGACGAGTTTGCGACGGACCCCGTTCTCTTCCAGCCACAATTCGACGATCGCGGAACCGAGGATATGCCCGGCGTCGGCGAACCGGAGCGTTACCCCCGGGAACAGTTTCGTCTTCTTGTCGTAGCGCAGGGTCTTGAACGAGCGCATCGCGTCCTGCGCATCGGCTACCGTATACAATGGCTCCACGAGCGGCAGATTCTTGCGCTCGCGCTTGCGGTTTTCCCACTCCGCATCGCGCTCGGCCAGATACGCGGAATCTTTCAGCATAATCCGGCACAGATCACGCGATGCCTTGTGTGCGTACACGGGACCCGTGAACCCGGCTTTCACGAGTGACGGAATACGTCCCGAATGATCGATATGCGCGTGGCTGAGGATCACGGCATCGATAGACTCGGGCGCGAACGGAAACGGTGCACGGTTGCGCTCCTCGTCTTCGCGGCGACCCTGGACGAGACCGCAATCCAGCAGCAACCGGCGGCCGTTTACCGTGATCAGGTGACACGACCCGGTGACTTGACCGGCCGCGCCGAGAAACTGAATCTGCATACGCACCTTGCTCCGAAAGCCGTGGAAACCCTGAACCGTCAATCTACTCGAAGTCAGTGCGCGAGCGGTGACCGGGATCATGCGCGGCGCACTCAATCGCGGCGCGGCGCGGCCCGGTTTCTTGACCGGGATCACGTCGCCTCGCGGAGCCCTGGCCTAGCCTCGGCACGCGCCGACAGGCCGCAGACGTAAAGCGAACGATAGCGTGAAGGAGCGAGCATGAAAGCAACGGACGGACCGGCGACGGAAATTATCGACCACACGCAGTTCCTGCGTGACAGGTTCGATCAGGCAGCGGCTTACGTACCCGATCTGAAGGCGGGACTGGTCGAGTTTTTCAAGGTCCCGGCACGGCGCCTGTCGGTTCATTTTCCGGTTGTCATGGACGACGGCTCGGTGCGCAATTTTCGCGGCCACCGCGTACTCCACAGCCGCGTGCTCGGGCCCGGCAAGGGCGGTATCCGGTATCACCCGGAATTGAGCGCGGATGAAGTCGTATCGCTCGCCACGCTGATGACCTGGAAATGCGCGATCGTCGATGTTCCGTTTGGTGGCGCGAAGGGCGGGGTCGAGTGTGATCCGAAATCCCACAGCGAAGAAGAACTGCGCCGGATCACGCGCCGGTTCATCACTGAACTCGGCGACAATATCGGTCCGTACACGGACATCCCCGCGCCCGACATGTATACGAATGACGCGACGATGGCGTGGGTGTTCGACACCTACGACATGCTGCACCCGGGCGAAAGCAATCGCGCGGTCGTCACCGGCAAACCGATTGAACTCGGGGGTTCGCTCGGCCGGCGCGGCGCCACGGCGCGCGGCTGCCTGCGCGCGATCGAACGCTTCATCGAGCGCGGGATGTTCCCCGATCGCGATTCGCTCGCAGGCGCGCGGATCGTGATCCAGGGCTACGGCAACGTGGGCGCGGTACTCGCACGGCTGTTGTCGAAGTCCGGGGCGACGATCATCGCCGTCAGTGATTCCGCCGGCGGCGTGCTGAACGACAGCGGTATTGATCTGGCGGCCGTCACCGCGACGAAGCGCGACGGCGGCAGCGTTGTCGGCACCCCGGGTACGCAGACGATCAGTAACGACGACATCATCGGCCTTCCGTGCGACATACTCATTCCCGCGGCGCTCGGTTCGGTGATCCGGATCGACAACGTCGACCTCGTCAATGCGAAACTCATCGTCGAGGCGGCTAACGGCCCCGTCACGCCGCAGGCCGATACCGTGCTGCGTGAAAACAACATCATCGTTCTGCCCGATATTCTCGCGAACGCGGGCGGGGTCGCCGTCAGCTACTTCGAGTGGGTACAAAACCTGAGCCACGACAGCTGGCCGCTCGAACTCATCAACAAGCGCCTCGACGACAAGATGTACAAGGCCGTGGATCTCGTCTGCGACAAGTTCGACGCACTGCGCGATGCGGTGCCGGCGGACGAACTCGCCAACCTCGATTTGCGCCTCGCCGCGCTGACCGTTGCGATTGAAAAAGTCGCGAAAGTGACGCTGCAGCGCGGGATCTGGCCCTAGCCGATGGCCGCAGGCCGTTGCCGCCGGTGCGAAACGCCGCGCGGCGGCCGGCAACGACAGGAAAAGCGTCAAATTTTCTGACCTGTGTCAATTCGCGGTTCAGCTCCCGCACTACGCTTGAGGTTGGCAGACCCGATCCCAGGGTCCGTATCCAGACGCAACCGCGAGGAGCATTTTATGGAACATCGCACCCGGAACCGAACGCGCACGAACTTCACCTGCTTCACTGCAGCCCTCGGCATCGCGCTGTTCGCGATGAATGCCCAGGCCGCCGACGAGGCCGTGGAAGCTGCTGGCAAGGCGCGCTTTATGGAAAACTGCGCCGTGTGTCATGGCCCCGACGCGAAGGGCGGCGGTCCGTTCACATCATTGCTGAAAGCCGCTCCGAGCGATCTGACGCTGCTGTCGAAAAACGCCGGTGGCGAATTCCCGTTCAATCGTGTCTACGATGCCATCGACGGACGCGCATCCGTCAAGGGCGCGCATGGTTCGAAAGAAATGCCGATCTGGGGTGGCGAATGGAAAGGATCCAGCGTCGCCGCCGAGACCGCCGTACGCGGTCAGATCCTCGAAATGATCATCTACCTGCGTTCGATCCAGCAATAGCCCGGATCGCGTCAGCGATGATCGCGGCTCCGGCGCGCACCCGGAGCCGTTACCGTCAGCGTCCCCTTGTGCCGGCCCGATCCAATCCGGGTCGGCAAATTTTTTTCGCAGAACGCCGCGAACGTTTCCTCACGCACATCACTTCACAGCATCTTCCGGGATCGCGAGGCGACCACCCCGCCAACGATCGAAGCGGCGAGATCGATGGCGTTCGAATCATGCGCAATCGTATTGCAGGTGACGACCATGCCCGCACCCGCGCGCTGCAACAGTGCCAGCGTCGCGTCGTCGAACAGCGCGTGCACGCCGACGCATACCGGGGGCGCCTTACCCGCGCCAGCGAGTAATTCAACGACCGCCGCCATCGTGCGGCCGGTGGAAATGATGTCATCGATGAGAACCGGTGTGCGTGCGGCAACGGCTTGCGTGTCGGTCAGCGCGACCGTGACATCGCGATCACCGCGCCGGACTTTCTCACCGACGACATACGGCGCTCCCGCGAGTTCGGCTACTGCCGCGACCCATTGCCGACTTTCACTATCAGGTCCAACGATGACCGGCCGCTCAACCCGGTCTTTGATCCAGGTCGCGATCGCGGGCGCTGCCGGCACCACCCGGCACGTTATCGGACAAATCCCCGCGAGATCATGGATGCGGTGCAAATGGGGGTCGACCGTGACCAGGGCGTCGAAATAGCGCGCCACGAGTGCGCCGAAATGCCGTGCCGAGACGGACTCCCCGCGGTGGAACGCCTGGTCCTGGCGCAGGTAGGGCAGGTACGGCGCAACGAGGGTCAGCCGCTGCGCCCCGAGTTCCGTCATCGTTGCCGCGGCAAACAGGAGTGACATCAGCTTGTCATCGGGATGATCGAGTCCGCACAGGATCACGACGTCGCGCCCGGCACATTCGCTGAGGATCCGGACATATGACTCGCCATCGGGAAAACGGCGATGTTCGACGCTGCCGTGCTCGGCATTGAGGCCGGCCGCAACGTTTTTGAACAGCGTTTCGTCGGCGTGCAGCCGGAACATCAGAGGTGGCGGTTTCATTCCGTAAGTTCAATCCCAAGCGGCTGGGTACGCTCGAACGCGAGCGCATACTCGAGTTCGCCGGGGCTTTCCGCGTGGATCGTCATGAGCACGTCGCCGCGCGTAACCCGATCCCCGATCCGGCAGTTCATCGATATGCCGGCGGCCTTGTCCGCCGGCGCGCCGGCGAGCTTCGCGACCCGCGCGACGATACGGTTGTCGATCGCCGCGACGGTGCCGTCGCGCTGGGCAAACACATCGTAATGATAGGCCGCATGCGGCGGCTCACGCAGCCCGCCCTGGGCTTCGCAGATCGCGACGAATTTTTTCCACGCCCGGCCGTCATCAATCGTTTGCGCGGCGAGCGCGTTGCCACAACCGGATTCCGCTACGCCGGCGGTCTCGAGCAGCGCACCCGCGAGCCGGGTGGCGCGGTCGCGCAGGTCCCGCGGCGCATCGGCTTCGCATTGCAGAACGGCCAGTACGTCGCGCGCTTCGAGTGCGGGCCCGATGCCACGGCCAACGGGTTGCCTCCCGTCCGAAGTGAGAACCTCGACGTTCAGACCAAGCTCCGCACCGACATCGCGCAACAGGCCAGTCAGATGTTTCGCACTCGCGTGCGAGCGGACTTTCGCCGTCGGTCCGATCGGCATGTCGATCACGACGTCGGTGGAACCCGCGGCGATCTTCTTCGACAGAATCGATGCGATGAGCTGACCTTCGCTGTCGACGTCCAGCGCCCGTTCGACCCGGATCAGAACGTCGTCCGCCGGACTCAGGCTGACGGAACCGCCCCAGGCGATACAGCCCCCTTCGGCTTCGACGACCCGACGCATCATCACGAGGTCGAGGTCGACCGGCGCCAGCGTCTCCATCGTATCCGCGGTACCGGACGGCGAGGTGATCGCTCGCGACGAGGTTTTCGGCATACACAGGCCGTGTGCCGCGACGATCGGCACGATGATCGGCGTCGTGCGATTGCCGGGAAGACCGCCGACGCTGTGCTTGTCGACGATCCGGCTGTGCGGCCAGGACAAACGCTGACCGGCGACAACCATCGCCTCGGTCAGGTAGACAATTTCGTGTCGATCGAGCCGATCGTTCGCGCACGCCGTGATGAATGCCGCGAGATGCACGTCCATGTAACGCCCGGCGACGATGTCCGCGACGATCCCCTGCAGTTCCTCCGCGCCCAGCTTGTTGCCGTAGATTTTGCGCCTGACGAAAGCGAGTGAGTCCACCGGGGGCGGATGCGACAGTCGAACCGGCTCACCGTTTTTCACCGCCAACAAACGCCGCGCCGCATTCGACAGGCCGGCCTCGCCCGGCCGCAACAACGCTTCCCCGACAAACACGAGCGTCGCGTGGATCGAGCGCCCATTCGCCGTCGCGTTCACCCGCGACAAGGCCGCGAAACCCTCGGACCGTGCCACGGGCGCGTCCTTGCGGATGAAGATCACCGCCTCCTGACGCGTGTCGACGTCGAAGCCGGTTGCGGCGATCACGGACGTATCGAGATGCTCGGAGGTCGTCATGCCGGCAAGGTCGTGGTTTTACGCGCGCTCATCACCGTTTTATACCCGAGTCGCGCGGCGGATTCTTGATCTGGACGATGAAAACGCCATCGCCGCGCGTCGCCCGGCACTCAAGATCGGATACCGATGTGCCGCTAGCGCAGTGGGATCGAACGGAAAATCTCGTTTGGCAATCACGCTACAGCACGTTCAGCGACGGGTCCGGGAAGCTGTCCCGGACGACGGTTTCGGCCGCCTCACCGAGACCGCGATAGTGTTACTCATTATCGCGAACGTCATTGCCGTCATGCTCGAATCCGTCGCCGCGATCGGTGCGAAGTATCAGCGCGAGTTCTACGTGTTCGAGGTGTTTTCCATCGCCGTGTTCTCGCTTGAATACGCCACGCGCCTCGTTATGAGTCCGGCCGCCGGGGCAAGCCGCGGCGAAGCATTCGCGGCCAGGTTGCGCTACGTCTTCAGTGTTCACGGCCTGATCGATCTGATCGCGATCGCACCGTTTTACCTCGGGATGTTCGGCGCCACGGATTTGCGCTTCCTGCGCGCGCTGCGCCTGTTCCGGATCCTGAAGCTGACGCGTTATTCGCCGGCCATCAGCATGTTGTATCGGTCGATCGGCCGCGAACGCGACGCAATCGCGGCCGCCCTGTGCCTGCTCTCGATCGCGCTCGTCATCACGTCGTGCGGCATATACCTGTGCGAACACACGGCGCAACCGGAAGCGTTCGGCAGCATCCCCGCGGCGATCTGGTGGGCGATAGCAACCCTGACGACGGTCGGCTACGGCGATGTCACGCCGATCACGACCGGGGGCAAAATATTCGGCGCGGGGGTCATGATCCTCGGGGTTGGCATGGTCGCCTTGCCCACCGCGATCCTCGCCTCGACGTTCGTCGATGAATTACACCGCCGACGTGAGGAATTCGCCAGCGTTGTCGGCAGTGCGCTCGAAGACGGTGCGCTCACCGGCGAAGAATGTGAAGAACTCGATGCCCTGCGCGCGCGGCTCGGAATGAGCGACGAGGATGCGAACGAGATCCTGAACTACGTCAGCGCGACGCGCGAACGCGTCCCGCGAACATGCCCCCATTGCGGGGCGCGCACGGATACAACGGACGCGTCCTGACGTCCGGGCTCGGGACCGGGGCGCCGTGCCGGCTCCCACGATCCCGCACCGGACCTCGTCACCTACGCGGACTTCGCGAGGCGCGGCCCCACCCGGTCGGTGAAGTTCGGCCACACTTTGTCCGTCATCAGTTCAAGGCTCTTCATGCACTTGTCATGCGGCATGTGGTTGTAGACGAACATCCAGAAGTAGTCGACCGGGAAACGGCCGAGCAACGCTTCGAGCTTGCGGTTAACGGTATCCGGGCTGCCGTGGATCACGAGGCCGCGCTCGGATATCGTCTCGAACGTCGCCGGCATGTCGAACGGGCCTTCGCCCGGCTTCGCCACCGCCGCGTTGAAGCCGAACGGTACGAAAAAGTTGTTCCAGATAAACGCACCCGCTTCGCGGGCGAGCGCTTCGGCTTCCGCATCCGTGTCCGCGACAATGATTTCGCGGCTCATCGCCATGCGCTCGCCAAACTTCAGGTTGCGACCGGCAGCGGCCGCCGCTTCCTGACCGGCGAGGAACTGGCTGTGCGTCACCTCGGCATCGGTAAGAATCGTCACCGGTACGATGTCGCGTTCCATGCCCCAGCGGATCGATCGCTCGGACGTGGCGAACGGCATGAACATATCCGGGATCTG
Source organism: uncultured Gammaproteobacteria bacterium (assembly GCA_963976285.1). GTDB lineage: Bacteria > Pseudomonadota > Gammaproteobacteria > UBA11873. The sequence goes on from CAXBJY010000002.1 coordinate 63,356, forward strand.
CTTTTCATGCGTCGGCGGCGCGATGCCGATTTCAACGACCTGGTCGTTTTCGTCGACGCCCTGGCCGTACTTGTGCGCGACGTCGGCCGCGGCCCAGTGAATGTCTTTCGTCGGGATCGTCCAGTGCTTGCCCTCGTGGCGGAACGTATCGTTACTCCACGCCTTCATGATGATTTCGAAGTGTTCCTCGAACAGTTCGCGCTTCAGATCTTCATACTCGGGGCCGCATGCCGGATCCGAGAGTCCGACCTGCTGTCCGATCACGTTGACCCAGCGGGGCTGATAACCGCGGGCGAAGCCGGCGAACACGCGGCCATCGAGCATCTGCGACACCATCGCGATGTTTTCCGCGAGGTTGATCGGGTTTTGCGACGGCAACACGTTGCCGAGCTGCCCGAATTTCAGGTTCTGAGTCTGCATACCGAAGTACAGGTCGAGCAACACGGGGTTCGTCGAGACTTCCTCACCCTCGATGTGGAAGTGATGTTCCGTGAAACCAACCCCGTAGTAACCCGTCTCGTCCATGAGCGCAAACTGCTCGCTGAGTTCCTTCAGCATTTGCTTGTACAAATCTGTGCGCTTGCCCGCCATGCCCTGAAGAATGTCTTCCTTGCGGCCGAGTGACGGCAGATAAAATGCCCCAACTTCCATTGATTTCTCCTCGTAGTATCGTGGTTTTTGTAATCGCGTGATGGCGTTCCGTGCCGTGATCGCGCGGATCGCGGCGCCGAAAATTCAGTTCGCGGCCCGCGGCGCGAGCGCGAGCGCCCGCATCAGCGATGCGAGCGTTGCGGCATCGAAATTTGCGCCGGCGTTGATCAACTCACCGAGTTGTTCGCGGGTGACGAGACGCAGCCGAATCGCTTCGAACGATTCCGGCGACGGCTTGCCGACGAGGCGACAGTCGCGGGCGAGAAACGTGTGCACGCGGGTCGACTGGCTGCCGGGGTCGCGCGCACTTGCGCCGAGCTCGATGATGCCGCTCGCGGCATAGCCGGTTTCCTCGAACAGTTCGCGGCGGGCGGCCGCCGCGGCATCGGGGTCGCTTGCATCGATGCTGCCACCTGGACATTCCAGTACCCAGTCGCCGACGCCGTGACGGTATTGCTCGATGAGTACGATGCGGCCGTCGTCCGTGAGCGGGACCACGCTGACGCAATCCGGCAGTTCGAGCACGAACCAGTCGGCGCGCACCCCGGGGGCATTCGCGAGCGAGCACTCGTCGTGGCGCAAGCGAAAAAACCCGTTACTGTAGATTTCGTGCGACCGGTCGATCGTCCAGGCCGGGTCGTCCTCGGTAGGGGGGCTGACACAGCTGCTCGGTGGCATCGACGGTTCCTCGGTTCGTGCGCAGCCGGGTGTGCTGCAACAACGAACACTTTTGCACCTTCCGTGCCAGTCCGTTCGGGATCCGCATCGCCGGCGCATAGATCCACGCTTTCAGTAACTTACGCATGGCGACCGCGCCGCTACCGGGCCAGGTATAGACTGCGAATGTGTGGCAGAATGGGACAGGGTGTCGCAAAGTGACACAATGGAACAGGAGTGACACATGTCCGATTTTGGTCCCGACGGCATCGCACCCGATGGTTTCGACCGGCGCGCGGTTGAAACGGCATGGGCCGATTTCGTCGCCGGCCGACCGGTCGCGGCGACCGCGGCCCGCCGGCTCGTGCTCGAATCCTGGGCCCGCTGTCGCGAATACGGCATCGCGCCCGCGAGCCGGCGCGCACCGCATGTCGGCACCGGCAAGCCGTTTGAGGATTTGCTCGACGACAACGCCGAGTTGCTGGTCGCGGCCAATCACACCTGGGATGTCCTGTCCGAAAGTCTCGCTGCCAGCGACAGCGTCTTTGTCGTCGCGGATCCGCACGGGGTCCTGCTCGATGTGCGGGGTAACGACGAACTCGTCGAAGCCGCCGAGCGCGAACATGTCGGGCCGGGCTACGACTGGAGTGAGCCGGCGAGTGGGACGAATGCGATCGGCACGGCGCTGATCCTCGACAAACCGACGATCGTTCGCAGTACGGAGCATTTTTGCGTCGCGGCGAAAATCTGGGACTGCGCCGCCTCACCCGTGCGCGACCTGAGCGACGGCACGCTGCTCGGCATACTCGACGTGACGAGCATCGGCGACCTGAGTGACAACCATACGCTCTCGCTCGCCGTCACCGCGGCCCACCAGATCGAGCATACGCTGCATTCACAGGAACTCGCGCGGTCCGTGCAATTGCTGAACTGGTATCGCTCCGCCGATGCGCGATGGCGCAAGCATTCGGCCCTGCTGCTCGATCGCAAGGGTCGCGTGATCACCGCGACCGCGGGGGCACATGATTACGCGTCGATGCAATTCACGATCACGCCGAATGGTCCTCAGGTACCGGCAGACAACGACGTCGTCATCGAGGACCTTGTACGCTACGTGCCACCGGCCGATGTTCGCCCCGCCGGTCCGCGCGACCGCTGGTATGGCGGGGTCGTCGTCATCGATCAATCGCGCACGCACCGGCCGCGCCCGCGCGCGCTGCGTGATGGCATCAATCCGGCGTTCGCGCACATCACGACGAACAACCCGACGCTGATCGAGTTGATGCGACGGGCCGAACGCATGGCGCGCGCGAATTCGCCGATCCTGCTCACGGGCGAAACCGGCAGTGGTAAGGAATTGTTCGCCCGCGCCATCCACGAATCCTCGAACGCGGCCGACGGGCCGTTCGTCGCCGTTAACAGCGGCACGCTGTCGAAAGAACTCGCCACGAGCGAACTGCTCGGCTATGAAGCCGGCGCCTTCACCGGCGCGTCGGACAAGGGACGCCGCGGAAAATTCGAGGAAGCGGACGGCGGCACCCTGTTCCTCGACGAAATCGGTGAACTGCCGCTCGATGTTCAGGTGCATTTACTGCGCGTGCTGCAGGATAACGTCGTCGTGCGCGTCGGCGGCAACCGGGAACGCCAGGTAAACGTGCGGATCATCGCGGCAACGAATCGCAACCTCGACGGCGAGGCCGAGGCCGAAGCCGAGCGCTTCCGTCCGGATTTGTACTACCGTTTGAAAGTACTGAACCTCGTACTGCCGCCGCTGCGCAAACGGCGTGATGATATTCCCTTGCTCGTCGATACGTTCCTGCGCCGCCTGCAGGGAACTTACGGCCTCGGTAACAAGACGCTGTCGGCGGATCTGCTCGACGCCCTCGGTGCACACCCGTGGCCGGGCAATGTGCGTGAACTGCACGGCCTCGTCGAGAGCATGTACATACTGAGCGATCGACCCGTACTCACGATCGCGGATTTACCCGAGGATTTCGCGCGGCAAGCCGCCAGGACCGCCGCGCCGGGGCGGGTTGCGACACAATCCATGCCGCTCGTCGACATCGAGCGCGACACGATCCTCGCCGAGCTCGCGCAACACGGACACAACATGTCCGCGGTGGCACGCCGCCTGGGAATTTCCCGCAGCACGCTGTACCGGAAAATGAAGCAGTTTGGTTTACAGCGTCAAACCATGGCTTCCGATCATTGAGTCGAGCGCCGGCGGGATTCCCTTCACGACCGGCCGGCGCGAACGTGACGGGCTGCCGTGGACAACGCCGCTCACCCGGTAAGCAGCGCAATGTCACCGGCGGTCACGATGGCGGCGACGGGTCGAACGCTCAGAACGACAGGCCGGCCCACACCCACAGTTTCGTCACATCGGCCGCCGGCCCACCGCCGGCATTCGCACCGCTGCGATCAGCGTCGTAGAACGCGGCTTTCGCGCCAAGCGTGTAGTGCTGGAGAAATTTCTTCGTCACCATCACATCGAACTCGTCGCCGTAATCGAAATTCCCGGCATCGGAATTCAGATCGTGATAGCTCGCGACGATTTGCACGTCCCCGACGAGCGGCATGACGCCGGTGACGTAATAGTCCTCGATACCCGCATCCGGGGTGACGAGAAACCGATCCGCCCAACCCTGAAACGCATGGTTCGTGCCGAGTATCGTCACGAACGCACCGTTCGGCGAACCATCTCCGGCAAGCAATTCATAGCTGAACTTGACCATTAGCGATTTGACGAACGACCCGAGCGTCCATTTGAGGCCGCCTTCGAGCAGGACGTAATCCTCGTCGATGGCAAACGGGTTGTTGCCGGCATCCTCCTGATACGCATATTCCGCCGTGTACACGACACCCCACGACGCGTTCAGCGGATACAGACCATGCGCGCGAATACCAAACGTATTCGCCGAGAAACGATCCGCGTTATCGAGATCGAGCAGGTAGGCGTAAGCTTCGAGATTCAGGTGCGGGATCGCCGAGTACCGGACGTTGACCGTATGCGAATTGCTGTCGAAATCCGACAGCGGATCCGGCGCGTCCTCGCCGAAAATCCGGTTGACGTTCCAGATGTACGCATAGCGGATGACAAGATCGTCACTGACGTTGAACTCCAGTGACACCGCGTCATGCGTCTGCCAGTTTTGCCGCCACAGGACCGTACCCATGAAACGATGAAACGGCGCGTCGCGGTACGTGATGATCTGTCGTCCCGCTTTCAGCGACAAGCGCGGATCCGGACGCCACGACACGTAGCCTTCGTTGATCTCCGTGCCTTCCGGATCGACAACCGTGGCGTAGCGTGAATTGCCGGTGCCGGAACCATCCTCGTAGTCATCGATTCCGACCGCGCCAATCGCCTCGAACTGCAGATACGCGCCGAAGCCGTGAAAATCGCCCGTTCGGTAGCCGAGCGTGGCGCGCACCGTCGACGCATTTGCGTCCTTCAGCGGCAGGCCGTTGCGCACGAGATCATCATCAACGTGCTCGAAGCGCCAGCGCAGCGACAAATCCGGTGTGCCGGAACGCAGCGCCTCCCACAACGCACTACCCGGCGCACCTGGCTCCCCGGTCTGCCCGGATGCCACGCCGCTCGCGAGCGCGAGAACGCAGGGCAACACGTACCCCGCGATCGCGCGCCCCCGCATCACCAGCCTGTTCGCCGTCATCACCCGCCTCAGTAAATATCGCTGACCGTATTGCGGATATTGAACTTGCCGGTCGGCGTGATGAGGCGTTTGTCCTTGATCACCGCTTTCAGTTTTCGCGTCGCGTCATCGACGACAACGATCGCTGACGACTGATCCTTGCCGTTCCACACGGAGAACCAGACTTCGGTGCCGTCGACGTTGTATTCCGGCTGCACGACGCGCTTCGCGCCCTCGCCGAGTTCCGCCCACGCCGCGATCGGTAACACCTCGAAGCCCTTGTCCAGGTTCCCGATATCAAACACCGCCACGCTCTGCGAGATACCCTCGTCCGGATTCAGCGGTGAATCGACCCACAGGTTGCTCGATTTCGGATGCGTCTTCACGAACAACGACCCGCCGCCCTGGCCCTGCAGCACGCGCACGACTTTCCATGCCTTGTCCGGGTGCTTCTCCGGATCCGTTGCGACGAACGTGATGTTCGCATTGCCGAGCGCGCTCGTTACCCACACCGGTCCGTGCTCCGGGTCGACGAAGTTCGCACCGCGCCCCGGGTGCGGGATTTTCTCGACATCGACGAGGGCCTCGAGCGCGCGATCCTTCGAGTCGATGACGGCGATCTTGTTTGACTGGTTCGCCGCCGTCATGAAGTAACGGTGCGTCGAATCCCAACCGCCATCGTGGAGAAAACGTGCCGCGTTGATCGTCGTCACGGACAGGTTGTCGAGGTCGCTGTAATTAGCCAGCAGGATCTTGCCGGTTTCCTTCACGTTGATGATGAATTCCGGATGCTCGTGCGAGGCGACGATTGCCGCGACCCGCGGCTCCGGATGATACTCCTGCGTATCGACCGTCATGCCCCGGGTCGACACAACCTTGAGCGGTTTCAGCGTCGCCCCATCCATGAACACGAATTGCGGTGGCCAGTAGGCACCGGCGATCGCGTATTTGTCTTCATAACCATGGAATTTGCTCGTTTCAACGGAACGCGCTTCGAGCCCGATCTTGATTTCGGCCACCCGGTCCGGCGGACCCATCCACAAATCGATCAGGTCGATCTTGCCGTCACGACCGATCGTGAAGACATAGCGGGACGACGCGGACGGACGGGAAATGTGTACCGCGTAGCCCGTTTTGATGATGTTGACGATCTCTTTCGTGTCGCCGTCGATAATCGCCACTTCACCGCTGTCGCGCAGCGTGACGGCGAAGAAATTCTCGATATTGCGCTTGTGTTGCGGCGCTGTCGGTCGTTTCTCCGGCGGCACGAGCAGTTTCCAGCTCGCGTTCATTTCCGGCAGGCCCCATTCCGGCGGCTGCGGCGGCGGGTGCTGCAGATAGCGCGCGAGCGCATCGATTTCCGCGGCCGTCAGATCACCGGACGTGCCCCAGTTCGGCATCCCGGCCGGCGAACCGTAACTGATCATCGTTTTCAGATAATCCGTACCTTTTTCGCGCGTGATGTCCGTCGTCAGGGGCTTTCCGGTAGCCCCTTTGCGCAGCACGCCGTGACAGCCGGCGCAGCGTTCGAAGAAAATTTTCTTTGCACCGTCGAACTCCGCCACGGTCATCGGCGGTCCGCTGGACTCGATCATATTGCGCGTTTCGTCGAGTGGAATCGGGCTCGGTGCACCTTCGTAGGCGATCTGCACATCACCGCTCGGCAGCGGATGCTGGGCTTTCGCGGCCGCGTCGCCGCGCGCGGCGACAACCTGCGCCGTCGTGACCGCGCCACCCCCGTTCCACTCCTTGAGAACGTAGGTAAACACGGCCGCGATGTCGTTGTCGCTCAGATAGGCCATTGGCGGCATCGCGCCGTTGTACTTCTTGCCGTTCACCTCGATGGGGCCGGTCAGCCCTTTTACGACCGCCCTGATGGAACGTTCGACATCGGCTTTCAGATAGTCGGAATTCTTGAGCGGCGGAAATGCTCCCGGGATACCTTCACCGGACGCCTGGTGACACGCGGTACAAACCTTGTCGTAGACCGCCTTGCCCTGCGCCGCGACGTCGCCGCTCATTTCCGCTGCATGGACACTGATGCCGTCGGATTGCGCCGCCGCCAGCAGCGTCAGTCCGGACAGTAACAATGTTCCCGTTAAACGCCGAAATCGATTTCCACAGAGCCGGAAATTCATCACATCACCCCCAGTTATTACACGCTTTCTCTGAGGCTGCCTCGTTGCCTCAAATGCAGCATTGACATTGATCAAGACGCACCCGCTAAATACGTGCCCCAAATTATGAAACACCGACCTTGATGGACCAAGTACCCTTCCCCTCAAATCGAGGGGAAGGGACTTAGGATGGGGTGTAGACAGTGGTTCCGGTCCCGAAGCCACAGTGTCTCAGATTTACGCACACCTATTTAGTAACGCAGGTCCAGCGTAACTTGAGCGTAAGTCCCCGGGCGGGCCGCGACCTCGATTCGCGGATCGCCCAAATCAAAACGACGTACATCGGCGTAGCGCCAGTAGCGTTGATTCGTCAGATTATAAATACCGACGCTGGCCTGGACGTTGTTGCCGGAATCGTAACGCGCCGTCAGATCGAAAACACTCGCCGCCGGCGGTACGAAAAATGCTGCGTCACTGAAATCGACGCGTCCCTGACGACCGAAGTGCGTCATCCGCAATACGGCCGTCACCGGTGCAGTGGTCGCGTGCCAGTTCAGCGCGAATGTCGCTTTCAGCGGATGGACGTCATTGAGTGGTCGGCCACTGACATCATTCTCGCCCCGCGACCAGTGAAAACCGGCGTCGAGCCGCAGCGAATCGAGACAGGCAGCAGCGACCCCGAGCCCCTGGGACAGGTTCGCCTCGACCCCGTAAATATGCGCCGCTTCGATGTTGCGCGACTGAAATGTCAGCGCACCGGTTGCCGGATCCACCCCGAGGTTGGCCCGGCTTTCGATGAAATCCTCGTAGTCCGTGTAGTAAACCGCCGCCTCAAACCGCGTTTCCGCACGGCGCCAGCGGGTCCCGAGTTCAACCGTATCGGAGCGCTCCGGTGCGAGATCGGGATTCGGTATCGCGCGGTAATTGAACAGGGGAATATCGAGCAGCAGGTTGATGTCCGCCGCTGGCGGCGCGCGAAACCCCTGCGCGTAATGCGCGTAGACCTGCGCGCCCTCCCACACCCGCACCGTCGCGCCGGCGCGGAACGTCAGTTTCGCGGTATCGAGATCGGTCAGTCGATCGGGATCGGAGAAAACGCCGTCCGTGTGCGCGTCGAGCGAAAAATCATCCCACCGGATCGCGCCGACGAGCGAGACGCGGCCAAGGCGGATTTCGTCCTGCGCATACAGCCCCACTTCGTTCGTCACCGATTTCGGTAAATCGCGCAGCGGAAAGGCTTCGCCGAGGATCTCCCGGCGGGTCGTACCGGTGAGCCGATCGGTCTCGCTGCCATCGCGCGTTTCCGCGAGGCGTTGATGATCCCATTCGGCCCCGGCGACGGCCACGTGCTGTAGCGGACCCGTCGCGAAATCCCAGCGCGTACGCAATTCGCCGCCGTAATCGAGTTCCCGCAGGTTGAATTCGCGGCGCAGGCTTACCGGCGTACCGCGACTCGTACGTTGTTCATGCGTGATTTGTTCCGTCGTGTTTTCCTGGCGATACAGCATGAGCGTGGCCTGATCGAGCCACCCGCGGTCGGCGATTTCGAAACTCACCGTCGCGCGATTGCGTCGCTGCACGTCGTCGCCACGAAGCTCCGTCGTGTTCACAAACCGCGCGTAGCCGAGCAACGAACGGATCTCACTGTCAGTATCACGCTTGAAATAGTCGAGTGACAGCCGCAGCTTGCCGCCGAATCCGAACTCGTGCGTCCATTTTCCGAAGCCCTGCCACTGGTCGAAATCGATGCGATCATCGGCAACCCCGCGTCCGGTATTCTTCGGCTCCCCGCCGGTGCGGTAACTGAACGACGCCAGCGTGCTGTCGCGGTCTCCGGCCCACGCATGGGACGCCGCACCGAGTACGCCATCGTTCACGCCGAAGTAGCCGGCGCGGGCACCGAAATGACTGTCGCGACCGGGGCGTACGAGTTCGTCGCCATCGAATGACGTCACCGCGACAACGCCGCCGATGGCATCGGAACCGTACAGCGCGGATCCCGGTCCGCGTAGAATTTCGATCCTCGATACGATCGCCGGATCAAGCGCGAGCCGGCTGCTGTCGGCGAAATTGCCCACGTCGTAGCGTTGCGGCATCGGCACGCCGTCGAACTCGAGCGCAACCCGGTTGCCCCCGATCCCGCGGATCGACAGCCCGCTGTTACCGAATCTCGCCGTACTGAAATCGGCCTCCACCGCCGGCTCATAGCGCGCGATATCGCCAAATTCCTGTACCTGTTCGATCGCCATGCGTTCCGCGGTAATTACGCTCACCTGTGCCGGAATTGCGTCGAGCGGCCGCGCTATCTTGCTCGCGACGACGACGACCTCTTCGATCGCGGTCGTGTGCACGGCGAGCGCACGCTCAGGTGCGGCGACCACGGACACCGAGGCAAGCACCACCGCGGCGTAACGGGCCCGCGGCCAGGCATTGCGTAAGGGTCGACGTTTCAAGCGACAACCTGATCCAGGCAGGAACGAAGGGTCACCGCGTGACGAATGAACACAATGTCAGGATGCAGGGACAATGCCTCGGGCCCGCACTGCGCGGATTCATCGTAACTGGTCATGGCGTTGCCAAATCGTGTGGGCCCCAATGTTCGTGGGCCGCGAGTTTAATAACCGTTAGATCGCGCGGATCATTCGTCCGCTTTGCCGACGCGACCACGGTACGAGTCCGCGCAATGATGCGCAAGACCCCGAGCGCGGTGTGATCCGCGGCAACGCACCGGCGAATCGTACTCATCATTTGTGACCCATCGCGACTTTGCACGCGTCTGATTTCGCTCACGATCTTATCGGCCGTGATCCTGAAACATTCTGTCGCACTGCAGTGCCCGCGACGACAAACCGCTTCCGCGCTCTTCAGGACAGGGGAAACTTTCGCTGGAGCGTCGATCCGGCATCCGCCTTCGCGCGGCGGCGGCGCAACGTTGCCACGGAGTAGCGCAAGCGGAAAGCCCGGATATTCGTCGCGCGCGCCACAGGGTTCCCCGGGTACGCCAAGACCTGCGATACTTTGTACCCGTACCGCATGTGCCACGGGCCACCCCACCCGCTGTTCCCGGAGATCACGATGGCCGCACACAACGACAGGACACCGCTTTCGACTGTCCGGCTGCGCGTAAAGGCGTTGCGTAACAGACTTGTGCGTGCGCGCCGAACGGCGCACGCGCGAACGGGCATGCTGCGAGCAAAGGCCGCCAGCGCCTGCCACCCCGCACGTTCATGAATCCAACCCGCAAACGAATGAATAAAGGTAACCCGATATGAAAATTTCCAGATCCAGTATCGCGATCGGTTTGTTTTTCGGCGGGTGGGCGAGCCCGACCCTCGCGCATCACGCGATGGGCGGTGGCGCGCCGACAACGGTTGTCGAAGGACTGTTATCCGGCATCGCGCATCCGGTCATCGGCATCGATCATTTCGCGTTTCTGATCGCGATGGGGATCGCCGCGGCCTTCACGTCGCGCCCGCGGATCGCGCCGCTCGCGTTCGTATTCGCCACGGTCGCGGGCTGCCTGCTGTTCGTTGCCGGCTTGCGCCTGCCGGGAGTCGAAATCGTGGTTGCCGGTTCGGTCGTCGCCGTTGGTGCGCTCGTCGTATCGGGGCGCTCGTGCAAGGCGACGCCGTTGCTCACCCTGTTCGCCGCGGCCGGGCTCGCGCATGGCATGGCCTACGGCGGCGCGATTGTCGGCGCCGAATCGACCCCGTTGCTGGCCTACCTCGCCGGCTTCGCCGTCGTACAAACCGCGATCGCGCTGACGGCCGGCGCACTCGTGCGGCGCCATGCGGATGCCGACGGCGTGGCGGCGCTGCAGCCACGCCTCGCGGGGGCCGTTGCGGCCGGAGTCGGTTGCGCAATCCTGGTCGAGAATCTCGAGGGCCTGCTGTTCGTCGTGTGAGCGCCGACTGCACCCGGCCGCGTCGCAAGCGGAGGCCGGGTCGTACCACGCGCTCATGCCATGGCGGCAAAACCGCATGACACACCGAACAGAGCACGACACGCTCGGCGAAATCGAAGTGCCGGCGAACCGGTACTGGGGCGCACAAACCCAGCGCAGCCTGATGAATTTCCCGATCGGACCGCGCGGCAGTATGCCGCCCGAAATCGTCGCGGCGTTCGCGTTCGTCAAGCAAGCCGCGGCGATCGCGAACCGGGATCTCGGCGTGCTCGAACCGCACAAGGCTGCCTTGATCATCACCGTGTGCGACGAGATCCTCGCCGGGCGATGGGCCGATGAATTCCCGCTCGTGATCTGGCAGACCGGCAGCGGTACGCACACGAACATGAACGTCAACGAAGTGATTGCGAACCGCGGACACGAACTTGCCGGCGGCCGGCTCACGGATTCCGATAAAACGCTCGATCCGAACGACGATGTGAACCGGAGTCAGAGCAGTAACGATACGTTCTCTACCGCGATGTCCGTCGCTGCCTGCAAGCTGACTTCGACATGCACGGTTGCCGGCATCAGCGCCTTGCGCGACGCCTGTGCGCGCAAGGCGGCGGAATTCCGCGCGGTAACGAAGATCGGCCGAACCCACCTGATGGATGCGGTGCCGGTGACGCTCGGTCAGGAATTCGGTGCGTATGCGCAACAGCTGTCGAACGCGCTCGGCGCAATCGACCATGCACTCGCCGGCGCGCGCGAAGTCGCGCTCGGCGGTACGGCGGTCGGTACGGGCCTGAATACGCCGCCGGGCTACAAGACACGCGTCGTCGCGGAACTCGCGCGCGTGGCGCAGTACCCGTTCGTTCCCGCGCCGAACACATTCGAAGCCATCGCCGCCCACGATGCGATGACGGAGCTGAGCAGTGCGTTCCGTCGCGCCGCGGTCAGTGTCACGAAAATCGCGAACGACATTGCGCTGCTCGCGAGCGGTCCGCGCGCCGGTCTCGGCGAACTATTGCTACCGGCGAACGAACCCGGATCGAGCATTATGCCCGGCAAGGTGAACCCGACGCAGGCGGAAGCCTTGCTCATGGTCGCGGCGCAGGTGATGGGCAACGACGTCACGGTCGGCATTGCCGGCAGTAACGGACGTTTCGAGCTGAACGTATTCAAACCCGTGATCGCGGCGAACGTGCTGCACAGCGCGCGGTTGCTCGGCGATGCATGCGCGAGTTTTGCCGCTCGCTGCGTGTCCGGGATCGAACCGAACGCGGCCGTTATCGAGCGTTATCTGAACGAATCACTCATGATGGTCACGAGCCTGAACCCGCACATCGGCTACCACAAGGCGGCGGAAATCGCGCAAACCGCGTTCGCACGGGAAATCACGCTGAAGCAGGCCGCGCTCGATCTCGGTTATGTCAGCGCGGAAGACTTCGATTCCTGGGTGCGGCCACACGATATGGTCGGCGAGATCCCGCCGCAAGCGGACGCCCCGGACCCGGTTTAGTCCGACGCATTGCCTCTGCTATCATCGGCCCGCGGGATCGCCGCTCAACCATCACGACAACCTGCCCGTGCTTACGAAATCCCCTGCTGCCCGCGAATTCCTGATCGGCATCGACGACACGGACAACCTCGAGTCGCGCGGAACGGGTTTTCACGCCCGCTGCCTCGTCGAGGCGCTGGAACACGCCGGGGTCGCCACGGCCGTCGGGGTCACCCGGCACCAGCTGTTCTTCGACGACCGCATCCCGTACACGTCGCATAACAGCAGTGCCTGCATTTCCGTGGCCGCCCACGTGCCGGAGCCGGATCTGTTCGGCTTCTGCCGTACGCACATGCTCGACAACGCGGTCGACGGTTCGGATATCGGCTTGTGTCTCGCTACTCCGACGCAGGCCGCGACGGTCGTGGACTACGCGCGCCGGGCGAAGTGCGACGTGCTCGATCAGCAACTTGCACGCGATACGGCGGCAGCCGCCGACATCGCGCTCGAAGGACTCTCGGGTACGCGTGACGGGATCATCGGTGCGCTCGCGAGCGTCGGTCTGTTCGCCGACGGCAATGACGGGCGCTATATCTGGAAACGCCGGTTGCGCGAGCTGCGCGGTGCGACAATTAGCGTGCGGGACTTGCTCGAAGAGACCGGGATCGACGATATTCGCCTTACCGACGGCGTCTCGATCGCCGCCGAAGCCGAGGCGCGTATCGTGCTCGGCGACTGGGCGCGGCCCGTCCGTATCGACGGGCACTCAGTGCTACTTGTACAGAAAGGAATTGCGCATGAATCTGCCGAATACGAATGCATCGATAAGCAACGGATCAAGGAATTCCGCCCTTGAACGGCCGCTAAACCAGTTCCTGCTCCTCGGTGCGCTCGGGCTTTCACTCGCGGGGATCCACGAGGCATGGGATTTGTCGCTCGGCCTGCCGGGACATTTCGGCCTCGTGTGGATGGCGAGTCTGATCTGCGCGCGCGCCGGATCGAACCTGCGCTTCGCCGCACTGACTACCGCGATCGCCTATGCCGGCGGGGCGAGCGCGTTTTCCGGCGGCACGCATTCGCTGTTCGGCCATGCGCCGGGCTACCTCGTCGCGGCCCTCGCCCTTGATCTCGCCTGGCGGCTGTTACCGTCGTTCGCTCAGCGGCGGCTCACCGCGGCCCTCCTCGGGGGTATCGCGTTCGCGCTGAAACCGCTCGTCACGGCAGTGCTCGTTGCCCTCATCGGCATCAAGGCCGGTTCGCTCAGTCACGGGATTGGCTTCCCCGTACTCACGCATTTCTGCTTTGGCGCAACGGGTGCCGTCATTGGCGCACAGTTGTGGCAGGGTATTCAACAGAGCCGCACGCACGCCTGATGCGGCCCGGCGCCCGCGCCGGGACGTTTATTGCACGTCAGCCGCGGGCCACCAGGCCTGATTGAGCGGGTCTTGCGGCAGGCGGAATGCAGCAATCCGCTGCTGCACCCCGGGACTCGACAACACCTCGGCCAGACGCCGCGCGGATTCCGCCGGCCCCCCGTTCGCCACGATCCAGATCTTTAACGGTCGCAACAGGAAGCGATCGCCGAATGCGAACGCCTGCATGCCATCGAGATGCAGCTGCATGAACGGGTGATAACCCCAGACGGTGTAGGCAGCGTGCGCCTGCGCGGCGGTGATCGCGCCGGCACCGCTGTTACCCGCTGCATCGATCACACACGCCGGCCGCGCGGCGCCGGTGACAATACGTTCCTGCAGTTCCCGCAGGCCGGCGTGTTGATTGACGAGCCAGCACGCGTTCGTGTGGACGATGCGCGCGGTGGCAGCGTCAAAATCAGTCGCCTCGCGCACCCCGGCCGGATCCGTCACCGGGCCGACGATAGCGCGCGCGTTCGCGAACACGACGCGCCCGTCCGTCAACTGACCACCGGCGGCAAGCTTCTGCACGGGTTTCGCGTGCGCATGCGCGATCACAAGATCGTAGCGATCGGCGCGCAGACGCGCGCCCACGTCACGGACGTGCGTCGTCTCGACGTGGAAATTCGCGACCTGACCCTGCTGTACCGCCTCTGCCAGCAACCACGACAGGAAACCGCCCTGGTCGACGATCTTCACGACGAGCACGCGCAGATCGTCGGAACCCGTGCGCGCCGGGGATCCCGCGCAAACGCCTCCCGGGAGTAAGACGCCGGGTAGCAGGAATAACCACAGTGCCGCGCGCATGAACGCGGCACGTCCGCTCAGATTTTTCATAATAGGCAATTTATTACATATTTTATTTATGTTCACGACGTATAAAATACGTCGTTACAATACGAATTATGTATTTTATAACCGATATTACGAAGTGTATTCGAAGGACGCCATGATGACCCCCAGCCGCCGCGTATCACAACTTGCGATTTCCCTTGTCATACTGGCGGCGGCGTGCGGCCCGGCCGCCGCCGCGATCGTCGATCTGACGTTCGATGAACCCGGCATCACGGTCGGCGATACGATCACGACGCAGTATGCGCCCGCGGCGGAGTTCACCGGCGCCGCGGCCGACGTCAAGCTCGCCTCGGGATTCAATAATCCGTTTGACGGACTCGACGGCCAGCTCATCCATTTCCAGACGAAGAGTTCGAGTTCGACCGCCACGATCACCCTCGCGGAGACGGCCGATTTTCTGAAGTTTTATTTTCGCCGGCCGAGCGACGCCGGGAATATCGCGCTGAAACTGTTCGACGGCGCGAATCTCGTCGTCGACGCCGGCACGATCGGCTGGGATCCGCTCGTCACCCCGGGCTGGGTAGCATTCGAGTATCTCGGTGGTGACGGCGTTTACGACCGGGTGGAATTTTTCGCCGAGAACAAATTCGTCATCGACAGTTTCTCATTCGGCACGCAGCCGGTGCCGTTACCGACACCGATCGTGTTGCTCGCGAGCGCCTTCGCCGGCCTGCTCGGCATGCGTCGCAAGCGCGCCCGGCGCTAAACCCTCCGGCCGGTCGCGCAAGGCGCGTCACCGCAAGTCATGTGGCGACGCGGCGCGCGTTTCCCGACGCCAGTGCGGCACTGTTGCCGCGGCTGTGCGTACAGCCTCGTGTTCCTGTTATCAACGCTTGCTGAACCGCCGGCGGCCGCGGAACGCGCGGTCGAAGAAGTGCACGTGTTCGGTCAGCGCGAACCGGCGCCGCTGGCCATCAGCACCGCCGCGGGTACGCACTACACAATCGACCGGGGCGATATCGAACGTGCGAATGCGCGCAGTCTCGATGAAGTGCTCGAGCTGTTGCCCGGGGTGAATATCCGCACCGGCGGTGATGGCACCCCGCGGATCAACATGCGCGGGCTGCGCACGCGCCAGGTCAAGATCCTGATCAACGGGATCCCGGTGAACTCCGTCGGCGACGGCAACTTCGATCCGACGACAATTCCAACGGAGTACATCAAATCCGTCCAGGTGATCCCCGGCGCCGGGTCGCAGCTGTATGGCGACGGGGCGCTGGCCGGTGCGATCAACATCGTGACCCGCCGCGGCACCGACGGACAACGCGCCGACCTGGCCGCCGAATTCGGCGACCTCGGCACCCGCCGCGTATCGGGTACGTATTCGACCGGCTGGGCCAACGGCGACCTGTTCGTTTCCGCCGGACATCGCTCGCGGAACGCGTGGCGGCTGTCCGACGATTTCACGCCGGCGGATACCGAAGACGGCGACAAGCGACTGAACAGCGATTTCTCACGCGATTCGATCTTCGCGGCGCTGAACTGGCGTCCGCTCGATTACTGGGAGTTCGGGCTCACGCTCGATTATCGCCAGGGCGAGCGCGGCGTACCGACGAGCGTCTATGATGATCGCGGCGACATCTTTGCCTCGCGCCCCCGCTATGAACGCGCGCGGCGCGAAGACGGCTGGACCGTACAGGCGAGCGCGCTGTACGAACCACAGACGAACTGGCGCAATCACGCCTGGATCTACTCGACGAACGACATCACGGAGACGGACCGCTTCGCCGACGCGACGTTCCGGGAAACCCGCGACCCGACGATCCGCAATACCTACAGCGACAAAACGCGTGGCCGGATACTCGGCGCTCACGACATCCTGTCGTACGAGAGCGAGACGTTCGGGCGCATCGCCGTGATGCTGTCGGCGCGCCAGGAAAGTCTCTCCAGCGACTGCGTGATCCAGGATCTGCCGATCGCCCAGGTCGTCGACGTCACGACAACCACGACCACGACCACGACCACGACGGGCACGAGCGTCGTGGCGAACGATGCACCGGCAAGCACGTACATTCTCGATTACGCCTACACGTCCACGAACGCTGCCGGCATCACGGACGGATCCGGCGGCAACGGGACGATTGCGCGCCTGACGGCAACGAATCGCCCGGGCGGCGGCATCGATTTTCGCCTGCAGAATGTCGCCGCGAGTAACTACGGCAGCGACAGTTACCTGAAATACATTTATCTGAGTCCGGGCCCGACGTTCGACCTCGCCGGCCTGACGTGGGCCCAGGCCATCGGCAGCGAGGGGGATATCGGTAACATCAATATCCGGGCCGACAATATCGACGGTTATGACTACTCGCTGCGCGTGAACTTCCGGCGGCCGGAACAGGGTGACGCGCTCGTCGATGGTGATACGGCGAGCTGGTTCTTCGATCAGGGCGACGTGAATGAATTTTTTTCGACCCCGGCGCTGAAAACGGCCGGCCTCGCCGATGCGTACAGCGCGACGACCGTGCGCCGCACGGATGCGAACGGCTTTTGGGGGCCGGCTGAAATTCAGGCCACCGGCGGCACCGCGAACGACATCTACAATGTGAACCTGCAGGCCTTGAGCGCGCTCAACCCCGACGCGTTCAAGACCGTCACGACGACGGCAACCGCAACCGAGGTGCTCGAACAGACGACGCAGGTACTCGCGCCGAATCCCCAGGTCGGCGATCTGCTCGTCGATGTACGCCTGTGTTCCGCGGCCGGTGGTGGCGGCGGCCTCGGACTCGGCGATAACCGGGTGGAACGCATTCCGAGTCTCCGCTTCGGACGTCGGTTGCTGTCACAGGATCGCGATATCGAAGTGTTTTCGAGCGCGCTCGAGTATGCGTTCGAACCGTGGCCGGGAACCGGTTTCGTCGCCAGCGTCGGCTATCACTACACCGTGCGGGACGATGGCGACAGTGAAGGCAAGCCCGGCTACAGCCTTGCCGGGTTTCATGACGTCACCGCAAACCTGCGTGTGCGCGCAACTGCCTCGCGCAAGGTGCGGGTACCGAGCGTGAACCAGCTCTACGATCCCGACCGCGGCAATCCCGGTCTCGGCTTCGAACAGGCGGACTCGATCGAAGGCGGACTGGACTGGCGAACAGGCGCGGGTTCACAGGTCTCGCTCAGCGTGTTCGCGCAGGACGTCGAAGACTTTATCCAGACCGATCTGATCTCGGAGCGGTTCGAAAACGTCGCGGAACTGTCGTTACGCGGCGTCGAGATTCTCGCGCAACGCAGCGACTGGTTCGGCCTCGATGTGCGCGCGGGCTACAGCTATCTGTGGAGTCGGGACAAAACACCGGGCAGCGAACGCGTACAGCAACAATACACGCCGACCCACCGCCTCACCGCGAGTGCCAGTTACGCCCTGCGCGATGCGGCCGTGTTCTACGTCGCCGGAGAATACACGGCCGATCAGTTCTACTACTCCCGCACGTTGCCACTCGTGCGCGCCGAGCTCGACGATTTCGTCGTCATCGATACGAATGTCTCGATCCCCCTGGCCGGCGGACGCATGTCGCTGTATGCCGGCGCGGACAACCTGCTCGACGAGAACTACGCCGAAAGCTACGGCATTCCGCAAGCCGGACGCTTCGTGTACGCGGGCGTGAAGATCCACCTGCCGTGAGTCCGGACAGGTGCGTCGTAATGCGTTTGCCCGCGGCGCCAGGCGCCGCTCGCGGTGGTGACGGGAGCGCGTTCGCAGCGGCGGCGCACTCCGTGCGCGGTTTAAACCGGCACAAGCCTCAGGGACGCTCCGGTGCGAACAGGTCGCGCAGGAAATCGACGACTTTTTTCTCCTTGAAATCGCGAAATTCACCGGCGTCGAGGTAGACACCAAAACATTCACTGCACGACTCGTACCAGATGTGCGGTTGACCCGGATCGACGAGCCGGATCATCCCGGCGGAGCATTTCGGGCAACGGTAATTGCCTTTTTCGTTGTTCGACGCACCGGTTTCGGCATCGCCGGTATCCAGCGCCTCGGATCCTTCGATGCCTTTCAGGTATTCATGGGTGCCACTGTCAAACCAGATCCCCTTGCACCCGAGACACCGTTGTACGGTGACCTCGGCGAACATGATCGATTCGAATTCGGATTCGCATTTAGGACAAATCATGATGAAGCGCTCCCGCAGCCTCCTTTCACCAACCCGCAACCGGTACGTCCGTTGTCATCTATCGGACCATCGGCCGGCTCGTTACGGCGCTCTGCCTGCCCGACAGTTCGATATTCTACGCTATCGGCAGCCGGCGGAAGCGTTTGTGGCGCGTCCGGATCACGGCGGGATCGCGGTCCGCCTGCGCGCCTGGATCCATTAACAGGGATTAGAACAGACGCACCCACCGTGACGATCCCGGGGCTTGCGTCTCCGGCGCCGCATGAAGCACGAACAAAATGAAAGCGCCCCGTCATGAGACACCGGGGCTCAAAGCAATGTTCTCTCGCGCTGAACCCGAAGGGCGGGGTATCAGCGATGATCCCGCCCCGAAGCCTGTTGGCAACGGGGTTTCGAACGTCAGTTGAACACGGACCAGCCCGTGGCCTGCACGAACGCTTCGAGCGCGAGCCCACCGACGAGTGAGGTTCCGGCTGCGTTCAATCCGGGCGACCAGACCGCGATACTCCCGCGCCGCGGCGCGATCGCAAGAATACCGCCGCCGACCCCGCTCTTGCCGGGCAGGCCGATGCGGTAGGCGAAATCTCCGCTGTTGTCGTAATGACCGCATAACATCATCACGGCATTGATGCGGCGACAGAACTCGCTCGTGATCAGGCGCTGGCCACTGACCGGATCGCGACCATCAAATGCGAGAAACAATGCCGCGCGCGCGAGTTGCCGACAGTTCATCGAGATTGCGCAATGTGAGAAATAGGCCGTGAGCGTCGCCTCCACCGGGTTACGCAGATTGCCGTAGGACTGCATGAAACTCGCGAGCGCGCGATTCCTGGCCCCCGCTTCCGCTTCCGAGCGCGCGACGATCGGGTCGATCGAAATCGACGGATCCCCGGACAGCGTGCGCAGGCGCTCGAGCAGGTCCGCCAGCATGTCGTCGGGCCCGACCTGTTCCACGAGGTGATCGGTGATCACGATCGCACCCGCATTGATCAGCGGATTGCGCGGTATGCCGCGTTCGCTTTCCAGCTGCACGATCGAATTAAACGGCGATCCGGACGGCTCCCGCCCGACCCGTTTCCACACGTCGTCGCCGACCCGGCGCAACGCCATCGACAGCGTAAAGACTTTCGAGATGCTTTGAATCGAGAAACGCTCGTCCGCATCACCGAGGCAATGCGCCGCACCGTCCGCGAGCGTGATGCACATGCCGAACTTCATCGGATCGACTGCCGCCAGCGCCGGAATGTAATCGGCGACGCGTCCCTCGCCGCGATGCGGCGCGACCGCGGCCTCGATGTCCGCCATGATCGCGTTCCAGTCGAGCGCGGTCACGACACGTCCCTGCCGTCTTCGTTCCCGGTACCGGGCAATCCTTCACCGGCGCGTTGTCCACGGAACGTGGCGGGCGAACCGGCGGCGCGCGATGTCCTCGCCCGGCTCCCGCCTGTTCCTGTTTTCGGTGACATCAGTGGCATCGATCTTCACGCGCGAGTGCATGCACGAACGCGAGCTTCGCCACGACGGGCGGGGCGAGGATCTCCGGCACAAGATCAGTCAGTCCCATCGCGCGGTTCAGTTCATTCAACACGACCCCCAAACGAATATACCGGTTCACCATGTCCGGCAGCTCCGCCGTTAACGGATCGAGCCGGTCACTCACGCCCATGTGCAATGCCGTATCGAGCACGCTGACCATGTCGAGGTAGGTGGCGAACGTTTCCGCGAAATCTTCCCACGGGTGCATCGTCGCATACGGGCTGACGTAAGACGTTGCCCAGCTGTCCAGCGGACCATCGGCATAGTAACGCTGCTGCGCCTGTGCATAGTTCGGTGATTCGTGATCACCGAATACGTTTTTAAACGCGGCTTCCGCCGCGCCGTCGCCGCCGATGAGCATGTCCCAGTAGTAATGCGCGATCTCGTGGCGAAAGTGACCCACGATCGTGCGATGCGCTTCCTGGAACAGCACCCGGGTCTTCTCGCGCTCGACCGTATCGGCTTCGCGCAGGTTGATCGTGATCTTGCCGTTGGCGTGCCCGGTGTAAACGCGTTCCTCCTTGCCCATCGACCACCACCATCTCGGCGCCACCGTGGTATCGGCCTTGAAGTCGAACGATAACGGCGGTTCGAACCCGTCGGCGCGCGCGCCGTACGGCAGGCCCAGCAGATCGAGTGTATATAAAAGACGCCGCTTCGCGAGTTCGAGCCGCGCCCACATTTCGCGGTTGCCGGCGATCGCAAGGTCGGGAATCGTGTCGTTGTAGCGGCAGTAATCACACAAGGGCGCAGCGCCGGCGAAGTCGTCCGCAACGACGACGCAGCGATTGCACACGTGTTCGACCGCGTAGTTGTGACATTTAACGAGCCGCGCGCCACAGCCGGCGGTGCCGCACTGAAACGTGTCGTTCGCGCCCGGCGACAACGCCGACATCGCACGACAGGGCGGACACCAGCCAAGCGCTTTGCCGCACGTGACGCACTGCGTATTCTCGAAAAATACCGTACTGCCGCAATCGCAGCGGAAATCTCTCATGACAGCTGCCTCGTGTTTACCGGACCACCACGGCTCGTGAGCCCGGAGCGTAGCCCGCGGACATCGCGCGGCGGCGTTCCGTCCAGCCGGGCATATGAATCCTGACGACCTACCCGAACCGCAACGGCAACTCGAGAATTTTCGCCACCGTGCCGCCGCAGACCGGGAGCGTACCCGTGCGCGCGATGGAAAAATCCGGGATCTGCCGGAGCCACTCTTCGAGCACGATCACGAGTTCCGCGAGCCCGAGCGCGGCGCCGGGACATCGATGCACCCCGCTGCCGAACGTCAGCACCTGCTTTACGCGACGCGACCAGTCGACGTTCAACGGGTCGGCGTATATCTCCGCATCGAGGTTATAAAACGCACCGGGAATCGCGACCATGTCGCCCTGTTTCATGGTCACGCCGAAATCATCGAGATCCTGCCGCACCTGCCGCACCATCGTCACGGTCGGAAAGCGGCGGAGTAACTCGTTCGCGGCCCGCGGTATCAATGCCGGATCGGCGACGAGGCTGTTACGATGGGCCGGGTTCCGGGCGAGGAATATCATCACGAACCCGAGCATCGACGACACGGTATCGAGACCCGCCATCATCAGGTGGATCGCCGCGCCGAGTGACGCTTCCCGGCCGACGCGGCGGCCGTCGATCATGACGTTACCGGCGGCGCTGAGCATATCCGTGCCGGCTTGTTCGCGTCTCGCCTCTATATGCGGCGTGAGCCAGGACGCGATGTCCTGCATCGCCGCGACCCGCTGCGCGGGATCGGGCTCGCGGGTCGTTTGTGCCACCCACCGACCGAGGTCTTCCCGCGCATCGAAAGGCAGGTCGACCAAATCGAGAAACACGGTCAACGGCAGGATGTCGGCGAATTCACTGATGAACTCGCACCCGCCCCGGTCGCGAAAGCGCTCGATCAGTTCCACCGCCAGCTTTCTGATGAAGGCTTTTTTCGTTGCCACGACGTTCGGGGTCATCCCCTTGTTCAGGAACGTCCGGAACGGCTCGTGGTCGGGCGGGTCGAGCGTCAGCGCACCGAGCTGGCCCTGATCGCCGGTCGCCGGAATAAAGAAATAACGCGAACTGAAGCGCTCGTGGTCGGCGTAGATGTCGAATACGTCCTGGCCGCGCGTCGGCAGCCAGTGCCCGTTATAACGCGGGGACCAGGCACAGCGATGGGCACTGCGCCGTTGAAATTCAACACACGCTTCGAAGTAATCCGCGGCATCCCCGGACGGGGCATACACATCGAAATCCACGACGAGCGCTTCGGGCACCCAGGCCGGGCGATGAGTGGTCGGGCTCGTGACATCTGGCATCAGCATGCTCCGGGCGCAATGCACCTGCATCGTTAAGCGGGATCTTTGTCAGCGCGAGTATGCGTGCGACGTCGGAACAATGCGAGCGCGGGGCGCCCTTGCACGCGAACCGTGCTTGCGCAAACCGTCGCGAGAACTGCGCGGGCACAAGCTCCGCCCGTCGCGCTAGGTTTCCCCGGCCGTACTCGCCTCACCGCCGTACAGGCGATGCCGTCCGCGGCGCAAATCCTCGAGCACGATGTAGTTCACCGGCACGAGGATCAACGTGACGAACGTCGCGAAAATAATGCCGAAGCCCAGCGATACCGCCATCGGGATCAGGAACTGCGCCTGCGTCGCCTTTTCGAGCAGCAGCGGTGCGAGCCCGATAAACGTCGTCAGCGAAGTCAGCATGACCGGGCGGAACCGCGCAACCCCCGCGGCTTTCACGCTGGCCATCAGGCTCGTGTCACTCGTACCGCGCTGCTGATTGATGAACTGCACGAGCACGAGCGAGTCGTTCACCACGACCCCGCTCAGCGCGAGCAGGCCGAACACGCTCATGATCGTCAGATCCATGCCGAGCAACCAGTGACCGATCACCGCGCCGATGAGACCGAAGGGGATCACCGACATGACGATCAGGGGCTGAACGAACGAATTGAACGGTATCGCGAGCAAGGCGTAGATCACGAACAACAGCGCGATCAAGCCGACTTTCAGACTGCCGAAGGATTCGCGCTGCTCGCGCGCCTCGCCCTCGAATTCGTAATTCACTTCCGGATAGGGCGCGGAGATCTCCGCGAGAAATGCCGCGAGTTCCTGCGTCAGCACGGTCATGTTAACGGTTGCCTTGTCGACATCGGCGCTCACGTTCAGCGTGCGATAGCGATCCACGCGGGTGATTCGGGACGGGCTGATCCCGGGCTCGAGATCGGCCACGTGCGACAGCGGAATCCGCTGCCCCGTTGCGGTCACGATCTCGAAATCCTCGAGCCCGCGCAGCGATGTGCGTTCAGCCAGCGGCAAGCGCACGAATACACGCAGATCATCGCGACCACGCTGGATGCGCTGCGCTTCCGCACCGTAATACGCCTGGCGAACCTGGCGGATTACGTCCGCCCGCGTGAGTCCGAGCGCGTGACCGACCGCGTTCAGTTCGATGCGCATTTCCTGCTTGCCACTCGACTGCGAATCCGTGATATCGACGATCCCCGGGTGCAGGCTCAGGCGTTCCTTGATCTGCGCGCCGAGACGTTTCAACAGATCGAGGTCGTGACCGCTCAGGCGGATGTCGACCGGCGAGCTCGTGCGCCCGATCTCGGCGCGAAAATTCAGTTCTTCCGCGCCCGGGATCTCCCCGATCCGCCGCCGCCAGGCCTTGACGAGATCGTTCATCGTCGCGGTCTCCGCACCGTTGCGATCTTCCGGCGCAACAACCTGGAACTCCACGCGGCCGAGGTTGTTCTGGGCGCTTTCTCCGCCACCGCCGGAGCCACTCGAGGCATAAATATTCGTAATGATGCTGTGACCGTCGCCGTCGGAATATTCGTCACGGATAGCGGCGGCCGCCTCGGCGATCCGTGCGACGTGTGCGTCGGTCACGGAAAACGGCGTTCCGGCGGGCATGACGAGCGTCGCCCGCGCCGTTTCACCTTCGACCCGGGGGAAGAAAACGAAATGTGTCCAGCCCGACATGACCGCGGCCAGAACGATGATCAAAGTGCCCAGAAATACCGCGATCGTCGTGTAGCGATGCGCGAGCGCACGGTCGATCAAGGGACCGTAGTAGCGCAGGATCGCGCGTTCGAAGCCCGTCGCGAAAGACTGTTGCAGGCGTGAAAGCCGCGACGTGTTGTTCGCGTCGCCGAGACGCACGTGCTTCAGATGAGCCGGCAGCACGAACTTCGATTCAATCAGCGAAAACAGCAACACCGGGATCACGACCACCGGGATCTGGGCGAACAGAATCGCGCGATGGCCTTCGATGAACGACAACGGCGCGAAAGCCGCGACCGTCGTCAACACGCCGAACGTGACCGGGATCGCCACCTCCCGGGTACCGTCAATCGCCGCGTCGAGACCCGGGCCCCCGCGGCGCAAATGCGTATAGACGTTCTCGCCCGTGACGATCGCATCGTCGACGACGATCCCGAGCACGAGGATGAACCCGAACAGGCTCAACACGTTGATGCTCGTACCCGTGACCGCCATGACGAGGAACGCGCCCATGAAACTGATCGGGATACCAATGAACACCCAGAACGCAATGGCGGGTTTGAGAAACAACGCAAGCAGGGCTATCACGAGTATGCCGCCCTGCAGCGCGTTCGTGATCAGGGTTCGCAGGCGGCTTTTGACGATCCGCGAGTCGTCATCGTAATACGTGAGCGTGAGCCCGACGGGCAGGCTGTCCTGCCGCGCATCGATGTAGTCGCGTACGCGGTCGGCGACGTCGATCGCGCTCTGCCGGCCCACCCGGTACACTTCGACGAGCGCGGCCGGTGCACCGTTGAAGCGCGTACGGATCGACGTTTCCTCGAAACCATCGTGTACGTGGGCGATGTCGCCGATCGTGAGGATCGTACCGTCCGCGTTCGTCTTCACGACGATATTCTCGAATTCGTCGCGCCGGTAAGCCTGACCGGTCGAACGCACGAGCACTTCGCCGCCCACCGCGCGCAAATTCCCCGCGGCGAGATCGAGCGAACTTGACTGGATCGCTGTGGCGACGTCGTTCAGTGACAGGCCGTATTCGCGCAGCCGATCCTGCGGAACTTCAACGGCGATCTCGTAGGCCCGGACACCGCCGAGTTCGGCATGCGTGATCCCGGGCAGGCGCAGCAAATCGTCGCGCGTCGTCTCCGCGAGTTCGCGCAGTTCCCGTTCGCTGAAATCGCCCGCTACGACAACGGAAATGACTTCGCGTTTGCGCTGCGCGAGTTCGATCACGGGCTTCTCGGCATCGACCGGCAGGGTGTTGAGCGCGTCGACGCGCGTTTTCACCTCGTCGAGCAGGATCACGGGATCGTCACCGGGCTCCACCTCAATGCTGATCGACGCCGCGCCTTCCGACGACACGCTCGTCAGGCGGCGGATCCCCTCGAGATCCTGCACCGCCTCTTCGACCCGGATTGCCACGCCCTGCTCGACATCTTCCGGCGAAGCGCCGCGCAGGGCCACGTTCACGTTGACGATATCCAGTTGCAGATCAGGAAAAATTTCGAGCGGGATCGAGGTTTTCAGCGCGACAAAGCCGGACAGCAGCAGCGACACCATGAGCAGGTTCGCGGCAACATCGCGACGGGCGAACCAGGCGATCATGGGGCCGCGCCTCCCCGTGCCGCGGCCGGTTTCAGCGGCCGTACGCGCGTGCCCGAGCTGACCTGACCGAGCGCCGTGACGACGAGCCTGTCCCCGGGCTCGAGCCCGGATTCGACGATCGCGTCACTGGCATTACGCCATGCGAGCACGACTTCGCGTCGCACGAGCAGGCCGTCCTCGACGACGTAGACATACGTTCCCTGATAGATCGAGGAGTTCGGGATCACGATAACGTCTTCAAGCTCGCGACCCTGGATCCCGGCGACGACGTATTCGCCGATCTTCATATCCGCGCCACCCGAGCGGGCGCTCGCGAACGGGTCATCGATGCGTGCGACGACGCGCAACTGCCGCGAATCCGTGTCGATCGCGCCTTCCGTGCGCACGAGGCGCGCGGGCCAGCTCGTCGCCGGCGAGAGTTTTGACCGGATCGTGACGTCGAGCGAATCGTCGGCCTCACCCGAACGTCCCTCCGGCAGCGCGATGAACGCGAGATCGCGGTTCTTGATCGGCAGTGCGATTTCGACCGCGTCGGTCGCATAGATCGACGCGACGGTCGTTCCGGCGGTGACGACCTGGCCAATGTCGGCGCTGCGCGAGCGGATCCGCCCCGCGTACGGTGCGATGATGGCGGTGCGTTCCAGCGCGAGACGCGCCTGGTCCAGTGCGCCCTCGGCGGCGGCAACGGCCGCTTCGGCGGCGCGCAGTTGCGGTTCGCGCGAGACGAGCGACGGCGGCTCGCCACCATCGCCGAGGCGCTGCCAGTCGCGCAGTGCCTGCGCCACCCGTGCGCGTTCTTCGACGAGCGCCTGGCGCTGGGATACGAGTTCCGCCGCGGCGATTTTCACGCCGATCTCGTAATCACGCGGATCGATCAACAGCAAACGTTCGCCCGCTTCGAAGAACCCGCCGTCGCGAAAATTCGTGCTCACCGCCGTGATCTGTCCCCCCACCTGCGCCACGAGCTCGCTCTGCGTCCGTGGTTGTACGAAGCCGAAGCTCTCGACGAGCACGCGGTAGGAAACACGTTCTATCGTCAGCGTATCGACATGCAGTTGCGGCGCGGGCGGCCCGCGCCGTTTCGCTACCGCGGGGGGATTCGCCATCAGCCACACGGCGACCGCGATCGCGCCACCGATGACGACGACGGGGATGAGAATTCGGATGATTACATGCATAGCGCGGATCCTGCTTCCGTTCATTGACCTTGCGGCGCGCTGCCGAGGGCCGCGTGTAATGCAACGCGATTGCGCCACAGTTCCGCGCGCAGACCGATGACATCGGTTGCGGCGTCGAACGATCGCCGTTGTGCTTCGAGCACGGTGGCGTAGGTGACGATACCGCGACGGTATTGGTCGAACGCCAGCTCCTCGGCCGCCACCGCGTTCGTCCGCGCGCGCTCCACCGCATGCAGGCGATCGTTCAGGGATTGTTCCTGGCTGATCGCCTGTTCGACCTCGCTGAACGCGAGAAAAACCGTGCGCAGATACTGCTGTTCGAGGGCGACGACCCGCGCGCGTGCCCGCGCTTCTTCCGCCGCCAGCTTGCCGGCGTCGAACAGGGGTTGCGTCAGGCCGCCTGCAAGCGACCATACGAGCACGCTGTCGCTCGCGAGTTTAATGAGTTCGAGTGCGCTGCGCCCGACGTCCGCGGTCAGGGTCAGGCGCGGGAAACGGGCTTTGCGCGCCGCCGCCACGTCGCTGTCGGCACTCAGCAGCGCGAGCCATGCAGCGCGGATATCGGGTCGCCGCTCCGCGAGTTCCGCCGGCACCCCTGTCCCCGGCGCGGGTGCGAATGCAGGCAGCACCCGCCCGGCGGCGACCGTGGCGGCGGGATACGCACCGAGGGCGAGTTCGAGACTGCGTCGCGTGTCGTCGCGCTCCTGCAGCCGCGCCCGCAGGTTTGCCTGTTCCTGTTCGAGCTGATTACGCGCGAGATAGACGTCGAGCGATTCATTCAGACCGAGGCGGTAGCCGTCCTCGATCACAGCGAGATTCTGCCGCAGATTCGCGACGCGTCCGTCGAGCAATGCGACGAGCTGCTCGGCTTCCATCAGCGAATACCAGTCGCTCGCAAGCGCCGCGAGCACGTCGATCCGCAACGCCTCGTAGCGCACCTGTTGCTCCTCCCAGGCGAGCAGCGCGCTGCGTTCGAGATCCGACAAGCGACCCCAGATATCGAGTTCGAAACTTGCCTGCAGTTGCACGCTCGCGGAACTCGCCGAGCGCGCGAAGTCGACGCCGGCCTGGCGTTCCGCCGTGTCGAGTGCGAGCTGTACGCTCGGGTAGCGGTCGGCGCCGGCAACGCGCAGTGCCTCGCGCGCCTGCTGCACCACGGCCCGCTGTTCCGCGAGTTCATGGTTCGAACGTTCCGCGACCGCGGCGAGTTCGGCGAGTTTCGGGTCGTCGAGCGTTGCAAGCCACGGCGCGACGGGCCCCGCCACCGGGTCCGGCGCCGGATCGGCCTGCCACGCCGTCGGCACTTCGGGCTGCGGGTGGTCCGGATGCACGTCGAGCCAGCTGCACGCGGTCAGGTTCAACCCGATCAGCAAAGGCAAAAGTGTCGGGTGCACGCGAAAGCGCGCTGTGCGGGAGGTCATTGTGAAATTACTCAATCCGACCCTGACGCGGGCACTCATCGCCGCGCGCGGGCCATCGGTTGACGGCGCGCTCTAAGCTACCGATCCGGGTGGCGCTTTGGAAGGGGTGTCCGCGACATTTGCCAAAAATTACGTTCGCCGGCGACGGGCTGTCGACAGACCCCGGCCGGGCACGCGTCGCGAACCGCGATCGACAATGATGCGGCCGGGGCGCCTCAAAGTACGTGCGCAAACCATACTCTACGCGGAGATCCCCCGCAGCAAGCGCCCGAGCAGGTCCGCCCCGGTGATCACCTTTTTCAGTTCGTCCGTCCACAACAATACGATGTCCTTGCTGATCGCCTGGTCGTCGTTCACGGACATGTCACGGCGCATGTTCAAAATGACGTGTCCCAGCGGGATATCCGGATCGCTGAGCACGATCGGACGATGACAATAACGATACGGATCGACCTCGCTGTCATCGAGCAGCGCCGCGCGCAGATAGGCATCGGCGTCGAGTACGAGTTCGGGTTTGCCGTCGGGATCCGTTACCACGACCCACTTGCGGCCGGACGCATTGACCTGGCGGATGAATTCGTCGTCGGATTCGCGCCGAACCGACGGGAATATCGGCAGGTCGATCGTGACCGGCAACGCAACGATGCTTTCCGGATCGACCTCCTCACCCTCGCGGCTGACCGGAACATCATCGATCTGCAGAAAATTGAGCGCGCCCCGCCCCTCGATCTCATCGACCTCCGCATCCTCGGCAATGATGTGTTGCGTAATGATGCTTTCGAGCTGGTGCTCACGATAAAAACCGATCTCCTCGGCGCCGAGCCAGCGATCGAGAACCCAGGCGCTCGGCCGCGCCACGGGATAGAGAATGAACTGATAGATCCGCATGACTGGCGCGAGCAGCGACGCCATGCGCAGCGCCCGCCGCGAGCAATAGGCCTGCGGCATGATTTCGCCGAAAAACGTAATGACGATCGTCGAGAACGCAAATGCGCTGAGGCCCGCGAGAACGGAGTTCGACAACAACGTCAGCAACACATTGATGCCGACATTTCCCCACAGGATGGTCGTGAGCAGAAAATTCGCATCCTCGCGTAATTTGAGCACCGCCTTCGCCTGCACGTTGCCGCTCGCCGCTTCGGCTTCGAGCCGCAGTCGGCTGATGGAGAAATACGCGAGATTGAGACCCGAGAACATCGCCGATTGCGATACGCACAGTCCAATCGAGATCCAGATCACAGTATCCATAATGGTTTCCACACGAATGCGCTTCAGAGCCGGCAAGCGGCCGGGGATTGACGTTCGTAAGCAGGCTGAGCGGCCACTGCGAGGCGCAGGGCGCGGGCCCGTTCGCGCGGGATCTTACGCTGAAGTCGCGCAGCCGGTGTTACCTGAATCCGGGAGAGAGGCACCGCGGATGCGCGCGAGCGGGTCTGCTCTCGATGATCACACGCGCGCAATGGTCACGGTTCAAATCTGCTGCCGGGGAGCCTCGCTGTGCGCGAACGTGCGCTGCGCGCGGAGACAGGCCTCGCGACGCGGCCGCCTGGTGCCGGCCGGCGATCCGCACCCGCGCGGCAAATTGCGCGACCGCCACGTTGCGAACCGGCATCATGGCTTGTGCCCGCTCCCCGTCCCTCGCTTGCGACTCGCGGGGCAGACGTATGGCACCGGGACCATGCGCCTCCTGAGCCGGCGAATCGACCTAGCCGTGCAGTTCCTTGATTTCCGGACGCCGTCGCCGCCGCTCTTTCACCGGCACCATGGTGCGCATCGATTCCAGTTTGCCAAAGCACAGCAGCTTGTCTTCGGCTTCGATAATTCGTTCCTTGCGCGGATTCGGGATACTCTTGCCGCCCCGATAGAGCGTGAGCACATTGATGTCCTTTTCGGACAGTTTCGTTTGCTCGAGCGACATGCCGACAAACTCCGACCCTTTCGGAATATAAAGCTCACTGACCCCATAACCCTTACTCACCGTCAGGCGCTGACGAATATCGATTTCAGGAAAATCGACCTGCGCGGCGATGTACTCGATCACCGTCCCGGCGATATCAAGCCCGGTACAGGTTTCGATCCCTTCGAGACCGGGCGATGAATTCACTTCCATGATCTGCGGGCCGGTCTTGCCTTCGAGCATGTCGACACCGGCGACCCGCAGCCCCATGATCTGGGCCGCCCGCACCGCCGTCTGCGCGTACTCCTCGGGCAGGTCGACGGCTTCCGCTTTACCGCCGCGATGGACATTGCTGCGAAACTCCTGCCCCTGCGCCACCCGACGCATCGCGGCAACCACCCGATCGCCGACGACGAATGCGCGGATATCCCGCCCCTTGCTCTCGGCAACGAATTTCTGGATCAGTACGTTCTGCTTTTGACTCTGCAACAATTCGACGATGGATTCCGCGGCCTTTGTCGACTCCGCCAGCAGAACCCCGATCCCCTGCGTACCGGAAATCAGCTTGATAATGACCGGCGCACCGCCGACGCGTTCGATCGCGGGCAGTACGTCTTTCTTGCTCGACACGAAGGCAGTTTGCGGGATGCCGATATGGTGGCGACTCAGGATCTGCAGGCTGCGTAACTTGTCGCGGGAATTCAGGATACCGTGTGCGGTGTTCGCGCAAAAAACATCCATTTCCTGAAACTGGCGCACGACGGCAGTCCCGTAATACGTAATCGACGCACCGATCCTCGGCAGTACGGCGTCGTACGTGCTGAGCGGTTTCTGCCGGTAGTGCAAATCGGGGATGCCGCGCTGCAAATCGATGGCGAATTTCAGCGTGTTCAGGACTTTCGCGTCGTGGCCGCGTTCGAGCGCCGCTTCTTTCAGGCGACGCGTGCTGTAGGCGCGTGGACCGCACGACAATATGGCGAGCTTCATCTGCTTCTCCCTTGTTCATGATCGGCACTGTCGTGTGGATCCAGGCGCGGGATTCGACTGCCTTATGTCGCGCCTGCCGACGCGATCGCGAGCGGCACGCGAATCCGGTACGTGGTGACCGCTGCGAGCGGTAAACTTTCACGCGTCCCCGATGGTGGATCCGGATGCGTGAATGGAGTGCCGACGGGCGGGCCTCGCCTCACCGGGTTGGCGCTCAGCGTATCGCGTTGCTGCACGGCTTACCCGGATCCCGCGGCACCGCCGCAGGACTGCGGGTTCCGCAATGCCGCGCACCTGCCACTGCACGTTAACACCATAGCGCTCACCGCGACACTGATATCGATGGCCCGCCCATGTTCGACACGGCGTAGACCGCGGCTTTCAGCAGACGCGCGCACGCCCGGTCGCTACGACCCTACGCGCGATATTGCAGTTCGAGACGCTGCCGGCGGCGGCGCAGTTCGATCAGTCCGTCGTCAGACTGATTGACGCCTTGCGCCTGCAGCATCTCGATCCAGCGCCCGAGTGCCGAGACATGTGCTGCGTCAACCTGCGCCGTCGCGCGCGGTTCACAGACACCGTGTGCGCTCGCCGGTTGCCGCGCCGGGGTTGAAGCGCTCGACCCGCGCAGCCTGTCGCCACGAGCGTGCGGGGTGGCACCCGTGCCGCGCGCGTTGATCGTCATGCCCGCGGGCCCAGCAGCGCCCACAGGATCAGCCCGAGTACCGGCAGCACGAGGATCAGCACGATCCACAATGCCTTCGCGCCGGTGCTTGCGCCGCTGCCCGCGATCTTCAGGATCGCCCAGATATCTACCGCGAGAATGATGATCCCTAACAGACCGAGTTCCAAACCCATAATCGTCTCCTCTCGTGCGACCCGCTCGTCGCGAATGTTCCGGCGGTGCCGCGCGCGCATTCAGCGTGCGCTCACCGTCAGTTGTGTCCGTTGCCGTGTAGCAGTGATCGCGTAGCACTGATCACGTAGCGGTAATCACGTAGCACTATCCGTGCCAGCAAACCGGGATCGCGCCGGTGCATGAATCGCCCGGCAACGGCCGGGTCCGCATGCGGACTGTCGTCGTTGCGTTGTAGAAATTACGCAGGCCGTGGTCGTTAATTACATTTGCCCCCCGGCGGAGAAGCAATCTTCCGTGTTGCCATATGCGGATTGCCCCCTCGGGCACCGCGATCCCGGACTCCCTCCCATCCGTGTGGCATGCATTCTGCTTGTACCGGGATACCTGACTGATTATGAAAGGAGATCCCATGACGAAAAATTCATACGTGCGAACGACACTGGCGGCGGCCGTAAGCGCAACGCTGATGGCGGGTGCCGCGAACGCGGAACTTGCGCGCGATACCCGCGAGGCGTCGGCCGGTGGTCACGCCGACAACGTCACGAAGCACAGCGCCTTACCGGTTACCCGACACCAGCGGGCCGTGCTCGACAGTTTCATCAACGCGGATGACAACGCCGACGGCATGCTCTCCGTCGAGGAGTATCGCGAACTCGCCCTGCAGCGCCTCGCGCGCACCGGTGCCGAGCCGCGCGACAAGCTGACGGCCGCCGAGATGCTCGACGTGGATGCGGAATTCATGGTCGCCGATCGCGACCCTGACGGGCAGCTTTCGTTCCATGAAATCTACGTGTTCGAAACGTTCGATCGCCCGGGCATGTTTCCGCCGAAGCCGGAATCCGTGCCACAAACGGTTAGCGGACACTGGGAAAGCCTGAGTCTCGCGGATCACCCACCGGTGTATCACGTCGCGCCGTTCAGCGCCGAACATCATCGCAAGGCGATCTCCGAGGGCGGATTCACCGCGGCCGACAGTAACGGCGACGGCGTGATCAGTGTCTTCGAAGCGAGTGACTTCTCGCTATTGACCTGGACCGGAGCCGTGCGCGCGTTCGCTGACGCCGACGCGAACAGCGACGCCCTGCTCACCCCGAACGAATACCGGACGTTCATGGCATCCGTCGCCGACGCGCCGCAACAGGCTGATCGCCCCGGCGAATTCCCTTCGGGTCGCATGTAGCTGCCGCGAGGAACTGCTCCCCGCCCCCTGCCGCCCCTTTCGGGGCGGCTTTTTTTTGCGCCGAACCCGTACCCGCCCAAAGCGAGCCTCGGTGAGCGTTGCGGGACGGCCAGCGGGGCTCGGTGACGTCGCCCGGGCGCGCGCGCAACGGCGCTAGAGCTGGTCCGCGATCGGTGCGAATACACGCTCGACGAGTCGCTGCGCGAGCGGCCGACGTTCCCATTGCTCCAGCGTGATCCGCCGCGCGCGTTGCAAATCGCTCGTGTAAACCCGGGTCATGAGCGCGGCGAATTCCCGATTGTGCACGTTCAGCGACGCTTCGTTATTGAGGCGGAACGAGCGGTTGTCGAAGTTCGTCGAGCCGACCGAGGTCATGACTTCGTCGACGATCAGCATCTTCATGTGAAACATCGTCGGCTCGAACACGTACAGCTCCGCTCCCGCCCGCAACAGCGGCGCCCACAAAGCGCGCGAGGCGTGATGCACCATGAACGAGTCCGTATGCCGGCCGGGCATCAACACGCGCAGGCGGACACCGCGTTCGCAAGCCTTGAGCAACACGGTCATGGACAGCGGATCCGGGACGAAATACGCAGCGGCAAGGTCGATCGTATGTTCGGCGGCGGCCAGGTTCATATGGTAGAGCAGGTGCATGCTTTCGCTGCCGCCGGTCGGCGGGATACTCACCCGACGTCCATCCGGGTTGCTGCCTGACCACGGTCGCAGGCCATGCCGCCGCCCTCGGCGCCCGCCCGCGTGTTTGGCCGGTCGCAGACTGCACTATAAGCCCCTCCGTTGCAGGATCCCGACGCGCGTAACGGATCGTTGCGCGCAAACAGGGTAAGCGCTGTGCCTGTTCTGTGAATGTGGCGCGAAAGGCCGAGCAACGCGTGCACCGCAACAGCCGGCCGCGCCATCGACCACGGACGCATGACGAACCTGGCCACGGGTTTCGCGCACGAGGCGTGCAATTGTTCCCGGCGCGCGGAATGTCACTGGCGGATTATCTGGCTTGATCGCTAGCCTTCGTGACATCATCGGCGGGTTACTGATTCTCTGTACTCAAGGGGAAAGCCGCTATGAAAAACGTTCGCAATCGTTCATGGGCGCTGGCGCTGTTGATCGCCATGCCATTGCTGTTCGCGCTGCCCGGATGCGAAAAGGAACAGGGTCCGATGGAAGAAGCCGGCGAGAACATCGATGAAGCGGTGCAGGATGCGAAACGCGCGGTCGAAGATGCAAGCGACTGAATTCATGCTCCAAATGTTGCACCACTAACCGCGATAGACCCCGTACCCTCCCCCTCAAACCGAGGGGAAGGAACCGGGACGGGGTGTAGACCGTGGTTCCGGTTCCGGTTCCGGTCCCGAAGCCACAGTATCCCGGATTTACGCACGCCTGTTTAGCGTCGGATGGCGGCGCCGCGGCGTGCGCGGGTAAACCGCGCGACGCGCCGGTTTGCGCGCAGACCACGCTCGCGGGCAACGCCGCTACAGGCCCGCGACGATGCGCACGACGAGCTTGATCACCGCGACCGCGGCGATACCGGCTATGACGAGCAGGCCGAACAGCGCGAATAGCGGCAGCGCGGCTTTCAGCCGGTTCTTCTGTCGGCCCTTGTAGGGGTGGGCATGGAACTCGTCATACAGCGCGAGATTCCGTTCGTTTGCTTTCCAGACGAAATCAAAAATATCACCGACGACGGGGATCGAGCCGAGCAACATTTCGGTTGCGATGTTGTAGATCATTAGCATGAGCACGGAAGTCGATACGCCCGAACGCGCCGCGAGCACAACGAGACAGGCGGACGCCATCACGCCGGCGAGATCACCGATCCCGGGGATGAGGCCGATAATCCCGTCGAGTCCGATGCGAAAGCCGCCGGGCAAACGAATCGAACTGTCGAGCAGGTGCGCGTAGCGCGCGAAGCGTGCGCGCGCAAGCGCGGCGTGAAAATCCCGCTCCGGATGCTCATGAGTGTCAGGTACATGACCTGCTTCATCGTGCGTCATATCCTGCCCCCGGGTGAATTCCGCAAGGTGCTATTCCTGTGGTGCGTGATCGTCGAGCAGGTCTTCGCTGTCGACGCGGCGCCGCTCCTGCTCAACCTGCTCGGCCATGTGATGGTCCGGCGAGACATCGGCTGCGTCAGCCTCGACGGCACGCACCGGTGCGCGGCCCGGTAATGGCGGCGCCGGGTTGACGGGCGCGGGCTT
The DNA here is from genome assembly GCA_963976285.1 of uncultured Gammaproteobacteria bacterium. Lineage (GTDB taxonomy): Bacteria > Pseudomonadota > Gammaproteobacteria > UBA11873. The sequence goes on from CAXBJY010000002.1 coordinate 99,092, forward strand.
CGGCACGCTATCGTCCACGGGTACAACGCTCGAATCCGCTGCCAGCCGCAAACGATAAATCGGCTCCGGCATATCGAACCCAGCCTCTTCGAAGCGTTCCTTGATCTGCCGTATCGCTTCACTGCGGACCTTGCCGAAACTCACTTCGCGCTGATCGACCCAGGCCATGACGTCGATGATGACATTCGAATCACCGAGTTCGGCGACCATCACCAGCGGCTCCGGTTCGTCGAGCACCGCGCTCATCGCGCCGAGAGTACGGCGGGCCAGGTCCTGCGCGGCGGCGATATCGACGTCCGTCCCGATCCCCACCTGAAACGCGAAACGGCGTAGCGGGTTGCGGGAATAGTTCAGTAATACGCCCTGGAACACCTTCGCGTTCGGGATGCGCACGTAGTTCCCGTCGAGGGTAACGAGCACGGTCGCGCGGTTCGTCAGGCGCGCAACGTGTCCTTCATGGCCTTCAACCGCCACGTAATCATGTGGCGAAAATGGTTGTCGCAGACTGAGCAGGATTCCCGCGATGTAATTTTCGATCGTATCGCGGAACGCGAAACCAATGGCGAGCCCGGCCACGCCGGCAGCACCGAGCACGGCGCCGACGACAGCCGTTGCATCGAGTAACTCGAGCGCGGTCAGGATCCCGGTCATCAATACCGCGAAACCGCTTATCTGACGCAGCAGATTACCGAGAAACGGATTGTCGACGGTGCGGGTGAACAGGCGCTTGTTCGACCATATCAGTCGCGCAACCATGCCGCAGCCCGCGATAATCAGCAACGCGATAGCGAGCAGCGGCAGGTAGCTTGCGACGGCGGTCAGGCGATCGAGCCCGGTGTTCAGCGCGCCGGCGAGACGCGGTACGACCTCGTTGCTGACGCCGATCGTGTCCTCGACGGCGACGACCCCGTCGATACGATTCGCAATCGCGGCGGCGCGTTCGCGCTCGACCCCGCCGTTGACCGTACCGGAGAGTTCAACAACCCCGGCATCGACACCCACCGTGACATCACTGAGCGCGTCGATTTCAGCGTAGATGTCCTGCAGGCGGGCGGCGATCCGTTCATCGCTGCCGGCGACCGCTTCGGTACTGATGACCCCGTCAGCCGCGCTGACGGGAACCGGGTGGCCGGCAATGCCGAGGCAGATCACGAGCAGCAGACCCGTGCCGGCGGCGCGACTCAGTGTTGAGACCGGTGCTTGCCCCCGGATTCCGCGCCTATTCATCGACGCGCTCGTTACCGTCTTCGCCGTGCATTTTTATCTCGATCCCGGTCGGCACTTCGATGTCGACCTGGTTCTTTTCGACATCCACATCGGGAACGTCGGCCTGCACGGTTTTCGTCTGTACGTCGACGTCGGGCACGGTCACATCGACGTCGTACTTCGGTACCTGGGCGTCGCTGATCTCGACGTCAACTTCAGGCGGTTTGCCTTGCTGCGTTTGCACGACATCAAATTTCGGCACCTGGCCTGCTTTCGCATCAACGTCGACGTCGGGCAGCTGCGCCTCCCGGGTCTGTTCGACGTCACAGGCAGCGAGCAACACTGCGCAGCCCGCGCCGATCAGGGAGTGCATCGGGGATTCTATCGTTTTCATCATCCTGTCCTCCGTGTTGAATCGTTGTGCGCAAGCCCGAGACACGGCGACTTCGCGACCGGAATCACTGTCGACGCCCCATCGTGAGGCCCTTCCCCCCGACCGGGGGGAAGGGCGCCGGGTCCGTCGCGGTCCGTGCCGCAACATCTGGAACACGTATGGAGTGGACACCCGGGTGCCCGGCGACCGCTATAGCGGTCGCGAATCCAGCCGCCATGTGCGCGACCGGCGTTTGCACGATGGCTATTTCTTCGCGCGGGATCTTCCCTCCGCTTCCGCACGGCGGGCTTGTTCAAGCTCTTCGCTCGACATCGACGCCGCATCGGCGGCCGCGTCATCCACCTTGCCTGACTCGACGAATTCGCGAGCGCTCTCGCGATACTGTCGATCGGCTTCCTGGTTTCCTTCGCCCTGGTTATCAGCGTTGTCGCTCATGGGGTTCTCCTTCAATTGCTGGTTGTCCGGTACCGGTTTTCATTCCGGCGGGCTAGTGGCGGGACTCACGCCAGCGATCGATTTCCTGTTCCGCTTCCTCGCGCGTCTTGCCGTAGTGCGCCTGGATTTTTCCGGCGAGTTCTTCACGCCGACCGTTGATCACGTCGAGGTCGTCATCCGTGAGCTTGCCCCAGCGTTGCTGCGCCTCGCCCTTCAACTCCTTCCACTTGCCTTCTATCTGGTCCCAATTCATCGTTCGTTCTCCTTCGATACTTCTTTCGTCCACGGCGCTGTGTCGCGCCGGTCATGTTGCTCGTTCGAGTGAACGGCAAACAGTGACGTGCAGAACCCGTGCCAACGAACGCGACTGGCCTGCAAACGCCCGCACGCACCGCGGGTTACGCGAATCGGGACGCACCGGCGGAGCGGTGCGGAAACGGGCAATGAAGTGGTTTTGAACGCACCCGGGCACGCCATCGCCGCGGCTGAACCGGTCCTCCCGCCGCGCTGACCGGTCCGACAACAGGCCCACCGCGACCGGCGTGAACACCGGCTTCGGCTGTAACTCTTACATCCCGGCTGTAGTAATTGCCGGCGCGCCTGCCCGGTGTTCCGCCCGCGGCCGGCGCGTCCGGCATCCGCTTGCGCTCCAGCCGTTGGCACAACGCTTGCTTTGTCTGTTCCGTGAACGCTGCCGATCAGGGCGGCCCGAGCAAACCGATCGATCCAAGGAGGACGAGATTATGTCGACAACCGCCGACCCGATTCACAATATCAATGAAGACAAACCGGGGAGCCAAACCGGCGCGACGGTGGACCGGGTGTCCGCGAAAGCGCACGAAACGGTCGACCGCGTTGCGGCGTCAGCCGCGGGTGCGGAAGAAAAACTTCGCGCGCAGGCCGCGGACGCGAGCGCGCGGGTCCGCGAAGCCCGCGAGCAGGTCGCGGGAAAATCGCGTGACAGCGCCGAGCAGCTGCAGTCCTATGTGCGCGAGAACCCGTTGAAGACCGCGGGCATCGCCTTCACGGCGGGCTTTCTCATCGCGGCGCTGCTGCGTCGCTAGCGCGCAAGCCTGAGACCGCCGGTTCCGCTGGAGCCGGTGGCGGCCGCCGCGCCGTCGCGCGGCGGTTGCAACCCACATACGCCAACACCCGGGCCTGCACAACGAACCGCGATGGCCGGGAAAGCGCGAATCGCGGCGACGGGACCCGGTCCTGCGTGCGGTTCAGGCCGCTGCCGTCGAGCGTTTCAATGGCAGCACGACGGTGAACTCGGCGCCTTTATCCGGGCCCGCGCTGCTCGCCGTTATTTTTCCAAAGTGTCCGTTGACGAGCGACTTCACAATCGCGAGCCCCAACCCGAGGCCCTTGATTTTCTTCGTCCCCCGCCAGTAAGGATCGAACACCTGCTCGAGCTGATCATGAGTCAGGCCGACGCCGGTGTCGCTGACCTTCACGATCACGTGGTCGGACGCCTCGTACAGCGACACCGAAATCCTGCCTCCGGTCGGAGTGTATTTGCTCGCGTTGTTCAGGAGATTGCCGAACACCTGCCGCAGGCGGACCCGATCGCCCATGATTTCGCAACGTCCGCTCGGCACGTTGCGCACGAGCGTCAGTCCGCTTTCGCTGACGCGCGGCGCCCATTCATCGAGTAAAAAATTCAGCACTTCGATGATATCGATCGCTTCCAGCGACAGTTCGAGCGACGGTGAAGCCGCCTGTGTCGCGTCGACGAGATCGCTGATCAATCGCGCCTGGTCGTCGATGCTCTGGCGAATCGCCGCGATCCCCTGTTGCAGGATCTCCGGCGACGACTCCATTTCGATCAGCGATACCCAGGTCGCGGCCGCATTCAGCGGACCGCGCAGTTCGTGACTCATGATCCTGACGAACGAATCCATCGCCCGCGTTGTCCGGTTCAACTCATTCAGCGCCTCCGTGAGTCGCTGTTCGCGCTGCATATCTGCGGAAATGTCTTCGATGAACCCGACGTAGTGAGACACCATACCGACCCCGTCGTAGACCGGCGCCAGCGACAGGCTGTTCCAGAACAGCGAGCCGTCCTTGCGCCGATTACGCAACTCGATCTGGCACGTGGTTTCGTCGCGCAGGGTCGCTCGGATCCGCTCGAGCGCCTCGTCGTTGCCTGCAACACCCGCGTTCAGAATGCGGCAATTGCGCCCGACGACTTCATCGCGACCGAAGCCGGTAATCGACGTAAACGCCGGATTCACCCACACGATGGGCTCGTCCTCGAGCCGGCGATTCGTGATAACGACCCCGGTTCGCGCCGCGGCAAGCGCACGGTCTTCAAGTCGCAATGACTCTTCGGAGCGGCTCAGCAGCAAGTGGGTTACCGTCACGAGCAGCGCAATGGCCACCGACGATCCAAGCGCGGTCAGCGCAACCGCGCCCTGCACGCCATAGCGGTTACCAAGACCGACGAGCGCCGCCGCACCGATCGCGATCGGCACGAGTACCGCGGCCGGAAACAGCCGGCGGTAATTCGCGCCGGCCATCGATTCGGGAATGAACAGTTCGCCGAGGACCACGCTGGGATGGGCACTGAGGCACGCCAGCGCCGCCAGCGCGAAAGCGATGGGGCTGTGCACTTCGGCGGAACGAATGGGCCCGGCGTGAAAATACAGAAACGGTGCCTCGTAGAGGTACCCGATAAGGTTGCCGAAGGCGAGAGTCAGCACGGTCGCGAATACGGCAAACGCCGTATGGCGGCCAAGCGAACTGCGGGACAAACCGGCGGCGATACCCACGCCGAGCAGCGCGAACGAGATCGCACTCGTGGGTAACATGCCTCCGAAGGCGGAACGCAGCGAGTTATCCTCCGGCCCGGATACCGGCGAAAACGATGCGAAGTCCGCACCGAACACCGACGCGGCGATGCCCGCCCCGCCGAGCGCGATCAGGACACCTGACAGGATCGCGATGATTCTGCGGCGGGATGTCGCGAGCATCACGATGGCGAGTCCGCAGACAACGAATCCGAGCGCCGTCCCCGGCTTCATCGAGCCGGACCGCGGCAGCACGGTGCGCAAAAAATCGCTGTTGAGAAACCACGCGGCGAGCTCGGCGACGGCGAGCAACGCGATCGAAGTGCCAACGATTACGGGGAACAGTCGCAGGAAGCGAACACGTGCGCGAAAGCCGCTCGGTGCGGTCAGGTGCGGGGATTCAGAGCGGTTTTGCATGATTGAAGATTGTATACTCCCCAAGGCCTGTTTATTTTTCGTCGCCAGCACTGCTGAGACCCTGTTTGCGTTCAGCTGCGTTATCGCTCGCTTATGTCGCATCGCTACACTGCGCTCTCTCTGCCTTGCTGGACCACAAACAGGGTCTCAGCCCTATGGGTTGCCCCTGAAAAACCGTCACTCGGCGTTGCAGCTCGCTCATTTGGAATGACCAAACCGCGCTAGCCGCGCCTTGATTGACGGTTTTTCAGGGGCAACAGAGGCGGCGAAAGATAAACAGGCCCTGGCAGTTACCCATCGATCAAACACTGCCTTGCAAACGACGGGCCAGTGGCTGCGCAGCAAAACACAACGATTACCCGCACCGGAAAAACGAATGGCTGATTTTCTCATTGTCGATGACGACGAACTGTTTACGTCCGGAATCGCGGAATTCCTCCGCCTCCACGGGCACGCTGCGAGAACGGTCAGGTCGCTGGCACAAGCGCGGCAAGAACTCGCGGAGAAACTCCCCTCGGTCGTCCTGCTCGATTTGATGTTGCCGGACGGGAACGGTCTCGAACTGCTCGGTGAGTTGTCCGCGCACCCGAACGTGAAAGTCATCATTTCAACCGGTAACTCCGGGGTCACCTCGTTCATCGGACAGCTCGAGGGCGACAACCTTTCGTATTTGATCAAGCCGATCAATCCGCGCGACCTGATTGGCATCGTCAATGCGCGCACGGCAACCGACACCGACGAGGATGAAGAACCACCCGGCAGACGCGCCGCGCATTTTGGCCTGCTCGTGGGCGAATCGCCGCTTATGCAGCGCGTTTACGAGAAAATCCGCCAGGTGGGCCCAATGCACTGCACCGTCTTCATCCAGGGCGAGAGCGGCACGGGCAAGGAACTGATCGCCGAAGCGGTACACCGGGCGAGCGGTCGCGACGGACCCTACATACCCGTCAATTGCGGCGGCCTGTCCAGGGATCTCGTCTCGAGCGAGCTGTTCGGTCACGAGAAAGGCAGCTTCACGGGGGCGGCCAAACGTCATTACGGTTTTTTCGAGCGCGCCGCCGGGGGCACGTTGTTCCTTGACGAAATCACCGAGATGCCGCTCGAACTGCAAACCCAGTTACTCCGCGTACTGGAGACCGATACGATTACGCGCGTCGGTGGCGAAGAGGAAATTACCGTCGATGCGCGCCTGATCGCGGCGACGAACCGCAATCCGGCCGAAGCGATCGAGGAGGGTAAATTGCGCGAAGATCTGTACTTTCGATTGCAGGTCTTCCCGATCACGCTGCCGCCGCTGCGCGAACGCGCGGGTGATGCCGAAGCGCTCGCGAATTTTCTCGTCGCGGAGTTCAATGAAAAATACAAAACGAACAAGACGCTCAGCGAGAACGCACTGGCCGGGCTCGATGCGCATACGTGGCCGGGCAACGTGCGCGAACTGAAACACACGATCCATCGCGCGTTCGTCATGACCGAAGGCGACGAGATTGACGCACTCGAGATCGACAATTTCAGCGCGGCGCTCGAGTCGCGCAAATCCACTCCGGCGATCGGCCGCTCGATCGCGGAAATGGAAAAGGATCTGATCCTGGCGACACTGGAACACTTCGGTGGAGATAAAAAAGCCGCGGCCGCTACGCTCGGGGTCAGTCTGAAAACGCTTTACAATCGCATTAATGACTACAAGATCGGGGATCCGGACTGAGCGCGGATACACCTTGCGCCCCGGCCGCGATGTGGCACGGAACCTGCACCTGACATCGTTAGAGAACCGGCGCTGCCAGGAGGGGTCCGCCACGGGGCCCCGGGTGAGCCCGATAACAGTCGCACCGGGCTGTCGGTGCAAGAGCTATGAAAATTCTGATTGTCGAAGACGAACACGCCGCGCGCAGCGCGATGGAACAGTACCTGCGAATTTCCGGATTCGAGGTCGCGGCGGCCGCAACCCCCGAAGATGCGCTGGCCACGGCGGCTGAGTTCGCCGCGGACGCGCTCGTACTCGACTGGGAACTCGGCGCGGACATGAACGGCGTCGATGTTGCACGAGAATTACAGCATGGCGAAGCACCGGCGCTGATTTTCATTACCGGGCAGAGCCTGGCCGAATTGCGGCGGGAATCCAGCGATCTCCGCGTGCGCGCCTACTTTCAGAAACCCGTTTCGCTGCGCGAGATCGCGCAAATCCTCGATCCCGCGTAGACGCGGCGGTCCGGCCGCCGGGGCAACCCTGTTTCTGAGCGTCCGCGAGCGGGGTCGTGCAGGCGGTTTGCGTGACGCACAAACATCGAAGATTAGATTAATCGGGCCGGCGCGAAACCCTGCGGTCAGAAAGCGCAGGGATCCGGCGCCGACGTGGCGGGACTGCGATTACGCGGCGGCCTGTGCTGCGCGTGCGGCCGCGAATTGTTGCGCGGCAAAATCCCAGTTCGCGAGCTCGAAGAACGCGTCGATATAAGCCGGGCGATCGTTGCGATAGTCGATGTAGTAGGCGTGTTCCCAGACGTCGCACACGAACAGCGGCGTGCAGCCATCGCGCAGGGGATTGCCTTCATTCGACGTTGCCGTCACGGCGAGCTCGCCATCCGCTTTGCACACGATCCAGGCCCAACCGGAACCGAACTGACCTTTCGCGGCGTCGCCAAAGGACTTCTTCAGGGCCGCGAACGAACCGAAGGCGCTGTCGATCGCCTGCAGAAACTCGCCCGTGGGCTCAGCGCTCGGCTGCGGGGTCATGCAATCCCAGTAGAAAGAATGATTCCACGCCTGCGCGGCGTTGTTCAGGATGCCCGTATGCTGCGGTTCCACCTTGCACACGAGTTCCTCCAGGTTCAGCTTTGCGTAAGCCGCGGGTGCCGACTCGAGCGCTTCGTTCAGCTTATTGAAATAGCCCGCGTGATGCTTGCCGTAGTGATATTCAAGCGTTTCACGCGAGATCGCCGGGGCCAGTGCGTCCATTGCGTACGGCAGTTCCGGTTGTTTGTGTTCCATGTTTTCAATACTCCTGGTCTAAACGGATTAATAGCGGACGCCACGATAGCGGCAGCGAACACTGCCGGTGTTCGTCCGCCATCGTGTTACCGCTGTTCGTACGGGGTAAACCCGACTACCTGTACGCTGGGCATGAACCAGCCATCTTCACGTTGCGGTAGCGGGCGCTGCGAATTATAAGTGAAGCGAGTCGTGTCGCCGGGTTTCAGATCTTCTGTCAGCGTAATAAATTCCACCCAGCCGGGGTTATTGTGCCCCGGATTGCGTTCGTCCTTCCACACCCAGTCGTAACGCACGACGAGATCGACAGCATCGATACGCTTGTCACTCGTATTGCGGATCACCGAACGCAAGCCGTTGTCGCGGATCGCCGTGTCGGCGACTTCGATCGTCGCCTCGATCACGGGTTCGTTGACGAGCACGGCGGCGCCAGCGCCCGCCATCGTCAACCCGCCGCCGAGCATTGCGGCGCTGGCGATCGCGGCTTTGACCGCCGCGGTGATGGTCTTGTCGGTATTTCCGTCGGGGAATCGGTGTTGCTTCGTCATCGGACAGGTCCTCCATGTGGTACGGGATAGCAGCCGTTCCGAAACGGATAGCGCCGCCGTGCATGGCGGAACGTGACTCCCGCGGGAGCGCGCATCGCTTCGAGGCTGCTTGTCGTAGTGCCGATGCAACGAGCGTGCCGGACCGGAACGGCACCGGGTCGCCGGCCCCCGGCATGAGCCCGCACCGGGTCAGGCGACGGACGGAGCGCTGCATTTCGCCGCCCGAGCCCGGCCGCAAATGGAGGGATTTGCGCAGGATTGAAAAAATTACACCCCGGCACGCGCGCAACAGCAAAATTTCCCGCTGGCCTGTAATTCGCGCCTGCGCGGCGCCGTATCGGGTTGGCACGAAAGGTGAACAACCCGGGGGAACCCGTGCGGAAGTTTAGGAGTTACTGAAAATGCCTGCTTGGACCGGATTGTTCCTGAGCGTCGCGTTGATCGCCGGCCTGTCTGGATTCACCGGTGTTGCGGGTACGACGTCGGGCTGCGCGAAAATCGTGTTTCTCGTGGTCCTCGTCATGATCGTCGTCGCACTTACCGTTTCGGCCCTGCGCGGTTCGCGGCGGCGTTTGTAAGTGCCGACCGGCTGACGCCGTGCGCTGCTCCCGCGCGGGATTGCCGCTCGTCACCGGGGCAACAGGATCGCTCCGAATCACGTTGTGTTCCCCGGCCAGCGGCCGTGATTGCGCGGCCTCACGGCGCGTTGCCGATGATCAGCGATCCGTCACCGCGAACGAGCGTAACTTTTACGCATCCGCGTAAAAATTATCGTGCCTTGGCGGCGATCCGGTCACGAAACCGGGACCACCGTCACGATTCACCCGCGCATGCGATATGGCACGCAATTCGCATCGTCCTCAGTAAGCCTGCTCGAGCGCGAATGTGCTGCGCAGCCGGCACGGTAAACATCATCTGAGGAAACCACAGGGAGAACTGATATGAAGGGATTGAGCCACACACTAACCGCCTGCGCACTCGCATTCACGCTGTCGGCGTGCGGGACCACACCCTCTGAACGCGGCCTGTCCGGCGCCGGACTCGGCGCGGCAGCCGGTGCCGCTGGCGCCGCCATCTCGGGCGGCGGTGTTGCAACCGGGGCCGCGATTGGTGCCGCCGCCGGCGCCGCAGCGGGTGCTCTCACGGAGGAAGAAGACGTCGACCTTGGCGAACCGGCCTGGAAGTGATCCCGGCGCGCCATCGAGTAACGAGCAATCAGGAGTCATTATTATGGACAATCGACAGCAACCCGGGACGAACCACTGGAAAACCGCCACGCTGGCGATCGGCGCGACGCTCGCGATTATCGCTTGCGCCGGAACGGTGATCGCAATGATGAACGACGACGAGCCACCGGCCTCGATCGCCGAACCGGAATCCGTTGCGCCGCCGACCGCGCAGGCGCCGGCATCGGTCGCGCACGCGGAAGCCGCGCGTGAAGACTGCGACAAGTATCTCGCCGGCGCAACGCGTGATAATGCGGCCGTGATCAAAGACGGTCTCGTCGGCGGGGCGGTTGGCGCCGGTCTCGGTGCCGCGGGTGGTGCAATCGCCGACGGCGGCAGTGGCGCCGGCAAGGGCGCCAGCATTGGCGGCTTGATCGGCGGTGTCGCATCGACGCTCAGCAGTAATGAGCAGGAACGTGAACGCGTCGAAGCCGCGCGTGCCGCTTACGAGCGCTGCCGCGCGCGCAATCTGTAAAACGTACCGCGAGCCCGGGTGACGAGATCAATTCGTCGCCCGGTGCCGCGACCCGGACCCGGTTCGGATCCGCCCCCCAACCCCCGCCACGCACGTGGCCCCGCCATCCACCGGTCTTGCAGGAGCGTTTTCGCGCTGCGCGATCGATCCGATACGCTCGACCCGCGAGCATGTCGCGACAGCCCGGATCCACGATTCACGCATTGCGCGATGCATTGCTGGCCCGCGAGAACGCCGGCGCATCGACCGTTGCATCGCGCGGTGACCGGCGGTGGCGGCGACGAACGGGGCCCCGCCGCCGCGCTCCAGCGTTAACCGCCACTGTCACATCGCGGACGCCGGTGGCACGGTGGCTGCGGCGATTCACGCACGAGTACGATTACCCGCACACCGATCCTCATCGGCGCCGGTTCGTGGCCGCCACTCGCGCGCGCGCCACGAACGTATTGCGCCAGCGCTCGCGCAGCCGGGTGTGCGGCGCGTCCGCCAGCCGGGCTGCGCGATCGTTGCGCAGGAAAGTACCGCAGTACTGTAACGCCGGTATATAGCAGCACATCACTTTGATCGCCGTTACGATCGGGACCGCCATCAGGGCGCCGGCCACGCCCCACAACGAACCCCAGGCGATCACGGATACGAACACGATGGTCGGGCTGAGCGCCATGCGGGCGCCGAGTATCAGCGGCGTTACGAGTTGTCCTTCGAGGATCGTCAGGACGATGAACGTGGCGGGCACGAGGAGCGCATCGCCGATGGTCGAAAAGCTGGTGAAACCGACCATCGTCAGAACGGCGGCCGATGCCATGGCACCGACATAGGGCGCGAAATTGAACACCGCCACCATGGCGCCCCACAGGATCGGGTTCGGCACGTCGAGACCGTACATCGCAGCCGCGACCGCAATGCCAAGCGCGGCGTTGATCATCGTTACCGTGGCCAGGTAGCGCGATAGTTCAGACTGGATATGGCGCGCGATCGTGACGATGCGCCGGCGTTCGGCCCACGTGCGTCCGCACAGCGTGATCCGGCGCAGTAAATCGTCTCCGGATGAGAGCAGGAAGTACGTCAGAAACACGACGATCGCGGCGGCGGCGAAAAATGCCGGCATGCGGTCGATCACGCCACCGAGAATACCATCCTGCCGGACCACGACCTCGGGGGCGGCGCTGCGCTTGTCGACCGCCGCGAGGCCGTCGACCTCCTCCGCCAGCGCCTGAATATCCGCGAGCGCTCCGCGCGGATTGAACATGCGCTGCTGCATCTCACGGATCGTGCGCGGCGCATCGCGCAACCATTCTTCGGCCGGTCCGGCAAGCGACCCGCCGACGAGACCGGCGAAACCGACGATCATGACGATCAGCAGGCCCGCGGCCAGCGTGCGCGAAACGCCGGCCCGATGCAGCCGGCGGACGACGGGCGACAGCAGAATATTCAGGAACACAGCGATCGCAACCGGAATCAGCAGCGCCGCGGCGAAATACAGCGTGTACACGCAAGCGAGCACGAACAGGCCCGTCACAGGCACAGTCCCGCGCGCCGGATGCGGGTGCGGCTGGCTCATGGCGCGGGCCCGCTACCGGGATCACGCCCCGGCGGTGCCCGCCGTTGCCGCGCGAACGGCTTGCAACGCATAGCCACTAGTCGCCCGCCGCTGCAGCGGCACGGTCCGGCGCCGATTGCGGCTCGGGATCGTTGTCCGCCCGGGTCGACGCGACGAGCTTCAGCAGTGTCGCAATCCGCGTAAGATTCGCGAGCAACACGTGCAGGTCGAGACCGTTACCCGCCCCGGTGCGCCCGTGCGAGCGCGCATCGACGGCACCGGCTTGTTCCCTGAGCAGGCGTTCGATCGTTGCGAGTTGATCCTCGATTGCGCGAACACGCCGCGAGGTGTCGCCGGGTCGTCCGCCGGCGAAACCGGCAATCGCGGCGAGCGCGAGTGTCGCGGGCGAGCGCAATACCGCGGAGGCCTGCTTCGCGGCGCGTTCACGGCGATCGCGCACGGCCCGGCGTGCGCGCGCCGAGCGCAGCTTCGCCCGCGCGAGTCGGCGCTCGATTTGGTGCAAGTCCGGTACCAGGAGCCGCAGGAGCATGCCGTTCACCACCGTGTGCTCAAACCGTGGTTTCGTCGCCGTCGATGGCGTCGCTGAAACATGCTTTCACCCGCCCGATTTCGCGGCAGGCGAACCGGAACAGGGCCACCGCGACGGCAAGATGAACGACAACGCCGATGACAACCGCCGACGGCAGGGACGTCAGCAGCGACACGTAGTACAGCGCCGCGCCACATCCAATTGCCCACGCGAGCATGACGGCCAAAGCCGCGAGCACGCTGAGCGCAATGGCGAACGCAAACCGGATCCCGCTCAGCGTTAGCAGCGCCGTGGCCTCGTCGACGTGCGAGCTGGCGACAGCGCGCAACTCGCACACTAGATCCTCGAACACAAGCAACGTCGATCCGGCATCGCCGGCGAGCGTTTCGTCAGTCGGTTCGTTTGCGCTTGCCACGTTGCTTCTCGACCCCGGGATCCTCAGCGCCCCGCGACCCGCGCGAGCAGACGCCCGGCGAGCGCCGTCACGGCGATGATTCGCAGCGGTGTCTCGCGCATGGACGTCTCGATCGTCTTGCGCGCCGGATCAGGCAGTTCGCGCAGCGTCGGCCTACTCGCCGCCAGGGATTGCGTCGCCGCGCGCAGCGTGTGCGCCGAGCGCGCAATGGCCCGATGCGCCAGCCTTGCCACGACGTCAACGTTGCTTGCGGCCGCGGTGTGAATCGTGTCCACGGCCTCGATGCCGCCGTGTGATTGCGTTCGCATCAGCTTGCTCCGGTCCTCATACGCTTTGCACTCGCGACAGTTGGTCGCGCCCTGCCCGCGTTCTCGCAAGTTCCGTACCAGCCAACGGACATGCGCGAGCGGATCGCCGTGCAAGGCGCACAGCGGGCGCCGGGATCGCGGCAGAACGGGGGCGAACTCGCGCCCGGCAGCGCGCGCACGGCCGCGCCGCGGCGGGCGCCGGCGGGTGGAATTTCCGCGCGGGACTGTAAAAGTTACACCGGGGTTGTAGGCAACGCCGTGCCGGCGAACCGGCCAGGTTGGCGGCAACGGTGATCGTCGCGCGGTTTCCGCCGCGGGTCCGTGCCGCGTGCGTGCGCGACGGACCGGCGGTGTGAACTCGCCGTCGTTCAGTTCACCGGGAGGATCTCAACGAAAGACTGAATTGTGTGTCGCGGGGGCGCCGCGCAACGCCCCCTCCCCCTCGCACCGGGGCGGAGAGGTTCCGGACACGGTGCTACCCGGGGTTGCGACGGTCAAGGCGTTTGCAATGCGCGTTCAGCCCGAGCGCGTGGCGAGTAACGCATCACAGCGCGCGATATTGTCTTCATGCACGCGCAGCATATCCGTCAGATCGGCGCGCAAGTCCGGATCGTTGATTTGCGGTAACGCCGAGGCCAGTTGGCGCACCACCCAGGCCTGGCCCCGGTTCAGCAGTTGCAGACGTTCGATCAATGTCTCGATGCTTGCGAGCTTGTCCGCGAACGCGCCCGTGGCATGGCTCGGGGTTCCGCCGAGCCGGACGATATGCCGGTACAACATCGAACAGAAACGTCCCTCGTCAGCAGCGATTTCGCGCAATGCTTCCTCATCCGCGGGTGCCGCCAGCGGCAGACAGGTTTCCGTGATGCCGCGCGCGCCGGCGCGTTCACCTTCGAGTAATGTGTTGAGCAATACGAGCAGTTCGTCGATCGGCATGAGCCCGCTGTACGCGGGGTCAACGTCCGCCAGCGCGCACGGCGGTGACGCAAACCGCCGGCGTTCCGTCTCGTCGCCGTTGTCGTTTTCCGGTGGTTCTGTACTCATTCGTCCTCGCTCTCAGTCTCCGCCCCGGTCGCGCGACGGGGAATTCAGTGACTCAGGCTTGCCCACCGCGACCCGCGCCTTGAGCAAATTCAACATAAGCGTTCTCGGTCACGATCGCATCCATCGGAATATCGTGTGCGTGCGGTCCGATCGAATCCAGCGCCGCGTACGCGTAACCGATACCCACCGTGCGCGGGCGCGGGTGCATCGCCGCGAGCGTCCGATCGTAGAAGCCGCCGCCGTAACCCAGCCGGTATCCGGCGGCATCATGACCGAGCAGCGGCACGAGCAGGAGATCCGGCGTGACCGGTTCCCTGCGCGCCGGCACCGGGATATTCCAGACGCCCGGGATCAGGCGATCGCCGAGGCGCCAGCGGTGAAATTCGAGCGGGGCGCCGTATTCGACGACGACGGGCAGGGCGAAAACAGTTTCAGAGTCGGCGTGCAGGGAGGCCAGCGAGCGGATATCGATCTCACCCCGAAACGGCCAGTAAATACCGACCGTGGCGCCCGTCAAGGCAGGAACATGGGTTGCGATCGAACCGAGGATCAGCGGCGTAATGCGCTGCCGCCGGGCAGTCGGGATCGCCTGCCGTTCGGTGAGCAAGCGGGCGCGCTCTGCCTTGCGCCAGGCTCGCGTGCTTTCCCGGGGGCGACCCTGCCCCCGGGATTCCGCTGCTTGGGGGGTTGTGGACATTCACGTACGTTAGGCGATTTGATGATACTCATCAAGCAATAGAAAATGCGAAGTTAAATCGATATATTCGATATCAATCCCACTCGCAAGCACGACAGGTCAGCACGTATGGATACTGAACTCGCACGCACGTTTCTCGCGGTGATCGAGGCCGGCAGTTTCAGTAACGCCGCGGAGCGCCTGCACGTAACGCAATCGACGGTCAGCGCGCGTCTGCGCACCCTGGAGAGTTTCCTCGGCACGGCGCTGTTCGTCCGCAACAAATCCGGGAGTTCGCTGACCGCGGCGGGTCGCCAGTTCCAGCGTCATGCCCTGCTCCTGATCCGCACCGTCGAACAGGCACGCCACGATGTCGGTATTCCCCGCGGCTATCGCGCCGGCATTACGATCGGCGGGCGCTTCGGGCTGTGGGAAGACCTGCTCCTGCGCTGGCTCGGCGTCATGCGGCGAACCCTGCCCGACGTTTCGGTGCGTGCGGAAATCGGCTTCGAGAGCGATCTGATGCAGGGCCTGATCGATGGTCGGCTCGACATCGGCGTCATGTATACGCCGCAATCGCGTCCCGGCATGGTCGTCGAGAAACTGTTCGAGGAAACGCTGATTTTCGTGACGACCGCCGCGTCGGCCGCGGCGGCGCCGACGAACGAGTATGTCTACGTCGACTGGGGACCGGAGTTCTATGCCCGGCACAGTACGGAATTTACCCATGCGGAAGGACCCGCGCTGACCGTGAATATCGGCTGGCTCGCGCTGCAACACATCCTCAGCGACGGCGGTTCGGGCTATTTCCCGCGGCGTCTCGTCACCCGCTATCTCGACGACGGCCGTTTGCGTAACCCGGCGGACGCACCGACGTTCGCATTACCCGCGTACGCGGTCTATGCGACCGATCACACGGCAAGCCCGGTGCAGCCCGCGCTCGAGGCGATCCGCGAACTCGTCGCGGCGATCACCGCCGGCACGCCTGATCACGAGGGTCGCTAGCAGCGCGCTGCCGGCTCACGTCCGGCGGGCGCGGACAGGCACCTCGACGGGCGCGTTCGCGGACCCGGCGGCAGCGGACGTGACGCTACAGCGCCGGTTGCGGGAACCCGCGCGGTTGGAACGATATACTGGGGCACGCGCGGATTTCGCCGCGCCGTCAAAGCGGATCCGCGGGCATGCCTGTTGCGGTGCTACCGGGTTCGCTCGCGAGCCATCGATGCCATGACGAAAAAGAACCGAACACGGCATAACCTGCCGAAAGCCGAGCGCCAGCAGCAACTGCTGAACTGCGCGATCAGCGTCGCCGCGCGTAACGGACTCGTTCGTACGGTCCACGCCGACGTCGCTCGCGAGGCGGGCGTTGCCGTCCCCACCGTGTTTCTCTATTTCCGCAACCGTCGCGTCCTGATCCTGTCCATCATCGACGAAGTGGATCGCTATTACATGGCCCTCGGCCAGCGCTACCACAAAGGCGATCTCGAACCGATCGAAGCCGTGCGCCAGCATCTGATCGGTTTCGCGGACTCCGTCGACCACGATCCCGAATACGCGCGGATCTGGCTCGAATGGGGTGCGCTGACCCGCAATGAAGACGGACTGTGGGACGCGTTTCTGGATTTCCAGGAACGGATTATCCGCATGCTCGCGGGCTCGATCCGCAAAGCCCAGAAAAACGGCAGCGTCGACCGGAAGATATCGGCGACGAACGCGGCGCGACTGATCGTCGCCTCGTCCTATCCCGTGGCGCAGCTCAAATTCATGCGCCGCGGACCCCGCATGGTGCGGCAATACCTCGACCAGGCCTTGCACCTCGCGCTGCACAGCAACGACCCCTGACACCCCCCCCCCGACACCCCAACCCGATCCCGCCGCGGACGCGCCTCGGCGCATCCGGATCCGCGCGGCGATTGCGCCACCGCGATCACGATTGAGGGAACCGGCGCCTCCCGGTTCGGCACACCGTTGTCGACAATGCCGGTGTCTGTACCGCGAACGCACTGACTCCCCGACCCACGGGACCCGCGCGCCCCGATCCCGGATGCCACGGTCATGGTCGCGGCACATCCCGCGCGCAGTCCTGAAGCCTCGTTAAGGCATGCTGAAACGCGCCTCCGCGATTCGATATATACACGGTCATATATGATATTATTGTCATAACGTGAAAGTATTATTATTTAATATATTGTTTTTATTAAGTAAATTTTATAATCAAGCCTTTTTAATGATTTTAACATCATATTTTTCTTCACCTTCCCGGGTTCGCTCCGACGGGGTCGCCGGTGATTTCGCAACCACCGGTGCAACGCACCCGCAACCCGTAATGCGGTATTCGGGAATACCGGGCAGGCGTCGGGTTTCATGCTAACGACGTTACTGACGATCAGTGCCTTGATCGCATTCGCCGGCAATTCCGTCATTTGTCGCGCGGCGCTCGAAAGCGGCGCGATTGATCCGGCGAGTTTCTCTTCTATCCGGATCATTTCCGGCATCGTCGTGCTGTACCTCGCGGGTCTGTTTAACCGGAGCGATCGCGGGTCCGCGCAATGCGGGAGCTGGGCCGCGTCCACCGCGCTGTTTCTGTACGTTGTGCTGTTCGCGTATTCCTACGTCGTGCTCGGCGCGGGACTTGGCGCGCTGATCCTGTTCGGTTGCGTACAGGTAACGATGTTGGCGAGCGCCATTTACGGCGGCGAACGTTACACCGCCCCGCAATGGCTGGGCCTCACCGGTACGATCGCCGGCTTGTGGTACCTGTTATGGCCCGCAACGACATCCGGTGATCATTTTGCCGCCGGGCTGCTGATGGCCGGTGCCGGGGTTGCGTGGGGAATCTACTCGCTGCTCGGCAGAGGCACGCGCAACCCGCTGCGTGCGACCCGCGCGAATTTTGTTCGCACGCTGCCACTCGCCGTGCTGCTGCCGTTCGTTTCGCCGCTATCGACCCATGCCACGCCCACCGGCATCGCGCTGGCGATAGTCGGTGGTGCCGTAACAACGGGCCTCGGGTACGCGATCTGGTATCGGGCCTTGCGCGGCCTGACGGCAAGCGAAGCGGGATTGTTTCAACTCACCGTGCCCGTGCTCGCGATTCTCGGTGGCGCGGTCATGCTCGGTGAGCCGATAACCGCAAAAGTGCTGCAGGCCTCGGCCATGATCCTGAGCGGAATCGCCGCGGTAATTCTGTTTTCCGAACGAAAACTTCGCGCTGCGAGCTAGCTGAGCGACGGCAGGCCCGCGTGAACGATCACCGCCGCAATAGCCGTCCGGACCGCGACGAACGTGGCGGCGGAACTGCGCCGCGGATAAGCCCCGTTACCGAACGACATTCTACAACCCTGCCTGCAAGGTGAACGCCACATGACGAAACAAATTCTCCTGAACGCTTTTACGCAATGTTCAATCTGCCATCACTCGAAGGGCCAGTGGAAACACCCGCAGGATCGTTCCTCTCACGGTTACAAGGACGTCGACTACTGGGTGGAGCTCGCGCGCACGCTCGAGCGCGGTTGTTTTGACGCGCTGTTCCTCGCCGATGTGCACGGTACGTACGCAACGTACAAAGGATCACGCGAAACGGCGATCCGCCACAGCGTGCAGTTTCCGAGTAACGACCCCACCCTGATCGTCTCGGCGATGGCTTATGCAACGCGCTCGCTCGGCTTTGCCTGCACTTACAGCACGACGTACTTCGCGCCGTACCACACGGCGAAACTGTTCTCGACGCTCGACCACCTGACCCGCGGTCGCATCGCGTGGAACGTCGTCACGTCATATCTGCCGGACGCGAACGCGAACTTCGGGATCCGTGAGCAAATGGAGCACGACGAACGTTACGACCGTGCGGAAGAGTACATGGAAGCGGTGTACAAGCTGTGGGAGCACTCGTGGGAAGACGACGCCATCGTGCGCGACGAGCACGAAGACATCCATACCGATCCGAACAAGATCCATGAAATCGACCACAACGGTACCTGGTTTCAGGTGCCCGGTCCCCACATGTGCGAACCGTCCCTGCAACGCACGCCGGTATTGTTTCAGGCCGGCCAGTCCGGACGCGGGATGGCGTTCGCCGGACGGCACGCGGAAGCGATATTCGGCATCTGGCCGCACATCGAGGCGTGCAAGAAAAACGTCGACAAGACCCGCGCCGTCGCCGTCGAGCAGGGACGCGAACCCGATCAGATCAAGATCTTCGCCGGCATGACCGTGGTAGTCGGCGCCACGGACGCGGAAGCGGAAGCAAAATACGCATCGTATCTGCCCTACCGCAGTCCCGAGGGCGCACTGGCGCTGTTCAGTGGCTGGATCGGCTATGACCTGTCGCAACTGGACCCGTCCCAGTCACTCGATGAGATCAAGACCGATGCGATCCAGGGCCTCATGGGTTATTTCAGCTCCGTTGATCCCGACAAACGATGGACCGTCGAAGATATCGGGGAGTTCGTGTCCATTGGCAGCATCATGCCGAAGATCATCGGCAGCCCGCGCACCGTCGTCGACGAACTCGAACGCTGGTTCGACGAAGCGGGGATCGACGGGATCAACCTCGCACCGGTCGTGCAGCCGAGCGGGTTTACCGATTTCGTCGACCTCGTCGTGCCGGAACTGCAGCGTCGCGGTCGCCTGCGGTCGCGCCACGACACGGCAACGCTGCGCGAACACTATTTCGGTCCGGGACACGCGCGCTTGCCGCAAAACCATGCCGCGTATCAATCCCTGCCGCGCTGGAAAACCGACATTCGATAAAGCGGCGTCGATCCGCGCGTCGCCCCGATGCGTCGGCGACGGGTGCCCCCGGTACGCCGGAAGCCGCGCGTAGATTGCGGCGCGGCGATGCCTTGCACGGTTACCGGCACGACCTGATCCGGTTTGCCGGCTCACCGCGGAATACGCCGGTCATGAGCGAACGTTCAGGGTTGTCATCGGGATATCAGGATCTGGTCCAGCGCCCCCGCCAGCGGTGGCGACGCCGGCGGCTTGCGCTTGCCGGCGCACGTGTTCGTCTGTCGGGTGACAACTCCGCCACCGGAATCGCGTGCGGATTGCGCGCGGCTGACGTCGCGACGATCCGCAACCCGATCCTGATTGTTCCCGGACCGCTCAGACGCGTGCAGGTGTTCCTTGCCCGGTTGCGAGAAACGTCTGCCAGTCCTGCTCGAGACTCGCCCTGTCGAGGTCGCGAAAAATGAACACGAGGCGCGTTCGCCGATCTTCATCCGGCCAGCTTGCGAGTGCGACCGGCACGTGGCTCACGGACTGCACGCCATGCACGACCACCGGTTGTGCGCAATCCGCGACATTGATAATGCCTTTTACGCGCAGCAGCTTGTCACCGTAGCGGCGCTGCGTGCGACTGAGCCACAGATCGAACGTGCGCCATGCGAGCGGCGCCGTTGCCGTGAGCGTCAGTGTCGCGATCCCGTTCACGTGTCGTCGCGCATGCGTCGCATGATCGTGCGCCGCCGCGTCCCCGGCCCCGGGTTGCGACTGCGCCTGCGATACCCACTCGCCGATCAGTGACGAATCCCCGTCTTCATCGAAGAACGTCGGTGAGAACAACTCAGCCGGTTCGATGTCTGCATGCACACTCACGGTTTGCCCGGCCGCCGGATTGATCTCGCGCAACCGCGCCTGCACCTGGCGCAGGGAATCGGCGCTGGCCAGATCGGATTTCGTGATGACAAGCCGATCCGCGATGCGCGCCTGCTTCAGCGCCTCCGCGTGTCGATCGATCTGCTCCGCACCGAACAGACTGTCGACAGTGGTGACGACGCTGTCCAGCCACAGAAAGCGCGACATGATCGGACTGTCGAGGATTGCCTGCAGCACGTACTCGGGGTCCGCGACCCCGGAGGTCTCGATGATCAGGCGTTTGAACGTCGGGATCTCGCCGTCGTCGCGCCGGCTGAAGATCCGCGCGAGCGACTGTTCGAGATCGCCGCCGGCGAAACAGCACAAACAACCGTTCGCGAGCACGAGCACGTCCTCGGAGCGTGCGACGACGAAATGCTGATCGAGCGCGACATCACCGAACTCGTTGATCGCAACGGCCGTGTCACGCAGCCGCGGATCGGTGAGCAAGCGATTCAGCAGCGTGGTCTTGCCGCTGCCGAGAAATCCCGTCAGCAGCGCGAACGGCAGATGCCGGTCGAAGTGCGCTTCCGGGGCCCAGACCATCGACGTTCAGTGCACGCGAGCGGGAAACGTTACCGGGTGCCGCGAGTGCGTCAACCGAGGCCGCGTTCCGCGAAGACCTGTTTCGCGGCCATGATCGCGCTCACCCCGGCAGGCCAGCCGGAATACAGGGTCAGGTGCGTGATAATCTCGACGAGCTCTTCTTGCGTCACCCCGTTGTCGAGCGCCTTGTTCAGGTGAAACGGCAACTGCTCGATACGGTACTGCGCGGTCAGCGCGGCAACCGTGATCAGACTGCGGTCGCGTTTCGGCAACGCGGAGCGCTCCCAGATGTCGCCGAACAGCCAATCGTCCGTCATGTCGGCGAGTTTCGGCGCGACGTCACCGTAAAGCTGTTGTGCGGCGGACACGGGGGTTTCTTCACTCATGGCACTCTCCTTCGTAGTGGTGATCAATCGGCGTCGAAATCGTGCACAGCCACCGCCTCGATCTGCACGCGCAGATCGGCGGCGAGCCCGAGCACGAAAGAACACCGCGCCGGATACGGGCCGGGGTCGAAAGCCGCCTTGTAGGCTTCGATGAACTCCCCGCGATACGACTCGTCGCGGAGATAGCACGTGGTCTTGACGATATCGCGCAAGCCCAGGCCCGCTTCCGCCAGGATCTTCTCGATGTTCGCGAGGCAGATCCGGGTTTCCTCGCCGATGCTCGCGGCATCGGCGCGGCGTTTCATCGTTTTCGGATCGAGCGCGAGGCCGGCTGCGTAGACGAACACATCCGACGCCACCCCGGACGACAGCCCGGCGCCGGAGAAGTCGCCGAGTTCCTGCGGATTCAGATAATCAGTCATGGTTTCACCAGTAGATCAAACGGTCGGTTGTAGAGAATGTCTTCGACGACTTCACGCGGAATCGGCAATGGCATGTTCAACTCCGCTATCTCGAGAAACTGATCGGCCGCGGTGCGCGGTTCGAACGACGGGAAGTCCGAGCCGAACAGGAGACGATCCGTCACATGCCCCTCGATCGCGAGGCGCAGGCCCGTGTAGAGCTGCCACGGCTTCACGTTCAGGGTCGACACGTCCGCATAGACATTGCGGTTCTTCATCATCAGTTCGACGCACTCGTTCATCCACGGTTTGCCGAAATGCGCGAGCATGATCTTCGTGCCGCGGAAGTCGCGCGCGACCTTGTCGAGCAGGCTCGGGCTCGCGAATTCGTGGAACCCGTTCGGGACGAACACGCTCGCCTGATGGAACATCATGAAGATGCCGAGGTCCGCGGCCGTGCGATAGACGGCATAAGCCTCGTCGGAATGCGGGTGAAAGCCCTGGTACGGCGGCGACAGTTTCACCCCCTGCAAGCCCCAGCGCTCGACCGCGCGGCGCAGTTCCGCGGCGGCGTCGGGCTGCGTCGGATCGACGCTGCCGATGCCGAGCGCACGCTCCCGGTTCGCGGCGAAGTGCTCCCCGATGTAATCGTTCGGCACCATCATGCCGATGTGATGGATTTGCAGGCCGACGAGCGCAAAACGGTTCACCCCGGCGGCGGCCATCACCTGCGTGTGCTCGCCGACATCCGCCGGTCCGAAACCGGGACGCCCGACGAGTTCCGTGCCGCGGTCCGTCCACACGGGTCCGATATGCTCGGGCAGGTAGAGATGCGTATGCCAGTCCGTGAATTCGCGATCCGGCATCACGGCCTGGCCTGGGGGCGTACGGCGATCGCGTCGATCTCCACGCGGCAATCACCGGCGATACCGACAACGAACGTGCAGCGTGCGGGATAGGGACCGGGCGCGAACACTTCCGTGTAGGCCTGCCAGAATTCCGCGCGATAGGCATCGTCGGACAGATAGCACGTGGTCTTGACGACATCGCGCAACGTACACCCGGCCGCCTCGAGGATGCCTTCGATCTCTTTCAGGCACAGCTTCGTTTCCGCGGCGATCGTATCGGCTTCCGGCAGGCGCTCGAGTTTATACAGATCGAGCGCCATGCCACCGGCGAACACGTAACCGTTCGTGGCGACCCCGGGGTTCAGACCGTATTTCGGGTAAGGCAGGTTCTCCGGGTTGAGAAATTTCGTCATGACTCCTCCTCGTGTGGATGTCGTCGGTGGGATTACAGTTTGCGTACTGCCGGCAGCACTTCGCGCGAAAAAATGCGCATCGATTCTTCGAGTTCCGGATTCCGGATCCCCGGAAATCCCATTTGCAACAACCAGTGCCGCAGGCCGTGGGACTTCGTCATGCGTTCCATGCGTTCATACACCGTATCGGGCGAGCCGATGAGCAGATGGTCGCGTTCCATGAGCAACTCCCACGGATCCATGTTCTTGATATACGGATCGTTCGGGTCCTCGTCGGCATCGAGCCATACGTCGAGACTGCGGACCTTGCAGATGAAATCGAAAAACGACTTGATATGCGGCTCCGCGATCCGCCGTGCTTCGGCGTCCGTGCGCGCGAGCAGCGCGAGGCGCAGCACGCCGCAGCGATCCCCGAGCGGGAGCTTCTTGCCCGTGCTCTTTTCGAGCTCCTGCTGATAGGCCTCGAATAAATTCTTCAGGACCTGGCCGGTGGGATACCACGTGATCACGCCGAGATCGTCGCGGCCCGCACCGACAAAACCGGTCATCGTTTCCGTCACGGCGTACGTCGGCGGCGTCGGGGTCTGCACCGGGCGCGGGACGAGACCGAACGCGACGAGGTCGCCGTCTTCGTTCGCGTACTCGTGGTGATACGGGGCGTTATGGGCCGGCATGTATTTGATCCCCGGGGTCGGGAACGTGTGGCGTTTGCCATCCCAGCTGAATGGATCCTCGGTCCACGCTTTTCTGACGATCTCGAGGTTCTCCTGGAAAATCTCGCGGCTCACGTCCTGGCCTTCCCAGCGATTCGCGGTCGGGTTCAGGTTGATCACCTCGATCGGCAGGATCCCGCGACCGAACGCGACGTCGAGTCGCCCGTCGCTGAAGTGATCGAGCATCGCGAGATCCTCGGCGGCACGCAGCGGATGCCACAGAGTCAGCGACACCGCGGCCATGCCGAGCCGCAGGGTCTTCGTGCGTGCGGCCAGGTCGGCGGCGAGCATGACCGGGTTCGGACACGCATCGGTGCCGTCCGTATCGAAGTGATGCTCGCCGAGCCAGATTGAATCGAAACCGAGATCTTCGGCCATTGCCGCGTGGCGGCGGGTTGCGGTCAGCACCTCGGTCCACGACATCGCGCCACTGCGGTTAATGAGTGCGTATAACAGATCAATTCTCATGCGTTTTCCCCTGCCCGTTGGCTGCAAGACCGGCGCGCATCACGACGCCGACGCGGGTGCCGCCGGCGCCGTGTAATTTTTCATTAATGGAAAGACTTCGCGGCCCATGCGGGCGATGTCCTCGACGTAATCGGGGAAAATCAGCATGTAGCCCGCGACGCCCTCGACTGTCGCCCACTCGTCGAGTTGGGCGGCGATCGTCGCCGGTGATCCGGCGAGGAAGTCTGTTGACATGCGCACCGCGTCCGGCATGTCGACGTTTACGATGTTGTCCGACGTGCCGCCCCCGGACTTGTCCGTCGACGCCTGCGCCGCCATGTAACGGATCGCCTCGACATCGGGGTGCGTTTCGAAATCCCGGAGCTTCGCCTGCGCCTGTTCGTCGGTATCCGCAAGGACGATGCCGAGCGCGGCATAGGCCTTGATCGTGCGCCCGGCGTTGTGGATCTGCGCCTGGAACGTTTCCATCACTTTTTCGAGTGCGGGCTTGCCGCCGAACGCGAGCCGGAACGCGTAATCGGCGTGACGCGTCGTGAATTCGATCGCGGTCTTCGACGTTCCCGCACACACGATCTCGATGTGCTTCGGGGGCCGCGGACCGACGCGCAGGTCGTCGTACTGAAAATAATCACCGTGGAAATTCGTGACTCCCGTCTCCCACAGCTGGTGCAACACTTCGCAGTACTCGCCGGCGTACTGCCAGCGATTGTGGTTGTAGTCGTAACCCGGCCACACGTTCATCACTTCGAGTTCCTTCGGGTGCCACCCGCCGGGTACTATGTTCAGGATGAAACGACCCTCACTTATGGAATCGATCGTGACGGCCATCCTTGCGGCGACGGCCGGATGAATCGCGAGTACGTTGACCGAGCCGATCAGTTTCATCGTCGTCGTATCGCGCGCCAGCGCGGCCATCTGTGTCATCGATTCGAGCGCGTCGTCCCAGAATCCCGTAGTGCCGCCGAGACCGCGCAGGCACGACAAGGACAGCGCAAACGAAAAGCCGTTCGCCTCGCCGGTTTGAATGATCTCGCGCATGTGCGGATACGTTGGCGAATACTGCGGCGCGGTCTCGGACATGATGTAGCCGTTACGGGCGCTTGGGATGAAGATTCCGAATTCCATGTTCAAACCCCTTTGCGCCGGCGGGGGGCGCAGCTTGGAGCCGCGAATCGTGGCGGCGCGTGATAACGTGTTTTTCGTGAGTGTAATTAGTGTAATGATTAATATCTAATATTACACTTCGAACGATGTCAAGTATTTTTCGCCAGCGGGACGATTCCCGCTGCGTTCGCGATGAAAGGAGGTACGCGCGATGAGCGCCAAGACAAGCACGGCCCCGATAGTCTGGGCAACGGGAGACGGTTCGGAAGAAGCCGCGCTCCTCGAGTCGGTGCCGGATTCGCGCCGCTTGCGGCAAATCCTGAAAGACCTCGAGGCGATCGTTCACCAGGAAGGTTTCATGCATCTGACGATGAACGACATCGCCGCGCGCGTGCGTTGCTCGCATGTCACGCTGTATCGACTCGCCGAGGGACGATCGGAATTATTCGAACTGCTCGTCGAGCTTTACCTCGCGCGCGCCCGGGACAGCGGCCGGCAGCGGTTCAGCGCGGCCTCGACATGGCCCGACCGACTCATTGGCTACCTGAGTGCCGGCGCCGAAGCCGCACGCGACACGTCGTTCGCGTTCCTGCGTGATTTGCAGAATTTTCCCGGCGGACGCCGCGCGCTGCTCGTGCACCAGGAGCGCCGGGTTGCGGATCTCGAAACGATCGTCACGCAGGGCGTGAAAGCGGGCGCGTTCAACAACGTCAATTCCGCGGTCGCGGCCGACATTCTGTTCGTCAGCATGCGACGCTTTATCGAGCCGGAGTTTCTCGCGAAAGTCGGCCTGACGATGGGCGAAGCAATGGACGAAGTGTACAAGCTCATTGAGTTCGGCATCATTCGCACGGCCGCGACGGACGGAACCCGCGCCGCGAGGAACCGGCGCCGGGCGCGAACGAAACACGGCTGATCCCGTCCGGGCTGCAAACACGCCGGCGCGGGGTCGGGCCCGCCCCGCTGCACAGACGCCACGCGAAGAATGTCCGCTCGCGGCAAACCACAACCGGAGTGCGTAGAATTGCCGCGGTGAACGTCGCTGCGGGCAACGACGCAGGGCTTCGTCAACAACGACCGCGGCGTAATCGCCGCCTGTCGTAATGTGCGGTTGCAAACATCCGGAAACCGGTTAGTGCAAAACGAACAAGTTGTTTATCTCGTGGGCGAGGATCCGGCGGTTACCGAACCGCTGACCACGCTGCTCGAAGATTCCGCGATTCATGTTCGTGCGTTTCCCGACGCGGAACGTTTTCTGCGCGACGAAGGCCCCGATCCCGGCACGAATGGCTGCGTCCTGAGCGCGCAGGAACTGCCCGGCATGGACGGCCTGTCACTGGTGCGGCAGATCCGCGCACACAACGCGTGCCTGCCGGTGATTGTGATGACCGAGACCGTGGATCCGGAGCTGAATCGGCAGGCCGTGGGGCTCGGCGCGACGGACGTGATCGAAAGACCGCTGGTCAAAGCCTACCTGACTCACCGTTCGATCCGCGTCGCTCGGCCGACCGCGACGCGATCACCCGGCGCAGACGTCACTGCGGCGCCGTCGGACGAACGCGAGATCATGTTTCGCGCGATCGGTCCGGGTGATGCGGACATCGAGCAGGCTTTCGTGCGGGGTTTGTCCGACATTTCGAAAAACCTGCGCTTCTTCTCGGCCATGAAGCAACTGTCGCCGCAACTGCTCGAGCAGTTTACGCACCCGAACTTTCCCGGCGACTATGCGCTGATCGCGACGAGTTCAGACGACGGAAGCGAACGCGAAATCGGCGTGGCGCGCTATCTGCCGACGGAAACCCCGGGGGTTGCGGAATTCGCCGTCGTCGTCGCGGATGCCTGGCAGGGACTCGGTATTGCGAGTCGCCTGATGCACGGGGTTATCTGCGTCGCGGCCGTGGCCGGGGTGCGACGCCTCGAGGGGGTCATACTCAGGGGCAATTCGCGCATGCTGAGACTCGCGCGCAAGCTCGGATTCGCCACGCTCGGCAACAGCGGCGACCCGGCCACCGTGCGCGTGTCGAAAACGCTCGGGTGCCCGCTCGCGTCGTAATTGCGCTCCGGGGCAGCGGCCTGCGCACCGGTCCGTCACGGTAACGGCGGCGCTCGCCGATTATTTCGTCGGTGTCCTCATGGGCATCAGCACGATGGCACGCGCCGGGTCGTCGACAAAAGCCATCAAACATTTCGCGCAAGTCGCCATCGATTCCCTCGGATAGACTGCGTTTGCATCGGCCCGTAGCCGGGAACGATCGACCGGCCGGGCACCACGGACACAGTGGCGAAGACGCCACGGGATAACCCCTGGCACTGATAGCCGGGGCAGGTGCTATTCCCTGGCGCGCCGGAATTATCCGCCCAGGCTGCCACTGCAAGACAAGCGGCGAGGCCGCTGCCCGGCCCGCGTGTCGCCCCCTCGCCCGTTTCGGCAATCGACAACGGCGCCCGCAGGCGCCGTTGTGCGCTTGTGGATTGAATCCGGCCTAATTGACAGCGCGGCGGCGCATGCCGGTCAGGCCGAGCATTGCCGGGCCGAGCAGCCACAACGCCGCGGGCACCGGTACCACCGTGGCGCCGCTCGTCGCGAGCGTTTCGATGAACAAGGTTTCGGTGACCGGCCCGAAGCCGAAATCGTCGAAAAAGAAGCTGATAAATAATGAGTCACTGATGACGTCGAATTCACCGGCGCCGATGCCGGATGCCGCGAGCATTGCGCTCGCCCCGGGTTCGAAAGTCGTATACGCATCGATCATCGCTTGTGCAAAGCCGTCGATGTCGCTGCCGAAGGCATCGACTTCGAGCGTATAGGTGAGTTCGAACGTGACATTACCGGTACCTTCGAGTTCGTACCCGAGTTCGGCAAACGTCGTTGCACTCGACAAGGCGCTACCGGGACCGCCAAGACCGACGTCGGCCAGTGACATCGACGACAGTCCGTCGCCGAACCCGGCGTTCGTCGCGGTGCCTTCACCGAACGGACCCGCTTCACTGGCGAACAACTCGCCGTCGCTGAATCCATCGGGAATGCCCGCGGTTGTGGTACCGAGCGCGGTCAGAAAATCCGCGCCGGTGAAGGTAACAGCGGCAGTGCCGTCCGTCGTGACGAAGATTCCGTCGAGGGTCGCGACCGCCGTCGAGGACACTGCGAGTGCAGCGTTCGATACGGTTGTTGCCGCGATCAGACATGCACTCAAGGACAAGGTGCGGATAAAGGGGCTCATGTAAGTAATTCTCCGTGCTGGTAATAGTTGCGCGCTACCTCGTCCACGGTGCCGGAAGCCTGGCGTGGTGTGCGGTTCGCGCGATTCTCAATAAAAGCTGTTCCGTTTGCGGGCGATTCACAGCGTTCGCGATCCGCCGCTCCAGGGGCCCCGCCACTTCCGTGTTGGCGGGGCCCGACCGTCATCGTTCAAACAAGATGCCAGTCCCTACGGCGCCGGATAATCTCCGGGTTGCTCGCTGTCGCTCAACTGCTCCACAACGTTGAAGTCGCGCTGCGAAGAACAGGCTCGAACCCAGCGATTCGTCTTGTCGTTGAACGTCATCCAGTCGCTGCGCGGTCCGACGCATTCCGGCGGTGCCACGTTCGTCAGGTCGAATTCCCAGATCGCGTCACCGAAGCCGTCGGAATCACGCACGCCGTCATTGTCGGCGTCGCTGATATCCGTGCTCGCCGGATGTTGAACCGCAATCGCGAACTTCGTGCCGTCAACCGGATGAAAAATCATGCCGGTGGCTTCCGACTGATTCACCTGGAGACTCAGGAAGTGGTCGATGGATTCCGCCACCCCGTCGTTGTCCGTATCACGCGCGAACCAGACGTCACCGCCGTCGGCACCGACGGTCGTGACGTTCGGGGAGTCTTCGATCACATAAATGTTACCGAGCGAATCGAGCGCGAGATTGTCCGGCGAATTCAGGCCGGCGTTCGTCGGGGCGAAGCCGAGGTTCTTCGGCGTCGACGGGCTCACGAATGCACGCACCACCGGGCCAGTCGGGGTTTCCTCTACCGAGTACACGGAGTTTTCCGACGTCGCGGTGAAATACAGCATCTCATTGCCACTGGCGGCAATCGCGATTGTCGTGTCTTCCGGGCGGCCGTACGGCGTACCGCCCACGTCATCGGCGGCCAGGCGACCGGACACACCAGGAGCACCGGAGGGCACGCGCGGATCGGTAACGCCGGCCAATGGCGCGCCGGTGGCGTCGGTAATCGGCACCCAGGTGGCAGTACCCGTGCGCGGCTGACCGGCATTCGCCGCATCGTTCCAGTTCTTCGACGCATCACCGTTATAGCCATCGACGACGAGCACGTAGGTAACGGCACCATCGTTGTACTTGCCAGGGTTCGTGAATACGGCTTTGTAGATCGAACCCGTGTTGTTCTCGTCGATGAAGTACAGCACTTCATCGGGGGAGTTGATCGAGAACGACAGCCCTTCTTGCGACGTCAACGGCAGGTTGTCGAGCACGCGCCAGTCGGCATTCGGATCCGTTGCGCAATCACCGGCGACGAGTTCGCTGCCGCCCGTAACCGGGTCGGCGGGAGCCGGCGCCAGCGGGTTGCAGATTTCCACGAGACGACCGGTACCGGCCCATTCTTCACCGGCGATAATCGTACCGTTCGGGGTCCAGCGCGAGGGATCGAAAGCACCGAAATCCGTGTTCGCCGCGAAACCCGCGGCACCGGTTTCATCGCCCTTCATCAGGATTTCGCTTTTGTCGGTTTGCGTATCGTAGCGCGACACACCGGCACCGAACGGGGTTTCGTGCGGGATAAAGAGGTAGCGACCGGTGGGGTCGTAGGCCAGCATATCGAACATCGAAGATGTTTGATTCGCGGCAACGCGAACGATCGACTGGCTCACGTCCGCTTCGATCTCTTCCATGCTGGTCAGGTTCTCCCAGGTCACACCGGCCGGTGCGCTCCAGGGTGCATTGCGTTCATCGACCGAGTCCGCGGGCTCGACGATTTCAGCTTTCGTTAATGGGACGAAGAAGGGTGCCGTACCGGCGCTCGCCGATTGCGCCAGACCAAGCGCGACAGCAGCCGCCAGCGCACTTTTCGTAAACTTCCGCATTGTTTTTTCTCCCGGAGTTCTTGCTTGTTTTAACTGTTTCTAACTGGATTCCCTCACCACTTCTGGATTCGAGGGCCGGGATGAATTCTGGGCAGCTACTGTTGCAGGCCGGTAACGGAACCGTGGCGCTTCAGTGACGGATTGGTGACTCATATATTGCGTTTAGATGACAGCCGCGGCGTGAGCTGAACGCGCCATCCACACGGGCTCGCCGCGTGTTCGCATAACTGACGCCGTGAACAGGAGGCAGGACGGTTGCCGAACGGCGGCAATGGGTAGTTAAACCGACCCTGAAACCGGACGCCGACCGGCACCGCCGGCCGACACGGCACTTCGATGCGAGTGCCGTCCCCTAGCGGGCGGCGTTTGATTGCGGCAGCGGGGCGTCACCCCAGTGCAGACGAATATCCCACGGCGTGAACAGCTCCATCGGCAAGGTGGGGGCCGTCGCGTTATCGATCTGATGATACACATTGACCGGCGGGGTCACGGTCGGATCGCGGCCATAGATATAGTCCTGGTCCTCGACAATCACCCGGTACGCCTTGTTCAGGGTTCTCGCGCGCGCCACCGACGGCGTAATCAGCTCATAAACACTCGTCGCGTTCTCGATCGCGGCGACATTCACTTCGCCGTCCTCGGTGAACCAGCGCGCGTACATTTCCGGATTCGAGCGGAACTCGCCGCCACCGCCGACGCGTTCGAGATAAGTGAGGATTTCCCCGCGGGTCTCGCCGATGTTTGGCACATCCGTCATCGCGTGCAAATCGATATAACCCCAACCCGCCGCGCCGTCGACCTTGCGCGGGAAGCTGAACGTCTTGTCGATGGTCGCGCCGA
The DNA here is from genome assembly GCA_963976285.1 of uncultured Gammaproteobacteria bacterium. Classification (GTDB taxonomy): domain Bacteria; phylum Pseudomonadota; class Gammaproteobacteria; genus UBA11873. The sequence goes on from CAXBJY010000002.1 coordinate 130,543, forward strand.
CCGTCGCGTGGCATCCCATGCAGAACAAATTCTCCTCGTAAGTCGCCGTTCGCAGTTCACCGTCCCGCGCTTCGATAAAGCCGCTCAAAGACCAGCCAAACCCGTTATCGAGACCCCAGTCGCCGATGATCATGTAGTTCGGCAACTGGCCGGCTTCCTTCGCGTAGGCTTCCAGTTGATACGTACGGCCGTAGACTTCCTTCAGTTGCGCGCGCCACTTTTTCATGTAGCGCACTTCCTTCATGCGGGTCGAAACGCCGATGTCACCGGACGACGTAATGCCAACGTAGCGCACGGTGTGAAGGAACTCCGTGCCTTCGGGGTACATGTAGGTGTCGATGAACTGCCCGGCGGCCTGACCGACGTAGTCGTCGACGGCACTGATGCGGGTCGCGACACCGAGTTTGCCGTCGCCATCGAGGTCGATCCCGACTTTCGATTCGGTAATCGGCAGCGCCGAGATCGTGTCAAACCCCTTTACCCGCGCTTCCACGATCGCGAGGTTTGCCTTGTAGATGTCACGTGAATAATCACCGTTCGCGTCGACCCTGAATGGTTCGGGGAGCCGGATCATGACATCATCGGTGGAACCGTTCGTCGGCCAGAACGTACTCGGCAGTGGCTTGTAGTTGAACGCGACCCAGTGACTGCCGTCCCTGGCGAAACCGTCATCATCGAACGCGTCCTTGCCCAGGTGCAGATTCTCGAGATCCGGTATCCAGCCCCTGAACTCCGCGGCCTTCAGGCGCGGGGCGAGTTTGCTGTAGTTATCGGTATCCACCCAGCGATCGATTTCCCCATCGCTGATTTTTGCCACCCGCTCGCTGCGATCCTCGAACAGATTACGCCAGTGATTCGTCATGCCGACGTCGCTGAAGCTGTACTCGAGCTGCAGGCCGCCGTCGGCCATTTTGTTTTCCCGGTTCGGTATCGGGTTCTGGTGACAGACGTAGCAAGGGTTAAATTGCCCGGCCGTTCTCGTGTAGCACTGCGGCGGGATCACCGCTTCGGCGTTGAACACGGGCAGATTTCGCGGCAAATCCGCCAATGGCCGGCTGATCACATCGCGTTGTTCGCGCAATACTTCCAGCACCTGCTCATGCAGCGCCGGTTGATCGACCTGCTTTGCCTGAAGTTCGAGCGCGAAATAGGCGGAGGCGCCACCCAGTCCGATTAGCAAAACGATTACCCTGGATTTTTTGAACATGCTTGGGGGTTCCTCAGGCGGCGAAATGTTCCGGTTTCCAGCGCCAGCTGTTGGCGTGAAGGCGTTGCAATGCCTCAACGACGCTGAGTCCACGCGCACCATAGTGAGCGGTTGCAGCGCGCAGTTGCTCCCACGTCCGGCGCTCCCGTGTCGTCGCGACGTTCAACTGCGCGTGCGGCACTTTCTGTCCGACGAGCAGCGTGTAGTAGCCATCGAGCCGGAACCGGCAAACGGGATCCTCGAGCGTCAGGCGCCACAACTGACTCGGCCCGTTCGCGCGGTAGAAATCGACGATGCGCCCGGCACCGCGCAGATCGACATGCGCGCGGCATTCGCGCCAGAACGGCGTATCGAGGCGATTGTTGAAGCGGTAATGTACGGCGAGAAAGTCGGCGATCGTGTCCCAACTGCGCGCGTTGTAGTGGTTGAATTCGGCCCGGACCGCGGCGTTTACCCCGCCGCCAGCGGCAGCCAGCGATTCGGCCAGCGCCCGCGCCGAGGAGCAGATCACGGCGATTGCCGTGGCTTCGAGCGGCTCGACAAACCCGGCGGAATTGCCGATCGCGATGACGTTTCCCACCCACCCGCGCTCGAATCGTCCGCTACGAAAGCGCACGATGGACGTTTCCGTCACCCCGGGATTTTGCTGCCGGAACTCGGCTTCGGCGTCGGCGTCGCTGATAAATTCCGACGCGTAAACGTAGCCCCGGTTAATCCGTGCTTCGTGTTCGATCTGCCAGCACCAGCCGGCAGCCATCGTTTCACTCGTCGTGTACGGGTGCAGCGGTTCGTCGCGTCGCTCCCAGCCACCGATCACCGCACGGTCGCAGTACAAGCTGTCGCGGAAGCTCACGTAGGGTTCAGCCAGATGCTTGCCGAGCAGCAGCGACGCGAACCCGGAGCAGTCGACGAAGACATCCGCGTGCAGATCCGGCCCGGACTCGAGGCGCAGCGAGTTGATGTGCTCACCATCACCGTCGACCCCGGTGACGAGATCATCAACGATACTGATCCCGCGCTCACGCGCGCAGGTTTCGAGAAAAGCGGCGAGGCGGCGGTTGTCCAGGTGGTAACCGAAATCATCGCCAATGACCGGCTCGCCGTGGTCGTCAACGAGGAAGGCGAGATCGTTGCGCATCAAAACGGACGCGACGCAGTGATTCTCCATGTCGTCGAAGCAGTAGTAGCCCGTCGGGCGCGGCAGGTCCGGGTGCGGATAGACCGTGTCGAGTTGGGGTGCAAACGTGTAGTTGAAATCGTCACGCTCGCCCCACACGAATCGAATGCCGAGCTTCAGGGTCGGACGTACCTCGGCGAAGAATCGCGCGGGATCGATGCCGAGGTAATCGTGAAGAAAGCCCGGTAACTGCCTGAGGCTGCCTTCGCCGACACCGATCACACCGAGCTTCGACGATTGCACGACCTGGATCGTTGCCATCGGTAGACGCTTGCGCAACGTCAAAGCGGTCAGGAACCCGGCAGTGCCACCGCCAAGAACCACGATCGCCGGCTGATTCGAGGAAACATTCATCAGATTTCATTCGCTTACGGCGGGATCACACGGAAGCGCCGGTAGTTTATTTTCAGCGCCGGACATTCACGGCATTGCGGGTTTTATATCGATAGCGTGTGACATCGACGTGACATCGCAGCGGGGTTGACCCCGGAGTCGCGACGGTCAATGGCCCCGGGCACGGGGTCGGGACACACGAGGTCGTTTAGCGCACGGGGAAGATATCGCGGACAGCCGCGGGCATTTTGTTGCGCATCGAAGCGGCGGACCACCGCGCCGGATGCGCGACGACGCTACGAGAACGGATTGATCCAGCAAGCGGCGACTCGCTCGCGCGAGGCGTCGGGTCGATGCCTGCGATCCGGGTCGCTCCCCGTTCCCGCCCACCGGATATCACGAAGAAAATATCGACTCCCCGGCAAACGGTGCGTGATGTCGCACCTCGCGACCGTGAAGAACCGGCCGGGCGTGGCTGCCTGATCGCCAGCGTCGGCGAATACCTGCGGCAGCCGTTGCGCACACTCGCCGCTGAATGACAGGTTCAGCGCGAACCGGCACCGTCGCGGGTCGCGGGTCCGCGCATGCGCGAGTTCGATTCCGGAAACTGACGTTGCTCGCGCACTCAGTTCCGCGCTTTCGGGCCGAAATAATTTTCGATGCCGTCGAGGTCCGTGAGCAGATCGCGCCACTCGCGATCGAGACGGGTTTTCAGCTCGGCCCATTCAACCGACGCCGCCGTCGCATCAACCGCATCACCTTTCACGGTCTCGGCAATCGCTACGGTACGCTGCCGCAGTCGGTCGAACTGCTCGGCATACAGCAGATACTGACGCGTGTCGGCCGTTGCATGGCTCGCCCTTTGCTCGAGAACCTGGAGATTCTTGTCAAGGTCCGCAAGTTTCGAGCGCAGGTCGGCGATGTACGATTCTCGTTCCCGATGCGAATCCACCGTGAATTCTCCCGTTTCCGTTGCAGGTGACAAGGGTCGCATCAATCGCGGTGCAAATTCTGTTCCGGGATCCGGGCTGTGGCGTCCTCCGACCCGAAGCGCGTCGCCGCAGGGGTCGGGGGCGCGTTACGGCGTGCGCTATGCATGCTTGAACAATCGGCAGCGACGCCGGTTCGCCACCCGCGCGACCGACGCATGCAGCGATGCGCGCAACACCCGCCGCGGCGAATTTATTGCATTCGCTTGTAAAATGTACACGCCCTCACGCGCGACGACACCCGCCGCCCTGGACTCTATACTCGTATAACGCATGCCCGGTGCGTGCGCCGGCGTCGGACGGAACTGGCCCGTAACTTGCTCGTAACCGATCGAACCGGTCACGCTCGACGGGCGCGATCGATCTGACAACCAATCACGGAGGCGAGGTCCATGGCCGACAGCACAGGCACGCACAATAAACTCGTTGGCTACGTCTTCTGGATCTTCGGCTTCATGGGCGCCCACCGGTTCTACTACGGTCGGCCGGTGAGCGGCACGCTGTATTTCTTCACACTCGGACTGCTGCTCGTCGGCTGGATCGTCGATCTGTTTTTGATCCCGGGCATGGAACGCGCCGCTGAACGGCACTACATCGATGGTCCGAAAGATTACACCGTGAGCTGGATTCTGCTGACGTTCCTCGGAGTATTCGGGATCCACCGCATGTATCTCGGCAAATGGCTGACGGGAATTCTGTGGGCACTGACCGGCGGGCTTTTCCTGCTCGGCTATTTGTACGATTTGTGGACCCTGAACGACCAGATCGACACTGCAAACCGCATGCAACCGAAGCTCGGCCCGCCATCGGATAATACCGACGACCCGCGGCCCGCAAGCACGCTGCCGCGGGTTTGAGGGTGGCGGTTCCCGGCTCAGCGCTGCTGAAAATCTGACAATCGCGGCGGTGCGCAGCCCGAACCGGGGTGCAGGCACGCAGGCGTGCGCCACGATGATGGCGCGACACGCCGACGCCGGGAACGCACACTGACTACCGAGCGACCACGAATTCCGCTATGACTACGCGAGGCAAGGAACCGGGCTCAAAGCTGCGCTCACTGCTCTCACCATTCGAGTCTTTCATTCGCGATACCAGTATCGCGAGCCTGTTGCTGTTTGCGTGCGTGATTTGCGCACTCGTCATCGCGAATTCCCCGTTCGCCGCAACGTTCAATCACCTGCTTGAAACGCAAGCGTCCGTTTTCGTCGGCGACTTCGGGATCCGCGGGTCGCTGCACCACTGGGTGAACGACGGCCTCATGGTCGTGTTCTTTTTCCTGCTCGGCCTCGAGATCAAACGTGAAGTACTCGTTGGAGATTTGAAGGATCCGCGCCGCGCGGTACCGGTTGCCAGCGCCGCGCTCGGCGGCATGCTCGTGCCCGCGGCGATCTACCTCGCGTTCAATGCCGGCGGCGACTACGCGCACGGCTGGGGAATTCCGATGGCAACGGACGCGGCGTTCGCGCTCGGCGTCCTCGCCCTGCTGGGACGCGACAGTGTCCCGGGTCTCGCGGCGTTTCTGACCGCGCTCGCGATCGTCGACGACATGGGTGCGGTCACCGTGATCGCAATGTTCTATTCCGACGATATCGCGCCCGTCGCGCTCGTGCTTGGCGCCGGCATACTCGCTTGCCTCGTTGCGCTGAACGTATTCGGCGTACGTCACCCGGGGTTTTACCTGGCCGGTGCCATCGCGCTGTGGATCGCGATGCTCGGCTCCGGTGTCCACACGACAACGGCCGGGATCCTGGCCGCGCTCGCGGTGCCCGCGCGGCCGCGAAAAGTCGGCCACTGGCTTACGCGCAGGATTCGTCGCTTGAGCGATGCATTCGAACAAATCGAAGAACGTCGCGCCGCCGGCCTGTCGATTCTTGCGAACAAGGAACAACACGCAATCATCGAACGCCTCGAATCGGCCGCCGAGCAGGCCTCGACACCGCTGCAGCGGTGGGAGCGTGTACTCGAGCGCCCGATTGCGTTCTTTGTTCTGCCCCTGTTCGCGCTGATGAACGCCGGTGTCGAACTGAATGCCGCCACGATTCCCCGCGTGTGGTCGGAACCGGTGGGTCTCGGCATCGTATTCGGCCTCGTCGCGGGCAAGGTCGTCGGTGTGGCCGGTGGCGCGTGGCTGATTGTTCGGCTCGGACTCGGGCAATTACCGGCGGGCATGAACCTGCGGCACATCGTCGGGGTCGGCCTGCTCGGCGGGATCGGGTTTACGATGTCGATTTTCATTGCGAGCCTCGGTCTCACCCCCGGCAGCGCAGCACTGGAAACGGCGAAGATTGCGATCCTGTCGGCTTCTCTCCTCGCCGGCACGAGTGGCTACCTGTGGTTGAAGTTCGCGTGCAGGAGCGCAAACGGCGAGTGACTGGCGTAGCGGTGTGTGCACACCCCGTTACGCGCTGTACGGATCCCCGGGATCAGGTCGGGTCCTTTGCTCGTAGCGGCCGCAGGTAGTTCCGCGCGAGGTAGCAGCACGCAGGGCCTGGCGCCGGACTCGCTGTAAAGACAGGTATTCGTCGCCGGGACTTGCGCGGTTCGCTCATGCGGCGGCAACGCACTCGACGCCCTTGCGCGAACCCGCGCTGTCCGTTCTGCCGGAGCCCACCAATTCTACGCCTCGCGTCGACGGTCCGGATCCTGCGCCGCATGCGCACCGGCCAGCATCGCCACGGCAAGCTGACCCGAGGTATCGCGGGCACGGTTCCTGCATCGAGATCCGGTGCAAACATCCTGAACATCGCAAGGAGGAAAAAACCGTGAGCGATCACATCTACAAACACCTGGAATTGACCGGCAGTTCAACGCGCAGCATGGAAGACGCCGTCCAGCAAGCGATCAAGCGCGCCGCAGCGACCATCGAGAACATCCGCTGGTTCGAAGTCGTGGAAACACGCGGCCACGTCGAGGACGGGAAAATCGCTCACTGGCAGGTCGTGATCAAGCTGGGTTTTACGCTGGATGAGTAATCGTCCACATCGGGTAACCGGGCCCTCATCGCGCGGCGGGTCCATTCCGTCGCGCGCATGAATGCGCGCACGGTGGCGAAACGCAACCGTGACGGTGCAGGTCCTCGATCATCGACCCGGCGTGGTGACGCCTCTCAACGATCGCAAAGCCGATTCGTCGCGGAGATTCCCGATCTGATGTGGTGGAAATTATCCTCCCGGTACGGTTCATCACCCGCATTCGTGACGAGCACGATGAACGCGCATGACAAGCTTGCGCGTGCGCGCGGCGGTTTCACCTCACCCGTGGGCGAACGCAAGGACCGTCCACTGCGACACAACGGCGGCGGCCGGAGTCGTGGCGAACCTGTTGCCGCGCCGCGAACCGCGAGGCTGCGCAAATGATGGTCCAGCTCACGGGCTGGGCGAGTTCCGGCATCCTGCTCGCAACGCTCATCGCGCAGGTCACGAAGCAGTGGCGCTCGCCTTCCGCCGAAGGCGTGTCGTGGTGGTTGTTCGTCGGGCAGATTGCTGCTTCCGGCGGCTTCCTGGTCTACAGCGTGCTCATTGGCAATCATGTTTTCATCGTGACGAATACGCTGATCCTCCTCACGTCGATCACGGGCCAGGTCATTTTTCTGATCAAGCGCGATAATGAGTGCTCTCGGGACCGAACGCACTGACAGCGGTACCCGCAGCGATATCTCTCACCGCTCCGATTCGACCATCAGTTTTCCGCTTGCCAAACCCCGCTTGAGCTGCCAGACGAACAGCGCAACGACGACGATCCACGTGTTCGGGTCGAGATAGTTGCCGACGGTTTCAGAACGCGCCCCGAGCGCGTAGCCACCGTACATGAGCACTGAACACCATAACGACGCTCCGGGCCGGTGCGGAGGGTAAACGTCCACAGGTTTTGCGCCGCTCCCCTCGCGGGGATCGCGATCGTCGAGCGCAAGCCCGGGATCATCCGGCAGGCGAAACCGGTACTCGCACCGTGACGCCCGAACCACGCGTTGGCGCGATCGATGTCGCTCTCGCGCAGCGCAAGCGAGCGGCCATGGCACGCGCTGAACGCCTTGACCCCGTCAGCGCCCGCGCGGCGACCGATCCAGTAGCACAGGTACGCCCCGATCAGCGATCCGATCGTGCCGGGTGGCACCGCGGCGAAGAATTACCACTCACCACGCTGTACGTAATACCCGCCCAGCGGCATCACAATCTCCGACGGGAGCAGCGGGAAGATGTTCTCGATCCACATGAGGAAAACAGGACCGGCGTAACCGGCGCGATCCGGCAATGCGATGGTCCAATGGGCCAGGGGCACCGCCCGGTCGTTACCGTGGTCCGGCGGCCCGCCGTCCGGATGTGAACGCCTGGCGCCGTCGGAGCGTGCCGCATGAAGGCGCATGGAGAGTCCCCGCCTCCGGATTGCGGGGTTCAGTTGCGCGTTCCGTCGCGACGCCTGCTTATCCGTGCCGGCTAACCTCTCCATGCAGTTCGAACTACCGAGCAATATCCGTTCCATGTTGCATGTCGCGCTTTCGGGAACGTACGGAATCATTGCACGGCGAAGCGATCGCCTGCGCGAAGACAGCGAACCGGGCGAGTTATGCCGGGCAACCCGCAATCCCTACAAGGCGTTGTAGAGTTTGCAAACAACCGGCGGCGATGACTTCCGCCCGCGCATGGCACCCGGACGGCACATGACGGTTTGCCGTTGTCGATCGCCGCACGCGCGGTGTGGGGCTTGACATCCGATAATGCGCCTCGGCGCGACGGTACGGTTGTTTCCGTGCGCGAGCGAATCCCTGCGGGATGCGGGCGACGCGACGAGGCCTGCGAACACGAACAGAACGAGGCACCGGCACGCTACTTGCACGTACCCGGGTACATGGAAAATGAATTCAGGAGGATCCTGTCATGAACCGATTCAAATACACGCCAATAGCGTTAGCGCTGACGTTCGCCGCGGGCGCGGCACTGGCCGCGTCACCCGGTGCGCAACTGCCGGCCACCGAACACCAGGCCGAAGCGCTTGCCGCCGACGCGCTCAGCGTGAAACAGAAATCTCCGGCACAACCCGACACGCAACAGGGAATGCCGGTCACGGCGCACCAGCAAGACGTGCTGAAACGCTTCGACGAAGCGGACACGAACCGCGACGGCATGTTGTCGCGCAATGAGTATCGCGTCCACATGGAGAGCGCTGCCGCAAGACACTACAACAAGGGACTGCACAACCCGGAAGCCCATGGCGCCGATTCCAGCGGACCCCGCGACCGCACGGCAGCAGCGAATCGCGACAACCCGGTGCCGTAAGCCGGGTGCAGGGCACGGCGCAATCGGTGCGGCGAAATGCCGCATCGATCACCGGTAACCGGGGTCGCGGGCCGGGATCCCGTCAGTTACCTGAATACCCGAAGGCGCGACTCGCCACGCAGCGGTATCCGGCGTGCGCGGTTTCGCACCCGCAGCCCCGGGTCGCGCTTTCTTGCGCTACGCGTAACGGGTGGCCTGTCACCAACTAAATGTCGTCCTGCGTGAATGCGAGCAGCGGCCCGTCCGTGTAGACGAGCGCAACGGCGCGCGCCGGGGCATCGAGTTTCGGTGTGCCGGTACCGGTGATGCCGGTCGCGACGCGCAGACCTTCGTCGAGATCGATGATGCCGAGATCGTAAGGGACGTCAGCAGCGAATACTTCGGGCGCCGCATGGACGGTGGTGTAACTGTACAGTACGCCGCGACCGGATAACTCGCACCACGTCACGTGCTCGCCCCAACAGTACGGACAGATCGGTTTCGGCGGGAACGTGTATTTGCCGCAGTCGCCGCAGCGCGTGGTGAGCAGTTGACCTTGCGCGAGCGATTGCCAGAACGTTTGGGTAAATTCGGACTGACGCGGTGGATACGGCCGCGGTTTCGCCAGCGTAATGATTTCGATACCCATTCACGCGGCCTCCAGGATATGCACGAGCGCGGCGTTGTAGTTGCCGAGTTCCGACACCGACAAGCCGAGTCGGGCGTTTGCCACCTGACGATCGCCCGCACGATGACGCAGTTGCTCCGCGAGTTCGACGAAATTGTACAGGCCGGTGACGAACGGCGGATGGCCGCGTGACAGACAACCGCCGGACGTGCAGATCGGGATGCGCCCGCCAAGGGTCGTTTCGCCGTCGTGCGCGGCGCGCGCGCCGCCACCGCGTGGCGCGAGGCCGAGCGCTTCGGACACGAGCACTTCGACGATCGTGCACGGCGCATAGATCTCGGCCAGGTCGAGGTCATCCGCGGTGATTCCCGCCTCGCTGTAGGCCGTTCGCGCTGCCGTCTGTGCGGCGATGAATTCCGTCATGTCGTTTGGCACTTCGCTGATCTGATGCGCGCCTTCGTGATAGAAGCCGCGGCCGCGCAGGCGCAAATACGGCTGACCCGTGGCTTTTGCCGTGTCCTCATCGGCGAGCACGATACACACGGCACCGTCGGCACGGCCGGGAACTTCGAACAAGCCCAACGGTTCCACGATCAGGCGCTGGGCAAAAACGTCCTCGAGGGTAATTCGCTTGCGGTACTGCGCCAGCGGATTGAGGCTGGCATGGAAGCGATTCTTTACCGCGACGGCCGCGATCTCCGCCCGGGTTGCGCCGTGATCGTGCATGTAGCGCATCGCATCCATCGCGTACCAGGAGATCGGCATGAATCCCGACGGCGTATGAAAATCAACATCGCCGGTGTGACGCATCGAGTTATTCAGGTGCTCGCCGGTGGGGATCGCGCTTTCCATGTTGATCCCGAGCGCGAGCGCGACTTTCGCACGGCCGAGCGCGATTTCGTCCGCGGCCTTGTCGAACGCAAGCCCGCCGGTCATGCCGTTGCCGACGACTTCCATCACCGTACCGGTCGCCGCGAGGCGCAGGTAGTTCGCCATGAACGTGGCGAAATAGCGTTGTTTCGGATAGTCGCGTTCGATGCCGAACACGAGACTGCCGACATCCTCTTTGCCGACCCCGGCATCGTCGAGCGCGGCGATGACGACACCGGCAAGCAATTCGCGTTCGAGAACCTGGATCGCGGCATCACGAGGACGCTGATACTTGCCCACCGGCAAGGCGCCGGCACCGATGATACAGACCGTTTTACTCATGCGGAACGCGTTCCCTTGATCACGAAATTGCCGTCGCGCGCGAACGCGCACCTACCACCGGTGCAGACGCACCGGCAGTGCCGAGTAGCCATGGATGACGTTCGAGCACGTCCTTACCGGTTCGCCGACGATTTCAATCTGCCGAAAACGCCGCAGTATTTCTTCCCACGCCACCTTGAGCTGCAGTTCGGCCACCCGGTAGCCGACGCAATGATGCGCCCCGAAGCCGAAGGACAGGTGCTGCCGCGCTTTTTTACGATCGATGATAAATGCGCTCGGATTATCAATCATGCGTTCGTCGCGATTGCCCGAGATGTACCACAGCGCGACCCGATCGCCGGCTTTGATGAGCTTGCCGTCGACCTCCGTATCTTCGAGCGCGGTTCTTGCCATGTGGGAGATCGGCGTTTGCCAGCGGATGATCTCCGGCACCATCGTTTCGATCAGCGACGGATCCGCGCGCAGTTTTTCGTACGCATCCGGATAGCGGTTCAGCGCCACCACCCCGCCGGTGAACGAATTACGGGTGGTATCGTTGCCGCCGACGATGACATTGATCAGATTGCCGAGGAATTCCTCGGGACTCAGATCTTTCGTGCCCGGGGAGTGGATCATCAACGACAGCAGATCATTCGCCGGGGCGTCGCCGGCACGCTCCTGCCATAAACCGGCGAACGTCGTAAAACACGACTCGAGTTCGTCTCGCCGCTGCTCCCAGCTGTCGACAATGCCGAAGCCGGGTTCCGTCACCGCGACATCAGACCAGCGGGTGAGCAGACGGCGCTGCGCCCACGGAAAGTCGAACAGGCGCGCGAGCACCTGCGTCGTCATTTCGATCGAAAAGCGCTCGACCCAGTCGAACGGTTCGCCGATCGGCAGGTCGTCGAGGATCCGGCAACACAACTCGCGCATGAGCGATTCCATGTCCCTGACACTGGCCCGGGCGATGAGCGGCGCGATCGCCTTGCGCTGCTCGGTATGCTTCGGTGCGTCGGTCGACTGAAACATGCGCGCGTCGACCCCGTGCTCACGAAACAGTTTCTGGTAGCCGAGGATATGACCGCCGCGTTCATAATCGCATGAGAACACGTCATCGGCGGCATTCACGCGCACGATATCCGCGTAACGGGTGAGCGACCAGAACGGCCCGTAATCACTGTGCGCGCAGTAATGTACCGGCGCTTCCTCGCGCAGGCGGGAAAAATACGCATCGGCGACATCATCGCGGTAAAGCCTCGGGTTGCTGACGTCGATCTGATCGAGCGGCAGCGTGCAGGGATCCGGATGCTCATTGCCCATGGTCAGGGTCTCCGATGCGACGGTCGCCGGGCAAGCCCTCACGCACGGCGACGTTCAGTTGTGCGTCACGAAATCGATGACGAGACGATTGAATTCCGCGGCGTGTTCGATCATGGCCCAGTGTCCGCAGCGATTGATCAACACCATGCGCGAATTGGGAATATGGGTGACAAGGTGCAGCGTATGCTCCCAGTGCACGACGCGGTCGTCACGCCCGTGCAGCAGCAGCGCGGGCGCGCTGATCCCCATCAATTGATCGAAACTCGCAAACGACGGTACCGGCCAGCCGTGCGGTAACCCGGCAAGGAAATTCTTCAGGTGTTCGGGTTCTGCGCTCGCGGCTTCGGCGCGCAGGCGACACAATTCTTCGGACGCGAAACGTTTGTCGAAGCACATGATCTCGACGAGGCGCATCATCGTCTCCGTCGTCGGGTTGCGGTAGGCCTCGACGAGAATCTTGATGCCCTCGGTCGGGCCGTCGGCCGCACCGTAGAGGCGGGGGCCGCGATTCAGCGCCGCGCCCATCGTGATCAGGTGCGACACGCGCTCCGGGTGTTCCGCCGCGAGCCGTACCGTCGTCACCCCGCCCATCGAATTGCCGACGACCGCCGCCTTGTCGATATCGAGCGCGTCCATAAACTGCACGGCCGCATCGACATGCTCGAGTTTATCCACCGGGCACGGATCGGATGCGCCCCAGCCCGGCATGTCGACGGCAATGACGCGAAAGTGTTCGGCGAGCGCGGGCAGGTTGCCGCCGAAATTGCTCCAGCCCGTGGCGCCGGGTCCCGAGCCATGGAACAGGATCAGGGGGTGTCCGCTACCGGCCTCGTGGTAGTGGAGGTTCCAGTCGCGGGTCCTGACGGTGCGGCTCGTCGATTGCTGGCTCATGGTCACGCGTTCGGCTCCTTCGTTCGGGTCTGTGGCTGCGCGCGGCGGGATCCGTGCCAGGCAGGACGACACGAAGCCGGGTGCACTGTACTGCGACAGGCTCGGTCATCATATGTCACGACCCGTCGGGCGTCATCGGCCGTGATGCGACGAGGCGCCGTTGCATCCCGCGCTCACACGGCTCGCGCATCGCCGACCGGGCAAACTGAAGCCGCGCTGCAATAGCTGAGGCACGACGAATGGCAGCGGACGAGGTCGCCGCCGCGCTCGGTGACGGAAGGCAGAAACTGATCCCGGCCCCGCGGCCGCGGCGTTGCGGATTTGCCGCCGTTCAGTGCACGCCGTCGATGCGCCGTCGATAGCGCCCCGGGGTCGTACCGTACCAACGCTTGAATGAGCGGACGAAACTCGTGGTATCGCGAAAACCGAGTTCGTGCGCAATATCGACGACGCGTCGTTGCGGATTGCTCAATAGTTCCTTCGCGCGCTGGCTGCGTACATCGTCGAGGAGCGCCTGGTAGGTAATATTCGCCGCGCGCAAGCGACGATTCAGGGTGCTGACCGAGATGTGCAATTGTTTTGCCATGCCGGACAGGGTCGGCAGCACGCGCTCGGGCGATTGTTCATCGAGGCTGTTGAACAGTACTTCGACGACCCGATTGATGATCGTGTGCGTGGCGCGACCCTGGGCCGCGGCCTCACAGCGCCGTCGCGCCGCGTTCCACATCGTGCGGTCGTACCCCGGATTCGCGAGATTACGATAAGCCGCGGGCAGACTCAGCGCCGCGACGGGTGCCTCGAATGTCAGCTCGCCATGGAACAGGCGACGATAGTGATCGAGTCCGGCCAGCGGCTGATGCGGGAATTGCAGGCGCAAGCCGTCGACACGCTTGCCGAGCAGACGATGGATGTAGATCGCGAGCGTGAGCAACGGCAATTCGATCAACATCGCCGCGATATCGCCGAGTTCCATCAATGAGCGCAATTCCACCTGCCACGTCTCCGTGGCGCGCACGCTGCGAAAACTCAGGTATGGCGCACGATCGGGGATATAACGGACGAAGATATCGAGTCCGTCGCCGAGCGTCGGGGCCGACAGCCAGGCCGCGGTCACCGGCCCGTGAAAATGCTCCGCGATACGGTCGGCCCAGTTCAGGTGCCAGTGCGGTGAGCGCGAAACGGCCGCCGAATTGCGCGCGCACACGAGTTGTTGCCACACCTCGATATCCGCGCTGTCCTGCCGCACCTGCTCCGCGGAAAGGCCGCTGCCAACGAGAATTTGCTGCGGGTCCTGCGCTGTCTGCAGCATCAACCGCACATACGTGTTCGGCATCGTCAGGGATTCGATTGCTGACATCTCAGGCCATTTGTGACATCAAATGCCGATAATATGACAGCCTGACTCAGCATCACAAATCCAGGCCCTGCCTATACTGGCCCGCAGTCTGCATCCGGGCGCGACCCGCTTCGGGCGTTTGCGCTCATTTATTTCACGACGGAGGTTTCCGCATGCACGTTGGTATGGCATCTATTTTTCAGAATCCGAAAAACGACCAGGGCAAGAGCGATTACTCGATCTACCAGCAGGACATGGCGCTGGCCTATGCCGCCGAAGGTCTTGGCTTCGAATCGGTCTGGGCGGTCGAACATCATTTCACCGATTACACGATGACCCCGGATCCAATCCAGTTTCTCGCCGCCGTCGGCGGCCGTTGTCCGAACGTCAAACTCGGCACGATGGTGGTCGTACTGCCATGGAACGATCCGATGCGGGTCGCCGAGAAGATTTCGATGCTCGATTGCATGACCGACGGGCGCGCGATTTTCGGCATCGGTCGCGGCCTCGGGCGGGTGGAGTTCGAAGGCTTTCGCGTCGACATGAACGAATCACGTGATCGCTTCGTCGAGTCCGCCGACATGATCATTACCGGGCTCGAACAGGGTTATTGCGAATACGACGGTACGTATATCAAACAACCGAAAGCGCGCATTCGCCCGGAACCGTTCCGCACGTTCAAAAATCGCACGTACGCGGCCTCCGTATCGCCGGAATCGTGCTCTCTCATGGCGAAGCTCGGCGTCGGTATTTTGATCATTCCGCAGAAAACCTGGGAAGAGCACGCGCAAGACCTGAGCAACTACAGCACCGTGTTCAAGCAAACCCATGGTGTCGACGCGCCGCCGCCGTATGTCGCCGGCTGGGTTGCCTGCGACAACGATGCCGGACGGGCCGAAGAAATGGCGCGCGAGTATATCGTCGGTTACTGGCAGTCGGTCGTTAAACACTACGAGATGCAGAGCTCGCATTTCGAATCGACGAAGGGTTACGAATACTACAAGGCGCTCAATGAAACGATCGAAGAGCACGGCGTCGACGGCATGGCGCAGTTTTTCCTCGACCTGCAGATTTGGGGTACCCCCGAACAGTGCTTCGAGAAGATCAAACAGGTCCATGCACGCACGAACTGCTGCGGCTTCACCGGCGTGTTCAGTTATGCCGGTATGCCCGCGGACGTGGCGATGAAGAACCTGCAGACGTTCGCGAAACACGTCGTGCCCGAGCTGAAACAGTTGGGCGACCGGCCTGCGTTCGATATGAGCGAGGAAGTCGAACTCGGACTTTCGGCCGGCTGAGTCCGCGGGACCTTGCGCCGCGCGGATCAACGCCGCGCGATCGCAGGTCCCTGGAAGCAACAAAACCCCGCGGCGCGGCAGCGAATTCAATCGCCGCCCGCGGGGTTTACTGCCGCCCTTCCGCTGCGCGACGGCGTTCCCGGTCGACGAATGCCGCTGACGACCACAGAGGCCGGAAATCACAACTCCTGGCCGGGCCGGTAAACCCCTGAACCGGCTGCGCGCTCAAGCCTTGACGACCGCACCGCAGCCCTCGCGCCTGCCCGGGATGTTCGCACCCGCCGGCGAATACCTGAAAATGCGACATCCCACATTTACGCGCGGTTCGCACGTTAGCGGCAGAATTGCGCGCTTTGAGTTGTCGCCAGACCATTGACGACACACCCGATTACGGCGAGTAATGTGGGATGTACCCACTTCCCTCCATTTTCCGTGCGCGGCTTCGCCGTCGCCTCGTACTCGTCAGAGAGGTTCATTATGGCCATTTACAACAGCGACGACGTGTCGATTTATTACGAAGATTCCGGGGCTGAACTGCCCGCCGTGCTGCTAATCGCCCCGGGCGGTATGAAATCCGCGATCGGTTTCTGGAACAACACGCCGTGGGATCCGCGCATACATCTCGAAGGCCGCTACCGGGTGATTGCCATGGACCAACGCAATGCCGGGAATTCAACCGCACCGGTTACCGCCGCGGATGGCTGGCACACTTATACCGCCGATCAACTCGGCTTGATGGATCATCTCGGCATTGACCGGTTTCACGTCGCCGGCATGTGTATCGGCGGTCCGTATTGTCTCGGGCTGATCGAGGCGGCGCCCGAGCGCGTGATGTCCGCGACCTTGTTTCAGACGATCGGACTTGATAACAATCGCGAAGCGTTCTACGCGATGTTCGACGATTGGGCACGCACCCTGATGCCGACGATGACCGACGTCCCGGCAGAAGCCTGGTCGAGCTTTCGGGAAAATATGTACGGCGGCGACAATGTGCTGTTCAACGTGAACGAAACTTTCGTCGCCCGCTGCGAAACGCCATTGCTCGTGCTGATGGGCGACGATATCTACCACCCGCGATCGACCTCACTGATGCTCGCGGAAACGGCACCGAACGTGACGTTCGTCGAGTCGTGGAAAGATGGCGCCGCGCGCGATGCGGCGATGGAGCATTGCCTCGGCTTTCTGCAGCAAAACGACGACCGGCGGGAATCAGCGGGATGAGGGACAGTTACCCGGGCCGGTGTCGATGCGTTGACTTCGCCACGGCACCCACCCGTCGCGTCGTTCGGTTTGCGGAGCCGTAACGGCAGCGAGTCGTCACCCCGGGTGAGAGATCCGGCTCGGCGTTTTCTGCATCGAATCCTGACGCTAATGTTGTCTCGGCCATGACGGATCCTGGCGCCACTGCCGACATCAAGCGTGACCGGATACCCGCGGCCGTGCAGAATACCGATGACGGCATTATCCGAACACCAAATCAACGGGGGCAGGTATGACGCAGGACTACACGAGCGCACTGGCGGATTTCGATCGTGACGGTTACGTGGTTTTCGAGAATGTCATCGAACCAGCGCTGCGCAGCGAGCTCATCGAGGCGCTGCTCAGGGTTGAGCACGATCAGGGCATAACCGGGCGCGATACGGACTTCGAAGGCCGCCAGACGATCCGGATCTATAACCTGCTCGCGCATGAACCGGCTTTCTGGAAAGTTCCGATCCATCCGCAAACACTGCCGTTCGCCGAAGCCGTGCTCGATGACGAACTGCAGGTCTCGTCGCTCAGCGCAATCACGCTGTGTCCGGGACAACCCGCGCAACCCTTACACGCCGACGATCAACTGATTCCCGTGACGAAACCTCACCAGCCCTTCACCCTGAATTGCGTTTGGGCGCTCACGGACTTCACGGAAGAGAACGGCGCGACCCGCATCGTGCCGGGCAGCCACAAGGCCGGTGATATGCCGACGTTCGGCCAGGACGCTGAAACCGTCGTCGCGGAAATGCCGGCCGGCAGTGTCATTTTCTGGCACGGCAGCCTGTGGCATGGCGGTGGCATGAATCGCACGAGCGAGCGCCGCTACTGCGTGTCGAATTATTATTGCGCCGGCTTCATTCGCCAGCAGGAAAATCAGCAACTCGGTATCCCCCTCGATGTCGCACGCCAGTTCCCGCGGCGCTTGCAGGAACTGTGCGGTTACTCCGTGTACAAGGGGCTGTATGGTCACGTCGATAACGCCGACCCGATCACGATGCTCGGCCGAACGAGCGAATCGCGGATGATTTGGCAGCAGGGCTACGACGACATGTTCGAAACCGGGGGCACAGCTTCGGCCAAGGGCTGATCCGCGCGTCGGGGACTACCCGGCGCTGCACAACGGGGGACATCCCGGATTAACGCCGCGGTCGCGCTGCTAAAGCGAAACCGGGACACCCCGCATTGCCCCCGTTCGCGCCGTTATCGGCCGTTATGGCTCAGAATCAAAACCACCCTTCCGCTTTCATCGCACCCAGGGTCTCGTCGAACGCGTTCACGAGGTGATCGATGTCGCCGGTCGTCATCGGCGTCGATAGCGCCCCGATCCCGCGCATCGACAACTGCACGCCGCGATTGCACAACCCGAGGAACGTCAATAGTTTCAGATCCGGATCCGCGGTTGCGGGTCCACGTGCATCATGCAGTTCCACTTCAGTCCAGTGAACCTGGAACAGCGAACCCGCACCGCTGATCCCGGCTGGCGCGTCGTGCGCGCGGAGTGTATCCGCCAGTCCCGTGCGTGCGTGGGCACCGAGATCGTTGATGTGCGCTATTGCGGCCTCGTCCAGTAACCGCATCGCCTCCAGTCCGGCGGTAATCGACAGCGGATTCGCGCTGAACGTGCCGAGATTGGCGACGGTGCCACCTTCATCCGGGTCACCGAGTACACGCATGAACTCGCTGCGGCCACCCACGGCGCCAATCGGGAAACCACCGCCGATCGTTTTCGCCATGGTCGTCAGATCGGGCTCGAGACCGTAGTAGCCCTGCGCGCCGCCGACGGCATGACGCAGGGTGATCACCTCATCGCAGATAAGGACGATGCCCGCGCGTGCGGTTTCCTCGCGCAGTACCGCAAGGAACTCGGGGTCGCCGGGAATTACGCCACCGGCGCCAAGGATCGGCTCGACGATAATAGCCGCGAGTTCGTCGCCGTAACGCGCCACGGCTTCACGCACCGCCTCGGGATCGTTGTAACGCATGAGTACGACGTCGTGCGTTGCCGCGGCCGGCAGACCGGCAAGATCCGGGGTCGGTACGGTAACTTTAACGGGGTCGTCCGGCGCCGGCACGGCGTGGCCACCGACCATGACGAAATCGTACGAACCATGATAGGCGCCTTCGAACTTGCCGATACGATTGCGCCCGGTATACGCGCGCGCGATCCGCAACGCCACCATCACCGCTTCGGTGCCGGAATTGTTGAATACGATCTGCTCGACGCTGCGGATCCGATCGCACAAATGTGCGACGAGTTCGTACTCCTGCGCACCGGGTGCCGAGTAACTCGTGCCGCTTGCGAGTTGCTTCTCGACCGCCGCCCTGATCCGCGGATGGCCGTGGCCGTGAATCATCGTCGTGTAATTGTTGTGGAAGTCGATGCGCGTATTGCCGTCGAGATCCGTACTGCGGATACCCTCGGCGCAAGCCACGTAAAACGGAAACGGTTGATGTTTCAGTAACGATCGCGATGTGCCCGTGGGAATGCACGCGCGGGCGCGTTCCGCATGCGCGCGCGAGTTATCGTTTTGCTGCAAGTAAGTCTGGTAAATTTTCGAGTCGCGGACGTCGCTCATGTACGGGCTCCTTCAGCCTTTACGAGTGCACGAAGCTCTTTCAGATCTTCGCGTTTGATGCGGCGCGCCGTGCGCGCATCGCCGGTCGTGATGGCGGCCGCTATCGCTTCGTGATACGCGGCCGTTTTCTCAAAATAAGGTGGTTTCTCCGCCAGCATTCGACGCAACGCGGCAGTGCACAGCGGTACGCCGCGCATGCGTAACATCTCGATGATATGCAGCGACAACGGACTGTGGGCAGCCTGATAAATCGCGAACTGGTAGGCGCTGTTGCATTCGAGCAGATCGTGCAGCTCACCGGCTACGAGCGCCTCGTTCAAGGCCGTACAAAGTGTGGTGATTTGCGCGCGTTCTGCGGCGCTCGCGTGGCGGGCCGCCTGCGCCGTTGCCTCGCCTTCGAGGTTGATGCGCAAGCGCCACAAATCGTCCTCCTCGGCAGCGCTGAGCGCAGGAATCCGGATCCCGCGATTCGGGATCACCTGCAGTGCCTGTTCCGCGGACAGGCGCGTGACGGCTTCACGCACGGGCATCATGCTCGTGCCGAGCTCGGCGGCGAGTTGGCGCAAGGTCATCGTCATACCCTGCTCGATGCGGCCGGCGAGAATCGCGCGTTTCAGGCGGTCGTAAGCGAGTTCGTTCAGTGTCGTGCGCTCGATCGCGTCAAGGGGCAGCGCGCTCTTCATCCAGCCTCCGATATTTGACAAGTGTGATCACAGATCACTATAGTCGAAGCTCGGCAAAGTTCAAGTCAGCAGCGAAG
Organism: uncultured Gammaproteobacteria bacterium; assembly: GCA_963976285.1. Lineage (GTDB taxonomy): Bacteria > Pseudomonadota > Gammaproteobacteria > UBA11873. Next base: position 150,755 of record CAXBJY010000002.1, read on the forward strand.
ACATGAGAGCAATGCAAGCATGATGGCGAGCGCTACCAGAACCGGTTGGCGAATTACGGTGGATACGGGAGGAACGTTCACCGACATTGTTGTCGCCGATGACCGGAACCGGCTTACGATAGGCAAGGCGCTGACCACGCACGACAGGATTTTCAAGGGGATGCACGCGGCGCTCGATAATGTCGCCGCACAGCTCGACATGCCGCCGGACGAGTTGCTGCGGGCCGCCGATGTGCTGATTTACGGCACGACCCGCGCGACGAACGCGATTGTTACCGGACAGATAGCGAAGACCGCGCTACTGACGACGCGTGGTTTCCCCGACGTCCTCGTCCTGCGCGAAGGCGGCAAGCTCAACCCGCATGATTTCTCCAGGCCCTATCCGAAACCTTACATACCGCGCCGGCATACGTTCCCGATCACGGAAAGAATCAATGCCGAGGGAGGCATCGTTACCGCGCTCGACGAGGATGGTGCGCGCGCGACCCTGAGCGAGCTGAAACGCCGGGGGTTTGAATCGATCGCCGTAGCCTTGCTGTGGTCGGTCGCAAATCCCGCGCACGAACTCGCGCTCGGCGGCTTGATCGAGGAACTGCTGCCGGACGTGCCCTATACGTTGTCGCATCAGCTCAATCCGATCCTGCGCGAATATCGTCGAGCGTCGTCCACCGCTATCGACGCTTCGATTAAGCCGCTCATGCAGGATCATCTGCAACAGATGGAAGGCGACCTGCGCGCGGCCGGGTTCGCCGGTGAGATCCTTGTCAGCACGACGATCGGCGGATGCCTCGATATTGATAACGTGGCCGCGCGACCGATCAACACGGTTCGCTCCGGACCGGCGATGGCGCCGGTCGCCGGCCGCCGTTACGGCGAACGCGAACTCGCGGCAGAAACCGTTATCGTTGTCGACACCGGCGGCACCACGTTCGACGTGAGCCTGGTGCGCGACGGCGCCATCGTCACTACCCAGGAGACCTGGATCGGCGAACGCTTTACGGGGCATATGCTCGGCGTACCCGCGGTCGATGCGCGCAGCGTTGGTGCCGGCGGCGGCTCCATCGCCTGGCTCGACGACGCCCGGTTGTTGCGGGTGGGGCCCGATAGCGCAGGTTCGGCACCCGGTCCGGCCTGCTACGGCCAGGGCGGCACTGCCGCGACCGTGACCGACGCGGCGCTGCTGCTCGGTTATATCGATCCGACATATTTCCTTGGTGGCCGCATGACGCTCGACCCCGAGGCCGCGCAACGGGCCATGCAGGCGATTGCGGAACCGCTTGGCCTGTCGATCGAAGCCGCGGCATTTTCCGTACTCGCGGTGGCCAACGAAACGATGATCAACGCGATCAAGGAAATCACGGTGAGCGAAGGCGTCGATCCGCGCGAAGCTGTCGTGATCGCGGGCGGCGGCGCGGCCGGACTGAACATTCTCCAGATCGCACGCGAACTCGGTACCCGGGCAGTACTGTTTCCGGGCACCGCGAGCGTGCTGTCTGCAAGCGGGATGCAGTTTGCCGATATCCAGATCGAACAGAGTCTGAGCGCCCCGACCCGCTCCGGCAACTTTGATCGCACGCGGGTCAATGCGGCGCTCGATGCGATCGGGAACGCCCTGCGCGAGAAAGCGGCGCCGCTGCTCGCACGCGGACTCACCGAAGGCCCGGTTACGTATCGGGTTGACGCGCACTACGCGGCCCAGGTGTGGGAGATTGATGTCACCCTGCCGGTGTCGCGGTTTATCGCACCTGCGGATGAGGGGGCGCTTGCAGACGCTTTTCACGCGAACCACACGCGGATCTTCTCGGTCGCCGACCCCGCCAGTGATATCGAATTTCTGAACTGGACCGGGCGCATGAGTCTGCTGCTGCCACGCCACGACGTCGTCGAGGTCACCGGGTCGCGCGCGAACGCCGATAGCGCTGTGAAACATCGCGACGCCTGGTTCGACGCCGAGCGGGCATCCGCTACCGCCGTGATCCGCGACACGACGCTCGCATCGCTGGACACGATAACGGGGCCCGCAATTATCGAGCAGGCAACCACTACGATCGTGGTTCCGCCGGGGCTCGTCGGGAAAGTAACTGAGGCTGGCAGTTTTATCGTCGAGATCGACCACGACATCGACTGACAGGAGGTACGTTGTGGGGAAAGAAACAAAACCCGCCGCACTATCGCCAATGTTGCTGGCGGTGCTTGCTAGCCGCTTCGACGGCGTCGTGCGTGAAATGTCGAACACCTTGCTGCGCACCGCGCGCTCGGCCGTGATTAACAGTGCCCGCGATTTTTCCTGCGGCATCACCACCGGTAACAACGAGATGTTCGCGGCCGCCGAAGGACTACCCGTACACACCTTCGGCTTGCACCTGCAAACACAAGCCATGTGCGCGCTGCATGACGACATCGCCGAGGGCGACGCCTTTCTGCATAACGACCCCTACCTCGGCAATACGCACGCCGCGGATCAAACCACGATCGTGCCGGTTTTCTGGGAAGGCGAACATTTGTTCAACGTTTGCGCCAAGGCGCACCAGGCGGATATCGGCAACAGCCTGCCGACGACCTATCACGCCGCGGCCCGTGACGTGTATGAAGAAGGCGCCCTGATTTTCCCCGCGGTGCGCGTGCAGCGGGATTACACGGACAACGACGACATCATCCGCATGTGCCGGCGGCGGATCCGGGTGCCCGATCAATGGTACGGCGATTACCTCGCGGCAATGGGTTCCGCGCGCACCGGAGAACGCGCCATTCACGACATTCTGAAGAAATACGGTGCCACCGTCGTTAAACAGTTCATCGCCGAGTGGTTCGATTACAGCGAGCAACGCATGAGGCAGGGGATCCGCACGCTGCCCGATGCGACGTTCTCCCGCGAAGGCTTTCACGATCCCCTGCCACCGCTCATGCCCGAGGGCATTCCGGTGCGGGTAACAATCGAGGTCAACACCGCCAGCGCGCAGATCCGGATCGATCTGCGCGACAACATCGATTGCATGGACAACGGCCTGAACCTGTCGCAGGCATGCGCCATCAACAACGCCGTCGCCGGCGTATTCAACTGCCTGCCCGCGGATATTCCACGTAACGCCGGTTCCTTCCGCTGTATCGATCTGCAACTGCGTGAGGGTTCGGCGATCGGTATCCCGACGTTTCCGCACAGTTGTTCGGTAGCGACGACGAACGTGTCCGATCGGCTCATCAACACGATACAGTCCGCTTTTGCCCAACTCGGCGATGGCTACGGCCTCGCCGAAGGCGGCATCGGTATGGGACCGGGGATCAGCGTCGTGTCCGGCCACGACGCGCGCCATGGCGGCATTCCCTACGTCAATCAGCTTATCCTCGGATCCGGCGGTGGCCCCGGCACGCGCGAATGCGACGGCTGGGTGATGTACGGGATCCCGGTGACGGCCGGGGTGATGTATCGCGACAGCGTCGAGATCGACGAGTTGAAATATCCGATCCTCGTGCGCGAACTCGCGCTCAAACAGGACATCTGCGGCGCGGGGCGCAATCGTGGGGCGCCAGCGCTGGAAATCATCTACGGCCCGCGCGATCAGCCGATGACGGTTGTGTTCGCGGCCGACGGCCAGCAGCACCCGGCGCGCGGCGTACTTGGCGGCCACGATGGCAACCAGGGCGAGTCGTATCGCATTGCCGCTGATGGCACCGAAACCCGCATTCCGAACATCGGCCAGTTCGAATTCGAACCGGGCGAGTGGCTGCGCGGCGTCGATTGCGCCGGCGGCGGTTACGGGCCACCGCATGAACGGGATCCGGCACTTGTTCTTGAAGACGTCCTCGAAGGCTATATCAGTGTCGATCATGCGCGCGAGGTGTACGCTGTCGTCTTCCGCGGTTCCCGCGACGAGGAGACGCTCGCAATCGACGTGGCGGCAACGAACGAACAACGTCGCACGACAACAAGCTAGGAGAGTAAACATGGCCACGTCGCCAGCGCCGACGAGCGAAGACGAACGCCTGCCGATGCTGCTCGGATTTCAGCGCGTCGCGGACAACCGTGCACAGAACACGAGTTTTATCGAGCGCGGCAGGGGTATTTATGTATACGACACCGACGGCCGGGAATACATCGAAGCGACGGCGTCATTCTATGTCGCCGCACTCGGTTATCAGCACGAGGAACTGATCGATGCGATCGCGGCGCAATACCGCGAACTGCCGTTCTATGTGTCCGCACTCCAGCGCACGAGCAAAGCCTCGCTCGATCTGGCCGAGAAGCTGCGCGAGATCCTGCCGGTACCGGATCCGCATATCCTGTTTGCGGTAACGGGGTCGGAGGCAAACGATTTCCTGATCAAGATGCTGCACTTTCAAGCGGTCGCGCGCGGCACCCCGACCCGACGCACGATCATCGGGCGATATGACAGCTACGCGGGCGGCACACTCGCCGCGGCCAGTCTCACCGGCGGTCACCACGCGGAATTCGGTTTGCCACTGGCGGGTTTTCTGCACGTCTCGCAGCCCGATTATCACGGCGCGCGCGAGCCCGGTGAATCGGAAACTGAGTACTCCGCGCGTCTTGGTGCGGAACTCAACGCCCTCATCGCTGGACAACCCGAAGCATCCGTTGCTGCGTTTTTCGCCGAACCCGTCAGCTTCTCGGCCGGACTGATGGTGCCGCCCGCGGATTACTTTGCCAACGCAGGCCGGGTCCTGAAACAACACGGCGTCAGCTTCGTGGCCGACGAAGTGATCACCGGCTTCGGGCGCACCGGCAGTCTTTTCGGGTGCGAAACGTTCGGGTTAAAACCGGATCACTGCGCAACGGCGAAAGCGATCACCGGTGGCTACTTTCCACTGTCGGCGATCGCGCTGGGCCGTGAGTTATATGCCGATCTCGAAGCCGGCTCGGACGCGGTCGGCGTACTCGCGCATGCCGCAACCCATGCGGCGCACCCGGTAGGCGCGGCCGCCGCGCTGAAAACGATCGAAATCATTGAGCGCGACGGCCTTGTCGCCCATGCCGCGCGCGTGGGCGAACACCTCGGGCGTCGTCTGCACGCACTTTCCGGGCACCCGCTCGTCGGTCACGTCCGCCACGTCGGGCTCGCGGGTGCGGTGGATTTCCTGTGTCGCGACCGGCACGACGTTCCGGTCAACCATGACGCCGAAGCAGTCGCCGGCCGGGTTTACGAAAACATGCTGAAAGCCGGAGTTGTCGTGCGGCTTACGGGCCGCAGCATCGTCATCGCACCGCCGCTCATCATCACGGAATCCGAGATCGATGAAATCTGCGATCGCCTGCTACGGGCACTCGACGCTTCTATCGATCTCGGCTGAAGATACGAAAGGAGCCCCCGCGCACACGGCCCGGCCCCGTCGCCGCGGCGCAGCGACGGGCGCCTCGGGCGATCCGTTCGACGCATCAATAAAGCGGCATCCAGCCTGAATTTTTCTCCACCATACTCATCGATATCGTGTCTTCTCCGCTACGCACGAAAGGCGCGAACTCGTCACGCCGCGCCCATTTCTCCGTGATGTCGTACCGGACACGCACGTCCGCCGACAAGGTTCGTCCCGGCGGCGTATCGGTCGGCAGCGTGAAATCCTCGATCCCGAGCAACCGAATTTCACCATAACAAAGCCGATTGTCCTTAATGAGCTTTTTCCCTGTGTCCGACGGGATCATCTCGAATGTTCCACCCGCACGCGGCATGCTGGCCGCAAACCCCGCCGCCAGTAGTGCGTAGTTCAAATCCCCCGTGGTGCTATAGGCGATATACGGCGGCGCGCCAAGTTCAAGACACAAAGGCTTCGCTTTCAGCGCGATCCCGACACCGTTTTCGATGTCGCCTTCCAACCCACCGCAGCCTGCAAGCAGCGTTGCCGGCGTTGCGATAACACCCACCGAAATTGCAACCTTCCACTGCATCACGCGTCCTCCGCATGCTTGTGATCGTCGCGAGCATACAGCGACAGACCGTTACGCACGAGATCCCGAAAAAACGGGGGCATCCCGCATCTACGCCCCGTTCGCGCCGTGACATTCGGTGCCGGCGCTGCGAGTTGTCGCGATGTCGTTGCGCAGAGCGCCCGCCTCGAGCACGGACCGGCACGAACCGCCAAATCGCGCGGACGAGGCGACGAAATGTCGCCCGCTAATGTCGTCAGTTAATGTCGGATGTCCCCGATTTCCCCGCGCTTCCACACATCCATTGCGCTTCTTTTTCCGACTGCACCGCTGCGCGCAGTCGCGCCTGTGCGAATGCGGGCATTGAGAGTATGCGTTGTGGGTTTCCGTGCTGATTACGGATTCCTAATCCGCATTGCGATCATCTGCCGGCGCCTCGCCCAGCACCTTCCGGCCGGAAACCATCGCGGAAATCAGGGTGCCGCCTTCGCGCAACTCCGTGACAACGACGGCCAGGATGTGAATCACGGCGAACACGAGGATGACCCAGAAGCCGTAGTAGTGAACCGTTATGAACGGTTTGCGGAATTCGCGCATCGCGGCGTAGGCGGTTTCGTCATACATCTCCGGCGCATACGGTACGAGCGTTGCGGCCTCGGTCCCGGGGGTGGCGACCCAGTTGGCAATCCATGAACCGAGCGGCGGATAGAACAAATCCGTGCCGGCGAGGACGAGGCCGGTGAGCGCCTGCGACAACAGCAGTAACAGCAGGAGCGTCACCGCGATCCGACCGAGCGGATTGTGGCCGACGTACTGACGCGGCCGTCCACGGCTGAAATCCGCAATGTAGGCGCGCAAGTCATGCAGGTAGCCGGGTCCGCCTGGCAGGATCGCGCGCCAGCGTGCGTGCGGCCCGCCGATGAAAGCCCAGATCAGGCGCCAGCCTAAATTCGCCGCAAACACATAACCGATCCACACATGCACGGTTTTCAGCAGGATCTTGCCGTCGTCCGTCACCCCGAGTGCCTTCGCATTCAATATGGCCACCCCGACCGCGAGCAGCCCGATCACGCACAACACGTTGAGCCAGTGAAACACGCGCACGCTGGCATCCCACACGGCATAGGTTTTCAGTTCCGTCATCGTGATACTCCTTCAGTTCGGGCCGCTGGGGTAGCCGTCGAAGGCACCGACCCGTACGCATGCCCTGACCCCGCCGCGCACCGGATCCATCACGTCCCGCGCGGGTGTTTCATCGGCCAGAATAACACCCCGATCCCGCATCGGTTTCGCGATTCGCTCATGGTGCCCGACGCGAAGATGTCGTCGCTATTGATACCGTGCTCGCGACGCAGTTCGGTTCACGCTTCCGGTCATGAATACGCGCTTGTGCGACGAACCGCGGATTCGTCATCAGGGTTTGATGTCTCCCGCGCACTCGCGGGAACCGCGCAGGCAACGACTGTTACGATGAAACGTTCGCTGTGATTGACAGCGCACGACCCCGACAGTTCACCGGGTGTCGCGTGGATGTACCGTGGTGCAGAACCAGGCGCAACGGAACCCGGACCCGTGCCTGTCGTCGTATTGATTCGCGTCAAGGCAAATCGACTGCCGCTATGCAAACGTTCAGGTCGTGTGAAAGGAGGACGTCATGACGAAGCGTGTTCGGCAATTTATCGTGGCCGGGTTGGGCCTCGGCATAGCCGGTGTCGTCCTGTTTCTGTTCGCGTTCATACGTCCGTTACCCGTTGAGGTTGCGCGTCCGGCCGAGAACGTTCCGATCAAGGTTTTCGGTCTCGGTACGGTAGAAGCGCGGATCCTGTCGCAAGTCGGTTTCGAAGTGGGTGCAGCGCTGATCGAGCTGCATGCGGATCACGGCGATCGGGTGCGCAACGGCGCGGTTCTCGCGCGGTTGCACAGCGCCGAGCAGGAGGCCCGCGTCGCCCGGGCCGGCGCCGGCGTGGTCAACGCCCAGGCGGCCGTGAAGCGCGCCGAGGCGTCCGCGGGCAAGGCGCGCGCGGTGCTTGCCCAGAAACAGCAGGTCAATCGCCGCAAGCAGGCCCTGCGGATCAAGGCGACGGTCTCCGTCGAGACGGCCGAAGAAGCGCAGATGGAGGAAGACGTGTCTGCCGCCGAGCTGGCCCTGGCCTTGAGCGATGTCGCGGTTGCCCGCGCGCAACTGGCAGACGCCCGGGCCCAATACGACTACGAAAAGGTCCTCCTCGACCATCACGTGCTCAAAGCACCCTACGATGCGCTCGTCGTTGCACGACACAAGGAACTCGGCACCGTGCTCACGGCCGGCGAGCCCGTGTTCACGCTCGTCGCGCCGGAAACCGTGTGGGCGCTGGCTTATGTCGATGAGTCCCGTGCGGGCGATATCGAGGTGGGTCAGGCCGCCGAGGTGCGCTTGCGATCGCGGCCCCGGCAGTTGCTGACCGGCCATGTAGCGCGCATCGATATCGAGAGCGACCGGGTGAGCGAAGAGCGCCGCGTTTATGTCGTTTGCGACGCGTGCCCCGAAAGTTTCTATCTCGGCGAGCAGGCCGAGGTGCTGATTACAACCGGCGTTCTGGACACCGCGTTGCTCGTACCGGAAACGGCGGTCGCGGACTTCGACGGCGAGCATGGCACGGTGTGGGTGGTCGAGGATGGCAAGCTGCATCGTCGCGCCGTTACATTCGGCCATCGAACGCTCGATTCCCGCCTCGAAATCGTCGCTGGCCTCGCGCCGGATATGCGCGTCGTAAGCGGGCTGCGGCCGGGACTGCGCGAAGGACGCGCGGCGGACGTAAAGGAGGAACCCGCGTCGTGAACCTGGCCTACCGCGATATCCGCCACAACCTCGGGCGCTTCGGACTCACGTGCTTCGGACTCAGTCTGTTGCTCGGGGTGGTGTTGTCGATGATCGGTATATACCGCGGTCTCGTCGTCGACGCATTGACGCTTGCCCGCACCCCCGGCGTGGATGTCTGGGTTGTGGAATCAGGTACCCGCGGCCCGTTCGCGGAAGCCTCGCGCATTCCGGGCGATACGCGAGAGGCGATTGCACGTCTCCAGGGTGTCGATGCGGCGGGCAGTGTCACTTACCAGTCCGTCGAGACACTCCATGCCGGGCGCAAGCTGCGGGTGTATATCGTCGGTTACGAACCGGGTCGCCCCGGGGGTCCCGATCGTCTCGCGGCCGGGCGGCCGATTGGTCGCAGTCACTATGAAATGGTGGCCGACAAACGCGCGGGTCTGGCGCTGAACGACCGCGTGGCTCTCGGTCGCGACACGTTCACGGTCGTCGGTATCACCGATGGGCAGGTGTCCTCCGGCGGCGATCCCGTGATCTACATCACGCTGCCGGATTCCCAGAAGCTGCAATTCGAACTCGCACCGCCCGCGGCGCGTCGGGAAGTTGCCCGCGGCAGCGGCCCCGGGAGTACGGACACCGTCAACGCCGTGCTTGCACGCGTTTCGCCGCACGCCTCGCCGGAACGCGTGGCGGAAGCCGCGCGGCGCTGGAAACACCTGTCGACGATGACCCAGGCCGGCCAGGAAACCATCCTCACCCGTTCCGTGGTCGAACGCGCGCGCAAGCAGATCGGCTTGTTCACCGCCATCCTCCTCGTGGTCTCGGCGGTGATCATCGCGCTGATCATTTACACGATGACGATGGACAAGCTTCGCGAGATCGCGACACTGAAGCTCATCGGCGCCCCGGATCGCACGATCATCGGCCTGATCGTGCAGCAGGCGCTCGGCATGGGCGTGATTGGCTTCGGCTTCGGCGCCCTCCTGATCACGACCGTCAAAGATTATTTTCCGCGCCGCGTCGTGCTGCAACCCGAAGACGGACTCGCGCTCGCGGTGGTCGTGCTCCTCGTATGTGTCGCCTCGAGCGCACTCGGTGTGCGCCTCGCACTCAAGATCGATCCGGCGACGGCGTTGGGAGGTTAGCGATGAGCTCTCCCGGCGACACGAGAGCGCTGGTCGACGTGCGCAACGTCTCGAAACACTTCGGCGCCGGTGATACCCGGGTCGATGCCCTGCGCGACGTGAGCCTCGAGGTGCATCCCGGCCAGGTCGTGGCCCTCCTTGGCCCGAGTGGTTCGGGCAAGACGACGCTGTTGAATGTCATCGGCTGCATCCTCGAGCCGAGCAGCGGCTGGGTGAGCCTCGATGGCGATGTCGTCTACGACGGCCGCTGGCTGCGATCCGATCTGCGCAAACTCCGACTCGAGAAAGTCGGGTTTATTTTTCAGTTCCACAATCTGCTCCCGTTTCTCGACAGCACCGACAACGTCGCCGTCGTGCTCAACCTCGCCGGGGTCGAGAGCGGAGAATCGAAACGCCGCGCGATTGAACTGCTGGACTACCTCGAAGTTGGACACCGCAAGAACGCCATGCCGGCCAAGCTGTCGGGCGGCGAAGCACAGCGGGTGGCAATTGCCCGCGCGCTCGCGAACCGGCCGCGCATCATCCTCGCGGACGAACCCACCGCGGCCCTCGATTCCCAGCGCGCCGGCATCGTCATGGACCTGCTCCGCAAGGTTGCCGTCGAGCAGGAAGCCGCGATCCTTGCAGTCACCCATGACGAGAAAATCTTCGACCGCTTCGACCACATCTTCCACCTGCGCGACGGCCGGCTCGACACCGCGGACAGCGAACCAGGCACCCATTGACAGGTGCGCTCGGGGAACCGTTGATCAAGCACGCTGCCACCGATTGCGTACGTCCACCGATTCGCGCTGCCGATCGCAACTGCTGCCCGCCGGAGCGGCGCACGCGACCTGCGGCTGGCCGATCATTCATCCCCGGCCCGACCCGGCTCGGGCCGGTCGATATTCCCTGTGCCGCGTCCCCGGGTCGACGGTATCGTTGCGCAACAACCGGGGCCTTTATGCAGCGCAGGTGTCAAGATTCTTTACATATTGTCGTGGCCAAATTACCCGATATTCCTGGATTCTTTACCCTGACGCCTGTGGTTGCGAAGTAACCACCTGTTTTTACTGGCATCGCGTTTCTGGCTCGAAACTTGCTCCGATCAACGTCAAATGCACCCGGAGATTTAACATGCGACGTACGATGAACCCGAGCGGCTCAGCCGTGTTGGCCGCGATGATGATGGTGGTCAGTGCGAACGCCAGTGCCGCGTTGATTACCGCACTCACCGGATTCGGCGACTTTACGTCGACGACGACATCGTCGCAGGATTTCGAGTCTTCGATTAATACGTCGGTGTTTACATTCGACGCCACAGCCGCGACGTATACTGCCGCCGCTGCGACGAGCGGGGTTACCTCATCGGGGAGCCGGGTGCTCGTGGAATTCCCCGGCGTCAGCCCTTTGAGAGCCGGGTTCACGAGCGATGTGTTCGAGATCGGCATGATATTCGGTAACGACGACACCGCGGCCTTCACGGCAACGTTAGCGGTGTTCGACGCATCGGATGTGCTGCTCGGCAGCGTCACCGCTACGCCGAATGGCAATGACTTCGCCGACCAGTTCATTGGCCTGCGCAGCGATATGGCCATACGCAGCATGACAATTAGTTACGGTGGCGCAACCTGCTGCGCGATCGCGATCGACGACTTTACGGTCGGTTTCGAGGCTGCAACGGTCCCTGAACCTGCGACGCTCACGTTGCTCGGCCTTGGCCTCGCGGGCCTCGGTTACCGCCGAAAACGCGAAGCCGCGTAAAACGGTCCACCCGCTGCTGACAAGAGAACCCGCCTTTGCGCGGGTTTTTTTGTGCGCGCTGAACAGCGCTTCCTGAAACCCGGGGCATCGCGCATTTAATCACCGTGTACGCTGCTACGTTCGATTCGAGCGCTTTGATCTGTCGCGCTGGCATCGACAATGCACGCGATCGCGGCGCGGTAGTGCGCGCAACCGATCAATCGCATGAACGGCCGCGCGACCGGGCTTCACGGCATCACGAAGTCTAACCCGCTAATGCGGGATAACCCGTTACTTCCCCGTGCGCAACATCGCGAAGCACGAATGCGCGATGCCTCGATTTTCTCCTGATCGGGATCAAGCCGGGCGGCGACTTTCCGCGCTACGGTGGACTTAACGTGTCGTTCCTTCCCGCGCCTCGCCGTGTGGAGGGGGAAACCTGATCAGAAATGGGACCAGCAATGATAATGATTACCGCACTACGCGCTCATCACCCCGGCGCGAGCCGTTGCATCGCCGTGCTTTTTTTACTCGCAATGGTCACGAACGCCGGCGCCGCCGTGCCGGATGTACCGCTTGGCGTCGCGCCCGGGTCTGTCTACCACTGGGCTTTTGTTACGCAGGGTACGCGTGATGCCACGAGTACGGCGATCGCCGACTACAACGCGTTCGTGTCCGCCGAGGCCAATGCCGCGGGCTCGTTAACGGCACGTGCCGGTATCGCGAACTGGTACGCGATTGCATCGACGGACGCGGTCGACGCGCGCGACAACGCGGTCGTCTCGGGGCCGGTGTTCCTCGTCCATGGGGGGCGCCTGGCGGACAGCGCCGCGGATTTCTGGGACGGCAGCATCAAGGCCGTATTCAGCCGTGACCAGTTCAACAATCTGATCAGCGTCGGCAACGTGTGGACCGGCAGTACGGCCAGCGGTGAAGCAGTGCGCGTGCCACCCGGTGGTTACGGTTTCAACGGCTACCTGGGCACGACGGCAAGCCCGCGCGCCGGCGTGGGTTACACCTACAGCATCGGGTCGAGTTGGGCGCTTGGTGCCTACAAGGAGCCCACGGAATCCCTGCACCTCTACGCCCTGAGCCCGGCATTAACGGCAGTGCCGCTGCCGCCGGCCGTGCTGTTACTCGGTGCCGGTGTTGGGGCGCTGCTCGCGAGACGCCGCAGGACCTGAGCGTAAATGAGGATCGCCGGCGTAAGGGGAAAATGGGGACATCCCACATTTACCCACCGTTCGGGCGCTTACGTTCGGTTAGCGGGCTTTGATCTGTCGCTATTGCAGTGACGACAAGCCCGATTGCAGCGCGAGGGGAAAACAGGGACATCCTGAAGCTCCCCCAGTTTAACGGATAGTTTTAATCAGCGACGATAGTCGCAGATGA
>CAXBJY010000003.1:0-163043 GCA_963976285.1 uncultured Gammaproteobacteria bacterium
CCATGCCGCCGCAAAACATGCCCGGCAACGCGCTCGTGATGATGATCGCGCGCACATTCTCATCCGCATCCGCTTCGCGCAGGCGCGCGTGGATCGCGTCGATCATCGGGTGATCGATCGCGTTGACGGGCGGGCGGTTCATCGCGATCGTCGCGATCCGATCCGCTACCGCGTAGTCAACCCGGTGTTGTGATGACATCGTACTCTCCGTCAGGGGCTCCGGGCACCGTCACATCACGCGCGTTTGCGCTCGCGGTGGATACAACGGCGGGTGTTTCCGGTGTGCTTCAGGCGATCAGCGGCGCGAAAAATTCGTGCGCCATTTCGATAACGAACTGCGGCTGCTCTTCCGGCACGAAATGCCCGCATTCGGGAATCGCGCCACCGGAAACCGTCTCCGCGACGGACTCCCAGTACGGCCGGATATCGCCGAGGAACGCGGCGCCGGCCCAGGCCGTGACGGGGATCGTGAGTTTGTCCGTGGCGTTCGCGAGATTCACCGTATCCTCGCGCAGGCCGCTCGCGTACCACTGGAAACCCGCGCGGATCGATCCGGGAATCGAATTCACGCGCACGTATTCCGCGATGTCATCCGCGGTGAATACGTTCGGCCGGTAATTGAAATCGAGCGACGTGAGGAACCGTCGCAGGTAGCCTTCGATGTCCTGGTTCACGAGGTGAGCCGCGGTATCGGGATTGCCACCATGGAAAAACACATGATTGATCTTCAGCGCCATCTCGATCGGCATCGCATCGCCCGCGCGCGCAAGCCCGGGGATCATGTCGAGGATGCACAGTCGGCGCACGAGTTCGCGGTTGTCGTAGGCGAGATAGAACGCGACCGCACCACCCCAGTCGTGTCCGATCACGCCGACTTCGTCATGACCGAGTTGCCGCAACAACTCACGCACGTCGGCGGCGAGCGACCGTTTGTCGTAACCGCCCATCGGTTTTTCGGAATCCCCGAGGCCGCGCAGATCCGGCGCGATGATCGTGTAGCGTTCGGCAAGCGCCGGAATGATCTTGCGCCATTCGTACCAGCTCTGCGGCCAGCCGTGCAGCAAGACGAGCGGGAAGCCGCTGCCCGCGGTGACATAGTGCATGCGGAAACCGTTGACCGTGCGCTGATGGTGCGCCTGGATGTCGTTCATCGATAACTACCCGTAAATGCGCGCAATGGCTTAATGCAGTTCAAAACCTTCGTATCCTTTCGCGGCGACATCGGCAAAAATTTCGCGGTACATCGGCACCCCGCCGGCGAACAGCAGAAAGCGACCGCGGACGTTCTCCGGGTTCGTACTGCCGAAAAACCACGAATCCTGCATGTCGTTGATCAACAGGCCCTGCGCGGATTCGTAGCAGCGCGCCGTCCACGCTTCCTCGGCCTCGGTGGTCGTTTCCATCGTCTCGTAGCCGTGTTCGCGCAGATACCGGATACACTCGACGATCCATTCGACATTGCTCTCGACGCAGCGCGTGATATTGCAGAACACGGCCGGATTGTGCGGCCCCATGATCGCCCACAGATTCGGAAAACCGGAGAACTGTACCCCGAGGTTCGTGCGCGGCCCGTCGGACCAGTGTTCCTGCAGCGAACGGCCGCCCTGTCCGCGAATATCCATGCGCAGCAATTCACCCGTGACGCTGTGGAACCCGGTGGCATAGATGATGACGTCGAGTTCGTGCAGGCCCGCGCTCGTTTCGATCCCCGTCGCGGTGATCCGCGTGATCGGCGTTTCGCGCAGGTCTACGAGGGCGACATTGTCGCGGTTGAACGTTTCGTAATAATTTTTCTCGCCGGGGCAACGCTTCGTGCCGAACGTATGTTTCGGGATCAGCTTCTCGGCCATAACCGGATCGTGAACGCGCTCGCGGATCTTGCCGGCAAGAAATTCCGCCACCTCGTCGGCAGCCTCCTGCGACATGAATGAATCGCTGTAATTGCCGAGCCACAGTGCGAACCCGCCACGGTCGTACAGTTCCTGATAGCGCGCCTGGCGTTCGGCTTTCGGTACGCTCATCGCGGGGCGCGGATCCGGATCGTGGATGAACCCGGCCCACGTGCGTTTGCACAGATCGAAAATATCCCGTGCCTTCGCTTTCAGCTCGCGTTGTTCGGCCTCCGTGATCGGCCGGTTGCGCAACGGTGTGCACCAGTTCGCCGTGCGCTGGAACACGGTGAGTTCGGCGCACTCCGGCGCGATGCTCTGAATGATCTGTACGGCGGTCGGACCCGCGCCGATGATGCCGACCCGCTGGCCCGAAAAATCGACGGTTTCTTTCGGCCAGCGCGCGCTGTGCAGCGACAGACCGGCGAACGACTCGACCCCCGGATAGTCCGGAAACTGGTGTGCCGACAGCAACCCGGTCGCGCACAAAACGTATTTGGCGCGGGCCGTGCGCCCGCTCGTCGTCGTGATATCCCACAGCTTGTCGGCTGCGTCGTACACGACGCTCGCGATCCGCGCGTTACATTCGATGTCGCGTTTCAGGTCGAACTTGTCGGCGACGAAATGCACGTAGCGCTCGATTTCCGGTTGCGGCGAAAAATGTTCGCTCCACTGCCACTCCGCGATCAGTTCATCGGAGAAAGAATACTGGTAGGAATAACTCTCGGAATCGAAGCGCGCGCCGGGATAGCGGTTCCAGTACCACGTGCCGCCGATATCCGTGCCGGCTTCGAACACCCGCGCCGTGAGCCCGAGCTCACGCAGTTTATACAACGAATACAGACCGGAAATTCCGGCGCCGATAACGATCGCGTCATATTGCTCAGTCATACGCGGCAGTCTCCGTTGGCAGACAAACGGGGCAGTCGGGGCGACATCCCGGTGACGACGATCCCCCGCACCGACCGTGCTTGTCAACCTCGCACGCTTGTGCACGCGTCGCTCGCAGTGCAGCAATCGTTCGGTCGCCGGTGACCGCACCGTATACTGGCAGCGAGACTGTCCGGAGATCCCGCAATGCCATTCGAACTTCCCGCCACCGACGAGTTGCAGCGTCTCGCCCGTGAACTCGACTGGGATCTGAACGCGAGCGACGCGGAACACCTCGCGACGTACCTGGCGCCGTTCGCGGACGGCTATGCGTGGCTCGACGGACAAAGCGCGGGATTGCCTGAGCCGCGGTATCGACAACGCGCCTGGACGGTGCCGGCGCCGGCGGAAAACCCGCACAACGCCTGGTTCGTGCGCACGACGATCGAGCGCGCGCCGGGCGGTCCCCTGCACGGCAAACGGGTTGCGGTGAAGGACAATATTTTCGTCGCCGGCATACCGTTGAGCGACGGTAGCGCGCTGCTCGAAAATTTCATCGCCGACTACGATGCGACGGTCGTGACCCGCCTGCTCGACGCCGGAGCGGATATCGTCGGCAAATCAAACTGCGAATACTTCTGTCTGTCCGGCGGCAGCACGACGTCGAGCCACGGTGCGGTCGACAACCCGCGCAAGGCGGGCTACTCGACGGCCGGCTCATCGACCGGCAGCGCCGCGCTCGTCGCGGCCGGTGAAGTCGACATGGCGCTGGGCACGGACCAGGGCGGTTCCGTCCGCTCGCCGGCGAGCTGGACCGGAATCTGCGGCATGAAAGCAACGCGCGGCGTGGTCCCGTACGCCGGCGGGATGGCGATGGAAACGTCGATCGACTACATCGGACCGATGACGGCGGGGGTCGCCGACAACGCGGCGCTGTTGAACGTGATTGCCGAACCGCGACCGGAGCGATTCGACGCGCGGCTCGGGCAACCGCTCGGCGGGGTGCGGATCGGCTTGCTCACGGAAGGCTACGCGCACCCGCTGTCCGATCCGCAGGTCGACACCGCGGTGCGCAACGCGGCAGCGACGCTGCAAGGGCTTGGCGCCGGGCTGACCGAAGTGTCCGTGCCGGCGCATCGCGACGGGCTCGCGATCTGGGGTGCGATCGTCGCGGACGGTTACTGGCAGGCACTGCGGCTCGGCGGCCACGGTTACAACACGAGCGGACCGTATTCAACGAAACTGTCGGACGCGATGTCGGCATGGCCGGCGCAGCTGCCGCACATGCCGATCAACGCGCAGGTGCTGATGCTGCTCGGCAAACACCTCGAGCGCTATCGCGGACGCTACTACGGGCAGGCGAAAAATCTCGCCGAACGCCTGCGCGAAGCGTACGACAGTGTGCTGCAAAACGTGGACGTGCTGCTGTTGCCGACGACCGTGCAGCGGGCCGGACCGAACCCGGCGGCGGACGACCGCGACGGCATTTTCGCCCACGCGTTCAACAATACGATGAACACGGCGCAGTTCAATGCGACGGGACATCCCGCGCTGTCCGTGCCGTGCGCAGTGCGCGAGGATCTGCCGGTGGGCATGATGCTCGTGGGACGTTATTTCGACGAGCCGCTGCTCTACCAGGTCGCCCATGCTTTCGAATGCGCCGTGAACTGGCAGCGCGCGTGAGTTCGCGCGAGGCACCACCAGGGAATCTTGCTACCGGGCCGCTGCACCCGGCGGCTGTGCGTTCAGGGGACTATCGGCACGGGGGAATACAGACTACCGGCCACCTCACGCGGTATGCGCACGTCGCGGGCGGCGAGACCGGTGCATCCCGCCGGGCGTGCGCACAGGCACGCCCGGCCGGACCACGGCATCAATCGAAGTTATAACGCGCGCTGATACCCCACCAGCGCGGCCGGCCGATCGTTTCCTCGTTCGAACCGGATACCGCGGACAACTCGAAACCGATCGTCTGGTAACGCGAGTCCGACAGGTTGTTCACGAAGCCGCCGAGTTCCCAGTCGCCATTGTCGCTGTACCACGTGACGCGGGCGTTACCGATAACGTAGGCGTCCATCTTGTGGGTTTCGAAGTTGTTGATGTTGTGGAACGCGCTCGACGCGTAGTTCGCATCCATCTGGAACGCGACGTCGCCGTCGTACATCGCATCCGGCACGACGTAGCGTGCGATACCCGACAACTGCACGGACGGCGTGAACGTCGGTTGCACGTCACGCAGTACGGCCGGTGCGCCGCCAGGGACCGCTATTGAAGGGGCAACCGCGCCGGACACCGCGATGTCCTTCACTTCCGCATCAATCAAACTCATACCAAAGACAAAGTCGAGATTATCGAGCGGGTTCGCCTGAATCTCGAGTTCCATGCCGTAGTAATCCGCATCGGCGTTGACGACGGCGCCGGACGTACCGATGAACTGGAATGCCTGATAGTCGCTGTAATCGTAGTAGTAGAACGATGCATTGACCCGCGCGCGGCCGCCCCAGGTCGTCCACTTGAAGCCGCCCTCGTAGGACACGAGCACTTCTTCGTTGTAGTAGAACTGATTCGATGTCAGCGGGGTGAGCAGCGGTGCATTGTAGCTACCGGCTTTCACGCCGCGGTTCACACCGAAATACAGCAGCAGGTCGTCCGTTGGTGTGAAGTTCAGCTGCGCCTTGCCGGACCACAGGGTTTTGTCGAAGCTGTCGCGGTAGTCGACCACCGGGAAAATCGCGAAGTTTGGTGCGATCGGTTGCTGGCCGGCGAACAGCAGCGAATCCGGCTTGCGGTCGTCGAGGTTGTTGTAGAAGTCGACGCGATAGGTGTACTTCTTCTTTTCAAGAATCGCGCGCAGACCGAACGTGAGCGACCACATGTCCGTCAGGTCGTAATCGATCTGACCGAACAACGAGTAGGAGTCCGTGTCGAGTTCCGCGTTCAGGGTCGACTCGATCGAGTCCGTCGGTGCGGTCCCCGTGATGCCGCCGAAAAACGACGAGAAGATATTCAGGCCACCGATGCTGTCGGCGAGGCCCTGGGCGTAGTCGATCGAGCTGTGCAGGTAGTAGAAACCGGCGATCCACTCGGTTTTCTCGCCCCATTCACCTTCGAGGCGCAGTTCCTGCGACAGCCACCACGAATCGGACTGGTTCATGACGATGAACTGCGGCGCAGGACCGGAATCCACGTCGAGCGACTGGCGTTTGTCGAGCTGGTGATAGGCGGTGACGGAAACGAAATCGGCGAAACCGAAATCCCAGTTCAGTTTGCCAGTCACGCCCCAGGTATCGACTTCGTCATAGCCGTCGGTCACGTGGTCCGTGTTCGCCGTCAGATCGCGCGTGTCCGATTCCGTGTAACCGAACAGATCGCCGGTCGTGTTCGGACGCACGCCGTCGAAGTCACCATCAAAGCCGATGTCCGGACCGCAACCGCCCGTGGTCAGGATTTGTTCGCAGTTCGAACCCTGGGCTTTCGTGTACACGGAGTTCACGACCTAGCCGAACGGGTTGACGACAGCAGTCGTCGATTCATGCTGGTACTGACCCGAGGTCGTCTGCTGGTTCGCGTACTGAACCTTGAACAGGAATTCGTTTTCTTCCGGCAATTCGAACAGCAACTGTCCGCGCACCGCGATCTGGTCGTCCTTCCACAAATCGTCGCTGCCGGCCGGCGAACCCTGGATCGACGTGCGACCGAACGCGGCCGGCGGTGCCGGCAGATCGCCGGCGGTGAATACGTTGTCGATCACCGGATCGTGACGGTTGTAGAGCACCGAGACGCGGCCGTTGATACCGTCCGCGATGGCGCCACCACCGGCGGCTTCCGTGCGTACCGTGTCGAAGCGACCGTAGGTGACGTCGATGTACGCTTCGCGCTCGGCCGTCGGCTTGCGCGTGATGTAGTGCACGAGACCGCCCGTCGCATTACGACCGAACAACGTGCCCTGTGGGCCTTTCAGGATTTCGACGCGCTCGGTATCGAACGCCGCGAACAGTTGTGACTGGCCAAGCGCCATGTACGCTTCGTCGATGTACACGGCATTCGGGCCTTCGGCGATATCGGCGAAATCGTTCTGCGTCGAGCCGCGGATCGTGAACTGCTGCGTCGTGCCGCCGTTGTTGCCGGAAATGAACACACCCGGGGTCATCGCGCTGATCTGCGTGCTTTCGGTAAACCCGAACGCGTCGAGTTGCTCGCCGGTGAACGCGGTCACCGCGATGCCGACGTCCTGGATCGATTCTTCGCGCTTCTGCGCGGTAACGACGACTTCTTCGAGCAGTTGCGCGCCGGCCGGCAGGGCCAGTGACAGCGCCAGCGCCGTGGCCGCGAACCGTAGCGTGACGGACGACGGAGAGAGATGGGACGTTTGCTTGCGTTTCACGGAATAACCCCCGGTGAGCTTGTTGGCACGCTATGGGACGGCGCCGTCAGCGTTACTTTAGGTTTAAAATGTTCTGACTTATAGTGTCGTAAATATGCACAAGCGTCAACATCAGGATTTTCATTGATTTTGATCAAAAAGCGCCATTTTCGGCCAAATTGATTAGTTTTGTGCAAAAACCAGCGTTGCTTATTTGCGACATTATGTTGTTGCATTTCCGCACCAAACAGGAGCAAACCATGTCAGCCTGCACCCCGTGGACCCGCCTGCCCCTGCTCGTGATCGGCTTGCTCGGCCTGACGCTCACGGCGCCCGCCGACGCGCGGCAACCGTTGTTGACCCCCGGCTCGGCAACCGCGATCGCGACCGGCGTGTACGTCGTGCCGGACAATGACATCCCGCTCGTCCCGAACGTCGGGATCATCGTCGGCGAATACAGCGTGCTCGTCGTCGATACGGGCATGGGCCCGACGAACGCCGAGATCGTGCTCGCGGAAGTCCGCCGCGTCACGGACAAACCGATCGCCTGGCTCGTGTGTACGCATTTCCACCCCGAGCACAATTTTGGTGCGCAATCGTTCCCGGCCGACACGAAAGTGATCTATGCAACGGCCCAACACCGGGACCTGACGGAGAAAGGCGAACACTATCGCAGCTGGTTCGTGGACATGTTCGCCGACGACGTGGCCGGGCTGCTCGCGCCCGTGGTCCTGCGCAGTCCGGATCTCACGTTCGAACGCCGTGCCGTCATCGACCTCGGCGGACGCCCGGTTGAACTGCTGCATTTCGGCCGCGCCGCGCACACACGGGGCGACACGCTCGTGTTCGTGCCGGATGCGGGGATCCTGTTCGCCGGCGGCCTCACCCCGAACGGCAAGTTCCCGATCATGCCGGATGCGGACTCGGACGGCCGCGGCTGGATCGCCACGCTCGCCGACCTGCGCACGCTCGACATCAAGCAGATCGTGCCCGGCCACGGCGCGGTCGCGGATCCCGCGCTCATCGATAGCGTCGATACCTATCTGCGTGCGCTGCGTGACCGGGTCGCCAGCCTGCATGGCGCCGGCACCCCGCTCGACACGATCAAGTCCACGCTCACCACGGAGTTCGTCGCGCGCTATCCCGCCTGGACGGAACCGTTCTGGATCGGCGAGGCGACGACGAATTTCCATCGCGCGCTCGAGCGCGGTGAATAGCGCAGAGTTCACGCTCGGACGCGGCGCCGCGCGCACGCTCGCGCTCGGCGGTATCGCGCTCGTCGCGAGCGGGTTTGCGCTCGGCGAGATCTACGCGATCTTCATCTCGCACGTCGCGAACGGGATCATCAGGACGGCCTGGCTCGACGTCATCCACGCGAGCACCGCGGCCGACGGCGAGGCGCTCGCGGCAGCGTTCCGGCGGATCCTCGAATTGAGTGACAAGCGCGGCCGCTTCATGAGCACGCATTCGCATATCGGTGCCTACGGCCTGCTTGCACTCGGTCTCGCGATCATTCATCCCGCCTGCCGGTGCGGCGCCGGCGGCTTGCGGATCCCGGCCCTCGTGTTTGTCGCGGGAGCGTGGATCCATGTTTGCGGCACGTTCGCGAGCCACTATTTCCCGTTACCCGCGGCGCGCTTCGCCGGTGTCGGCCAGCTGTGCGTGATCGGCGCCGTGCTCGCGTTCGCCGTCGCCTGGATCCGCGGCGATACGACGGCCCTCACCGACACGCTGCAACCGCGGCTTCGCGCGCGCAATTCGCGGCGGCTGCTCGGCCACGGTCTCGGCCTCGTGATCGCGGGAATGCTGTTCGGTCTCGTATTTGCGCTCGGTCTCACCCGCGACCTCGAACCCGGTATGTTCGCCGCGATGCGTGACGCGATAAGCGCTGCCGCGGCCGGCGCGGCCGATACCGCGGCGCTCGAGATCACGCGTTTCAAGACGCTGCAGTCACGAATCGCGATCACGGCGGCGGCGCATTCGCACGCGATAGAGTTTGGCTTTCTGCTCATGCTGCTCGCGTTTCTCGAACCGTTCGTGATGCTGTCGCAGCGCTGGCGCGATCGCGCGACGATCGCGGTGATCACGGGTGCGTGGCTGTTGCCGCTGTGCGTGTTCCTCGCCACGATCCACGGGCTCGTCGCGGCCGCCGCCGCCGATATTGCCGGCGGCATCACGCTCGCGGGCCTGCTCGCCATGTTCACCGGCCTGCTGCGCTCGACCGGCGCCGCGGATGCAGCGGCGGTGAGCCGATGAGCGCGCTGCGCTTGTCGCAGCTGAGCGTATTCGCCGCGTTACTGTTGCTCGTCGCGGCATCAGCGTTCGGCCTGTGGATCGAAAACGCGAACGAGCACACGAGCCGCCTCGAACGGCGTGAGGATTACGCGCACATTTTCGCCCGCCTCGCCGCGCAGCCGGGACACGTGCTCGCGGATCTCGACCGGCGCCTGCACGAGGTGCGCGTCGCGAACCGTATCATCGACACGCACGCGCACGCCGCGAACGTGGCGCTCGTCGTCGTACTGTTTGCCCTGCTCGGCGCCGTGCTCGATCCGGCGCGCCGCTGGCCGCTCGCCGGTTTGACGCTCGGGGCCGTCGTTTACCCGAGCGGTCTCGCGATCCAGGCCGGCGGCGCCGAATTCGCCGGACAGCTCGTCGCCGCCGCGGGCGCGACCGTGATCGTCGCGTGCGCGGCCGTCATGGCCGTGCGCTTTCTCGTCGCGCTGCGTCGCGGCCAATGAAACGAGGCGTGACACATCCGCGTGCCGGCGAGCCACACGAGCCGACGGCGGGCACGCGGACTGCGCGGTGACGGGCTTTCGCGATCGCTTCATCTGTCCCGACGGACATTACCTGCTGTCCCACTCGATCGGTTGCCTGCCGCGCAGCGCCAACGAACGACTGCGCCAGCACTATCTCGAACCGTGGGCCCACGACGGCGCCGACACGTGGCGGCACTGGTTCGAGGCGATCGAACAGTTCCGCCACTACCTCGGCCGCGTGTTGCATGCCGAAGCACCACAGTTCAGTCCGCAAAGCAATGTCTCCAGCGCGCTGACGAAGATCATCCATGGTTTGCCGCCACGGCCCGGGCGCGAAACGATCGTGTTGTCCGAGCGGGATTTCCCGACGATCGGTTTCGTCGCCGCCCAGGCACGGCGTGTTGGCTACCGGCTGCGTTTCATTTCCCGCGACGAGAACGTGCGCGATGCGGCGGTGTGGCGCGCCGCGATCGGCGATGACACGCGGATCGTCTGCGCCACACACGTGCTGTCGAACACCGGCGAGCGCTTGCCGGTGCGCGAGATCGCCGCGATCGCGCGCGAACGTGACGCCGTGTCGATCATCGACGTCGCGCAATCGGCCGGCAGCGTGCCGATCGATCTGGCCGCATGGCGCGCCGACTTCGTGATCGGATCATGTGTGAAGTGGCTGTGTGGCGGATCCGGCGCCGGGTTTCTCTGGGGTTCACCGCAAGCGCTGTCGGACTGCGAGCCGATCGACGTCGGCTGGTTTTCCCACGCGGATCCGTTCGAGATGGATATACGCGCGTTCCGCTATGCGGGCGACGCGCGTCGCTTCTGGGGCGGGACCCCATCGATCGCGCCGTTCGTGACCGCGAACGCGGGGCTCGAAACCCTGCTCGGAATCGGCATCGATGCGGTCATTACGGCGAATTCGCGGCGCGTCGATTTATTGCTCGACAACATTCCGCCCGCCTGCGTGCGCTCGCCAACGGATCCGGCGCAGCGCGGAGGCAGCGTCGTCGTCGCCACGGCTCACGACGAAGCGCTCGCCGCCGCGCTGCGCGCCGCGCGCATTCATTACGACCAGCGCGCGGACGGCATCCGCCTGTCACCACACATCTACAACGACGACGACGATGTCCTGGCCGCCGCCGCGTGCATCAACGGCGTGCGCTAGCGACGACGTACCATAACCACGCCGGCAATGAGCAGGGCCATCAGCGGCGCCATCGCCGGTAGCGGCACGACAACGGCGCTCAACTGCACGTTGTCGAAATCCACTTCCAGATCCGCACCCGGGAACGCGGGGTCGAGGACATTCAGATTCACGAGCCGGATCCCGAGCGCCCCGCCGAGTTGCGCATGGCTGGCGCCACTCGTGAACGTCACTGTAGTGAGGCGAAACTCGCCTTCCGGAATGCTGCCCGCGAGCGTGTTGTTGTCGCTCGCGATCACGGTACCGCCGGCGAGCAGGTCGATCCGGTAACCGGGAAAACCATCGAGATTGAAAAAGCCGGCGGCGAGTGAATTGCCGGACGCGATATTACCGATCCCGACCGACAGTTCGTAGCGCGTGTTCGCGGCGAGGCCCGCCGCCAGCGTTTGCTCGAAACCGTATTCGCCCCCGCCGTTGGCGACATCATTGCCGACGAAAGCAAACGCGATCCCGACCCGGCTGCCTTCGAGCGCACCGCCCGGGAAGTTGATGAAATCACCGGGACTGCCGGGATCGGGTTGCGGGGTCAACGTACCGATGAAATAGTCGCCCCCGGTTCCCGTGCCGGCGACCCCGTCAGGATCGTAGAGATCCCAGCCGTTCAGCGCGCCGAACGTGAATTCGTTCTGCACCCCCTCCCCGCTGATATCCTCGAAGCCCGGATTGATTACCGTGATCGGCGCCGCCAGCGCGGTGCCGGCAAACAGCGCGCCGAGCAGGCCCGCGAGCGCCGCGATTGGCGCGTTGTCGTAACCGGCAGAGTTCATACTGTGTTTCCCCGTGCGCTGTGAGCTCGCGCCCAGTTGTAGCGGTTTATTGCGCGAAAAACGCGGAACAAATACCACAACAGCGAACGCCCCGCGTCGTTCATCGGCCTGTCGGTGTCCGCCGCGAAGCGCAACGCTATACTGCAGCGGTGTTCGAGTTCCCGTCCGCCGTCAGCATCGATGCGCCCGAGGTGCGCCGCCGTGTGGCGCGCGCCGCCGCATTGTTCGTGCTGGTCGCGAGCCTCGCGGCGTGCGCCAGCGCGCCGCCAAAACAACAACACAACCTGTGCGCCGTGTTCGAACAACACCCCTCGTGGTATGACTACGCACGCGAATCCGCGGCGACGTGGGGCACGCCGATCCAGATCCAGATGGCCTTCGTGCGCCACGAATCGAGTTACCGGGAGAACGCGAAACCGCCGTTCGAATGGTTTCTGTTCATCCCGCTCGGGCGCGCGTCATCGGCGAAGGGTTACGCCCAGATCCAGGACCCCGCATGGCAGGATTACCGCGCGGAGCGCGGCAGTCTGTTCCGCAGCCGTGCGGATATGGAAGACGCGCTCGATTTCATCGGCTGGTACAACGACAAGAGCCACCGCGAGCTCGGTATCTCGAAGTGGAACGCGGAGCATCTGTACCTCGCCTACCACGAAGGCCGTGGCGGCTACCGCCGCGGCAGCTACAAACGCAAACCGGAACTCAGGAAGATCGCCGCCCGGGTCGCGGCGACGGCCGGCGAATACGGCGCGCAACTGAAGCAATGCGAAGCGCGCTTCCGTTGTCGCAAGCTGTGGCAGTTCCGGCCGTTCTGTTCGTAGACGACGCCGACCGGATGCCGCGACCCCCGGACCGCGGGCCGGCTTGCCCGGGCGCGTGAGCGTCCCGTCGCAGCGCCGGACCCGAGCCGCAGCGAGCGTCGCCGCGGCGGCCACGGACCCAAAACCCGGCCGTTGCGTTCAGCCCGGCGGCGGCTTGCGGTGCTCGCGGTAGATCCGGCGCACCCACCGCGATACGGGATGATCACGGTAAGCTTCGATGAAATCGCGCGCCGCCGATGGCGGTACCTCGCCCCACGGAAACGGATGTTCCGGTGGTAACGCGAGCAGGGACAGCAACGCCGCGAGCGCGAGATCCGCGCGCGTGAACGTATTTGCGACGAGATAGCCGGCCGGGTCGAGCCGTTCGGCGAGTTCACTCATTGTCTGCCCGAACGCGGCACGCGCGGCATCGACGGCGGCCGGGGAGTGCACGTAAGCGGCGTCAATCGCCCGGCGCAGCGGCGCGGCCACGAGCGGATAACACGCGCGCTTCCATGGCGGCATCGTGTGCGTAAAGCAGCGCCGGATGAATGCCGGGTGATCGAGCAGACTCGCATACAGGATCTGTCGCACGGGTACCCCGAGTTGCGCGTCGAAGCGTCGCTCGAGTTCGCGGCATTCATCCCGCACCGCCGGTGCGGCCAGGGTGAGCGGCCGCACCGCCACGAGTTCGTCGAGATAGTCGATGATTTCGTTCGAACCCTGGATCGCACCCGTGTCCGTGACGAGCACCGGCAGCGAACTGCCCGGCGCGATGTTACGGATCGTGCGTCGGTGCAGACCAGGAAACACGGCCACCGGTTCGTATTCGATATTTTTGTAGTCGAGCGCCCAACGCGCCTTTTCGCAAAAGTGCGAATGCGGAAACAGCAGCAGCTTCATGCAGTCGCGCTCGCGCGATGCAGCGTCATGTGCGCACGGGACTTTACGCGCTTCCCGGCGTCGCCGCGGGCTCGCGCCGGAACGGCATGTCCAACAGCCGCGGCAGCGTGATAATCGCCGTCGGACCGCGCCACGCCGACAGGCCGATCGTCATGCCGTCGTTGCCGCCTCGCGGCGCTTCGCGATACGTGCCGAAGCATCGATCCCACAGCGACAGGTTGAAACCGAAGTTGCGGTTCATTTCATCCGCTGCGGTCGAATGATGGATGCGGTGCATGTCCGGGGTCACGATCAGTCGCCGCACCCAACGCTCGATACGCGACGGCAGCCCGGCGTTCGCGTGATTGAACATCGACGTTGCATTGAGGAGCAACTCGAACACGAGCACCGCGAGCACGGGCGGGCCGAGGACGACGATCACGGCCATTTTGATCAGCATCGAGATGAGCATTTCGAGCGGGTGAAAGCGCAGGCCCGTTGTGACATCGAAGTCGACATCCGCGTGATGCACGCGATGCAGTCGCCACAAGACCGGGATGGCATGGAACAGGCGGTGCTGGAGCCAGACGACGAGGTCGAGCACCACGACGCTCGCAGGCACGGCGATCAGCGCTGTGATCGTCACGTTGTTGAACACGCCCCAGCCGCGCGAGGCGGCAGCGGCCGCGGCGCCAACCGCGGCGAGCGGGAACAAGGCGCGGATGATGAGCGCGTTGATCGCCGCAAGCGCGAGATTATGGCGCCAGCGCAGGCGCTTCGACGTCGTCGCCGGACGCCGGGGGCGCGCAAGCTCCCATAGCGCGACCGCGGCGAAGACGATCAGGAATCCGCCGAGGCGCACCGCAGCTTCCGGGTGTAGCGGCAAATCCGGCACCTCGCACCTTGCGTCGGAACTCATGTCCGGCCACGCTCATCGTAGGTTACCGCCACGGCGCCAGCAAGCGCGGCGTCACGCACCCCGATCGAGCAGCGGCATCACGTTTTCGCCGAAGTTGCGACACCCGGTGACGAAGTCCGGCCAGCTGAACAGCATGCCGTCGACCCCGGTATCACGGCCGATGGCCTCGATCTTGCGCGCGACGGTCGCGGCGCTGCCGTGGATGACCGGGATCCCCATGAACGCGAGATTGCCGTCTTCGAGCGACTGGTTCAGTCCGGCCTTCAGTTGATCGCTCGTGCCACCCGTGTTCGTGTCGAGCGCGGCGCTCGCGAGGATATTCTCAAGCGCACCGTTATCCGCCTGGTCGATAATGTTCTGACCGATGCGCCGCGCCTCATCGTCGCTGTCGGCAATAATCATGTGGAACAGCGCATAAATGCCGACCTTGCGTCCGGCCGTCTCCGCGCGCGCCGTGATATCGGCGACACTGTCGCGCAGTGTTGCCGTATCCGTCATCACGAACTGCTGATCCGCCATGTCGGCAACGAACTGCTTGCCGCGTGGCGACTGACCCGCGCACACGATCGGGATCTCGCGTCCCGGGGTCGGCAGGCAACGACAGTCGTTCAGGTTGAAAAATTCGCTCTTGTGCGTGGCCACGCCGTCGCGCCACAGCTTGCGCAGGATCGTGAGGTAATCGGCCGCGAACTCGTAACGACGGTCGTAGTACTCGTCACCGCGCCACAGTCCCATCTGCTCGTACTCCGGTTTGTTCCAGCCGGTGACGATATTGAGCCCGCAGCGTCCACCGCTGATGTCATCGATCGTCGCAACCATGCGGGCGACGTAAGCGGGGTGTTGCGACAGCAGCGAAATGCTCGGGAACAAACCGATCGTTTTTGTCGCCGCCGCGATGGCGGCCATCAGGGTGAACGATTCGAGACACGCATCCCAGTAACCCGTGTCGCCGCCGAAGCCGCGAAACTTCATCATCGACAACACGAAATCGAGCCCCTGTTTTTCGGCTTCCACCGAAATCGCGCGATTGTGCTCGAACGTCGGCAGATAGACCGGACTGCCGGCGGAAGGAATGTAGCCGTTGCTACCGTTCGGGAGAAACACACCGAATTTCATCGTTCACATGTCCATGTTAATGGGAGGTTGGTAACATACCGTAAAAATCGCGAGATGCCCGCCATGTCCGCAAGCTACTGGGGTCGCATCGCGACCACCGATGAAATCATCACGGAACTCGGTCGCAGCCGGGTGCCACGCGCCGCGGCCGGCTAGCGCCACGATAAACGCACGGCGCGCCGGTGCCGCCCGTTGCAAACTCTATCCGGAACAACACATCAGATGACACAACCGAGTCGAAGTTTTCTGTTTACCCCGGGCAATCATCCGCGCCGGGTCGAAAAAGCGTTCACCGTTGGCGCCGATGCGGTCATCCTCGATCTCGAGGACGCCGTCGCAATCGCCGAGAAACCGGCGACCCGCTCGTTGTGCGTCGAAGCGCTGAAACAGCCGCGCGCGTGTCGCGGTTACGTCCGCGTTAACAGCATCGACACGGCGTTCTGCTTCGACGACATCGAGGCCGTCGTCGGCCCGTGGCTCGATGGCATCGTGTTGCCGAAAGTCGAACGCGCGGCCGATCTGCAGGCCGTCGACTGGATGCTGACGAGCCTCGAACGCCGCCATGGCCTCGCGCCGCAATCGATCGATTTGATGCCGATCATAGAAACCGCGATCGGGCATGCGAACGCGCGCTCGATCGCCGCCAGCGGTGGCCGCCTGCGCCGCTTGTCGTTCGGCGGCGGCGATTACACCCGCGATCTGAACCTGCAATGGACGTTCGCCGAAGACGAGATCGCCGCGGTACGCGCGGAAATCGTACTCGCCTCGCGCCTCGCGAACATCGAACCACCGATCGATACGGTGTTTATTCACATCAAGGAACATGAACACTTCGCTGCGTCGGCACGCAAGGGCCGGGAATTCGGCTTCCAGGGCAAGCTGTGTATCCACCCGGACCAGGTTGCCGCGACGCATGCGGCCTACACGCCAACGGATGCGGAAGCGGCGTGGGCGCGCAAAATCATCACGAGTTTCGCGGCCGCCGAGGCTGACGGTCTCGCCTCGATCCAGGTCGATGGTTATTTCGTCGATTATCCGATCGTCGAGAAAGCGCAGCGTATCGTCGATCTTTACGACGCGGTCGCGGCGGCCGCCGAGGCGCGTGCATGAGCGCGGCGCCGCAGCCGGAGCCGACGAACGCAGCGGCCGCGCTCGCCGCGTTCGTCGCCGGTTTCGATCTCGACCGGGTACCCGCCGCGGTGAAGGCGCGCGCAAAACTCAGCATCCTCGATGCGTTCGGCATCGGACTCGCGTCGACGAATTACCCGTTTGCGCACGCGCTTGGCGCAGCACTGACGGAAATCGGCGGCACGGGTGACTTCCCCGTCATCGGTTCCTCGCTGCGGCTGCCGCAGCGTGATGCGGCGCATCTGAATGGCACGCTGATCCACGGCCTCGATTTCGACGATACGCACGGCGAATCCGTCGTACATACCTCGGCGAGCGCGGTGCCGACGATGTTCATCGCCGGACTGGCGAACGATTGCAGCGGCGCCGATGCGCTCGCGGCCTATATTATCGCCGCGGAATGCGCGAGCCGGATCGGCGCTGCCGCGCGCGGCGGCTTTCACGAAAAAGGTTTTCACCCGACCGGCGTCGTCGGCGCGTTCGGCTGCGCGCTCGCCGCGGGTTTCCTGTATGACCTGAATGCCGAACAGTTGCGCGATGCCCAGGGCATCGTGCTGTCGCAAGCCGGCGGCTCGCTGCAATTTCTCGATGACGGCGCGTGGACGAAACGCAATCATCCCGGCTGGGCCAGCGTGTGCGGGCAAACCGCCGCGGTCATGGCGAAACACGGCTACAGCGGCCCGCGCGAACCCTACTTCGGTCGTTACGGTCTGTTTCCGCTGCACACGAACGACGGGCGCGACATCAATGCCGACAAGATCACCGCTGGCCTCGGCACCCGCTGGGAAATGTCGAACATTGCGTTCAAGCCCTATCCCGCCTGCCACATGACGCATGCATTCGCCGACGCGGCGCGCACCCTGAAGGCCGCGCATGGCTTCGAACCCGAGGCGATCGAACGCATCGTCGCCTACGTCGATGCGCGCGAGATTCCCGTGATCTGCGAACCGGTCGCAACGAAGGTACGGCCGCAAAATTCCTACGACGCGCAGTTCAGCGTGAACTATGTGATCGCCGCGGCGCTCGTGCGCGATCGCTTCGGACTCGCCGAACTCGAGGACGACGCGCTCGGTGATCCCGCGATCACGGCGCTGTGCGGAAAAACGAGCTACCGGCCGGATCCGGATTCCGCATACCCGGATTACTACTCCGGCGCGATCGACATATATTTACGCGACGGGCGCTGCCTGCACCATCGTGAACAGATGAACCGCGGATCGGCGGAGAACCCGATGGCGGACGACGATATCCGCGCCAAATTTCGCGACAACGCCGGTCGCACGATCACAGCCGCGGACGCCGAAACCGCGCTGCACGTGATCGAAAACCTCGAATCCGAACGTTCGCTCGATGCGCTTGCGCGCGTCCTGTGCCAGCCTGCCTGACTACCGGAGAACGCCCATGCTGATGTCCGCCGAAGATTACCGGGAATCGCTGCGCCGCTACTCGCCGCGCGTATTCGTCAACGGTGAACGGGTTGCCAGCGTCGCCGACGACCCGCGGCTCGCGCCGGGAATCAACGCCGTCGGGGTGAACTACGATTTCGCGCTCGATGAGCGCTACCGTCACCTGATGACGGCCGAATACCGGCGCAACGGCGCAACCGTGAATCGTATGCTGGCTATCGATGAGACGCCCGACGATCTGCTGCACAAACTCGAAGCCACCCGCCTCGTGTGTCGCGAAAGCGGCTGCGCGCAACGCTATCTCACGCACGACGCGCTGAACGCGATCCACCAGGCCACGCACCGCATCGATCAGGCGACGAACAGCGAATACCATGCGCGCTTCCTCGCCTATCTCGATCAAGTGCACGCCGATGATCTGACCCTCGGGGTGGCGATGACGGACGGCAAGGGCGATCGTTCGCTGCGTCCGAGCGACCAGCCGAACGCGGATTCCTACGTGCATATCAAGCAACGGCGCAGCGACGGCATCGTGATCCGCGGCGCGAAGGCCATCATCACGGGCGCACCGTACATGCACGAACTGCTCGTCATGCCCTGTCGCAACATGACGCAGGGTGATGCGGATTTCGCCGTGTGCTGCGCCGTGCCGATCGACGCGGAGAATCTCACGATCGTGGCGCGACCCGCCGGCCGGCCGGGCGAGAACGCGGCGAAGTTCAGCGCGAAGTACGGCCAGTCCACCGGGGTCGCGATCTTCGACGACGTGTTCGTGCCGTGGGACAAGGTGTTCCTCGCCGGTGAATGGGAACACTCGCAGTTCCTCACGAGTTCGTACGCGACGCACCACCGCCACAGTTGCATTGGCGCGCGCGCCGGTTTCGGCGATCTGCTGATCGGCGCCGGTGTCCTCATGATCGAATCGAACGGGCTCGATCCGGATCGCGCACCGCATCTGCGCGACGACCTCGTCGAACTGATCAAGATCGTCGAGGGCTTTTATGCCTGCGGGGTGGCCGCGTCCGTGTATGGATTCAAAGATCCGTCCGGCGTGTTCCAGCCCGACGGCGTGTTCGCGAACGTCGGAAAATTATTGCTCGCGACGAACATCTACGACATGCACCGCCTCGCGCACGACGTCTCCGGCGGGCTCATCGTCGCCCTGCCCGGCCCGGACGAGGACCACAACCCGGAAACGAAGGGCGACCTTATGTCGATGCTGCAAACGCGTGGCGACGTACCACACGACTACCGCATGGAAGTCGCGCGCCTGATGGAAGACCTGACGGCGTCGAACACGGCCGGCTGGTATTCCGTGATCTCGCTGCATGGCGGCGGTTCGCCGGAAGCGATGCGACGGGAAATCTACCGCTATTACCCGCTCGAGGAACGCGCCGCGCTCGCCGAGCGCCTGCTCGATCGCGGCATTCTGGACGCTGCGGGTCGGCCGAGCCGGCAAACACAACCGGGACGTTGTTGCCCGGTCGGCTGCCAGGTGCCGGTGACCCCGCAGTTGTCCGCGCCGGCGGCGGGGACGGATGATGACGAGTCGCCGTTACGCGCGGTCGAATAAGGCCGTAGTGGCAGGGGCCGGGCCCGCATCGGGGTCCGAATCCGCGTTGCCGCAGGCAAACTCCTTCAGGGTCAGGTCGCCGAACACGCCCTCGAGGCCCGCGTCGATCTGCGCGCGCAATCCCGCGATCAGGGTATCCTCGCGCGGGTCGACCCGTTTCGAACCCGGCGGCTGATAACGCCTCAGCGCGAGCAGCGTATCGACGACCCGGGTTTCCTCGGGCGGCACCGCGAGCACGTAAGCCGGCGGCACGTCGCTCGTCGGTCTGAGCAGATTCGTATCGATGAGCGCACTGAGCACCTTGTCGATCATTTCCGGCGGCACCTGCCGCGATTCGCTCAGGCGTTCCACATCGAGCGGAGGCTCGTGCGCATAGTGTCGGGTAACGATTTCGGCGACGACAGCGAGCGCGACTTCCTCGAACGATTCGAAATTGAAGCGCCACTTGCGCGCCCGCGCGATCACGATCCGCGGATGCTGCACATAGTAGGACACGCTCGCGCCGACGAGCAGGATCAGCCAGCTCACATACATCCAGATCATGAAAAACATGGCCGTGCCGAACGTCGCGTAAACGGCCTGGTATTTCGTTGCCGTCGCGACAAAGTACGCGAAAATGTAGCCCGCCGTTTCCCACAGCAGACCGGCCACGACCCCGCCCGAGAGCGCCGAGGCGAAGCGCACGCGCGTATTCGGAATCAGGATGTAGAAGAACGTGAACGCCCCGATCACGAGCAGGTACGGCGCGAGCCGGGTGACCTGCGCCGCGATCGTGCCAACGGGTTCGAACGCGGTAATCGACTCCATCAGCGAGTTGTGCATGACCGAGCCGGTGATCGCGAGCGCGGCGAACACGAGCAGCGGACCGACCGTGAGCACGGAGATGAACGTCGTGAAGCGCTCGGCGAACGTGCGGTGCGAACGCACATGCCAGGCATGATTGAATGCGACTTCGATCTTCTGCATCAGGGCCACGATCGTGTAGACGAGCAGGCCGAGACCGACGGCACCGAGCACGCGCACATCGATGTTGTTCACGAATTCAACGATCGTCGTCGTGATCTCGACAGATTTTTCCGGACCCAGCGCCGCTAGAGACTCGAGCAGCACCGGCTCCACCTTGTTCTGTACCCCGAAACCCTTCAGCACGGAAAAGCTGAACGCGAGCAGCGGCACGAGCGACAGGATCGTCGTATACACGAGGCTCATCGCGCGCAGATTCAACTCGCCGCTCGAGAATTCCTGGTGCAGGTAGAGCATGCTGCGCAGGATCGCGACCGGGATCCTCACCCACCATTTTTCGGCGCCGTAATCGCGATCCCAGATCAGTCGCTGTTCGAAGTTCAGTAGTTTCTCGAATCCGTTCATCGTATTCGCGCGTAACGGGAGGCCGCCTCAATCCTGTTCGCTTTCACGATAACGCACCTCCTGGTCATCGGCCAGCAGACTCGCGAGACGTTCACCGTCCCAATCGCCGAGCGCGGGACCGAGCGATTCGATCGCACCGGGGGTGGCGGACAGGCGCGGCAGGACATTCGGCACGACGATACGCCCGAGCGTTTCGTGCACGAGTTCGGCCAGCGTGCCGCGGGCGGCGAATTGTTCGTCGGTGAAGATATCGGCGATGGAATTGATTGCACCACATGGCACGTCACCCGCAGTGCACCGGGCGACAACGTCCTCCATGGCGAGGGATTTCGTGAACGCTTCCACCGCGCCATCGATCACCTCGCGCGCGGCGAGACGCGCCGCCGTGGTCGGATAACGGGCCGCGAGTTCCGGTAGCGCGAGTACGTTCGCGGCCATGCGCTGCCAGATCCGATCCGACGTGCAGGCGATCGCCACCCATTTGCCGTCGGCGCACGGGAAATGCCCGTGCGGACACGCGTTGCGCGTACCCACCCCCTCCGCTTCGCGCACGACCCCGTGTTTCGCATACAGCGGTGCGAGTTCGTCGAGCACCCGGAAGATCGATTCGAACAGCGCGACATCGATCACCTGCCCCACCCCGCTGCGTTCGACTTCGCGCAGCGACAACAGGATCCCGACCGCGCCATAGAGGCCGGAGATGTAGTCCGCGAGCGACGTCGACCCGGGGGTGACGGGTGGCCCACCCGGCATACCGGCAAGGTAGGTGAGTCCCCCGACCGCGTGCGCGATGCGCGCGAAGCCCGGCCGATCGCGGTACGGACCGTTCTGCCCGAAGCCACTGATCCGGAGCAGCACGAGCGCCGGATTCAGCTCACTCAAAACATCCCAGCCGAGGCCCCAGCGTTCGAGCGTGCCGGGACGGAAGTTTTCGCACACGACGTCCGCGCGCCGCACGAGTTCGCGGAACTTCGCCGCGCCTTCAGCTGATTTCAAATCGAGCGTGATCGAATGCTTGTTGCGCGCTTCGCTGAGCCACGCAAGGCTCGCATCATCGGCGGCCGTCGCGGTGCCGAAGCGGCGCATCGGATCGCCGCCGTTCGGGTGTTCGATCTTGATCACCTCGGCGCCGAACTCGCCAAGGATCGTCGCGGCGAACGGGGCGGCGACGAACGTCGCGAGATCGAGCACGCGAATACCGTCGAGCGGCCTCGAGCCTTTGGCGGAAGCTGGATTCGTCGTCATCGTCATCGTCGGCCGCGGCGAGCGGTTGAATTGGCGACATTGTCACCCGTTGCGCGCGCCCGTGTCGATCCGCCGGCGGCGCCTTTAAACCTGGCAACCCTTGCGTTACGCTCAGGCGCTGATTCCTTCCAGGATAACGCGCCATGCCCGGTCCCCTGCACGGCTTTCGTATTATCGATCTGACCTCGATGATTTCAGGCCCGTTCGCGACGATGATCCTCGGCGATCAGGGTGCGGATGTAATCAAGGTCGAAAATCCTGCCGCCGGTGGCGACTACGTGCGCCAGGGGGCGAACCGGCGCCATGATTACGCGGCTTCGTTTCTGAACAACAACCGCAACAAACGTTCCGTCGCGCTGAACCTGAAGGATCCGCGCGGGGTCGAACTGCTGTTGCAGTTGTGCGCGGGCGCCGATGTGTTCATCCAGAATTTTCGTCCGGGGGTCGCCGAGCGTATGGGTCTCGGCGAGGCCGCGGTCCGCGCCGTGGCACCGAATATCATCTATGTCTCGATCAGCGGCTTCGGCGAGGCGGGCCCCTACGCGCACAAACCCGTCTACGACCCGCTGATCCAGGCGGTGTCCGGACTGACGACCGTGCAGGCAGGCTCGGACGAAGCACGCCCGCGCCTCGTGCGCACGATCCTGCCCGACAAACTCACCGCGGTGACGGCCTCGCAGGCGATCACCGCAGCGCTGCTCGAACGCGAGCGCAGCGGCGAAGGTCAGCACGTGCGCCTGTCGATGCTGGCCTCGGTCGTATACTTCCTGTGGGGTTCGGACATGGGCTCGCAAACGTTCATTGGCGATGAACTGCCGCAGCAGGCGGCAGCGAGTTTTCGCGATCTCGTCTACGAGACGGCGGACGGTTACCTCGCCGTGTCCGTGATGGCCGACAAGGACTGGCGCGGGCTCGCCGAAGCACTGGAGAAACCCGAGTGGCTCGACGACGAGCGCTTCACGACCCCGGCGCTGCGCGATCAGAACATCGATGCGCGCATGGCACTGACGGCCGCGGTATTGCTCACGCGCCCGGCGGCCGAATGGCTCGAGCGTCTCGAACGCGTCGGCGTGCCGTGTGCGCCCGTGCTCACGCGCAACGAAATGATCGAACACCCGCAGGTGCACGCGAACGGCATCGTCATCGAAACGGAACACGAGTTTGCCGGTCCACTGCGCCAGGCGCGCGTGGCAGCGGAATTCTCGCGCACCCCGGGCAGCGTGCGCCGGGGCGCGCCGCCGCTTGGCGCGCATACGGCGGAAGTATTGCGCGAACTCGGGGTCGCGCAGGTCGACATCGAGCGCCTGCACCACGAACGTGTACTCGCGACGGGGGACGCATGATCGATTTGTATTACTGGCCCACGCCGAACGGCTGGAAGGTCTCGATCTTTCTCGAGGAAAGCGGCCTCCCCTACAAACTCATTCCGGTGAACATCGGCAAGGGCGATCAGTTCACTGCTGAGTTCCTCGCCATCTCGCCGAACAACCGCATGCCCGCGATCGTCGACCACGGTGT
This sequence comes from uncultured Gammaproteobacteria bacterium, assembly GCA_963976285.1. Taxonomy (GTDB): domain Bacteria; phylum Pseudomonadota; class Gammaproteobacteria; genus UBA11873. The sequence continues at coordinate 23,805 of CAXBJY010000003.1, forward strand.
CGACGGCGACCCGCTGCCGGTGTTCGAATCCGGCGCGATCCTGCTGTACCTCGCGGAGAAAACGGGGCAATTCATAGCCACCGATCCGATCAAGCGCAAGGAAACGATCGAGTGGCTGTTCTGGCAGGTCGGTGGGCTCGGACCGATGGCCGGGCAGATCAGTCACTTCGTCAATTACGCGCCGGCCGAAGGCAACGAGTACTCGCGCGAGCGTTACGCGAATGAATACAACCGCTGCATCGGCGTGCTCGACCGCCGGCTCGCGCACCACGAGTTTCTCGTCGACGAGTATTCGATCGCCGACATGGCGTCGTGGCCGTGGATCATGATTCACAAGTTTTTCGGCCAGACGCTCGACGAGTTTCCGCACGTCGCGCGCTGGCACGAAGCGATGCGTAACCGGCCGCACGTGCGCGCCGGGGTCGACGTCGGCAAGGAGTTTCGTCGCCAGGCGCCGCCGAGCGACGAAGAACGCAGGATGCTGTTCGGACAGACGGCGCAATCGACGGCGGCTGCGGTGAAGGACTGAACGATCGGGTCGCACCGGCGGCCTGGCCCAACCATCAGGAACGTTCCATGAGCAAACCGGATTTCGCGTTCAATGCGCAACAACAAAAATGGTACGACGCCGCGTGCGCCAGAATCGACGAGGCGCGGCTGAAGCAGCTGATCTTCGATCTGACCGCACGCCACAGCCCGACCGGCGCGGAACGCGCGGCGAGCGAGTTCATGGTCGAATACATGAACCGCGCCGGGATCAGCGCGTACTACCAGCCGATCACGGAAATTTCCGGCAACTGCGTCGGCCGCGTCCGCGGCTCCGGCAGCGGTCCGAACCTGTTGTTGTACGCACCGATCGATACGCTGCTCGAAGGCGACCCGGCGAAGGACCTGCCGCAGGCCGGCCGCGAAATGCGCGCCGACATGCTGCCGGAGCCCTACATCGACGGTGACCTCGTGATCGGGCTCGGCGCGTCGAACCCGAAGTCGATGGTGTCGCTGATCACGGAAGCCGCGCAATGCATCGTCGAGGCGAACGTCGAACTCACCGGCGATGTGATCGTCGCCACGGCCGGCGGTGGCATGCCGTGGATCGTCGCGGAACGCAATAACGCCGGGATCAGCAACGGCGTTTCCCACCTGCTCAGCCACGGGGTGGCGCCGGATTTCGGCATCATCGTGAAACCGTGGGACGAGGTGTACTACGAGCACCCCGGCATGATCTGGTTCCGCGTGCGTACGTGGGGCACGATGGGTTATGCGGGGATCCCGCGCGGGACCCCGGGTTTTCGCAGCTCGATCGTGCCGGCCGCGAAAGTCATCCTCGAAATCGAGGAGTGGCTCACGCAGTACCCCGATCGGCACACGAGCGATCAGATCAAACCGGAAGGCTGGATCGCGGCGGTCCAGGGCGGCTGGCCGGAGAAACCCGCGTTGCCCGGTGCCGCGTGCGATATCTATCTCGACGTGCGCACGGCGCCCGGCCAGACCGCGGCCCAGGTGGAGCGCGAGTTTGCCGAACTGATGCGCGGGATCATGTCCCGGCATGATGATGTCGAAGCGGAGTGGGAAACGATCGTCACCTGCGACGCCGCGCGCACGCCGCCGGATCACTGGATCACACGCTCGGCCACGCGCGCCTGGGAAGCCGTGCACGGGCGGCCGTACACGGAAACGCCCTATCTTTCCGGGCAGACCGATGCCGCGACGATTTGCCGCCTCGGCGTGCCGCTCGTGCGCATCGGTTATCCCTGGGTCGGCGACAAGGAAATGCCGGCGGAATTCGCCGAGGGTCTCGGTGGCATGGGGGTCGCGTGCGTGCCGGATCTGATCGACACGGTGAAACAGATCATCCACAACATCATCGATTCGTGCACGCGCACGCGCGCGGAAATCGGCCTCGAGTGAACCGTCGCGGGACTCGTTTCGATCTATTTCCTCAAGCCGAACTTCTTCAGTTTGTACCACAGGGTGCGCTCGCTGATTTCTAGCGCGCGGGCGGCTTTCGCCTTGTTGTCGTCGGCGTTCGCGAGCGCGATCCCGATTAATTCGCGCTCGAGCGCGTCAACCCGCGGTTGCAGGCGCAGATCCGCGTCGGCGCCCGCCTGATCGGCGGCCGCCGGTGCCGGCGCGCCGGGTTCGCGCGCGAGTATCGTTTCGATGTCGCTCGCGCCGGCGAGCAGGACGACCCGCCCCATCAGGTTTTCGAGCTCACGCACATTGCCCGGCCACTTGCAGGCCGCAAGCATGCGGCGCGCAGCCGGCGGCAGCTCGGGCACGGGCTTGTTCATGCGGCGCGCATGCGCGTCGAGAAAATGCTCCGCGAGCAATACGACGTCTTCCCCGCGTTCACGTAGCGGCGGCACATCGATACGAAACCCGTTCAGGCGGTAATACAGATCCTCGCGCAGGCGGCCGTCCGCCACGGCTTCGAGCGGGTCGCGGTTCGTCGCGGCAATGATGCGCAAATCGAGTTCGATGCGGCGATTGCTGCCGAGTCGCTCGATCGTGCTTTCCTGCAGTACGCGCAGCAGCCGGGTCTGCAGCGTAACCGGCATTTCCGTGATCTCGTCGAGAAACAGGGTACCGCCGTCGGAGATTTCGAATTTTCCCGCGCGTTCGCCCGTGGCGCCGGTAAACGCGCCGCGTACATGACCGAATAATTCGCCTTCGAGCAGCGTTTCGGGAATACCGGCACAGTTGATCGGCACGAACAATCCGTCGCGTCCGGACGCAGCGTGCATGGCCCGGGCCACGAGTTCCTTACCGGTGCCCGTTTCGCCGACCACGAGCACCGGCACCGGGCTTGGACCGACGGTCGTGATCAGATCGTAGAGTTCGCGCATCGGCGCACTGCGGCCGATGAAATCCGCCCAGCCGTGCGCGAGTTCATCGCGCAGAAACTCATTCTCGCGCTGCACCTGGCGCAGGTTCAGTGCACGACGTACCGCGAGTTCGACGTCTTCAACGGCGAATGGTCGGGTGATGTAGTCGATCGCACCGAGCCGCATTGCTTCAACCGCCGATGCGACCGTACCGTGTGCCGTGATTACGATTACCGGCGGCGCACCGCCCTGCTCGTGCAGCGTGCGCACGAGTTCTATGCCGTCCATCACCGGCATACGCATATCCGTGATGATCAGGTCGACGGGTTCGGATTTCATCACCTCGAGCGCGGCCTGGCCGTTGTCGGCGCGAACGACATCGAGATCCATTTCCTGCAGCATGATCTCGAGGATCCGTTGCATCTTTGTTTCGTCATCGACGACGAGAACATTAAATCTCGGCATCAGTACTCTCCCTCGCATCGAGCGGCAGCCGGATACAAAAACACGCGCCGCCGAGTTCGCTGTCGGAAACCTGTACGCTGCCGCGATGCATCGTCGCGATCTCGCGCACGATCGACAGCCCGAGACCGATCCCGCCCGATCGATCACTGACGAGCGGTTCGAATATTTCGTTGCGGCTGGCCGCCGGCACACCCGGGCCATTGTCCTCGATTTTCAACTCGAGTTCCGAACCGACGACGGCGGTCGACACGCGAATGCGCCCGCCGGGCGGCAGGATCTGGATCGCGTTCATGAGCAGGTTCAGCAGGATCTGGATCATCTGATCGCGGTCACAGGCGACGATGATCACCGCATCGGCCGCCGGCAGTTCGAGGTGGCAGTCCTTTTGCTCGAGCTTCGGCCTGAGCAGTTCCGCGACATGCGCGATGATTTCATTGATATCGCGCAACTCCGGTACCGGCGGGCGCGGGCGCGCGCTCTCGAGCAGACTCGTGACGAGCTGATTGATCCGATCGCATTCATTGATCATGAAATTCAGCATCTCGTGGCCGCGCGGATCGAGACCGTTCTGGCGTTCGAGCAATTGCGCCGACGAACGGATAATGCCAAGCGGGGTGCGCACTTCGTGGGCAAGTTTCGCCGCCATTTCGCCAACCGCGGCGAGCTTGCTCACGCGTACGAGCCGATCGCGCGACTGTTTCAAATCGTCGATCATGCGGTTGAACGCAAGGTTCAGTTCCTCGACTTCGCGACTGCCGCTGATAGTACGCGGCTGCGAATCGATACGGGCACCGATTTCACGCGTGTAGCTCGTGAGTTCCTGGATCGGCCGCGCCGTGCGCGCGGAAACCCGGATCGCCAGCACGGCGGCGATCAGTACGCTGCCGAGAAACAACGCGAGCAACGCGAACAGCAGTTTCTGCACCGGCGCGAACGCCGTGTCCGTCGGGGTCAGCACGACGACGGACCAGCCGAGGTCGGGCATGCCGCGGTAACCTGCCGTACGCGCGTAACCCACGAGCAGTTCGTCAAACGGCAGGCTGCGATCGTTGACGTTGAACACGCCGTGGGTGTCGCGCCCGACGGGCCAGTCGCCGAACCGGGCCGTGGCGTTTCCGATGCGCGCGCGCAGGCGCGGCGAGATCGCGAGCGGCCGGCGATCGGCGTCGAGCAACAGGGCATGGCGAGGGCTGTTCTGCGTCGCGCGCGCGAGCAGTTCGACGATTTCGCGCCAGTTGAAAGTCGCGCGGATTTCACCGAGGTCGGCAGTGGAAAAAGCATCCGGTAACGCGCTGCTGATTACCATTTCGGGATCCGCGGCGAACGGATCCGGGCGCGCGAGCATGACGGCGCCGTCGGCCACTTCGAGCCGCAGCCACGGCGCGGGGGCCGGCAACGGGCGACCGAGCAGCGCCGGTTCGCTCGCCGCGACGATCCGTCCGTCGGCGGCGCACACAATATCGTCATACATCCCGGCATACGCAATCTTGATGTCGCCAAGGAACCGCGACAGTCGCTTGTCGATGTCGCCGACCTTGACGTCCTGCATCAGATCGAGGCGGCGCCAGCCCTGGAGGTCCTGGATCCGCTCGAACAGGATCGCCTCGATCTGCTCGGTAACGGTGAGCGCCTGGTTCTCGAGGCTGTTCCTGATCTCCGCGCTGAGCGCCGCCCGCGAGCGGTAGTAGGCGAGCCCGGTCATCGCCGTCGCGAAGCTAACGCTGAACAGCAGAAACGCCAGCAGTAACGACTGCCGGATCGTCATCGGGAAAAATGCTCTGTCATGGGGATCGGTACTCGCCCGTCGTTTCCGCTAAACTGCACGGCGCCAGCGAACCGATGCAATAATCGAACCACGCTGACGAACCGCAAGCCAGCCCGCCGCATTATCGCATCCGAATGCCAGCATTGAAGCCATGAGCAAGCCATCTGAAATCCGTCCGCCAGGTCGCGGGGCGCGCGGCGTGATCCGCACCGCGATCGCGACGCTCGTCACCGCGCTCGGTCTCATCATCGCATCGCCGTGCCCGGCGATCGGCGCGTTCGAGGGGGCCCAATACACGTTTGGTCGCGGCCTGCGCCTGCCCGCCCTGAACCTGACCCTGAGTGGCTACTCGAGTTTGCGGGCACAGGACCTCGCGCGCGATGAAGCGCGTTTCGGTCTGCGCGATTTGAGTCTGTTCGCGATCTGGGACGCGTTGCCGCACTGGCAGCTGTTCAGCGAAATCGAACTCGAAAATACGTTCAGCGTCGATGATCGCGGACTGCACGCGAGCGATACGGAAGCGGAGATTGAGCGACTCTACCTCGATCACGAGGTGAACGACGCGCTGACCGTGCGCGGCGGCCGGTATCTGACCCCGTTCGGACGCTGGAATCTGCTGCATGCCGATCCGCTCGTATGGAGCGTCAGCCGTCCGCTCGTCACCTCGCTCATCGTGCCGGACCACGGCACGGGCATCGCGGTCTACGGACAGCGGTCGCTGAACGCGAATACGCTCGACTACCACGTCTACCTCGACGACAGCGATGATCTCGATCCGCATCACGGCGAAAGCGGGTTCGAGGACATCGACCTGCCGGGCTTTTCCAACGACTTCGACAACGCCGCCGGGGTCCAGCTGCGCTATCACTTTCTCGGTGACCGGGCGCAAATCGGCGCCTCGTTCGCGTCGTTCAGACTCCGCCGCAGTGACGGCCGCCATCACGTGTTCGGCCTCGATGCGATGGTGCGCTGGCGGCGGATCGAACTATCGATGGAAAGCGCCTACGGAGTCTCCGGCGATTCGCGCGAGGACGCTGAATGGGGCAGCTTCGTACAGGGCGTGGTGCCGCTCGCCGGCCGTTTGTATGCCGTTATGCGCACGGAGTTCTACAGCAGCGGTTCACGCGGCCCGGATGCGAACCGCCAGGTGATCGGTCTCGCGTTCCGGCCGCATGCCGCGACGACGTTCAAGTTCGAATATCACGGCGGTTCCGATCGCACGCTCACACCGGATGGCTGGGAAGCGTCCTGGAGTGTTTTGTTCTAGGACGACACAGTGCCGGTTTCCGTTCACAGCGTCGTGCGACGACTACCCAACCGGGTCTACCGTGCGGCTTGCGTCTGGCTGCTCGTGTGCGGTGTCGCCGCCGCGGATCCGGTGCCGGCGGCCGATCCCGCGATTGCGGTTATCGTCGCACCGGCGCATTCCGGCGCCAGTTACCGACGCGCGGATATCGCGAACATTTTCCGCCGCCGGCTCAGGTCCGCCGACGACGGGCAAGCGCTCGTGCCGGTCAATCTGCCGCTCGACCACCCGCTGCGTGAACGTTTCTCGCGCGCCGTGTTCGATCTCGAACCCGAAGCAATGGAAGCCTACTGGAACGAGCGCTACTTCCACGGCGTATCGCCGCCGCATGTCGTCGGTTCCGTCGAAGCGATGTTGCGCTTCGTCGCGATCACCCCGGGCGCAATCGGCTACGTGCTTGACTGTCATCTCGATGAGCGCGTCAGCGTGGTCCTGCGCCTGCCACTCGCCACGGGCGATCGACAACTGCGGCATTTGTGCCCGCAAAACCCCGCATCGCGACAAGAATTGCAGACCAGGCTTGCGCGCTGAGCGACGACCGCCGCGGCGTCGGCTGCGGGCCGCGGCATAAACACGGGGCCCGGGCGCACTTTCGATCCTGGCCCCTATCTTGCTTTGTCCGAACCAGGCGCCGTTACGGCGCATTCCCGTCGCGTGAGGACACGAGCATGAACCAGCGTTTGATTTTCGCCGTCACGATCCTGCTGCAGCTGCTGCTGCCGCTCGCATTCGCAGAAAAACCCGCGCTCGATCCGGGCGACGAACTCGCCGCGTTCGCGATCAACGATCAACACGGCAAACCGGTCGAACTCGATGAAGACGTGCGCCTGCTCATGTTCAGCCGTGACATGGGTGCGAACAAGCTCGTCAAGAAAGCATTCCTCGAGCGCCCGGGTGATTACCTGCCGCAACACCATGCGGTTTATATGATCGACGTCAGCGGCATGCCGACGTTCGTGACGAAGACGTTCGCGATCCCGAAAATGAAGAAATATCCCTACCGGATTTTTCTCGATCGCGATGCTTCACTGACCGCCGGGCTGCCGTCGCGGAAAAAACGCGTCACGCTCGTGCGGCTCGATCGACTGAAGGTCACCGGCATCGACTTTGCCGATACAGCGGACGAACTGACCCGCGCGGTCGAGGCCGCCGCGGCACAGTAGGCGCATCGACGTGCGGATCTGCGGACAATTGCGCCGGGTGGCGCTGGCGGCGGGCATCGCGTGCTTGAGCGGATGCGGCACCGCGCCACCGCAACCGGCGCCACTGCCGCAAGCGCCCGACGTCTCCGGCATCCACGCTTTCCTGCGTTCGCATCACGCCGAGGACGCACGCTTCCAGAGCATCGCCGATCGGCCGTACCTGAAAGTCGATTTGCGCCTGCGCTACGAACTCGACGCTTACCCGGCATCCGGCACCAGCGCCGCGCAGCGCGAGTTCATCGCGACGACGCTCGAGCATGCCGCGGCGGTCGGCGAACGGGCGGTAAGTCTCGCGCTTGCGTGGGTGAGTGCCGACGAGCTCGTGGCGTGGAATCGCGAACACGGGGTCCCCGCCGGCGCGGATCCACGCGCCGCCGCGTTCGCGGCCTACCGCGACGACAGCCGCGCACGCCTGCGCGCGGAACTCGGGCGGGTCCGGGCGCTCACCGAAGCGGCCGCGGTGGCGACGTACTGGACGGCATTCACCGCCGCGATCGAGGAATCGATCATGACCCGCGGCCGGCTCGCGCGGAAACTGCTGAATGCCCCCGCGGTGCCGTTCATCAACGGCTGGATCGCCTACCACAACCGGCATGATTACCGCGGTCCGCTCGAACCGAAGTTCGGCGACGCGATCACGTTCAGACCCGATCCCGAACGTGCCCGACCGTTCGGCACGGAGCGGGCGGACTGGCGCCTGCTGCAACGCTACGCGCCGACCGTAGTGCAGGAGCGCAGCGCGCAACCCGCTTACCCCGGCGAGTACGATCGGTTCGGCTCGGTCGCGCTGCACGGGGAGCAGCCCGACACCGCGCTCCCGGCGGTCGATACGGACGTGCCGACGGTATACGCCTACATCGATCGCAAGCGCATCCAGGGCGTCGAAGTACGCCAGCTGAACTACACGATCTGGTACCCGCGGCATCCGGCGATGAGCCTGTTCGATCCCGAAGCCGGGGCGCTGGACGGGTGGACGGTGCGCATCAGTCTCGATCAAGCGGACCGCCCGCGACTCGTCGAATCGGTGTCGAACTGCGGCTGCTACTACAAGATCTTTCCGGGCGCGGCGCTCGAAGCCGAAAGCCGCGCCGCGTATGGTGACCGGCTCACGGACAAGACGCTGTACATCGAAGGCCATGTCTCCGACGGGGTCGACGCCGTCGTCCCCGAAACGATTCCCGGTCTCGAAACCGCACCGTACGGGATCACGCTGTACATGTCCGCCGGCCACCATCAACTCGTGACGATCCGCGCGCACGCGTCCCCCGGCGACATACCGGGGGACAGCGCCCGAGCGTATCTGCTCGCGGCGTATGACGAACTCGAGCAGTTGCCGTTCCACGACCGCCGCGCGAGCCTGTTCGCACCCGACGGTCTCGTGCGCGAGGCGCACCGGCGCGAGTGTGTCCTGCTGTCGCCGTCCGGGCTCTACCATGCCGGTCATCCGCGTCAGCGCGAAACGCAGATGATCTATTTCGACGAAGCGAATCTCGACGATCCGGGATTGCTCGAACGCTACCTGCGTCTGCCACCGCGCGCATTCGGAGCGGGCGCATGATCGCCGAGATGCTGCGTTTCGATTCGGGCGGCCTCAGCCTCGAAGGCCGGCTCAGCTATGCCGACGACTGCCGGGCCCCGGCGGCCGCCGTGCTGATCTGTCCGCCACACCCGTTTCTCGGCGGCGACATGGACAACAACGTGATCACCGCACTCGCTGCCACGCTGGCGGCGGCTGGCATGCCGGCCCTGTGCTTCAACTATCGCGGTATCGGCGCGAGCGAATGCACGCGCGATCTGGCCGGCGACCTCGAACAATTCTGGTCGGCCTCGACGTGCCCGGACTACGAAGCCGAAATCCTCGTCGACGCGACGAACGCGTTCGCGGAACTCGAGCGCCTGTTGCCGCCGCCGTTGCCGCTGTCCGTGGTCGGTTACTCGTTCGGGACCCTGCCGGCGATCGCGATCGCGCGTTCCCGGCGGGTTCAGCACCTGGCCCTGATCTCGCCGCCGCTCGCGAAATGGTCGCTCAGTCCGCCGGCACGCGAACTCGCGTGCGGCGTGTTCCACGCGCCGGGCGATTTTGCCTGTCCCGAGTCGCGCCTGCTGCAGCTGTTCGAAACGCTGCCGCAACCGAAACGCTTGCGTACGTTCGACGACACCGACCATTTTTTCGTCGGCCGCGAAACGGATCTCGCCGCCGCCGTGCGCCGCTTCATGGTGGACGAATGAACCCGCGGCCACGCCTGAGCGTTGCCCTGACCCCGTGTCCGAACGACACGTTCGTGATCGGTGCCGTCGTCACCGGCAAGCTGCGATTTGAGCCCGCGGACATCGCCGTCGAGCTGCACGATATCGAACATCTGAACGAGGCCGCGCTCGCCGGCCGTTACGATGTTGTAAAGATCTCTTGCGCGACGTACGCCGGCATCGCGGGAGATTACACGGTGCTCGATACGGGCGCCGCCGTCGCCGACGGTTACGGCCCGATGATGCTCGCGCGCGATACGTTCGACCGCAATTCGATCCGCGCGGCGAAAGTCGTCGCCCCCGGCGCGCACACGACAGCCGCCCTGCTCTACCGCCTGTGGGCGGGACCCGACGCCCCGCTCGCGTTTGCCCCGTACGATGAAATCATCGAACGCGTCGCCTCCGGCGAATTCGACGCCGGCGTGATCATCCACGAGAGCCGCTTTACGTATCGCGAACTCGGCCTCGGCCGCGTCATCGATCTCGGCGCGTGGTGGCGTGACGCGACCGGGCGGCCGCTCGCGCTCGGTTGTTACGTCATGCGCAGCGAACTCCACGCGCGCTATGGCGTCGCGTTCGACGACCTGCTGCGCGTCGCGATGGCGCGTGCAGCGCGCGGCGACGAAGACATCGAGCGTTATATCCGCGCGCATGCCCAGGAACTCGACGAACGCGTGATCCGTCAGCACATCGGTTTGTATGTGAATGACTACACGCGCCACCTCGGTGCGGCCGGCCACGACGCGGTACGCTACCTGGCCGCACGCTGCGCCGAACTGGATGCCGCACCGTGACGGCGCGCGACCCGACCCTGTTCGTGTTCGCGACACTAATCGAAGCGGAGCCATTTCTTGCACGCCTGTCCGTGATCGAACTCGGTGCTCATCCGGCGGCGCTCTACGCCGCGACCGCCCGCGGCTGTTCGCGCTTTCTCGTCCTGATCTGCGGCATGGGGCCGGCGGCCGCCAGTGCGGCGCTCGACGGGACAATCGCACGCTACGCACCGCGTCGGGTGCTCAATTGCGGGGTCGCCGGCAGTTTGTCCGAGGCCCTCGCGATCGGCGAAATCCGCCAGATATCAGCCGTGGCCGATGCGAGCAGCTACGTCACACCACTGAACCCGGCGACGCTGGCGTATCTGTCGGCACCGCACGAGTTGATCACGCCGCTTCCCCGGCACGTCGGTCGGGCGCGCCTGCTGTCGCAGGCCGTTCCCGTGTTCGACCCCGCGCGACGCGCCGTGCTGTCGGGGCGCGGCGATCTGATCGACATGGAAGGTGCCGCCGTCGCGCGCTTGTGCCGAGGTCGCGCCTTGCCCTGCGGTCTGATCAAGGTCGTCAGCGATCACGCGAACGACCGCGCGACGCTGCTCGGGAATCTCGCGCACACGAGTCGTCGCCTCGCCGATTTTCTGATCTACCACCTCGATACCCTGTTGCAACCGGAAACCGCCCATGACGCACAACGTTCACACACTGCCTGTTGAGACGCCGGCGAACGCCCGTCTCACACTCGAAACCGCGCTCGAGTTGTTTACGCCGGACGATCCGGCGCACCTGTACCGGCTCGCGAAAATGGCCGACGTCGAACGCCGTTTTCTGCACGGCACGCGCGCGACCTATGTCGACAACCTGCAGGTGAATCCGTCGAATATTTGCGTGCGCGATTGCCAGTTCTGCGGTTTTGCCGCGAAACCGGGTGAGGCGCACGGCTACGTCCTCGACGAGCAGACGATCTGCGACTCGATTGCCGCCTACGATCCGCACGAAGTCCATATCGTCGGCGGTCTCAATCACGAATGGGGCTGGCAACGCTCACTCGAGCTGATCCGTGTGCTGCGCGAACGCTTCCCGGCCCTGCATATCAAATGCTTTACCGCCGTCGAGATGCACTGGTTCGCGCGGATTTCGAAACAGTCGCTCGAAGATGTGATGACGGCGCTGCGGCTCGCGGGCATGGACGGGATGCCCGGCGGCGGCGCGGAGATGTTCTCAGAACGGATCCGCCAGCAACACTTCCGGTTCAAGCTCGGCGCCGACGAGTGGCTCGATGTGCACGAGCGCGCGCACCGGCTCGGGATCCCGACGAACGCGACGATGCTGTTCGGCTTCGGCGAAACGCTCGAAGAGCGTCTGCATCACCTGTTGCGACTGCGCGAGGTACAGGACCGCACCGGCGGTTTCGTCTCGTTCATCCCGCTCGCGATGCAGTACGGCGAGGGTTCCGACAAAGTCATCTCGCCGTTCGAAAACCTGAAGGTGATCGCGATGTCGCGTCTCGTGCTCGACAACTTTCCGCACATCAAGGCGTACTGGCCGATGATCGGACTGCAGACGGCGGCGGCCGCGCTGTCGTGGGGCGCGGACGATCTCGACGGCACGATCGGTATTGAAAAGGTCGCGCACGCTTCCGGCGCACCGACCCCGAAACAGATGGCACGCGACGAAATGCGCCGGCTGATTGAAATCGCGGGCTTCGAAGCGGTCGAGCGCGACGGACATTTCCGCGCGCTGGCGTCGTGAGTACGGTCGCCATGCCGCGCGAACACACCGTCGTGATCACGCCGTACCTGAATACGCGTGCGTTCGTGCACCATGGCGCGCCGGACGGCTGCCGCCTGCGGGCCTTGCCGCCGCGCGAGGCGCAGGCCGCGATCGCGAGCGGCAGCGCGCTGGCCGGGGTCGTCCCGGTCGGGGGACTGCGCCCGATCAAGCCCCTCGTGAACTACCTCGGCCCTTACGGGATCGCGTGTGCCGGGCCCGTGGACAGCGTGCTGTTCTTCTCGCGGCGGCCGTTGCGGTCGTTCGATGCAACATGCCGGGTAGCGCTGACGGATGAATCGATGACGTCCGTACGCCTGCTGTACCTGCTGTTTTCCTACGCCGGGTGCGCGTTGCCGCGGGCCGTGCGCCCGGGCGACGACGCCGAGGGCGAACTCGCGATCGGTGATCGCGCGCTGCAGCTGCTGCACAGCGGCGATTACCTGTACGTGCTCGATCTCGCCGAGGCCTGGTATGCGCACCATCAATTGCCGATGGTCTTCGCACGCTGGGTGATCCGGTGGGACGCGCCGCGCGCCGTGCGCAGTCGCCTGCATGAATGGCTCGCTGCTTTTGCGCGCAATGAAACCGCGCTGCTGGAACAGGCGGCAAGGCGCGATTGTGCACGTGCCGGCCTCGACCCGGCGACGGCACTGAACTATTTGCAGCGGATCCGCACCGTGCTGCAACCGGACGATCTCGTGGGTCAGCGCACCTACGAGGGCGATCTCGCGCGCCATGGCCACTTCGGGTTTCTCGATATGCCGGATCCCGCAACCCTTGAATCGATACAGGTATAAGCATGAATCGCGAACTGCAAGAAAAACTCGAAACCGGCGCGCGCCTCGATCACGCCGATGGTCTGTCCCTGCTCACCGGCGCCGTACCGCTCGGTGAACTGATGGCCTTCGGGCACGCGGCGCGGCTACGCCATCACCCCGGGAATCTCGTTACGTTCGTCTACGACAGTAACCCGAACTACACGAACGTGTGCGAGACGAAATGCGAATTCTGCGCGTTCTGGCGCAGCGACAAGGCGAAAGACCGCTACACGCTGAGCCCCGAAGCGCTCGCGGCGCGCGTACGGGACGCGGCCCGCGCCGGCGCGACAACCGTGTTGCTGCAGGGTGGACACAACCCGCGGGTGTCGCTCGCGGACTGGCTCGCCTACATCGCCGCGATCCGGCAGGCCTGCCCCGGGGTTCACATCCATCCGTTCTCGCCACCCGAAATCGCCTACCTCGCGGAACACGAAGGATGCACGACGCTGTCGGTACTCGAACAGCTGGTCGCCGCCGGGATCCGGACGATGCCGGGTGGCGGCGCGGAGATCCTGAGCGACCGGGTCCGCGCGGCGATCGCGCCGCAGAAGTGCTCGGCCACGCAATGGCTGCGGATCATGGAACAGGCCCATGGCCTCGGCCTGCGCACGACCGCGACGATGATGTACGGGCACGTCGAAACGCCGGCGGAGATCATCGACCACCTGCTCGCGCTGCGCGCGGTGCAGGATCGTAGCGGCGGATTCAGCTCGTTCATTCCGTGGTCGTTCAAACCGGGCAACTCGGTGCTCGGCAAGCGCGTACGCATCGCGGCCCATCCGCTCATGTACCTGCGCCTGATCAGCGTCGCGCGTCTCGTGCTCGACAATGTACCGCACGTCCAGTCGTCGTGGTTCAGCGAGGACCTGCGCACGGGCCAGCTCGGCCTGCTCGCCGGCGCCGATGATTTCGGCGGTCTGCTGTTCGAGGAAAGCGTACTCGGCAAAGCGGGCCACGCGCCGAAGACGAGTCTCGAGCGAACACTCGGCGTGATCCGGCAGATGGGTTTCATCCCGGCGCAACGCAATTCGTTCTATGACGTTATCGAGCGCTACGACGAACGCAGCAGCGCGGCGCCCGCCAGGGTGCCGCACCGGAGCATCGCCCCCGCCGCGGCGTTGCCGTCAGCGCGCGTTCACTGACCAGTTGTAGTCGATCGCCGGGCGGAGCTTCACCCCGGCAGGCAGGTCGTGGTAGCGGCGGATGAATGCCGCGACCCCGCCCGCGGCTTCAAAGTCCTCGTCGAACCATTTGAAGATTTTCGAGATCGCCGCGCGTCCGTCCGTCACTCGCAAGCCCTTGCCCGGGTTGTTCAGAAAATCCGTGACCTGCTGATCGAGCTGGGTATCGAGTTCGTCGGCGCGATACGGCTCCGTGCGCAGATCGGGGCAGCTGACGGACGCGCACACGATCGCGAAATGCATGCGTGGGTCGCCCATTTCGCGCAGCCGCGCGTGCTCGATGTCGTCGAGCGTTACCGATTCCCCGCCGAGACTCCCCGCCGTGCGCTTCCACACGGGACTGAAGATGTTGCCGACGTCCCTGATACTCTCGAGCGGCCAGTGATCGACGACCATCTTCAGCGCCAGGATGTTGTAGGCATTGATATGGAACGCGAGCGATTCCGCCGGGCTCGCGAGATTCCCGAGCGGAAACGCCGCGAGTTCGCGCACGACCCCGGCAAGCGCGGGGTCGCGCGCAAGGCCGGCGTAATCCACGAGGTTCAGCGCCACCCCCGCCTTCGTACCGGGCGCGACGTAACGTTGCAACAGCGCCTCGTAAGCGCGCCAGTCGGGTTCGGCGGCTAGTGTCGCGCCGGCGAATACGACGAGCACGAACGTCAACAGGCAGCCGGGATAGCGCATCGGTACAGACTCTCCTTCGGTTAAGCCGGTGCCACATGCGCTGCGCAGACTTTTTCGAATGCGGCGCCGAGGCTGCGCGTGAGTTGCCGGATCTCCGCGTCGCTGATGACGAGCGGCGGCATCAGGGTCACTACGTTGCGGCCCGGTCCCGTCTTGCCGACGAGTATGCCGTCATCCTTCAGCACTTCCAGCAGTTTGTCCATCGTCGCGGACGCGGGTTCACCGTCTTCGTCGATGAGTGCCATGCCGAGCATGAGCCCGAGCCCGCGGACGTCGGCGATGATCGGGTAGATTGCGGCGAGCGCCTCGAGTTCCGCGCGCAGAACCCCGGCCGCGGTTTGCGCCTTGTGCTCGAGTTCCTCCTGCGCCATGAACTGCAACGTTGCGAGTGCCGCGCTCGCGCACACGAGATTGCCGCCGAACGTCGATGCACCCGGTTTCGTGTAGCGCGCCGCCACTTCGTCAGTGGCGATGAACGCCGCGATCGGCAACCCGTTCGCGAGCGCCTTGCACACGGTCATGATATCCGGCGCGATATCCCAGTGTTCGTGCCCGAACCGTTTGCCGGTGCGGCAGAATCCGGTTTGCGCCTCGTCCATGATCAGCAACACGCCGTGTGCGCGCAGCATCCGCTGTACTTTCTCGAAATACCCGGGTGGCGGTACGACGATACCGCCGTTGCCCTGCACGGGTTCGGCGATCAGCGCCGCGACTTCGCCGGGATGCGC
Organism: uncultured Gammaproteobacteria bacterium; assembly: GCA_963976285.1. Taxonomy (GTDB): domain Bacteria; phylum Pseudomonadota; class Gammaproteobacteria; genus UBA11873. Next base: position 39,569 of record CAXBJY010000003.1, read on the forward strand.
CGCGAGAATATCCTCAACCGCGTCAGCACATTCGAGCTGACAGGCGGGGAACTCGCGCCCGAGCGGACAATCGCTGCAAACCGGACCCGGCGCGAAATGCACGTTGTCCGGCGGCTCCGGATCGGCGCGCCAGAACGCCATGCCGGTCGCCGCCATCGTCTGCGCCGTGCGCCCGTGCAGCGAGCGCCCGAGCGCGATGAAGTCGTTGCGCCCGGTCGCGAGCTTCGCGAGCAGCAGCGCGCCTTCATTCGCCTCCGAGCCACTCGTGCAGAAGAAACTTTTCGTTAAGTGCGATGGTGTGAACGCGGCGAGCGCCTCGGCGAGCCGCAACATAGGCTCCGTCAGGTAAATCGTCGTCGTGTGCGTGAGCGTTTTCAGTTGCTCGCACGCCGCTTCGACGATCGCCGGGTTCGAGTGGCCGCAGCTGCTCACCCCGACCCCCGAGTAGCAGTCGAGATACGCCTTCCCCGCGCTGTCGAACACGGTGCAGCCCTCGCCGCGTTCGAGCACCATCGGGTTCGCATAGAAATGATAGACGCAGGGCATCAGGTAGCGTGATTTCAGTTCGAGCATGTGCGTCGTGTGAGCGGATTGTGCGGTCGTCATGGTCAGTAGATCCCGTGGTCGATTTTCAGGGTGTGGTTAGCTGGCGGTTGTGGATCGCCGATCCCGTCGGCCAATCCGGCGACGGCTGGCGGCAGGCGTTCGGCGTCATCGCGCTCCATGACGTTCGCCAGCAGGCAGCTCTCGTCGAGACGCGACATGACGACCTGTCCGCGCGCGCCGGGGGCGACGTCACGGAACAGGCGTTCGCCAGGGCTCAGATCGGGCGACGGCGGCGCGACGACACGGATGTGCAGGCGCCCGGAACGCGGGTAGTAACGGCGAATGTCGCCATCCGGTCGCCCCGGCCCCAGCTCGTGCGTCACCCCGAACAGCGTATTGCCGTAGCCGCTGAAGAACACCGCCGCGGGCAATGCCCGGGCGAGTTCGGAGAGCGCCGCCGCCGCGACCGGCATACCGCCGAGGTACACGAAGCGAATCGCGGCGAGGGCGGTCGATGCGAGTCGCGGCAGCAAGGCGTGCAACACGACCGGGGTGCAGAACAGGTAGCGGATGTCCTGTTGCCGGACGATCCGCTCGGCTTGTTCGAGAACATGCTCGAGGTAGCGCGAGCGCGCGATCGAACCGGCCTGCAGGCGCCGGTACCAGCGCGGGTCGAAGTCGATGCTGAACGCGTCCGCACCGGTTGTGCGCTCGGCAATGCAGCGCGCGGCCTTGCCGATCACGTGCGGTCCGCCGGGACCGAGCCACAGCCAGTAGCCGCCCGTGAACGTGGTCGCGGGATCAACACTGTCGATGAACGGCCGCACGAACGCGGCGTCGAAATCGTCTGCCGTGTACGCGGTCGTCGCCGGGATCCCGCTCGCCCCGCCCGTTTCCGCGAACACGAGACCGGCGTGTTCGGCCACGTGCGACGGCATGAAATCCGTCACCGGACGCTCGCGCAGGGCATTCAGATCGAACGGGCCGAGACGCGCGAGATCGGCGACGCAGCGGATCTCGTCGCGCAGCGAAAACCCGAGCTCGCGTTCACGTTCGAGCCAGTACGGGCTGCCGGTTCGCGGGTCGAGGTGGACGGCGAGAATGTGCTGCAGCCGGTCGTTCATGGTGCCACCCGCCCGCGCGGGGCGAGCGCCGGCAGCAGGCACACGTCGCACAGCCACGCGCTGCCGACCGCGATCACCGAGAGCAAGCCGAACTCGCGGATCGGAACGAGTTCCGAGACGATCAGGCTCGCGAACGCAAGACCCACGATCACGGACGTAATCCAGATCGCCGGGCCGACCGCGGCGAGCGCGGCGTCCATTGATCCGCAGGCCTGATACGCGTGCAGCAGGTGCACCGTGTCATCGACGATGACCCCGATCATGACGCTGCTGACGAACAGGTTGATGCTGTTGATCGGAATCGCGAGCCACACCATCGCGCCGGCCGTGACGAGGAGCGGGATGAAATTCGCCGCAACCGCGAGCGCGAGCATGCGCGCACTGCGGAACACGGCGAACAGGATCGCGCAGATCGTGCCGACGACGAGCGGCAACAGGAGGCTCTGTAGCGCCAGCAGGCGGTCCTGGGCCTCGAGGATCAGCGGGATCGTGCCGCTGAGTTCGTACGCGAGGCCGCGGGTATCGGCGGCGGCCCAGATCGCGGCGACGTCGGCCGCGATCGCGTCATACGACCGCCCGCCGAGATTGCGGATCCGGAGCGTGATGCGGGTCGCGCGTTCATCGGCGTTGAAGAACGTTCCGCCGAGCAGCGCGGCGGGCCCGGCGAAGCGGGTGAGCCGCTGCAGTCCGTAGCCCGACACGACCGCGGACATTTCCGGGATCCGGCGCAGTTCGTCGATCACGTGGCGCACTTTCGCCGTGTTCGCGTCATCGACGACGGTGTCGCCGTCGTTCACGACGCGGATCACGAGATCGGCGACGAGCATGCCGGTCAGGTCGCGTTCGATCCGGGCGTAGGAGCGGATCACCGGCGAATCATCGGCGAAGAAAAACATCGCATCGGGATTCAGCGTGATTCGCGGCAACAGCGCCGCGGCGCCGAGCGCGAGCACGACGAGAGCCATGCCGACCCGACGCCGACCGCGCGGCGCGATCGCCGGGGTGTAGCCGCGCAGTGGCGGCAACGGCCGCCCCCGGGTCACGAGGCGCAACAGCGACGGCACGAACAGCAAGGTCGAAACAAAGCTGAACAACACGCCACACGGCAGCACGATACCCATGCGCGCGATAACCGGCTGCGGCGCCGCCGCGAACGCCGCGCACCCGAGTGCGGTCGTCACCGCCGCGATCGCGGCCGGCCGCGCGATATGATGTATCGCGTAAGCGTAGTCCCAGCGCTCACCAGCACGCCGCGAGAACAGGTGTACGGCCGTCGTCAGGCCGACGCAGAACACGAGCGGCAGCAGTAACAGCGTGAGCAGATTGATCGTGAGCCCGAGCGCCATGCACACGGCGAGCGCATACAGCACGCTGAGGCCGATCCCGCATGCAACGCACAGCGCGAGCACGACGCTGCGGAAAAAATACCCGAGCAAACCGATCGCGACGATCATGAGCAGCGTGTTGACGCGGGCCATGTCCGTGGCAATCGCCTGTTTCAGGGTCTCCGAGAAGTACACCGTGCCGCCGAGATCAACCGGAATACCGAGCGTGCTGAAGCCGGTACGCACCGCTTCGAGCACGGCGGCGTGGCGGTTCGCCAGGTCGGGATCGAGCAACACGAGTACCGCGGCGGTGGTCGTGTCGCGCGAAATGATGGCGCTGCGAAAATCCGCCGGCTTGCGTTCGAGCGCGTCGCGCAGCGTGTCGATATCCCCGGGGTCCGGCGGGTAATCCGCGCTCGCGCCGAGCAGCGCGCCGGCCGGCTCGTACACGCCGAGTACGCCGTCGAGTGACCGCAGGCGTTCGATCAGCGCGAAATAACCCGCATTCGTCGCGCGCTCGAGGCGACGCAGTTCGAACACCGCGAGCAGCGTCTCGCTGCTGCCGAATTCCCGGCTCAGGGCGGCATAACGCCGGTAGGGTTCCCCCGCCGTGTCGATCCAGTCCGTATAGGAATGACCGATGCGGAAGTCCGTCAGCGCACCGCCGATCACGGCGACGAGCACGAACACCGTCACAACCGCCGCCGCGTGATCATTGACGAGGCGACTGGCGAGGTTCACAGCGCGATTTCCTCAATCAGATTGTCTTCGATATCGCGGTAGTAATGACTCAGCAGGGAGCCGAACTTCAGCGCCGTCTCCTTGTTGCCCGAGATCGCGACCTTGCCCGCGAAGAACGCGGCGCGCAGGTCGCACTCACCGCTGATCACCCTGAGGAACAGCGTTTCATCGAGTTCGTAAGCACAATCGGCGGCGCGGGCGCCCGCCGTGCCCGCATAGCGCGCGAGGCCGTTACTGAACTCGATGATCTGATCGAATTTTTCCGCACCGTGGATCCGGAAACGGATAGCCGCGTCGACATAGCGATGCCGGCCGAGAAAGTGACGTCCGATGTCCGCGCGGGTCAGTTCATCGAAATAATCACGCGCGGTTCTGATGCCGCGCAGATCGACCGCCATCGCACCGACCTGCTTCGTGGCAGGACGCGCATCACGACCCGTCATCAAACGAAGAAAATCCCGGGTCAGTGCGGCCAGGTCGATGCGTTCGCAGGCAGCGGGATCCGCGGCCGGAAACCGCGGTGCGGCGAGCAGATACGGAGCGTAGCTGCGCGTGAGCCGGAAGAAGTGCGCTTCGACGGCATTGCGCGGCTCAGCCACGAACGCGTCCGGTGCCACGAGCCGCGGGCCGGAAATCCGCATGACCGTGCACAACGCATCGCGCACCGAGCCGAGCGGATACGCCCTGCCGCTGAGTTGAACCGTCGCCGTCGCCGCCGGAAGCTCAGCGCGAAGACGCGCGACAATCGCGTTCGTCACCGAGTGAATCGACACGAGGTACAGATTCGTGCACGGATCCGCGGCGACCCGGATCGGCATATGAAATCCCGCCGCCGTTTCGCGCAGACCGTGGCGGATGAAGCGGCCGCGGCCGCGCGCGCTGTCGCGGCGGTAGCACTCGCGGAGAAAATGCATCGCCTTGATGAACGTATACACGGTGCTCACCGCATTCGCTTCGCCGAGCGGATGGCCGCCGACAACGATCGCGGGCCGGTAGATCACCGTGCCGGGGACGGCGAGTTCGTGCAGGTATTGCTCGGCGGCGAATTTCGAGGCTTCGTAAGGATTGTTGAACGCCTGCCCGCGCGCGAGATCGCGCGCGCCGAATTCGGCGGGGGCGCGCCCGGCCACGAAGGCGGTGGAGATGTGATGGAAGCGCGCGCACCCGAGCGTTTGCGCGAGTTGCCGGGCATTGCGCGTACCGTCGAGATTGTGCGCGAACAGCGCGCCGCGCAGGTGCTCCTCGAAGCGGGTGAGTCCGGCGCAGTGGATGAACGCGTCGAGCCGCACCGCGCGCAGTGCTGCCAGCTCACCCGGCCCGACCCCGCAGGCGGCTTGCGTAACATCACCTTCGACCACCCCGATCCGCGCTTGCCAGTTTCGCGGCAGGCCGGGCGCAAACGGCGCGAGCGCCGCGAGTACCCGCTCCCGCGCCCCCGTGTTACGGCTTCGCGCAAGCACCCAGACCTCGTGGCCGAGTTCGAGCAGGCGCGCGGCGACATGTTTACCGACATACCCGGTAGCGCCGCTGAGGATGAGTTTCATCGTGGCGTCGTTGTGGCCGCGCGCTTGCTTCCCGGCGTCACCCCGCTGCCGCCGAGGCCAACGCGGGGTCGACGAGATCGAGCGCGGGCATGTGGTCGATCAGCCGCCGTTGCAGCGCGTGTTCGAACAGCGTGTGCAATCCGGCGCGGACGTCCGCCGGCATCAGCAGCGTGTCCTCGTTCGCGAATTTCGCGACGAATTCCTCGCGCACCGTGCTTTCGGGGCCGCGGCCGGACTCGCTCGCGAACGTCATCGCCGCCGCGGGGTGCGCGAGCGCGTAGCGCATGCTCGCGTGGATCAGACCTTCTATTTCCGTGATCAACTCGCGCCCGAGCGAACGCCGCGCGACATTGAGACCAACCGGCAGCGGCAAGCCCGTGTGCGCGTACCAGCGTTGTCCGAGACAACAGATTTTCCGGATTGGGTGGGCGGCGAAGTTCAGCAGTTCTTCGTGGATGAGTACGCCGGCCGCCACGTCGCCGTCGACGATCGCCTGCGCGACCTCGTTGAACGGCATGCTCACGACCTCGACGTCCGGGTAGAAGTAGCGCAACAGGAAATAGCCCGTTGTCGTGAGCCCGGGAATCGCGACCCGGCAACCGGCAAGATCACCGGGCTCATGGTCCGCGCGAGCGCCGAGTACGGGACCATAACCTCGTCCGACGCTCGCGCCTGAACCGAGGATCACGTAGTCGTGATCGATCTTCGGGTAATGCACCGAAGATATCGCGCACACATCAAACGTCTGCCCGAGACAACTCGTGTTCAGATCCTGGATATGCGCTGTGTGAAAACGGAACGTGATCCCCGGCGGTGGCGCGATGCGGCCGGTGCGCAGGGCAAAATAATGGAACGCATCGTCCGGATCCGGCGTATAGGCGAAAGTGATCTCGCGATTCATGCGGCTGCTCTCGGGTGTGGAAGCGGTGAGCACGAACATCTCGCCGTGCTCGCCGGTGCCGTTGCATTTGGCGTGCCACAATCGGATCGGGTGCGAATGGCGGGAAAACGGCGCGATCCGGACGGCAGCGCGGGCGCGCGTGTGTGCGGCGCCGCGCCGGCGCGCAATAGTTGCAGACAATGCTTGCGCGCTTGTGCGCCGTGGCGGAGCGACAGGCGAGCACGCAGCGGGTCGCGCGCAGCCGCCGGGCGGAGGGGTAATGCGTTTGTGCTAAAGCAGATTTACGCGCGCCGGGGCCGTCACAACCGGCGTTCAGGCGGGCGCGAGCCCGCCGCTTATTTCAGCTCGCCCGTGACCGCGGACGCTGCCACAATCTTCCCTTTCGCGACATAGGATTCGTGGTTCTTGATCACGGAACGCCGGTCGTAAACGTAGTTCACGAGCAGGCCGTAGGACTGCCGCAGGCGCTCCTCGGACGTATCCCCAAGCCAGTTGATCTGCTCGATCCGCGCACCATTGCTCAGGTGGAAACGGGCCACCGGGTCGGCCGGCTCATCGCCGCGCTTTTCTTCGAGCAGGTAGTGTGCACAGGCTTTCGTGAGCACCGGTTGCAACGCACTGACCGCGTCCGCGTCCAGCCACCATTGCGGCTTGTCGAGCGCGGCGAGCGTTGCGTAATCGGCGCTCGAAAAACGTTCGTCGAGCCCCGCGCGCCAAATCGGTTCGAACCAGCGCCGCAGACCCGGGATCGGTGACAGCGTCGCGAAGTGCTTCAACGAGCCGATCTCTTCGGCGAGTTCGTCCGCGACCTGCTTGATCAGGAAATTGCCGAACGAAATCCCCTGGAGTCCGACCTGGCAGTTGTTGATCGAATAGAAAATCGCGGTATCCGGCGGGTCATCGTCGTCATCGGGCAGCGGATCGCGCAGCACATCGTCGATATCCGTGACGAGCCCGCGGGTCAACGCGACCTCGACGAAGATCAGCGGTTCGTCGGGCAATTGCGGGTGGAAGAACGCGAAACAGCGTCGGTCGCTCGCGAGGCGACGCTGCAAATCCGCCCAGTCCGTGATCGCGTGCACGGATTCGTAGTGGATCAGCTTTTCGAGGATGAACGCGGGGGTATTCCAGTCGATACGCCGCAGTTCGAGAAAGCCGCGGTTGAACCACGACGCGAGCAGGTGGCGGAAATCGTAGTCGACGAGTTTCAGCGTTGCATCTTCGCGCGCGTGCTGGAGCAAATCCGCGCGCATGCGGATAAGCGACGAGGTGCCGTGCGGCGCCCAGTTCAGGATCCGGATCAGTTCCTGGCGCGACGGCTCGACGGCGTCGAGCAGTTCGAGATAGCGCTCGCCGTCCGGCGCGGACTGGTAGGCCGCGAGCGCGGTGCCGAGCCGGGTCTCGTCGGGGCCGAGTTCATCGCGCAACAGCGCAAAAAACTCGCGCTGCCCGGCTGCGTCGGCCTCGGCGTAGCGTTGCAACACTTCGTGCGCGAGCTTGATCGCGGAGGCCTCGCCCTTGATGCGCAGGAGCGATTTCACGACCTCGCGGATTTCGCGGCGACGGCGGGTTGGAAATCTGAGAATCTGGTTGAGAATATTCACGTGCTTAACATCGCGGCGATCGCGGGCCCGGAACAATTCCCCGCGGCCGCGGTCTCGATTAATCGGTACTCAATTCAATATACACGGCGTCGTCTTCGAGCGTGACAACGTGCGTGCGAATGGGGACGACGCAGGGCGCGGCGGTCGGTTCGCCGGTTTTGATGTCGAACGTGCCGCCGTGGAACGGGCACATGATGTCCTCGCCTTCGATGTCGCCCTCGGACAGGAACGCCGCGCCGTGGCTGCAGATGTCGTCGGTGGCGTAGAAACCATCGGCAAGCCGGTACAGCGCGATCGTTTCGCCGCCGGGTGCGGTGATTTGCCGGACGCTGTCGGGCGCCATATCGGCAATGTCGCAGGCCTTGATTTTCGTCATTGCGGGCAGTTCCGAATTGCGGTATCCACGAATTACGCGCCCGGCCGGCGAGTCGGCAGGACGGTCTGTCTATGATGCACCGGGCGATTCACTATAATCAAACCGACTGCCGTCGAGGATGCCCGTTGTGTCGAAAAACAATCCGATTGCCGAAGACCTGATCAAACGCACCGCCGCCTATGTGCCGGACATGGACTACGAAGGCGCCGACCGGCCGGCCGCCGAGAAGCCCTGGGCGAGGTGGCTCGAGGCGGAGCTCGGCTTCCGCAATCACTGGTATCCGGTGGAAGCGAGCCGCAATATCCCCGACAACTCGCACAAGGCGATCAAGCTGCTCGGCGAAGACATCCTGTTCGTACGCCACCGCGGCAAACTGTTCGCCGTCGAGGATCGCTGCAGCCATCGCGGTACGCGGTTTTCCGTACGCCCGATCTGTTACACCGACGACACGATCACGTGCTGGCACCACGCGTTTACGTTCAACATGGACGATGGTCGCATCCGCACGCTGCTGAACGACCCGGAGTCCTCGCTGATCGGCCGCAAGGGCATCAAGGCCTACCCGGTGCGCGAGGAAAAGGGAGTCATCTTCACGTTCGTCGGTGACATCAAGCCGCCGCCGCTCGAAGCGGACGTCCCGGCGGGTTTTTTCGACGACGACGTGGCTGTTTGCGTCGCCGATCCCTACGTCGTGAACGCGAACTGGCGGCTCGGCGCCGAAGGCGGTTACGACCCGGGCCATCACTTCATCCACAACTGGTCGAAATACGCGATCAATGCGCGCATCCCGATGACGTACGGCTGGACGTCGAAAAAAGAAGCGTTGCTGGAAACGGCGCTGTACCAGCACGCCGGCACCGGCCCGGCCGGGTTCACGCGCATCGCCTCGGAAACGAACATGGCCATGGGCGCGACGATCCCGGGCCGCAACGGCGAACCGGCAACGGAAATCGTCCTGCCGATCGCGGCTGGTCAGACCCCGGAGGAAATCAAGCTGCTCGGCGCGTCGAACTACGCGACGAAAGTCGGCGCCTGGTTGCCGTGCGCGCTGACGGTCGACCCGTGGCCATTCCCGGGGGTTGTGCACAACGAATACTACGTACCGCGGGATGCGAATTCTCACTACTACTTTCAGTGCGGCTGGTCACGCGTACACAACGAACAGCAGGCCGAGGACTGGGCGAACGGCCAGATGGGCCAGGTGCGCTGGAAAATCCCCGTCGCCGACGACTTCACGGTGCAGGACGCCGAAGCGCGCGAAGGCATCGCGAAATACTACGCCGAAGAAGACGGCTGGCAGCAGGAGCAGCCCGCCGCGTTCGACATCGAACTCCTCATGTGGCGCGTGTTTGCCGGCGAGAATGCCCGCGGGATCCAGCAGGAACGGCACACGCGGGGCATGTTCAAACGCTGAGTAGAAGCACGGCCGGGCCTAGCGGCTGATGATGCCGCCGTCGGCCGGGAGATTCTGGCGGGTTATCCAGCCGGCTTGCGGACCGACGAGAAACCCGATCGCGGCGGCGACTTCCGCTGGCTGCCCGAGCCGCGCGAGCGGGGTCATGCCGATAATTTTCTCCAGCGCCGCGGGTTCGCGGATACCCGTTACATCGAGCATTTCGGTATCGGTAAAGCCTGGTGACACGATGTTCACCGTAACCCCGCGCGGCGCCAGCTCGAGCGCAAGAATGCGGCAGAACTGTTCAATCGCGGCCTTGCTCGCGAAATAGATCGCCCCGCCCGGGAGGTTCAGCACGGTACCGATCGTGGACACGCACACGATGCGTCCGTGATCCGAGATCACGCTCGCCGCCTGCCGGAGGCACAGAAACGTTCCTTTCGCATTCACCGCGAACGTGCGCTCGAACTCCTGCTCCGTCACCTCGACGAGCGGCGCGAACACGGAACGGCCGGCGTTCGCAACGAGGATATCGAGTTGGCCGAAGCGGTCGAGTGTTTCCGCGAACAGCGCGTCGGTTTGCTTGCTGCACGAGATATCCGCGGCGATCGCCACGGCCGTGCCGCCGGCCTGCTCGATCGCGGCGACGACGGCCGCGGCCGAGTCGCTGTGCGCCCGGTAGTTCACGACGACCGTCGCCCCGGATGCCGCGAGATTCAACGCCACCGCGCGACCGATACCGCGCGACGCCCCGGTGACGATGGCGACCTTGCCGTCGAGATCCTTCATGGTTGTGCTCCTGTCGTCGTCTACGTGCGGTTGATCGAGACGCCACCGTCGACGAGCAGCGCGGTGCCGGTGGTGAACGTTGCCGCGGCGGCGAGATACAGCGCCGAACGCGCGATTTCCGCGGGTTGCGCGATTCGCCGCAGCGCCGTCAGGTTCGCAATGAATGACTGCGCCTCGGCCGTGCCGTTATGCTCGCGGAACATTGCCGTATCGGTGGCGCCCGGCAGCAACGCGTTCACCCTGATGCCCTGCGCGCCGTGTTCCACCGCGAGCGCCTGGGTCAGGCCAATGAGCGCGGATTTCGACGCGGCATACGTGCCGAGACCGGGGAACCCGGCGGTGTGTCCGACGAACGTCGAGGTGAAGATCAGCGAACCGCCGCCGCGCGCAATCATCGCCGGGATCTGGTGTTTCGCACCGAGGAAAGCACTCGTCAGATTCGTCGCCAGCGTGTGGTTCCAGTCTTCGAGCGCAACGTCGATCGTCGGTACCATCGGCCCGAGCGTGCCGACGTTATTGAACGCGATATCGAGTCCGCCGTACGTCGCCGTCGCGAGGTCGACGAGCGCGGCCGCGAAGGCCGCATCGGTGACATCGCCGGCGAGCGCGACCGCATCGCCGCCAGCTTGCGCGATCGCCGCGACGAGGGCCGCGAGTTCTTCGCCACGACGCGCCGCGACGACGACTTTCGCGCCTTCGGCGGCAAACAGCCTGGCCGTGGCCGCACCAATCCCCGCGCTCGCTCCGGTCACGATCGCGACTTTTCCGGACAATTCCTGCATCGCTGACACCCCTGTTCACTGCTGGCGGACGGCGACCCGACGGGCAGCCGTTACGCAGTAGCCTGGGCCAGGGGCGGACCATCGGCACTCCGCTTCTTGCGGTGTAATTCCCGCGGCTCGCGATCGGCGACGGCAATTCGCCCGGACAGCGGTGCACCATGCCGGGATCCGCACGACGGGGCGGGTAATTGTGTCGCGGACGGAGGGCGGGTTCCCGCGCGACCGGGCCCGAACCCGGCGCAGCGCGCGCATAACCTGCCGCCGGTGCGCGCGGAACCCGGGGCGACGGTCAGCAGAAGACGCTCAGCACTCCCGTGTAGGCATACAGACGATTATGGAAAATCTCGCCATTCGCGAAGAAGCCGACGAGCGGTATGTCCCCGAGTGCGGCCTGCACCATCCGCAGTTCCTCGCTGTCCTCGCCGAACTGATGGCGCCCGCGCGCGACGCAGGAGTAATACAGCGCGCCGCGCGCCTTGCCCCGAACCCGGCGCGCGACGTCGTCGAGCATGCGTTCGAGATCCTGAATCGCCGATGCGCCGTCGCGGCGACAAAACATGAACGGCGCACCCTCGTCGAGCAGTTCGCCAATCCCGACGAGCTTCTGTTCTTCGTCGACGCCGACGATATTGCGCACGAGATAATCGCCCGTATCCGAACCCGTGATCGGCAACGCCGCGAATATATAACCGGCCATACGCTGGAGGTCGCGCGCGATCACCTCGCCGACGTCTTCGCGCAGTACATCGAGCGCCGGGCGGCCGTCGAGTTCGATCAGGATATTGTCCTGGCAGCGCGTTACGACGTGCGTCGCCGCGAACGGTGAACAGCCCTGGGTGTGGCTCGTGACAACCGGCACGTGACTCGGGAACAGAACGCCGGACACGGCGCCGCTCAGAACCGCGTCGCAAATCTGCAGGTGCCGGGTCTGCGCGGACGTCATACCACCGACGAAAAACGCGTTCGGCACGGCCTCGGCGAGCGCGGCGATGAGTCCCGGGGTGCGGCCGTTGCCCGGATCGGCGTGCACGACCCCGAAATAGTGATCATCGGGGTCGAGGGTCGCCGCGTTCGCGCTGATGAACCCCGTCACGTCGATCGCCTGGGGTTCGATCACGCGGAAATCCGTCGGCGCGAAATCACCGAGCATCACCGCGACGGCCGGGCGATCGTAGTACTCCTGCCCCATGATCCCGATCCCCATACCGACGGAGCCGGTCCAGTGCGTAACCCCGGTGCCGGCTTTCAGCAGACGCAGAATTTCCTCCAGCATCGGCGCGGTCGTATCCGTCGCGTAGAGAAAGCCGAGGTTCGTCACTGCCGTCGCCTCGCCGAGGGCGGCGACGAGTTGCGCAGCGATGCGCTCCGCGCTGTCGCCCTCGGCAAACGCAAAGCTGAATCGATTGTCGTTGTCTGCCGTCACGATCTGCCTTTGACCTCCGCTCGTTGCGCGATGTTCGGACCGTCGCGGTGATTAGGCCGGCTCAACCGGGGCGCGCGTCCGCATCGTCGTCACGCGCCTCGTCGAACCATTTCAGTCCCTCCCCGTCCTTGCGGCCGAAGAAAGAACGCACATTCAAATCGCGCTGCGGGAACGGAATTTCGAGACCGTACTTGTGCAGCGCCGTATCGAGTTCCCAGGTGTACGCCGCGTTGACGGCACCCGGGCGGACGACCGCCTGCGCCGTGAGCCACACGACGAGTTCAAAATTCAGGCTGCTGTCACCAAACTCCGTCAGCCATACCTGCGGTGCGCGATTCGGTACGTCGTGCAGCGTGAACTTGACGTTATCCGCGGCTTCGAGCGCGGCCTTGCGTACGAGTTCCTTGTCGCTTCCGTAAGCAACGCCGAACCGCACATGCATGCGCCGGTGCGCATCGCGCAGGGTCCAGTTGATCACGCGCCCGTTAACGAATTCCGAGTTTGGCACGAGGATGTCGACGTTGTCGTTCGTCGTGATCAGCGTACTGCGGATATTGATTTCGCGGACCTCACCGGTGACGCCGGATTCAAGCTCGACGTAATCACCGACTTTCAGGCTGCGTTCGAACAGCACGATGATGCCGGAAATGAAATTGCTGAAGATCGCCTGCAGACCGAAACCGATCCCGACACCGAGCGCGCCGGCAATAAACGCCAGCTTCGTGAAATCGAGACCGAGAGACGACAGTGAAACGAGTACCGCGGTGATGAGGATGATGTAGTGAAAGATCCGCCCGAGCATATAGACGGAAGACCGGCTCATCGTACTGCCCCGGCTCATGACCCGTTCGAGCGCATGGCGGATCAGTTTCGATACCCAGATCGCGATAACGAGAATGATCGCAACCCGGAAAATCCCGAACAGGGTCACCGGTGTTGCGTTAATCTCGAACAGGCTCGCCTTGCTCCAGCGAGCCAGGAATGACCAGCTGTTCTGCAGCCCGTCGATCAGGCTCGGCAGCAAATCCGCGGCGCTGCCGCCGTAGTTCGCGAGGAACTTCGCGCCGAGTTGTTCGACGAAGCCGATGCGGTGGTGGATTACATCGATGCGCGCGAGCGCGCGCAACGCGTCGTCCGCGAGTTCCCGGCGTCGCTCGACGCGCGCGGCGGCCCGCGCGTCGCGCTCATTGTCCGGGTCGGTCAGGATCTGCAGCGCGCGCTGACGCTCGCGCAGCGCCACTTCCCGCCACACCGCGACCTGCTTGTTCATCTCACTGATGAACTCGACCGCCTCCTCGCGTTGCCGTCGCAAGATCGCGAGATTCTCCTCGTTCGGATCGAGTCGCGCGCCGAGATACGCGAGTTGCAGTGCATAGCGCCGCACCATGCTTGCTGATTCAGCCTCGTGGGCCTCGGCCGCGATGATTTCGATTGCCGCGAGTTTCGCCGCCGCTTCGTCGGTCTGCGCGTCCGCGGCGTAGCCGCGTGCGCGCAGTTTGCGCGCTTCCCCGGCATGACGCTCGGCCTCGGCACGGTTGCGCGCGAGCCGCTTTTCGGCGGACGCGATCACTTCCGCATCGACCTGCAGGAACTTCGTCGCGGCATCGAGCAGCGTCTTGTTGCTGGCTTCGCGCGCTTTCCAGTTTTCCAGTCGCACGCGCTGCAGCCGTTGCTCTTCGCGTTGTACGGCGAGTTCCAGGCGGGCTTCGACGAGCCGCAGGCCGGCGAGCATCCGGGCCGGATCGGCGCTGTCGAGCCGCAGGTAGGCCGCCTTGCTGTCGCTGAGGCGGCCCTGGGCGCGGCTCGATGCCTGTACCTCGCGCTGCAGTTGCTGATCGAGCAGGCGCGATTCGAGCTCCGCTTCGCGCGCGGCCTCGAAGAAGTCGATCATGTCGGCAAACGTATAGCTTGATGCAATCGTCGGCGGCGGTTCCGCCTCGGTGCCCGGACGCGCCATCAGCACGAGCAGCGCATCGATGGACGCGAACGCATTCACGGCGGACGCCCTGACGACGGCATCGTCACTCGCGTCGTGCACGGCCTCGATTGCATCGCGCAAACGCCCGATCCGCGCGGGCCGCTCATCCTCGGGGCTCGCGGCGATGTAATCCCACCAGCTCGCGGAGAGGTCCGTCATTACCGGCGGATCGGGAATCTCTGCGGCGGCGTACGCGCCCGTGCCTGCCAGCAGGCAGTACACGAGCACTACGCGCAGGGCCAGCGTCATATCCATCGTTTCCGCTTGAAGAACAGGAGTTGCAGGATCACGATCACGACCATGACGCCGATGACGATGAAATAGCCCGAACTCGAGTGCAGCTCCGGCATGTTCTCGAAATTCATACCGTAAATGCCGGCGAGGAACGTCAGTGGCACGAACATGACGGTGAAAATCGTCAGGATCTGCATGACCCGATTCAGGCTGTGCGACGTCGACGCCAGATAGCCGTCCATCAGGTCGCAGGCCGATTCGTAATACAGCTGCGCGAGGCTCAACGAGCGCTCGAGCTGCTCATACACATCGGCGATTTCGTGCGTCAGATCATCGCTGATCAAGCGCGTGTTGCCGCGCCGTAACTCGGCCGCGATTTGCAAATGGTAATTCGCGATCCGGCGCAAATGACGCAGGCGGGACTTGTAACCGGTCAGTTCCGCGAGCAGCTTGTCGGACGGGTTCGTGAAAATTTCGTGTTCGAGTTCATCGAGACGCGGTTCGAGTGACAACAGCACGCCGATGAAACGGCGGACAACGCGATTCAGCAGTTTCACCGCGACCGTATCGCAGCTCATCGTCGCGGGCGACTTCGCGAGCACGTCGTCCCAGATCGCGTCGGCACTGACGGAGTCCTTGTTGTGTCGCGTAACGAGGAAACGCTCGCCGACGAACATCCCGAGCTGAATGACGCCGAAATTGATGTCGCTCGTGTCCTTGTCGAGACCCCGCAGCAGGACGAACAGGTTGTCGTCGAACTCTTCGATCTTCGGCGGGTGCCGCTCACGTGTCGCGTCGTGTATGGCGAGCGGGTGCAGTCCGAAGTCATGCTCCATCAGGGCGCGTTCGTCCGCCGGCGCTTCGTCCTGCAGATCGACCCAGATCACGGTGTCCGGATTCTCCCGCCAGACGTCGACCGCTTCGCGTCCACCTTCGGTCAGCGTATTCGTAACCTTGTCGTAGAGCAGCGTTCGAATCACCGGATCCCTCCTTCGTTTACGTCAGCCCTTCATCCGACGGGTCGGGCGCCGGCAATGCCGCCGGTTCATGTTCCGATCCGGGGGTAAGGGTAATTTCCACCATGACCGGTCGGCGTCCGTTCATGTGCTTTATTTCGAAACGGAAATCGCCGACGGTAATCTCATCACCGGTTTCCGGGAGACGTGACAGCGTCTGCATGAACAGGCCGGTCACCGTATTCGCATCGATCTCGGGATCGATTTCAACGCCGATCACGCGTTCGAGATCGCCGAGCAGCGTAAAACCGTCACACTGCCAACCCGTCGCGGTTTCCCGCACGAGTTCGTGCACACGGGGTGTGTCGGACTCATCGGAAATGTCACCGACGATCTCCTCGATTAAATCTTCCATCGTGACGAGACCGCTGACTTCGCCGTACTCGTCCACGGCGAAAGCAACATGATTGCGGTTTGCCTGCATCGACTGGAACAGATCGGCGACGGGCTGTGATTCCGGGATCAGCTGCGCCTCACGGATCAACGATTTGTTGTTCGCGAGCGGCCGTTCCGACGTGTCCTCGAGCAGGGCGATGAGCACTTCCTTGACGAGGACGATGCCGACAAAGTTCTCCCACATGCGATCGATCACGGCGAGCCGGGAATGCTTCGACTGGCTCAGTACCGCGATCATCTCCTCGCGCGTGATGCCGAGCTCGATCGTTTCGATAAACCGGCGCGGCAGCATGATGCGCTCAACCGGGCGATCGTGGAACGTGAACAGGTTGTGCATCATGTCCGCGTGGCTCGCCTCGATCGCGCCGTGCTCGCGCGATGCGCTGATCAAGCCCCGGATCTCCGCGCCGCTGAGGATGTCGGCATGCGAGACGGACGCGACCCCGAGCAGCTTCAGCGTCGCGTTCGACGCGAGATTCAGCGACCACGTAAGCGGATACGTCACGATATAGGTCAGGTGCAGGGGATAGGCGACCCACAGCGAGACGGTCGCGGGCTCACGGATCGCATACGTCTTCGGCACCTGTTCGCCGATAACGATGTGCAGGGATGAAAACAGGATGAACCCGAGCAGGAACGCAATGACGTGAATCGAATCCTCGGGCAGGCCAAACTCGACGAACAGCGGGGTCAACAGCGCGGCGACCGCCGGCTCGCCGATCCAGCCGAGTCCGAGCGAGGCCATCGTGATACCGAGCTGGCACGTCGCGAGGTAAGTTTCGAGATTCTCCGCAATCCGCTTCGTCATCTGCGCCGCGCCGCCGCCGGCGGCGGCCAGCGCGTCGATGCGTACGGCCGGAACCTTGACCAGCGCAAACTCCGCGGCGACGAAGAACGCGTTCGCACCGAGCAGGATAATGATGTACACAATCGTCATTGTCAGCGTTCCTCACGCGAATGTTCGCCGCGGAAAACGCGGCGCCCAACAACCGATGTTACGCGTGTGCAGCCCAATCCGCGTGCTTTGTGTCACACAGACTACCAGTTCGGCACGAACGTGCCGCATTCGGCGTCCTCATGCGCCGGCCTGTTTGCGCGTTGCGATCAGGGTCAGAGCCTGGACCGAAAGCGAAAAGGCGAGCGCGAAATACACGTAGGGGCGCGGGATATGCACGTGAAACCCGTCCGCGATCAGCACGACCCCAATCAGGACGAGAAACGCCAGCGCGAGAATCTTGACACTGACATAACGATTGACGAACTCCGCGAGCGGTTTCGCCGCCACCACCATGACGATCATCGCGATAATGATCGCGACGGCCATGATCGGAATCACCCGGGTCAGGCCGAACGCGGTGAGGATTGAATCGACCGAAAAAATCATGTCCAGCACGACGATCTGGGCGATCGTCGCGCCCATCGTCGCGGTCCCGGCGGCGGCGCCACCGGCCACGGTGTGCCCCGCATCGGGCGTTTCCACCGTCGTCACGATCTCGATCGTTGCTTTCGCGATCAGGAACAAACCCCCGGCGACAAAAATCACGTCACGCCACGAGAATGCGCGCTCGAAGGCCTCGAACAATGGCTTTTCGAGCAGCAGCAGGCGGGCCACGAAGGCCAGCAGGAGCATGCGCATGATCAGCGCGAGCGACAGCCCGATCATTCGCGCACGCTGACGCAGGGTCGGCGGCAGGCGCTCCGTGACGATCGAGATGAAAATCAGGTTGTCGATGCCGAGTACGATTTCGAGCACGGTCAGCGTGGCGAGCGCGACGATCGCCGACGGTGACGCGAATTCGGCGAGGATCAGCGGCAATTGGTCAATCACCGGCAGCGCACCGCCCGCTCGCCGTCAGCGGCGGAGTCATGTCGTCCCCCGGCGCCGGGAGACAACCGGAAACTGGGTTGACCATGGACATTCGCGGAGCATAGGGGGTCTGTGGTTCGGGAGTCAAAAGCTTTCCGCGACAGGGACACCGGGCAAACCCGCACGCGCCGGCGCGCCACCCCCGCGTTGCCCGCAACGCTAATCCGAACGGCTCGCAGCGGCGTAATAGCGGCATGCAACAACGAACCGTGAATCTGTGAAACGCGTTCACGCGCGGCAGCCGCCGGCGGATGCCGTCGTGCCCGTGCGGGTGCTCGCGAGCTATGCGGCACCGGCCCTGCCGCTCGCGGCGGCGTTTCTGAGCCTGCAGGTCTTCGTGCCGAACCTGTACGCCACGGTCACCGGTTACAGCCTCACGACGATCGGCCTCGTACTGCTGCTCGCGCGGCTGTGGGATACCGTCACCGATCCGCTCGTCGGTTACCTTTCCGATCGCACCCCGCTGAGCTGGGGACGGCGCAAGCTCATGGTTGCGCTCGGCACCCCGTTCGCCGTGCTCGCGATCCAGGCTCTGTTCATGCCCCCCGCGGATCCGGGTCTCGGTTATCTGTTGGGCTGGACCATCGTCGTGTATGCCGCCGGCACGATGGTGATCGTGCCGATGAACGCCTGGGGCGCGGAGCTGTCACCGGACTACCAGCAGCGCAGCCGGATCAGTGGCGCGCGCGTGGCTTACGGACTTGCCGGGACGCTCGCGGCCCTCGTCGTGCCGGCGGCGCTCGGCTTCGGCGACGCGCGCGACGTCGACCGCGCGCTCGAGGTCATCACCTGGCTCGTCGTTGTCGCGCTCGTCGTCTCGGTCCTGCTCGCGCTCGTCGTCGTCCCGGACCGGGCCGAGGTGCGGCTGCCGACACAGCCGATCCGCGCCGCACTCGAATTGCTGCGTGGCCCCTCACCGCTGCGACAGTTGCTTACGGCCTTCCTGCTGAACGGGATCGCGAATGCCGTGCCGGCGACCTTGTTTCTCATGTACACGACCCACGTGCTGCAGGCGCCCGCGCATGCCGGCGTCCTGCTAGTCGCCTACTTTGGTTCGGCGATCGCCTCGGTACCGTTGTGGGTGCGGTGCTCGAAGCGTTTCGGCAAGCACGTGAGCTGGCGGCTCGGCATGGCGATCGCCTGCGCGTTCTTCATGTGGACCCCGTTCCTCGGTAGCGGCGACGTGTGGCCGTATACCGTGATCGTGGTCGCGACCGGGATTGCCACCGGTGCCGATCTGACCCTGCCCGCGGCGCTGCAGGCAGATCTGATCGACTGGGACGCCGCCCAATCCGGTTACCGTCGCCCCGGCCTGTTCTTCGCGATCTGGGGCACCGCGACGAAACTCGCGTTCGCGCTCGCAATCGGGATCGCGTTTCCGCTGCTCGATCTGATCGGCTTCGATCCGAATGGCTCGAACACACCCGCACACATCACCGGCCTCGCGCTGCTCTACGGCGCCGCGCCCGTC
The DNA here is from genome assembly GCA_963976285.1 of uncultured Gammaproteobacteria bacterium. Classification (GTDB taxonomy): domain Bacteria; phylum Pseudomonadota; class Gammaproteobacteria; genus UBA11873. The sequence goes on from CAXBJY010000003.1 coordinate 59,082, forward strand.
ATGTTCAAGCTCGGCGCTTTGTACGTGATGCGGCGCTATCCGATCACGCGCGAGGCGCACGAGAACATCCGCCGCACGCTGGCTGCCGCGGCCCGAAGCTGTTGAAGGAAAAATTCATGACCAGACTGTTCCTGAGCGCCTTGCTCGCAACGCTGGGTAGCGGCTGCGCAAACCCGGATCTGAGAGATTTCGCGAACGCCGAACCGGCGCTCGATCTCGTCGCTTACTTCACCGGTCGAACGCAAGCCTGGGGCCAGTTCCAGGATCGCTTCGGCAACGTGCGACGCCGGTTTATCGTTGACATCATCGGCACGTGGGACGGCGAAATTCTGACGCTGACGGAAGCGTTTCGTTATCACGACGGCGAGACGGAGCAACGGATCTGGCGCCTGCGACGCCGTGGCGCGACGGGCTGGGAAGGCACCGCCGACGGGGTTGTCGGCACGGCGAGCGGCGAAGTTTCCGGCAATGCGTTCAACTGGCGTTACACGTTCGACCTGCAAACCGGCAACGACAGGACGCTGCGCCTCACGTTCGACGACTGGATGTGGCGCCTCGACGAGCACGTGCTCCTGAACCGCGCGACCGTGTCGAAGTTCGGCATTACGGTGGGCGAAGTCCTGATCTTCTTCCGGCGCGAGGGCGCGCCGGCCGTCCCCGCCCCGGTGGCCGCGCGATGAAACTTCGGGTCCTCGCATACGTGTGCTGCGCCGGCGTGCTCGGCGCGGCGCCCGCGGTCGCGGAACCGGTCGTGAATCTCGCGTTCGACGTGCTGCGCAAGGACCAGCCGATGGGCCGGCATACGATCTCCGTGCGCCGTGACGGCGCGGACATCATCGCGGACATCGCCATCGATCTGAAAATCAAATTCGCGTTCATCACGGTCTTCGAGTACGAGCATCGCAACCGCGAGGTCTGGCGCGACAACCGCCTCGTCAGTATCGAGACGACGACGAACAACGACGGCAAACGGTTTCGCATCGCCGGCCGCGCCGAAGCGGACGGCTTCCGGGTGACGACCGGCCACGGTGTCGAACGCGTTTTCACAGCCGATGTGCTGCCGACGAGCTACTGGCATCCGCGGACCCCGCAAGCAACTCAGTTGCTGAACACGCAAACCGGTGAACTCGCCGAGGTATCGATCACCGCGTTGCCGGCGGGTCGCGCGGACGGCGGCGGTCGGCAATACGTCGTCAGCGGCGATCTCGACCTGAACCTGTGGTACGCGGACGGGTGCCTGAGGAAACTGAACTTCCGCGCGCCAGGCGACGACTCGCTGATCGATTATCGCCCCGCCGTCAGCGCGAACGCGTGCCCGGCGCAACTGCTCGCGCCCGCCGCCACGACGGTCGCGATCGCGGTGACGGCGCGATGAAGCGCGCGGGCACGGCCTGGATCATCGGCGCGAGCAGCGGCATCGGTCGCGAACTCGCGCGCAAACTTGCGGGTCGTGGCTGGCAGGTGGTTGTTTCCGCACGCAACGCCGATGCGCTCGCGGCACTGCGCGACGAACATGCCGGCGCAATTATCGACGTTGCGTTCGACGTGCTCGACGCGACCGCGCTGACAACGGCGCTGGACGCTGTCGCAACCCGGGCCGGTAACGTCGATCTGCTCATCTGCGCGGCCGCGTTCTGGCGCATGGGCGGCCTCGACGATACGACACCGGAAGATTTCTCGCGCACCCTCGAAACGAACGTCGTCGCGCCGTTCAGGATCATCGGCGCTACGCTCGCAGCCGGGCTGCTGAGTCCGGGTGCGACCGTCGCCGTGATCTCATCCGTCGCGGGCTTCAACGGTTTACCGAACGCCGTGGCGTACGGTTCGAGCAAGGCCGCGCTGACGCACATGGCCGAGAGCCTGCGCTTCGATCTCGCGGCGCGAGGTTACCGTATGAGCGTTGTGCATCCGGGCTTCGTCGCGACCCCGATGACCGCGAACAACCCGTTTCCCATGCCGTTCATCATGCCGGCGGATGCCGCCGCGCGGCGGATCCTCGCGGGCATCGAACGCGGCCGTTTCGAAATCGCGTTTCCCCGCCGGCTCGTGTGGATCCTCAAGTTGATCCGCGCCCTGCCATACGCCCTCGGCTTCCCCCTGCTGAAACGCCTGACCGGCAGCAGCTGAACGCAGGCGTGCCGAGCTACGCGGGCGCGGCGGCCTGGTCAGCCCGCCGGGTCGCCGTCGGTCTGCGCGATCACGACCCCGAGCAGGATCACAACGAACCCGGCGTAGTCGAATGCATGCAGCGATTCGCCCATGAACGCGACCCCGAGCGCGACGGCAAAACACGGCACGTAGTAATTCGAGGTGGCGACGAATCCGGCGCCGGCGCGCATGAGCAGCGGGTACAGCACGGCCGTGGCGAGCGCCGTCGGGAACACACCGAGCAGCACGACCGCCGTCAACGTCGCCGCCGACGGCATCGCCGGCGCGGGTGACGACAGCACCGCGATCAACAGGGCCTGCGGCGCGGCGGCGAGCAACACGCCGGCGCCGAGCACGAGGCCCGGAAGCGGCGGGGCGAGACGCGCCGTCACCGCATTCAGGGCGTAACCCGCGGCCGCGAGCAAGACCGCGAGTTCGGCGACGATGCGCATGCCGTCGAGGGAGAAATCACCGAGTGCGGCCGGGCCGACGAGCAGTACGACCCCGATGAATCCGCAGCCGAAACTGAGCGCCTTGCGTCGGGTCAGCGGTTCATCGGGCAGCAGCACGTTCGCGAGCAGGATCACCATGATCGGCATGAGCGCGACGAGAATGCCGGCGAGGCTGGAGGCAATCGTTTGCTGCGCCCACGAGATCAGAACGAACGGCGCGACATTACCGATGAACCCGAGCCAGGCAAACCACGCCCAGGTGCTGCGTTCGCGCGGCAGGGTTTCGCCCGTGGCCCGCATGACGAGCCACAGCAACCCCGCACCGAGCGTGATCCGCCCGGCGGCGACCCACACCGGCGCCATACCGGCAACGGCGATCGACGTCAGCGCGAACGCCGATCCCCACATCGCGACGAGCGCGGCGAGCGCCATCCAGTCGCGTGGTCGCGCCACGAGCGTCTTGCGTCCGGCGGGTGCAGTCATGCGCCGGGCCACGCGGGCGCGTTCGCGGCACCGGGAGTAAGGGGTGTGCTCATCGCGCGAGGATACCGACTCGGTGATCCACTGTCGCCGCTATCGCGTATCGATATTTGACGGGCCGGGCCAAGGCCCCGCCAGCCGAGAGTCCGGGTCGTAATCCCCTCCCGGGCTTCTCACCCGGCCCGTCGCTTTTTTTTCGCGCGCTCGCTCGCGCGGGTCAGATTATGTGCGCCGCGATTGCGCGCGCGACCTCGCCGATGTCGCAGGGCGCATCCGTTACAACCTCGACGCAGGCATCGCGCGGCGGCGGCTCGAAGTGCGCGAGTTGCTGCTGCAATACCGCAACCGTCGCCTCCGACGGGTCGCGGCCTTCACGCTCGCGCCGGGTGATGCGCTCCTCGAGCGTCGCCCGCGCCGCCGTACAGTAGACAACGACACAGGCGGCACCGGCCGCGCGCGCCAACCCGGCGAAGCGCGCGCGTGTGGCGCGGTCCGCAAACGTCGCATCGACGATCACGGTGTCACCGCCGGCGAGGATCGGACGCGCGCAGTCGCCGAGACGGGTATACACCCGCTCGCGTTGCGCGGGCGAATAACGCGCGCCCGACTCGCCGGCCGGCGGTGACAGCGCGTCGCGCGCGACATCGGAACGCAGGCGTATCGCCGGCAACGCAGGCGCGAGGCGCTCGGCCAGCCAGGATTTGCCAGACCCCGATACACCGCACATCAACACGAGCGCGACCCCGCGCGCCTCCGTCGCGCGGTCGGCCCAGGCGAGATGCGTGGCGAGACTCTCGGCGCTGTGCGGATCGGCACATTGCTCGAGTCGCAGCGCCGCGATCTTCGCCCGCACGAGCGAGCGGTAAACGGCGTAGTAGCGCAGCAGGGCCGCGCCGTCGTAGTCGGCACTGGCGTCGAGGTAGGCATCGAGGAACGCATACGCGAGATCGTCGCGTCCGCGCACGGCGCAGTCCATGAACAGGAACGCGATATCACACACCGGGTCGATCGTGCGCAAGGCCTCGCTGAACTCGATGCAGTCGAATGCAATGATGTCGTCGCCGCGCCGCACGAGGTTCGCGAGATGCAGATCGCCGTGGCATTCACGCACGTAACCGTCGCGTGCACGCGCATCGAACACATCACGTAACAGCGCGTGGCGGTTCGCGCTCCACGTGCGTATGCGCGCGAGCGCCGCGCGTTCATCCGGGTCGCTGCGCAAACGCTCGAGCTCACGGAAATTGTCCGTCACCGGCGCGGCGATATGCGCGGCACCGAGCTCGTCCGCCATCGCCCGCGGCGCCGGTGCCGCGGCGTAAATGCGCGTGAGTCGGGCGGCGAAGCGGCGCAATAACGGCGCCTCGAGTTCACCGCGCTCGAGCACGTGATCGGCTTGTTCGTCGACGTCGAATTCACGCATTTTCACCGCCCACTCGATCGTCTCGCCGCTGCCGCCGATGCGCACGCGGCCATCGGCCGCGCGGTTTACCGGGACGCAGTCGAGATACAGATCCGGTGCAAAACGCCGGTTACAGCGCAGTTCCTCGCGGCAGTAGAACTCGCGCCGCGCGAGCGTCGTGAAATCGAGGAAACCGAAATCAAGCGGCTTCTTCAGTTTGTAGGCGTACTCGCCGGTGAGGAACACCCACGAGATGTGGGTCTCGATCAGGCGGATCGCGGTACAGGGATGCGGGTAGGCGTCGGGCTCGCGGAGCGCATCGATCAACGGCGCCGGCGACATAACGCCGCTTCAGGCCGCGTCCGTGCCGCCGGACGGGTCGCCGAATTCGGCTTTCAGGCGTTGCGACAGTTCACGGCACGCATCGCCGGTGCTGAAGATGCCGGCGAGCCGGCCGTCCTTCGTCACGAGCGCGGTGCCTATATGCCGATCCGCGAGTTCGTCGAGCACCGTGATCAGGGACGTCTCGATGTCGACGACATACGGATCGTCGACCATGACGTCCGCGACCGTCACTTCCTTCGGATCGGGATAGTCGAATTCGGGGCCGAGCATCAGCTTGATATCACGATCACTCACGATGCCCTTGAGCACATGGTTGTCGGTGACCGGCAGGTGATGGATGTGGTTGTCGAGCATCATCTTGCGCGCCTTGCCGATCGGCTCTGACGGGCCAATGTCGTAGGGAAACGGTGTCATGACGGATTTCATTTTCGGAATTTTCTTCATCGCGCCTGCTTCCTCCGTCGCTGCAACAGCCCATAGCCGCCGTTGCAAGCATAACCCCGTATGCCCCGGGCCGGTTGACCGGCATCAAGCACCGTTGCGGATCGGCACATAGGGCTGACGCAACCCGCGTGCTTCGAGGCGGGGCAGGACTTCGTCGCGGAAGTACGGGAACTCCTTCGCGTAGTCCACGAACGACAGCGTGCAACCGGCAAAACCGCCGGCCGGCACGCGCTCGAGTTCTTTCGCCACGTGATCCGGGTCACCGACGATCGGAAAGCTGCCGTGACCGGCGGCGAAGCGGCTGCGCATTGTGCGCAGCGCTTCTTCCGGAAACGATTGCGCGTGCATGCCCTGCAGCGCCATCAGGTTGTCGACCGCTTCCCAGTCCGCGTTTTCCTCGGCGTAGTAATGGTAGTACTCCTCCGCTTCCTTCTGCGTCGGGCGGCAGACAACGTGCACGAGCGTAAACACACCAACATCGCGGCCGCGACGGGCAGCCTGCGACTTGATCGTGTTCACTTCATCCTTGCTCGCGGCCGGATCGAGCGACACCATGAACAGAAAATCGGCGTTGCTGCTCGCGAACTCGCGTCCTTCGACGGAACCCGCGGCATTCATCACCGGCAGCATGCCATTGTACGGGGCCGGCTCGCCGTGCACGCCTTTCAGGTGGTAGAAATCGCCGTTCCAGTCGAAACGCTGCGGGTGCGACCACAGCTTGCGCACGACATCGAACCACTCCTGGCCGAGCGCATAGCGATCGCTGTGCTTTTCCGGCAAGTCGATACCGAACGCTTCGTATTCCGGTTTGTTCCAGCCGCACACGATGTTGAGCCCGAGACGGCCACGGCTCATCTGATCGATCGTCGCGAGCTGCTTGGCCGCGACAACGGGATGGATGAACGCCGTATGGACGGTGGCAAAGACCGTCAGGTCCGTCGTGTGCGCGAGGCAACCGCTCGCCCAGGTGATCGTCTCGAGCACGTTGCCGTGAAAATCCGTCTCCCCGCCGTAACCTACCCAGCGTGCGATCGGCAGCAGGAACTCGATGCCGGCATCATCGGACAACCGCGCGAGTTCGAGATTGTTCTCCCAGGAGTTAACCCAGCGTTCGGGCACTTTCGTCACGGCCATGCCGCCGGAGCAGTTCGGCGAAAAAAATCCGAGTTTTAATTTGTTCTCGTTGAAGATCCGGGGCTTCGTTCTCAGCATGGGTCGATTTTCCTGTCGTGGTGGCGCGCAATCACGGCGCGAGTAATTCATCAATAACGTAATCCGGCGGGATCACCATATCGGCCGCGCGACTGACCCCGAGGCCGTTCAGGCGTTTCAGTTCCACGGCCGCGCGGGTCATTTTCACGAGGATCGGAATGCCGTCGACAACCGGGGCGCCGTTCACGCTGAAGCCCTGCTCGCCGGAAAACAGCAGCATCGGGATCCCTCCGCCCGGGATCAGCACGTCAACCCCGTCGGCCACGAGCGGCGCGGCCTGCTCGCAAAACGACCGCCGCGCGGACGCGTAGGTCTCGGCGGAATCGAATGCGGCGGTCAGTTCGCCGGGTTCGAAAGTCATCGCGTGCACGCCGACGATACGCTGTTCGAGTCCGTACTTTTTGATCTGGGTATGGAATCCCGGAATGAAGCGCGGATTGATCGTGACGATGCCGATGCGCATGCCGAGCATGCAGGCATACAGCAGGCACGCTTCGCCGAGTCCGAGCACCGGGATGTCGACGACGGATTTCGCTTCCCATAGCCCGGAGTCCTGGATATGTCCGACGATGAATGCATCGTAACCCTCGCGCTCGGCGCGGATCGCGTTGCGCACGACGTCGCGCGCGCAGCGAAATTCCATCGCCGGGTGGGCATAGGAATCCGGCGGCGATAACTGCTTCACGTCGATCTGCGCATCGCCGCCGACGTGCTGCAGGTGAGCGGTGAGACGCTGCAGATACGTCGCGGCGATCGTCTCGTCGACGAAACTCTGGTAACACAGCTTCATGGAAGGCTGTTCAGTCGGCATGGACGCTACTCCTGGATATGCGGAACCGGATCCGTTCGCGCGGTTCTACTCGGTGCCGGGCGGGATACCCCGCCCTTTCAGCGGCACCCCGTTGCACGACGGGTTGCGCTGAATGACGCGCCCCTCACAGTCGGCGAACGCCGCGCTGTCGGGCGCGAACAGGTCCGCGCACAATTCGAAACCGCCGGTGGAACGGTAATAACACGCCTGCTGCGCGCTGATCTGGTGATCCGTCATCGTCTGCTGGCGCAGCAGGTTGATTTCCTGTTCCTGGCGGCGCGCGCGTTCGTTGTCGAGGCGGCGTTGGTCACGCAATTCGCGGCGGATCCGCGCGAGTTCGAGCGCATCGTCGCTGCGATACGGCGCACCGTAATAGCCGTAGGCATGGTAGTCGGGCACGATAAAACGATCACCGTAAGCCGCGCACGGCGACATCCCGACGCACAACAACACGCACGCAAAGACGCGGCTTCTGATCAATCCGCGGGGCTCCCGGTTACGAGCGCTCACAGTAAACGTCCGCACGCGTTTGTTCCAGATCGTGCGGCACGCGGATTCTCGCCGCGCTTGCGGTACGGTAAGCTCGACGCTCGCGATTGCCGCCAGCGAGTGACTCTGCGTTAAACATGACGGACCCTGCCCAGATCGGACTCGCGATCTTTACCCTGTATTTCCTCATCGTACTCGTGCTCGGCCTGATCGCGGCCCGCTCGCAGCGCTCCGAGGAAGATTTCTGGGTCGCCGGCCGACGGTTCGGTCTGCCGATCCTGGTCATGGCGAACATGGCCGCGATCATGAACGGCGGTGCGCTGATCAGCGGCGCGGGTTACGCGGCCCGTTTCGGCGGGGTCGCGATCCTGCCGTTCTTCGGCTTCGCCGCCGGTATTGCGATCATCTTCTTCGCGCTCGCGCGCAAACTGCGCGAGTACGGCGGGATCACGCTGCCGGACTACATGGGTGACCGCTTTGCGAGCAACGGTTTGCGCGCCTGGAGCGCGGTGATCGTCGCCGGCTCGAGCATTATCTACCTGATCGCGCAGATCCGCGGCATGGCGTTCGTGCTCGAAAGCCTGTTGCACATCAGTTTCTTTTCCGGGCTCGCGCTCGGGACCGTGATCTTTGTCGTCTACGTTGCACTCGGCGGCCTGCTCGCAGTCGTGTGGACGAACGTCGCCCAGTTCATTTTTGTCTGGATCGGTCTGCTCGTGCTCGCGCCGGCGATGCTCGAACATCTCGGCGGCTGGTACGACATGCTGCACAAGGTTGAGGCTGTCGCACCCGGCTGGACCTCGCTGAAGGGACTCGAATGGTCCTGGGCTTATCTCGTTTCGTGGCATATCGTGTGGTGCGTTGCTTACTGCACCCGGGTTGAACTCGTGACGAAAATGTACGCGGCGCGCGACCACCGGATCGCGCGCTATTCCCTGCCTGTGACCGTCGTTCTCGTGATCGTGTTCCTCACGTTCGGTAATTTCTATCTCGGGGCCGCTGCCCGGGTGCTCGTGTGGGACGGCGTACGCTCTCCCGACCAGGCGTTTCCGCTGCTCGTGACGACATACCTGTCGCCCGTGGTCGCGGCATTCGTGCTCACGGGTATCGCGAGCGCCGCGATGTCGACGACCGACAGCTTGTTGCTCATGTCCGGCAGCGCGGTCGCGCACGACATCCTGCGCAAGTGTATCCACGAGCCCCGCGGCATCCGGCGTGACGAGGCGTATTACCTGCGCGTGTCGCGCGGGTCGATCGTCGTCATCGGCGCCATCGCGTTCGTGTGCGCGATCCCGGACGTCGCCCTGCTGTTGCGGATCGTCTCGTTTGCCGTCGCGATCCTCGGCGCCTGCTTTTTCTTCCCGCTCGTCGTTGGCATGAACTGCCGTGCGGTCAGCCGCGAAGCCGCGATCGCCTCGTCCGTCAGCGGGGTTGTCGTGACGATCGTGTGGATGGTCGCAACGTTGACGTCGCAGCCGTGGGCGCTGAGCGTTCATCCGGGCCTGCCCGGTCTCGCCACGTCCGGCCTCGTCATGTTCGCCGTCTCGCTCGGCACCGCCCCGGTACCGGCGAGCGCCCTCGCGCGTTTTTTCCCGGAGCGGCCGGCATGATCCTCGGTCTGCCGCTGGCGAGCTTCGTCGCCCTGTTCGGAGCACCCGCGCTCGTGATCGCCGTGATGATTTACTGTTGCTGGCGAATTTCCCGCGCCGAGGACTGATCATCGGCCGTGCGTCCGCTTCCAGCGCGGCGCGATCAACCGCCGCCGTCCGTCCTTCGACCGGGTCGTCCCGGGTTCGTCGAGCGCCTCGCGATCCCACAACTGGCACGTCACCTGTTTGTGCTTCTGATCGAGTCCTTCACAGTAGTTCGTGTACTCGCACAGGCGCACTTCGGACCCGCAGCCGGAACGAACCTTGATGAACCAGTCCGGATCGGCGAGTGCCTGGCGCGCGAACCCGATGATGTCGGCCTGCTCCGCCGCGAGGATCGCTTCGGCTTGTTCGAACGCATGGATGCCTCCGGCGACCACGACCGGGGTGGCCTGCCCCGCGGCGCGTACGGCGGCGCGGATCCGCGCCGCCGGTTCCACGTTGCGGCCGAACGGACCGCGGTCGTCGGACAGGTATTGCGGCATGCATTCGTAACCGCTCGGGCCGGTATACGGATAGGCCGCTTCGCCGACGCGCGGCTGTTTCGCGTCCTCGAACTTGCCGCCGCGCGACAGCGACAGGAAATCGATGCCGGCGCGCGCGAACTCGACGGCGAAGTATTCGGCGTCGGCAACGGTATTACCGCCGTCGATGCAGTCCTCGGACAGGAAGCGACAACCCACCGCGAAGTCGGGCCGAACCGCTGCGCGCACGCGGGCGTACACCTCGAGCGGCAGGCGGACCCGGTTTTCGCGTGCGCCGCCGTAGCCGTCGTCGCGGGTGTTCAGCGCCGACAGAAACGAGGCCATCGTATAGGCGTGCGCGTAATGCAGTTCCACGCCATCGAACCCGGCCTGTTCGGCGCGCACGGCGGCGGCGGCAAAAATGTCCGGCAACACGTGCGGCAACTCGCGAATGTGCGCATGCTGCGTGTCCGTCACCCGCTCGCGCGCGCCGCGGCGCAGTTCATCGAGTTCGCGTTCGTCGAGAACCGTGGCGAGTTCGTCATCGGACAGGGTCATGAGCCGATCGCGCACGGACTGTTCCCCGGCGTGCGGCAGGTGCAGGCGTTCGCGATGCCGCCCGGTGACGCGGAGAAACCGCTGAAAGTATTTTTCCGGTTCGGGCCGGCGGCGGATCGAGAGAAAGTCGATCAGCTGGATAAACACACGGGTATGGCCTTCACTCGCCTCGCGTACGGCCGCGACGAGCCGCCGGAGGCCGTCGATGAAACGGTCGTCGCCGATCCTGAGCAGGGGGCCGGAAGGGATGTCACGCACGCCGGTGGCTTCGACCACGATCGCCCCCGGCCGGCCCTCGGCGAAGCGCCGGTACCAGTCGATCACGTCATCGCTCGCAAAACCCTCGTCCGTAGCCCGCCACGGCACCATGGCCGGCACCCAGGTGCGCTGTTCGAGCGCCAGCCGGGCGAAATCGAGCGGCTGGAACAGCCGCGCGGCCGCGGCCGCCCCGGCATCGGGCCAGGTACCGCCCGTGGCGGTATAACGAATTCTCTCGGCCGGCTTCCACATGGTATTGCATGCCTCGACAATGGCTGGCAACGAAAATCCTGTGCGCGATCGACGGCTGGATTGAACCGAAAAACCGCCCGCTTCGTAGCGTGAAAGACCCTTTGAACGTGAGCGTGCGGCGCGCTTGAAGAACTATAATTTTAAGTTAAAATATTTACAACTTAAAATATTTCGTCGGCGCCCTGAACGATCCGGCAACAAGCAGCAGCGCGGTAATCGAAAATGAAAATTTCTGTGATCGGCGGTGGACCTGGCGGTCTGTATTTCGCGATTCTGGCGAAGAAACACTGGCCGGACTGGCGTATCGACGTCTATGAGCGCAACCGGCCGGACGACACGTTCGGTTTCGGGGTCGTGTTCTCCGATCAGACACTCGGCTTCCTCGACGAATACGATAATCCGTCCTACGAATCGATTCGCCGCAGTTTCGCCTACTGGGACGACGTCGACGTGCACTACCAGGGTCACGTACTGCGCTGCGGCGGCAACGGCTTCTGCGGCACTTCGCGTTTGAAGCTGCTGCAATTACTCGGCGCGCGCGCGGCCGAACTCGGGGTCGCGATCCACTTCGAGCACGAGGTGAACGATATCGCGGAGTTCGCCGACAGCGATCTGATCATCGCGGCCGACGGTATTGCGAGCGTCATCCGCGACAAGTACGCCGAGGACTTCGGCACGGACATCCAGATCCGGCGCAATTATTTCTGCTGGCTCGGGTCGACCCGCCCGCTCGATGCGTTCAAGTATTTTTTCCGCGAAACCGAACACGGCATCATCGTCATGCACGCCTACCAGTACGAACAGGGAAGCAGCACCTGGGTGTGTGAAATGCAACCGCAAACGTGGGCCGGATTCGGATTCGGCGAGCTGTCCGAGCAACAGTGCGCGACGATCCTCGAACGAATCTTCGCCGAGGAGCTCGACGGCCATGCCCTGATCACGAACCGTTCGCTGTGGCGCCAGTTCCCCGAGGTGCGCAACAAGACCTGGGTCAGGGACAACATCGTGCTGCTCGGCGATTCGCAACACACCGCACATTTTTCCATCGGGTCCGGCACGAAGCTCGCGATGGAGAGCGCGATTGCCCTGTATGAATCGATCAAGTCTGAGCGTGATCTGCCGGCGGCGCTGGCGGCGTTCGACGAGGACCGCCGCCCGGCGGTTGAAATCACGCAGCATGCCGCGGACGTCTCGCTCGCGTGGTTCGAGACGATGGACGAACACTGGAACGTCGAACCGGAGAAGTTCGCGTTCCAGGTGATGTCGCGTTCGAAGCAGATCACGTATGAAAACCTGCGCCTGCGTGACCCGGATTTCGTCGCGAGCGTCGAACGCGGGTTCATCGCCGCCCAGCGTGCCGCCGGCTACGTCGTGGCGAACGACACGCCGCCGATGTTCGCCCCGTTTCGCCTGCGCGAACTCGAACTCGCGAACCGGGTCGTCATGTCGCCGATGGCGCAATACTCCGCCATCGACGGCATGCCGACGGACTGGCACCTCGTGCATTACGGCAGTCGCGGGATCGGTGGCGCCGGACTCATCTATACCGAGATGACGTGCCCGGCGCCGGATGCGCGGATCACGCCGGGATGCGCCGGGATCTGGAATACGGCGCAAGCGGACCAGTGGCAACGGATCACGCAATTCGTCCACGCGAACGGCAACGCGAAGATGTGCCTGCAGCTTGGCCACGCGGGACGCAAGGGCTCCACCCGGCGCGCCTGGGACGGCATGGATCTGCCGCTGGAGGAAGATAACTGGCCCATCGTGTCGGCCTCGGCGATTCCGTATCGCCCCGAGAGCGCCATCCCGGCGGTTCTCGACCGTGCCGGCATGGAACGCATCACGGCCGAGTTCGTCCAGTCGGCCCGCTACGCCGACGCGGCGGGATTCGACATGCTCGAACTGCATGCGGCGCACGGTTACCTGCTCGCGAGCTTCATTTCGCCGCTGACGAACAGTCGCGACGACGACTACGGCGGTTCGATCGAAAACCGCATGCGCTTCGTGCTCGAAGTATTCCGCGCAATGCGTGACGTGTTTCCCGCGCACAAGCCGATGTCCGTGCGCCTGTCGGCGAGCGACTGGTTCGCGGGCGGTATCACCGAAGACGAACTCGTCGCCGCCGCGCGGCTGCTGAAGGACGCCGGGGTCGATGTAATTAATGTGTCGACGGGGCAGACGGTCAGCTATGAACAGCCCGTGTACGGGCGCATGTTCCAGGTGTCGTTCGCCGACAAGGTGAAGCACCGGGTCGGGATCCCGGTGATCGTCGCCGGCAATATCACGAACGCCGATCAGGTGAACACGATCGTGCTGTCCGGACGCGCGGATCTCGTCGCCCTCGCACGCCCGCACCTGACGACTCCGAATTTCACGCTCGAAGCCGCGGCGCGCTACGGCTATCGCGATCAGCACTGGCCGGATCCCTACCAGTCCGGCAAATTCCAGGCTTATCTGATCGGTGAGCGCGAAGCCGAAGAAGAGCGCGATATGCAACTCGCCCTGAAACCGCCGAGCCACGAAATCAAGGATGACTGACACGCACCGCCGGTGGCGGGCGCGTGAACGGTGTGAGGCTTGGCTCTATACTCAGTTGTCCACGCCCTGAATGCAAAAAGAAGAGGTTACCGATGGCCGCCCAGACATTACTCGACCTGATCACCGGACTCAGCGCCGGCTCCATCCGTATCGTCGATCTGACCCAGCCGCTGCATGAAAAAACCCCGTTGCTGCAACTGCCGCCGGAATTCGGCCGCAGCTGGCCGTTCAAACTCGAGAAGATCTCCGAATACGACGACCTCGGACCCGCGTGGTACTGGAACAATTTTTCCTGCGGGGAACACACCGGTACGCACTTCGACGCGCCGATCCACTGGGTGACGGGCAAGGATCACGAGAACAACGCCACCGACACGATCCCGAGCGACGCGTTTATCGGTGCCGCGTGCGTGATTGACGCCGCGGCCGAATGTCGCGCGAACCCGGATTTCCTCGTCGACGCCGCCTACCTGAAACAATGGGAAGCGGAACACGGCACGATTCCGGAGAACGCCTGGGTGCTGTTCCGCACGGACTGGTCGAAGAAATATGACAGCGACGAATACCTCAATATGAAAGAGGACGGTGCTCACACGCCGGGCTGGGCGCCGGATGCGATCCGCTACCTCGCCGAGGATCGCAACGTGAAAGGCGCCGGGGTGGAAACCGTCGGCACGGATGCGGGACAGGCTTTCGGACTCGACCCGCAACTGCCGTGCCACAACCTGATGCACGGCTCGAACAAGTACGGGCTCGCCGCATTGTGCAACCTCGATCAGCTGCCGCCAACCGGGGCTATCGTGATCGCGGCGCCACTGAAAATCCAGAACGGCTCCGGCAGTCCGTGCCGCGCCTTCGCGCTCGTCCCGTCCTGATCGGCGCGCCGGCACCGGAGTAAACACGCATGGCCGAACGTTCGTTTGCCGAAGAGGTGAAGAAACTCCGCCTCGGCGCGGGGGAGACGTTTCACGGCGAGGGCATACTCGCGGTGACGAAAGCGCTGCTGCAGTCCGGCGTCGCCTATGTCGGCGGCTACCAGGGCGCGCCGATATCGCACCTGATGGACGTGCTCGGCGACGCCCAGCAACAGGGCATCCTGAAAGAACTCGACGTTCACTTCGAATCGAGCGCGTCGGAAGCTGCCGCCGCGGCGATGCTCGCGGCATCCGTGAACTATCCGTTGCGCGGTGCCGTCGCGTGGAAATCGACGGTCGGCACGAACGTCGCTTCGGACGCGCTCGCGAATCTCGCGTCCGGCGGGGTCACGGGCGGTGCCATGGTCATCGTCGGCGAGGATTACGGCGAGGGATCGTCGATCATGCAGGAACGCACGCACGCGTTCGCGATGAAATCGCAAATCTGGCTGCTCGATCCGCGCCCGAACCTAGAAAGCATCGTCGCGATGGTCGAACACGGCTTCGCGCTGTCGGAAGAAAGTCATACGCCGGTCATGCTCGAACTGCGGATCCGCGCGTGCCATCTGCACGGCCGTTTCGTCGCCCGCGCGAACCGTCGACCCGAACCCGCATTGCGCGCCGCGATGGAACACCCCGTGCGCGATACGAGTCGCATCGTACTGCCGCCGGCGAGCTTCACGCACGAACACGAGAAGGTCAACGAACGCTGGCCGGCCGCCGTCGCGTATATCAAGCGTCATCAACTGAATGAAACGTTCGCCGGCGACGTCGATAACATCGGGCTCATCATGCAGGGCGGCATGTACAACTCCGTGTACCGCGCACTCGAGATCCTCGGTCTCGCCGACAGTTACGGCAACGGACGCCTGCCGGCCTATGTCATGAACGTCACCTACCCGCTGATCGACGATGAGCTTGTCGCATTCTGCGCCGGCAAGCAGGCGGTACTGCTGATCGAGGAAGGTCAGCCCGAGTACATCGAGCAGGCCCTGAACACGATCCTGCGCCACGCGGACGTGCAAACGCGCGTGCATGGCAAGGATGTGTTGCCCCGCGCCGGTGAACTCACGGGACAAGTACTGCTCGACGGCATCAGCGCGTTCCTGCAACAACAGGCGCCGGAACTGCTGCCGGCCGACACGAGCGCGCGCGACACCGCGCTGGCCGCCGGCAGAACCGCGGGCGCCGCGCTCGCGAACGTCGTCCCGCCTCGCCCGCCGGGTTTTTGCACCGGTTGCCCGGAGCGTCCCGTGTTCACCGCGATGAAGCTGATCCAGCGCGAACTCGGCGATTTTCACGTCTCCTGCGACATCGGCTGCCACCTGTTCTCGATCCTGCCGCCGTTCAATATCGGCAACACGACGATGGGCTACGGGCTCGGCGCGTCCGGCGGCGCGGCGTTCAACGTCGCCTCCGACAAACGCACGATCAGCGTCATGGGTGACGGCGGTTTCTGGCACAACGGGCTGACGAGCGGCATCGGCAACGCCGTATTCAACGAGAACGACAACGTGATCGTGATCGTCGACAACGGCTATTCCGCCGCGACCGGCGGCCAGGACATTCTGTCCTCGCTCGCCGAGAATCCCGCGCGCAGCACGAAAAACCCGATCGCGAAAGCCGTCAAGGGAGTCGGCGCGAAATGGGTGAAGACCGTGCACACCTACGATCTCGCGAAAATGACCCGCACCCTGCGCACGGCGCTGACGACCCCGGCGAAGGGACCGAAAGTGATCATCGCGCGCTCGGAATGCATGCTGAACCGGCAACGGCGCGAGAAACCGCTGTTCAACCAGCGGCGCAAGGGCGGCGAGCGGGTCGTGCGCGAACGCTTCGGCGTCGACCCGGACACGTGCACCGGCGATCACTCCTGCATCCGCCTGTCGGGCTGCCCGTCGCTCACGATCAAGGACAACCCGGACCCATTGCGCAGCGACCCCGTCGCCTACGTTGATAATTCCTGTGTCGGCTGCGGCGTGTGCGGGGAAATCGCGCACGCGGCCGTGTTGTGCCCGTCGTTCTACCGCGCCGACATCGTGTACAACCCGACGAAAACCGACCGCTGGCTCGAACGCGTGCGCAACCGGGTCATCGGTTTTCTGCAGGACCGGCGCGATCGGCAACTCGCGCGCCACGCGTTCTGACGATGGGCGGTGCAGCGGAACAACGCACGCGGATTACGCTCGCCATCGCCGCGATGGGCGGCCAGGGCGGCGGCGTACTCGCGGACTGGATCGTCGCCATCGCGGAACAATCCGGTTACTTCATCCAGACAACGTCGGTGCCCGGGGTCGCGCAACGCACCGGCGCGACGATCTACTATCTCGAACTGTTCCCGGAATCGCCGGACGGGGATCTCCCGATCCTCGGCCTCATGCCGATCCCGGGCGACGTCGACATCGTCGTCGCGGCGGAACTCGCGGAAGCGGGTCGCGCCGTGCAGCGCGGAATCGTCACCCCCGACCGCACCACCCTGATTGCCTCGACCCATCGCGCGTACGCCTACGCGGAGAAAAGCGCGCTCGGTGACGGCCGCATTTCCACCGACGAAACGGCCGCGGCCATCCGTGACGCGGCGCGGAAGCTGATCAGTTTCGACATGCAGGCGCTCGCCGAAGCGCACGGCACGGTCATCAGCGCCACGCTGTTCGGTGCGCTCGCCGGCAGCGGCGCACTGCCGTTTACGCGCGCCCAATTCGAAGCGGCTATCACCGGTACCGGCAAGGCCGTGGAGGCGAACCTCGCCGCGTTTGCCGCGGCCTGCGAGCGCGCCGCGAATCCCGATGCGCCACCGCTCGCGGCGCCGGATGCGGACCCGGTCGCAGAAGTCGCACCGCAGCGCGACGTCGCGCCGGACATCGCGCGGCTCGTGCGCCGCATCGACGACGAACTCCCGGCCGCGATCACGGCGACCGCCCGTCACGGCCTGCGCCGGGCGCTGGATTATCAGGACGCGGCCTACGGCGCGCAGTACCTGGACCGTCTCGCGCAGTTCTCGGTGCACGTGCACGCCGTCGCGCCGGACCGGGATCACGATCCGCTGCTGCAGGCATTCGCCCGTCATCTCGCGTTGTGGATGACGTATGAGGACACGATCCGGGTCGCGGATCTGAAGATCCGGCGTCGGCGGTTTGAACGTTGCCGCGAAGAAGTTCGCGCCGGCGACGATGAAATCGTACACCTGACGGAATTCATGCACCCGCGCATCGAGGAAGTCGCCGACACGCTGCCGGCGCCGCTGGGTCGGTGGCTGCTCGGTAACGAATCACTGCAACGCCTGCTGAGCGGCACGCTGTTGCGGGAGCGAAAAATTCACACGACAAAACTCGGCGGGTTTTGCCTCATGTATGGCCTGTCCGCGCTGCGGCGGTTTCGTGGTTCGACCCTGCGCTTTGTCACGGAACAACAGCGCATCGAGGCCTGGCTTGCGCGCCTCGAGACGCTGGCAGCGACGAATTACCCGGCCGCGCTCGAAGTCGTGCTGTGTCAGAACCTGATCAAGGGTTACAGCGACACGCACGCGCGCGGTCTCGCAAACTTCAACCGGATCATGGAAACCCTCGATCGCCGCGGGCTCGATCAGATCGCCGCGGACACCGTGCGCGCGCTCAGAAACGCCGCCCTCGCGGACGAATACGGCAAACAGCTCGACGCGGAGCTCGCGCGCGTCGCCTGAGCTGCCCCGGGCGCCGGCCCGGTGCGCGAAAGCAGACGGTGAAATCAGGCACCGTCGTCATGCACCACGCGCAGCGCCGCGAAACGATCCGCGGCCAGGGTGAAACAGAACACGGTGCCGCCGTCAGGCGCCGGTTCGAACCAGATCCGGCCGCCGTGGCGCTCGACAATGCGCTTGCACACGGACAGGCCTATCCCGGTGCCGGGATAGTCCGCGCGGCTGTGCAGGCGCTGGAAGATTTCGAACACGCGGTCGGACTGTTCCACGTCGATGCCGATACCGTTGTCGCGCACGCAAAATACGGTGTCGTCGTCGCGGGTTTCCGTATAAACGCGGATGCACGGGCGCTCGCTGCCGTGATACTTGATCGCGTTACCAATCAGATTCTGCAGCAAGCGGTGAAGTTGTCCGGCATCGCCGCGAACCACCGGCAGGTCACCGCACTCGATGCGCGCACCGGAATCGTCGATCGCGAGTTGCAGCGTCTGCATCACCCGCGCCATGAGCGCGGCGAGGTCCACCGGGATCTCGTCGATATCCTGGCGTCCGAGCCGCGAGTACGTCAGTAAATCGCGGATCAACTGCTGCATGCGCTGGGCGCCGTCGAACGCAAACTGGAGATATTCGCGCGCCGTGTCGTCGAGCTGATCGCTGTACTTCTTCTGCAATAGCTGAGTAAAACTCGCGACCATACGCAGGGGTTCCTGCAGATCGTGCGATGCGACGTAGGCGAAGCGTTCGAGTTCGATGTTCGAGCGCTTCAGCGCCTCGTTCGTTTCGAGGATCGTCACTTCCGCTGCTTTCTGCTCGCTGATATCGAGAATGATGCCGGCAACCTTGAGCGGGGCGCCGCTTGCATCGAATTCCGTGATGTTGCCGCGCGAGAGCACCCAGACCCAGTGACCGTCCTTGTGTCGCATGCGACAGTCGCGAAGATACTGTTGCGAAATACGGGACAGGTTGTCCTCGAGCGCGGCCAGCGTCGGCTCGAGATCATCCGGATGCGCGAACCGTTGCCACGTGTCGAACGTCACCGGCTCGAGTTCTGCGCGCGTATAGCCGAGTATCGCGGCCCAGCGCTCGTTGATCCCGACCTCGCCGGTGGCGACATTCCATTCCCAGGTGCCGACGGCGGTCGCCTCGATCACATTGCGCAGACGTTGTTCCTGGCGACGGGTTTCCGCCTGCAGCGCAACCATGTTCGTGATGTCGACGGAATACGACACGAGATGGCATGTCTCGCCCGGGATTTCCAGGCATGAGACATAGGTCTGCAGCCAGATCACATCACCGGATTTCGTGATCGCCCGATACGGATCGAGTGTGCGTTGTGATCCGGGTTTGCGCTGCAGGGCGTTCACCTGCGCGGAGACCCGCTCGACATCATCCGGATGCACGAAGTCGACGAGTCGCACCGCGTTGCTCGCGAACTCGTCGGTGGCATAACCCGTGATCGATTCGGCGTTCGGCGAAACGTATTCGATCGGCCAGCCCGGACCATCACGCCAGCGCATGACCAGGGTCGGGCCGGCGACGAATATCTGCCGTTCTTCCTCGAGCGCGCGCTGGGTCTTCACCTCGACCGTGCGATCGACGGCAATCGCGAGCGTCGATGCGGCGTTGCCGTCGTCGTCGCGCAGCAGCGAGTTGTACCACGATACATGGATCGTCTCGCCGGATTTCGTCAGGTTGCGGTGAAACAGGCGATAGGCGGTGACTTCCTGGTTTTCCACCTGCCCGAACGCATCGGTGACAAGGCTGATATCGTCCGGATGGATCATGCCGACCTCCATCGGCGTCAGCCCCATAACCTCGTCGGCGGTCCAGCCGAATAATTCCGCGCATTTCGGCGACCAGGTGACGATGCGAAAATCGCGGTCGACCTCGACCACCCCGGCCGCGGTATTGTCGATGTGGTAGGACAACTGTTTCAGCGCGAGCGCGGCCTCGCGTTCGCTCGCTTCGCGCTGAAGCGCATGCCCCACCTGGACGCCGACGAACGCGAGCAACTCGAGCATACGGTCGGAGAATCGTATTGGCGCGCCGGCATAGAATTCAAAAACCGCGACGACGCGCCCGTCGAGTTCGAGCGGGAACGCCGCTGCGCCTTCGAGGCCGAATGAGCGCAGCGCGTTATCGGCTGCGTGGTCGTCACACGGCGCCGCGAGTGACCAGGCGCGTCCGGCAACACCGCAGTCATCATCGCGGTGCGCAAACGCCTCGAGCAGCGCCGTGCGCTGCGCGTCCGTGCCCGGCGCAACGACGATCCCGGACGACACGAGGGCGTCACCGCCGGCATCAGGCAGGGACACGTGACCGCACGGCCACTCCATGTACTGACACACGAGCTGGAGACAGGCCGACATCGCCAGACGCGCATCCGCGGCTTCGTTCACCGCCACCGCGACCCGCTGCAGCAAACCGATGGTGCGGGCCTGCGCAAGCAATTCCTGTTCGTTACGCTTGCTGTCCGTGATGTCGATCGAGATCGAACCGCAACCGGCGATCGCGCCACCCGTTTCGCGTACCGGGAAGCGCGTTACCCACATCGTCGTATCCCCGGACGGGCCGCCGACGATCTCGCGATCGACGATAATGCCCTTCTCGATGACCTGTTTCTCATCGTCGGGCGTGCCGGCAATGGCACTGCGCTCAACGCCGAGTTCCGCGGGGGTGCGACCGCGCAGCACATCGCGGTCACGGCCGACGGCGTGCGCGAAATTCTCATTGACGAGCGTGTAGCGGCCGTCACGATCCTGCACCGCGATATTCGCCGGTACGTGTTCGACGAACGACTCGAGCATCAGCTGCAGCGCGCGGTTGTTCTCGACCGCGCGATGCTCCGCGTCAATATCGACCACCTGCGTTGCCCAGTACACGAGCTCATCGCCTTCGAATACACCGCTGACGTGCACGCGCACCCAGAACACCTTGCCATTGCGGTGAATGTAGCGTTTCTCGAGGCTGAAGCGGCGAATGATGCCGGCCTTGAGCCGTCCGAGCTCGTAGTCGTCCCGATCACGATCGTCGGGATGCGTGACGTCCGCGAACCCCATATCGATCAGCTCGTCGACCGCGTAGCCGAGCATCGACGCGTAAGCTTCGTTCACCCGCAACCAGCGCCCGTTCAGATCCGACAGCGACATGCCGACCGCGGCCTGATCGACGAGGACGGCATTCGCCTGCGCGTGATCGGCGATCAGCGGATCGGTCGCGCCGGGGTTTGGCCGCGGCAGCAGCGACACGACGAGACGACGCTCGCCGGCGTACCAGTAATCACTGCACGACATCGTCACGGCGCGCGGCGTGCCCGCGCCGGTCGTGAGTACGAGATCGGTACCGGCCGCCGCCGTCGCGTCGCCGGCTTCCAGCAGCAGGTGTTCGACCCGGGCGCGGGTGTGGGACGAGGCCGTACTCGGCAACCACTCGTGCCAGTGGCTGCCTTCGAGTTCCGCACGCGGGCGCGCGAACAAGCGCACGGCTGCCGGGTTCGCGGACAACACGGTGCCGGCGCTCGACAGCGTCAGCAGCGCGCCGGGTGACGCGGCGAGAATCGCGGTCAGTTCATCGGGGATCGGGGCAACGACGGCCATGCTTTCAGGCGCAGTCGCAGGGCCGCGGAGCGGGGACGGATTTCAGGGGGCAACTCATGCCCTAGATAGCGGCCCCGACCGGGATATTTTTAGGCGCCCGCGCGTCGCCGCGAAACCCGCGGCGCGCGGCTTTCGCAGCCGCGCTTCACAGATCGAACGCGGCCGCGAAATCCGTTGGCTTAAGCTTGTCGAACTCGTCGAAATTCGTCAGCGCGGCACGCATGTCCGGGGGTATTTTCGCCGCTTTCAGGGTGCCGTCGTCATTGATGTGCGCATACACGCGGGTACCCAGGCCTTCGCACACCGGCGCCCCGCTTTGCGCATTTACGCAACGCGTCTTCCAGTGCAGCGTGCTGTCGCCCATTTTCTGCAACTTGATGATGCTGAGCACGCGCTCGCCGTAGGCCGCCGGCCCGATAAAGCGGAAATGCACTTCGCCCATGACGAACGTCGTGCGATCCTGCGCAATCATGACGTCGATGGGGTAACCGAGATGGCGGAACAGCTCGTGTTCCGTATCGTTGAACCACGACAGCATCCGTGGATAGTAGACGAGTCCGAACGGGTCGGATTCGCCCCAGTTCACGGTCAGCTCACGCCAGTACATCATCATTGTGTAGCCGTTCGGTTTTTTATTCGGGGATCACTGCTGTCGCTTCGATCTCGACTTTCGCGCGATCTTCGACAAGCGCGACGACCTGGACGAGCGCCATGACGGGGAAATGGTAACCCATCACTTCGCGATAAGCCTGACCGACGGCTTTCGCGCTCGCGAGATATTCCGCCTTGCTCGTGACATACCACGTCAGCCGGACGATATGTTCCGGCGCGGCGCCGGCTTGTGCCAGCACCGCCACGATATTCTTCAGCGCCTGATGCGTCTGCTCCGCGAAGTCATCGCTCGCGAACTCTTCGCGCTCGTTCCAGCCGATCATGCCGCCAACGTAGATCTGGCGGCCGCGAGCGGCGATCCCGTTCGCGTAACCCTTCGGTTGCGGCCAGCCGGGCGGTTGTAATACCTGCAGTGGAGAGGTCGGGGTGCGGCTCGATGCGGCCATGTGTACTCGGCTCCCTGGCTTGACGGTGGGACCGGCACGACGGACAGGCCGCCGGTGACGGGCTCCCCGGGTCGTGCGAAAAAAACTATTTTAACTTGTATTGTTTCAAGATTAAAATTTTTCATCTACTATCAATTTAGCGTCCCATCGGAGTCCCCCTGTTATGACTGTTGCCCACGAAGCCGGCCCGCATCTCGTCGCCGACAAACACGTTGTCGTCACCGGCGGCGCGCGCGGGATCGGACGCGCGATCGCCACCGTGCTGCACGCACACGGCGCCCGCGTCATGCTGATGGGGCGCAACGAATCGGCGCTCGCCGAAACCGCCGAAGCACTGCCCGGAACGCGGTGGCTCAGCATCGACGTGACGGATTCACAATCCGTGCGCACCGCGTTCGAGGCGGCAAAAGCGTCGTGGGGAGAGGTCGAAATTCTCGTCAACAATGCCGGCGCCGCGGCCAGTGCACCGTTCGCGAAAACGGACCGCACGCTGTGGGACAGTATGCTCGCGGTCAATCTGACGGGCATGTTCGAATGCCAGCAAGCGGTACTTCACGATATGCGCACGGCGAAGTTTGGCCGCATCGTCAATATCGTCAGTACGGCCGGACTCATCGGCTATGCCTACGTCGCCGCGTATTGTGCCGCGAAACACGGCGCCATCGGCCTGACCCGCGCGCTCGCGCTCGAGACCGCGCGCGACGGGATCACGGTCAACGCGGTCTGCCCCGGCTTCACGCAAACCGATTTACTCGAGGATTCGCTGCAGAACATCATGAACACGACCGGCCGCTCACGCGCGGACGCGGAGAAATCCCTGCAGGCCGTGAACCCGCAACGCCGTTTCATCCAGCCGGAGGAAGTTGCCGCGACCGTCGCGTGGCTGTGCTCCGCCGGCGCCGGCAGCATCACGGGACAGTCGATCGCGGTGGCCGGAGGAGAAGTGATGTGAACGCGCCGGGCGCGGAAGCAAAAGCGGCGGGCTCACGCGGCAAGCAGTCACTGCGCCTGTGGCTGCGTCTGCTCGCTTGCGAGAACCTCATCGAACAAACGGTCCGCACCCGATTGCGCGTCGCGTTCGACATCACGCTGCCGCAATTCGACGTGTTGTCGGAACTCGAGCACGCGGGCAACGCGCTGACGATGTCGCAACTGTCGCAGAAGCTGATGGTTTCGAACGGCAACGTGACCGGCGTTGTCGATCGCCTCGAACGCGACGGCCTCGTGCGCCGGCGCGCCTCGTCGACCGACCGTCGCGTGCAGTACATCGAACTGACCGAACAGGGCGTTTCACTGTTTCGTGACATCGCGAGCGAACACGAACGCTGGATCGAAAACCTGCTCGGCGACCTGAGCGCGAACGAGATCAAGGCCCTGATCGCGGGACTCGGGAAAGCGAAGGACTCGATCGCGGCGCGACTCGCGACGAACTGATCCGGCGGCCCCCGTCGATCCCACTAACGGAGACCTGAACCATGAACCTGTCCGACCTCAAGCCGGCGCATTTCCGCTGGGATTACACCGATGGCGTCGCCACGATCACGTTGAACCGGCCGGAGCGGAAAAATCCGCTGACGTTCCAGTCCTACGCGGAGTTGCGCGATACGTTTCGCGATTTGAGCTATGCCGACGATGTCCACGCGGTCGTGATCACGGGCGCGGCGGGGAATTTTTCGTCCGGCGGCGACGTCCACGACATCATCGGACCGCTGACGAAAATGGACATGAAGGGCCTGATGGAATTCACCCGCATGACCGGCGATGTGGTCAAGGCCATGCGCGCATGCCCGCAACCGATCATCGCCGCGATCGACGGCATCTGCGCCGGCGCGGGCGCGATCCTCGCGATGGCATCGGATATGCGTCTCGGCACGGCACGCAGCAAGACGGCGTTCCTGTTCTCACGCGTCGGCCTCGCCGGCTGCGACATGGGCGCATGCGCGATCCTGCCCCGCATCATCGGCCAGGGCCGCGCCGCGGAACTGCTGTTCAGTGGTCGTTCGATGAGCGCCGCGGAAGGTGAGCGCTGGGGATTCTTCAATCGCCTCGTCGAGCCGGATGACGTCGTTGCCGAAGCGCAGGCGATGGCCGCGCGCCTCGTCGCCGGACCGACGTTCGCGAACGGCATGACGAAAACGATGTTGAACCAGGAATGGAACATGTCGATCGACCAGGCCGTCGAAGCGGAAGCGCAGGCACAGGCGATATGCATGCAGACGCAGGATTTCCACCGCGCCTACAACGCGTTCGTGGCGAAGCAAAAGCCCGTGTTCGAGGGTAACTGATGGCCGACCGTTCGTTCCTCGACTGGCCGTTTCTCGATCATCACCATCGCGTGCTCGCGCACGAACTCGAGACGTGGTGCGGCGCGAACCTCGCCACGATCGATCACA
The DNA here is from genome assembly GCA_963976285.1 of uncultured Gammaproteobacteria bacterium. GTDB lineage: Bacteria > Pseudomonadota > Gammaproteobacteria > UBA11873. The sequence goes on from CAXBJY010000003.1 coordinate 84,221, forward strand.
GCGACATCGATGCGGCATGCCGCGATCTCGTGGCGAAGCTCGCCGCGGGCGGCTGGCTGGAACACGCAACGCTCGCGCCGGAGGCGGCGCCCGGGAGCAAACTCGATGTGCGCGCGCTGTGCCTGATTCGGGAAACGCTCGCGCGTCACGACGGGCTCGCGGACTTCGCGTTCGCGATGCAGGGGCTCGGGTCCGGCCCGGTCGCGCTGTTCGGGTCGCCGGAACAGCGCGAAATCCTCGGCGCCGTACGTCGCGGTGAAAAGATCGCGGCATTTGCCTTGTCCGAGCCGGACGCGGGTTCGGATGTGGCGGCGATGTCGACGACGGCGCGACGCGACGGCGATGAATTCGTCGTCAACGGCGCGAAGACCTGGATTTCGAACGGCGGTATCGCGGATTTCTATGTCGTGTTCGCGCGCACGGACGACGCACCGGGCGCGAAAGGAATTTCCGCGTTTTACGTCCCGGCAACGACCCCCGGTCTCGACATCGCCGAGCGCATCGAGGTGATCGCGCCGCACCCGCTTGCGACGCTCACGTTCAGTGACCTGCGGATCCCGGTCGCGAATCTGATCGGCGAACCCGGTCATGGTTTCAGGGTCGCGATGGCGACGCTCGATATTTTCCGCTCGACGGTTGGCGCCGCGGCACTCGGTTTCGCCCGCCGGGCGCTCGATGAAGCGCTCGCTTACACGCGCTCGCGGCCGATGTTCGGCGGCACGCTGTCCGATCTCGATCTGACCCGCGCGCACCTCGCGGAGATGGCGCTCGATATCGACGCGGCGGCGTTGCTGATCTATCGCGCGGCGTGGACGAAAGATTGTGTTGCCGATCGCGTAACCCGCGAGGCCGCGATGGCGAAGCTGTATGCGACGGAATCGGCGCAGGGCGTCATCGACAAGGCCGTGCAGATGTTCGGCGGCCTCGGCGTGAAGTCCGGCACGAAAGTCGAAACCCTGTACCGCGAGATCCGCGCCTTGCGGATCTACGAGGGCGCCTCCGAGGTGCAGAAGCTGATTATCGGACGCACACTGCTAGCGCCGTAATTCCGCGACCGCGCCTAGCGGCTCGCCGTCACGGTCGCCGTGTCGACGTTTTGCACGATCCGGGAGCGCGCGAGATAGGCTTCGAGCTGCAGGTTCTGCGCGAGGATGGGAAACGGAATGCCGCGTCGTTCGGTAACGACCCGGGTGACGACCGCCGGATCGATTTTCGCCGTCTCGCGACCCGCGCGCGCGAGCGCCGCCGCGATCACGCGTTCGGCCTCGTCGGCCAGGTCGCGTTCGTCTTCCGCGAGTGGCGCATGGACTTCAAGATACAGTTCCCCGTCGCGCCAGCCGGCGAGCGCGGGCTGGTTCACGATCCTCACCGGGGTCTGCCGCGGCACGCGTTCGAACAGGGTCTCGATGTCTTCCGGGTACATGCGGATGCAGCCGTGGCTCACGCGCAGGCCAACCCCCGCGGGCTTGTTCGTGCCGTGGATCAGGTAGCCCGGTAGCGCGAGTTGCAGCATGTGACGTCCGAGCGGATTGTCCGGGCCGGCCGGCACGACGCTCGGCAGCGGATCGCCGAGTTCCGCGTGTTCCGCGCGGATCGACTTCGGCGGATACCAGGCCGGATCGACGACTTTCTGGATCACCTTCGTCGCCCCGAGCGGGGTCGCCCAGCCTTCACGGCCGATCCCGATCGGGTAGCTCGACACGGTCAGCGGGACATCCGGCCCGGTGCCCTCACGCGTGCCGTACAGCAGGCGCATGCTCGGCAGATTGATCACGATGCCGTCGCGCGGCGCATCCGGCATCACGCTCATCGTCGGCAAAAAAACGGGTGAGCCCGCGCCCGGCAGCCACGGATCGACGGCCGGATTCGCGTCACGCAACTCCTGGTAACCGAGATTGTGCCGGCGGGCGAGTTCGGAGAACGTGTTCTCGTGGCGCGCGAATAGCACCTGGGTTGTGCCAAGCACCTCCGCGGTCGGTGCGACCGCGGCGAAGTAGCGCGTACCGAGCGGCGCCAGCCGTGGCGCGTCAGGGTCGGGGGCGGACGGATCGCGCGGCAGCGCAATTTCGACGCTCGTGCTCGGCCCGTAGCCCGGCAGCAGCGAACAGCCGGTGAGTACGGCAAGGTGCACTGCCGCGAGCACGATGCGGGAAAGTCGCGAGATTCCGATCACCCCTGCAGTATAGCCGATACGCGCTGCCGGCCTCGCGACGAGCGCGCACCCGTCAGCGACATCGTAGTGCCGGGACCGCGCGCCGGACGGCCAGCGCGTGTGAATTCGCGGTAATTTTTAACGCTTTCGGCCGTAATCCGCGCTGCCGCCGGTTTCGTTGACTAAGCTGTAAGTAGCGAAGGCCGGATCACACGGCCAGCGGGCGCCGCCAGGCGGCGGCGCACACCCAACAGGGAGTACTGAACCATGCATAGAATCACGAAACCCCGACGATTTCGGTCCCGGAGCGCGCTCGCGGCAGCCAGTGTGTTGCTGCTCGCCACCGTGCTTTTCGCGCCCGAGCGGGCGGTCGCGGCCAGCGTCGGCAGCACGTTCGACGCCAGCGACGAAGGCTGGCTCGGCCACGCGTGCGTCGGCGCCGGGCTGTGCAGCGTCGGCGATGTCGACTGGGCCGCGGGACTGTCGCACCGACCCACCGGCGGCAGTCCCGTCGGCGGTGGTGCCCCGGCCGCGGGCAACGGTTACATCGACTTGCTCGACCCGGGCGAAATACCGCCGGCCAGCGGCAATGATTTCGCCGCCCGCCTCGAACCGAACCCGGTTACTTACGCCGGTGCGTTCGCCTACGGGCGGACGGTCATGTTCGATGCCCTGATCCGCACGAACGGTGGCGGCGGGACGTTCGACGACCCGGGTACGATCGTACCGGGCCTGGTCGTCGCCCCGCTGCTCGCGATCGAGACCGGTGCGGGAACGCTCGTCTACATTACGACGGACCTGCCCACGATCGATGGCGACTGGAAGCATTACGCGGTGAGCCTGCAGGAAAACCCGGCCGCCACGCCGCTCGTCGACGGCAACGGCTGGCTGTTGATCACCGACGCACTGGCCGTGATCGATCCGAATCCGCTCGCACCCGCCACGTTTCAGGCCGCGCTCGCGAGTCAAACGCAAACGACGGTCATTGCCGAATGGCTCAAGGAAGGCGCGGAAGTGGAAACCGGTGGCATCGACAATTTTCAGGTGGTGCCCGTTCCCCCGGCGCTCGTGCTGCTGGCCCCGGCGTTGCTCGGTCTCGGCTTCCGCCGTCGCGCACGCGCGTCGACGTGACGCCCACGCGGCACTGCCCTGGCAAACGGGAAACGGCGGATGCCACACCGCCGCTCGTTGCGACGGCCGGTTGTTACGTCGGACTCATGCGCGCGCGATACGCAGCGCCGGCAGGGTCAGCGTCGAATCGATATCAATAAACCCGACCTTGACGGGGGCCCCGATTGCGAGCTGACTCGCATCATTGTCGGTCAGGGGTGCCTGGATCCGGATCCCGTCGCCGAGTTCGGCGGTCACGGTGACATACGGCACGTCGCGCTTGAACGCCGGGTGAAACGGATGATGGGTTACCGCCCAGCTGTACACACGACCGCGGCCGTCGATTTCGTGCCAGTCGTAATCCATCGCATAACACGCATCGCACATCGGGCGCGGATAGTGACGCAGCTTGCCGCATCCGCCGCAGCGCTGGACGAGCAGGCGATGCTCGCGCAAACCCTGCCAGTACGGTTCGTTCGCCGGCGTCGCCAACGGGCGCGGCTTTTCCGGCAACGTGTCGTAGGTCGACGTCATCGGTGCATGATCGCGATCGAGCCGTCACCGAGATCGCCATAGCCCGTGACGAGCCCCACTTCCGCGCCGTCTACCTGACGCTGCCCCGCATCCCCGCGCAACTGGCGTACGAGTTCGACAATATGGTTCATGCCGGCGATGTGCGCCTCGGACAACAGGCCACCGTGAGTATTCACGGGTAATTCTCCACCGAGGCCGATACGGCCGTTTTCGACGAACGCCCCGCCCTCGCCTTTCGCGCAAAAACCGAGGTCTTCGAGCTGGCAGATCACGATGTAGGTGAAGCAGTCGTAGATTTCCGCGACGTCGATGTCCGCGTGCGTCACCCCGGCCATGTCGAACGCGACGGGCGCGGCGCGCGCGATCCCGAGCGTGGTCAGATCCGGGCGCTGCGTGATTGCACTCGGCGAATCGGGATGACCCTCGGCGACCCCGCTGATATAGATCGGGCGCTGCCGCAAATCGCCGGCGCGCTCGGCAGCGCTGACGACGACGGCGGCGGCGCCGGCGCTCTCGAGGCTGCAGTCGAACAGGCGGAACGGATCGGCGATCATGCGCGAGTTCGTGTAATCCTCGAACGACATCGGTTTCTGCATCATCGCGCGTTCATTCAACCGCGCATGGCGACGGCACGTCATCGCGACTTCGGCGAACTGCGCCTGGGTCGTGCCGTAGGTTTCCATGTGGCGACGCGCCATGGGGGCGTAGAACTGCGCCGGCGCGTTCGTGCCGAGCGGCATTTCGAACTCCGCGACGAGACGCATCTGGGGCATTTCGGCGAGGCGATCGGTGATGCGGCCGGACGAGACGCTCGCGCGTCCGATCGGCACGAGCACATGGTTTGCGGTACCGGTGGCCACGGCCATCGCCGCGCTCTGCAGGGCGGCGACGAGGCTCGCGCCGCCCATCGGGGTCTGCGCGGAGTAGCGCAGATCTTCGAGCCCGAAATTCGTAATGAAGTCTTCCGCGATGATGCCGCCGTCGCCATACGGGATGACACCGTCGATCGCTTTCGGATCGAGTCCGGCGTCGTTAATCGCGTTCAACGAGGCTTCGAGTGTCAGTGCGAGCTGGCTCTTGTCGCTCTCGCGCGCGTAGACCGTTTCGCCGATCCCCGTGATCGCGGATTTGTCGCGTAATGTGAACATGACCTAAGCTTACGCGATTGCGAAATGCGGTTGTAGCCGGCCCGCACTGTCTTCCACCGACGAACAAGCGATCGAACGCACATGAACAGCGTCGGAGTACGCACGGTACAGTCGCGACGCGCACCTCGGGTCCGCAGACGTCGGCGCCACGATTTGCGCGGTAAGTTCGCCACGACCCGCCACTGAAACGCCTATGGAAACTATCTGGATCCCGCTGAGCGCATTCGCCGCGCTGATGCAGGCCGTACGCACCGCGGCCCAGAAAACCCTGAACCGGCAACTGTCGACGATGGGTACGACCTACGTGCGTTCGCTCGCCGGCCTGCCGTTCGTGGCCGCGTTTCTCGCCGGTCTGTTGTACGTTCGCGGTGGCGGCGTGCCGCAATTCTCGCTGGTATTCTTCGCCTTCACGTTCGCCGGCGCGCTGAGCCAGGTGTGGGCGACGGCACTGCTGATCCGCATGTTCACGCTGAAATCCTTCGCCGTCGGTACGATGCTGACGAAGAGCGATATCCTGCTCACCGCGATCATCGGTTCGCTGTTGTTTTCCGAGGAATTGTCCGCGCGCGGCTGGCTCGCGCTGCTCGTCGTGTTCGCCGGTGTACTGCTCATGCTCGTCGGCAAACTCGGCGCCCCGGTTCTGCGCGATACCGGCGCGGAGCCGCTCGTGTCCTTACCGGTCGTGCGCACGGCGCTCGGCTGCGCGTTCATGTTTACCGTGTCCTACCTCACGTTTCGTGAAGCGACGCTCGTCGTTGGCGACGGGGATTTCCTCTGGCGCGGCACCTGGACCGTCACGATCGCGTTGTTGATACAGACGTTTTTCCTCAGCCTGTGGCTCGCGCGCCGGGAACCGCTCGTGTTTCGCGCCATCTGGCCGAACCGGCGGATCATCGTATTCATCGGCGCGACGAGTGCGCTCGGTTCGATCGGCTGGTTTACCGCGTTCGCGCTCGAGAACGCGTCGTATGTTCGCGCGGTGGGACAGATTGAAGCCGTGTTCACGCTGATCATTTCGTGGGCATATTTTCACGAGAAGATTTCCGTGATCGAACTGCTCGGCATGACGGCGATGGTCGCGGGGGTGTTAATGTTCCGGCTTATTTCCTGAGCGTGGACTGCAAGTGTCCGGACACGGGGTAACAGACGACATGAAGACCTTGCGCATCGGCGTGTGCTACGACTTCCGCAATCCACCGGACTCCGGTGTCGACGACCGCGCGCTGTATGCGGAAATCCTCGCACAGGTACAACTGCTCGATCAGCTCGGGGCCGACCTCGTGTGGTTCACGGAACATCATTTCATCGACGACGGCTACCTGCCGAGCTGGGTGCCGGTGGCCGGCGCGATGGCGGCGCTGACGACCCGCGTGCGCTTCGGTACGGACATCTGCCTGTTGCCGTTCAACCATCCGCTCAGACTCGCCGAAGATCTCGCCGTGCTCGACAATCTGTCCGGCGGACGCATCGAACTCGGGGTCGGCATGGGCTATGCGCCGCATGAGTTCCGCGGCTTCGGCATTCCGCTGGCACGGCGGCGCTCGCTCATGGACGAAGGCATCGAGGTCCTGCAACGCTGCTTCCGCGGCGAGCGCTTTTCCTTCCATGGCAAGCGCTACCACTTCGACGACGTGAAGATCACGCCGGGCTACGTCCAGCCCGGCGGACCGCCGCTGTGGATCGCGGCGATGTCCGAAGCCGGCGCGAGCCGCGCGGCGCAGTACGGCACGCATTACCTGCCGCAAGGCCTGAAGAGTCGCGCTTACGATCCGTGGGTCGCGGCGCTTGCCGAGCGCGGTCGCAGCCCGCGCGATCACCGGGTCGGCATCATTCGCAGCATCCTCGTGTGTGACGATCCCGAGGCCGACTGGGAAATCGTCCGCGCCGCGGAATCCTATCGCATGCGCCTGTATAAACAGTTCTTCGCCGAGAGCGGTGAAGGTTTCGGTGAGGCCGGTGAAGCGATCCCGCAGACCTGGATCGTCGGCGATCCGGATCACTGTGTAGCGGAGATCCTCCGCTTCGTCGCCGCGTACGGGATCACGGATATCGTGACGATGGCAGTGCCGCCGGGTTTGCGCGCGGCGCAGATGCGCACGAGCCTGGAGCGCCTGTTCACGGAAGTCGCGCCGCGCGTAAAGCAAGCACTCGGTGAAGGATGAGCCCGGGACCGGCGCGGTCGATCCGGTGACGCGGACGCCGCCACCGGACGCCGCATCGCCGCACCTGTTCGCCGGCATCGGCGCGACGTTCGGCGCTCAGGCGATCGCCGTGATCGTGTTTCTGACGGTGCCGATCATGGCGACGCAGATCGCGCCCGCGTTCGGGGTTGCGTCGAAAGACATCGGGATCTTCATGTCGATCGTGTTCGCCTCGGCGATGATCTTCTCCGCCGCGAGCGGGAGCCTGATCCGGCGCTACGGCGGGATCCGAACGATCCAGCTCGGCATGACGTTCTCCGCCTGCAGCCTTGTGCTCGTACTCGCCGGCTCGATGCCGCTGTTGCTGCTCTCCGCCGCGCTCGTCGGGGTTGGCTACGGCTCGAACACGCCGGCGGGAACGCACGTACTCGCGCGTGTGACTCCCGCGCGCCGGCGCGGTTTCGTGTTTTCACTGAAACAAAGCGGCGCCCCGCTCGGCGGCCTCATCGCGGGATTTCTGATCCCCCCGCTCGTCATCGCGATCGGCTGGCGCGGCGCGCTCGGTACGACCATCGCGCTCGCGCTGCTCGCGGTAACCGCACTCCAGCCGCTGCGCCGAACGCTCGATGACGATCGCGATCCGCGCACCCGGCTCGGTTTCGTCTCGCCCTGGGGCGCGATTCGCGCGGTATTGGCCAATCCGCCGTTGCGGCGTCTCATCGCGGTCGCGTTCTGCCTGACGACGATCCAGGCCATCGTTCTGACGTTCCTGATCATCATCCTCGTCGAGTCGCTCGGCCTCGAGTACACGCTCGCCGGCGCCGTGTTCGCGACATCGCAGGCCGGCGGCGCGGGCTTGCGAATCCTGTCCGGCTGGATCGCCGACCGCACACTCGGCGCGCGCGGCACGTTGATCGTGCTCGGGTTTGGCAGCACGGTCGCGCTGCTCGCGCTGACCGCGCTCGACCCGACCACGTCGCTGGTCGCGATCATTGGCGTCAGCGTGATCGTCGGTACCCTGAGTTTTGGCTGGAACGGCGTGTTCCTGGCCGAAGTCGTGAACCTCGCGCCAGCCGCCGAAGTCGGCACGGCGACGGGCGGTGCGCTGTTTTTCCTGTACGGCGGGATCGTAGCCGGACCGGCAGCCCTGTCACTGATGGTGGATATATTCGGAGAGTTTGACGGCCCGTTGCGGCTCGTTGCCGTGGCGACGCTGCTCGCAAGCGCGAACCTGCTGTGGCGCGCGCCGCGATAACACCGGCGTCACGCCGCCGCGCGCACGAGCCGGAACCCGCGCCGTTCGAGCCGGTGCACGAACGTGAGGTCGAGCAATGCGGCGCCGTCGATATCGTCGCAGAACTGTCTTAAACGTTCGCGTTCGACCGCTGTCGCGGCAGCGAAACGATCGCGTACGCGCTGCGCCTTCCACAGTTCGAACGGATGGATCGAGCGCAGACCCCCGGCCGCATACGGATGACCGCGACCGAGCGTGAAACGATGCTTGCCGACATAGCGCGGGATCTCGCGGTCGGGCCGGTTGCCGAGCCAGGCCTGCAACAGCGGGTTTGCGTCCGCGAGCGTCGGGGCGCAATCACGCGCGAGGTGGCGCAGCACCGCGCGGATCGTGTCGGGAACGTCGTCGGCCACGTGCGCCGCCTGTCCCGCGCCCGGTTCGTCGGTCCGCATGCGCGCGATCCACGCGCACACGGCGGGCGCCCGCTCGCGCACGATCGCACCGGAATGCGGATCGCGGTACAGGTGGGCGTACAACGGCCCCATCATCGCGCAATCCGCGAGGCACGGCGCGTCGCCGAACGCGAAATCATGAGCCGCGAAATGCGTCTCCAGTAATGCGAGACAATCGAGCCAGCTCGCTTCGACCGCCGCCCGGGTCGCTGCCGTCACCCCGAGATGTTCCGGCCAGCTGCTGAAGCCTGCCGCGATTTTCGCGCCCACCCGGCGCTGCTCCGCGGCGCTCACGTGCGGGTCGTTGTTGTAGCCCATCATCTGTATCGCGAACTCGGCATCGTAGTGCCAGCGGTAGTGCAGCGCCGGCAGCTTCAGCCATTCATCGGCGAGCAGTTCCATCACGCTCGCCGCGAACGCGCGCAGCGGGCCCGGCGGCATCAGCGCGGGCTCGGGATGGCGCGCTTCGAGCGCCGTGAAGATCTCGGCCGTGTCCTGCAGCGTTTCTCCCGCCGGGGTGATCACGACGGGTACGACCGGATAGCCGACCCGGGGTACGATCACCTCGGCGAACGCCGCGCGGTCGCACGGCAATTCGTCGAACGGGATCCCCTTGCGCAGTAATTGATAGCGGGTCTTCGCGGCGTAGTAGGAGCCTTCCACCCCGTACAGCGTGTAGCGTTCGGCCGGCATCAGCGTAAGCCGTCCGCGAGCGGACCGCGCGGCAAGTACACCCCGCTTTGCAGGCTATAGCGCAACTGCGCGTCACCGGGGCGCGTAATGTGTCCGACATGGGAACGGCACGCGGTCGGGGCCAAACCGTGTTGCGTGAAAAACGCGGCGTAATCACGCAGGCTCGCGCAGATAAATATCGCGTACACCGGCGTCCGGTGGATCACCTCACCGACCTCGAGAATTTCGACTGCGGCCACGTTCTCGTCGCGACGATCGACGATCGCGCGTAACTCGTCGAACACGTTACGGCCGGGTACGGGCTCGAACCAGGTCAGCACGATTTCGTACGGCTGCCCGGTGAAACGTTCGAAGATTTGCGCGTAGCGGCGCGTGATTGCAAAGCGATCGCCCACCGCTGAACGCACCTCGAGATGACTCACGCCGAACGAATCGGCGCGAACCGCGTGAAAAAAACGCCGCAGGGATTCATCGTCGATCGACGATACGCGAAAGAAAAAATCAAACTCGCCGTAGATCTTCGCCGCCGCGAGCAGCGTCAGCTCGCTGTCCAGCCGGCTGTTGCCGCCGGGTTCGCCGAGCTTCTCGACGATGTGCCCGATGTAGTTGTCGTTCAGGCTTCCGGTCAGCGAGATGCTCGCGAGGATGATCGCATGGTGATGCTGGCGAACCTTGATCGTGAGGCGCTGCACGGCTCCCCGGGCGCTCAGCGACTCGGGGCTTTCGAACGTGAGCGCAAACACCTCGCGGGTCTGTTCGAGACCTTTCAGGCGCCCGATCTCCCGTGCATCGGTCACCCACAAATCGAGATCGTCGAATTGCAGCGCGTGCGCGACACCGCGCAGGGGACCCGCGGTCAGCGCCGCGCCGTGGCGCGCGACATGCGCTTCGTCGAGCAGGCTGCCGGGATCGCCGGGTGTACCCGGCTCACGGCTCGCGTGCGCGAGGACGTCGCGCATGAACGTCGTCGTCACGAGTACCTGCAGGCGCCACGCCACGGGCGCGAGGCGGAACGCGAGATCGATATCCGCACCAACGAGTTCGTCGGCAAACCCGGCGCCCGGCTCGCGGCGTCCGTAACAGAATGCATCGTAGCTTTGCAGCAGCAGCTTCGTGCGCAGGTGGAATTCCCCGCCGGTGAGCGTCGCGATCGGGCTCAGGACCTCGAACGCCGCGACGATGTCGCGCGCCGCCGTCAGACAGCTGCGCAGCGCGCCCGCCGGGTCCCCGTTGGCCGGAAACTTCACGACGACCGCATCGCCGAGCGAATTCAGCACGATCCCCGGGGTCGGCGCCGCCGCATGACAATGCGACATGATCAGCCCGTTGTGCCGGCTGAGCGCTGCGAACGCGTCGAGTTCGCTCAGGACGAACTTGCTCATCGTCGAGCTTTCCATGTCGGCGATCAGCAGGTAGCCGCGCTCGCGCACCGGCTGCGTAGAGGTGTTCATACGAACACACCGCGTGGATTCGTCATCGGCTCACGCCCGCCGGCCCGGTTCGTCGGCAAGCAGTTCGTTCGGTGTCCCGGCGGCGTGACGGTACAGGCAGCTTGCGCGAATCATCGGGGAGCCTCCGGGGCGTTCAGTCAGGTCGCGGCATTGTAGCCGCAATGCAGGCGCCGGCAAGGCATCGTTGCGCCCGGCCGCCGCTGTCACGAGCTTGCAAGAATCCGGCGCTAGGCTCGCACGGCAAATCACGGGCAATCGACAGGAGTATCCGCGCCATGCTTGCAGATGACTTACTCGACGACGAACTGATGGACGTGCTGTTCAGCGTGAAGGAAAAAAGCGACCGCACCGTAGCGCTTACGTTTATCACCGGTGCCGGCGAAAAAGCGACACTCGTCATTACGCGCGACGCCGCTTGCGATCTCGGCACCGAACTCGCGGATCTCGGCCTGAAAAACTGAGCCGGCCGGCACCCACGCAGCGGATTGTTGCGGCCGCCGGCCTCGGTGTCAGTCGCTTCGCGGCGGAGCGCCGAAATCGGGTGCGCGCTTGTCGATGAACGCACGCATGCCTTCGCGTGCATCGTCGGACAGGAACAGCCTGAGCTGTTGTTCGCGCTCGTACGCGAGCGTGTCCGCGAGCGTGCCCGTTTCCGCGGCGAGGATGCCGTGCTTGATCGCCGCGAGCGCCGCTTGCGGTCCCGCGGCCAGCGCCCGCGCCCGCGCCGCGACGTCGGTACGAAACGAGGCGTCGGGAAACACCGCGTTGACGATCCCGAGGCGCAGCGCCGTTGCGGCATCGATCCGTTCGCCAAGCATCATCAACTCCATCGCCTGGCTCGCGCCAACGAGGCGGGTCAGCAGATAGTGCCCGCCCCAGTCGGGGATCAGGCCGATTTTGACAAAGCTCTCGGAGAACACGGCGCTCGCGCTCGCATAGCGGATGTCGCAGGCGAGCGCGAGGTTCATACCGCCGCCGGCCGCGGCACCGTTGACGGCGGCGACGACGGGTTTGTCGAGCGCGCGCATGAAATGCACGATATCGGTGACGACGGCGAGACGCGAATCGAGCACGCTGACGTCAGCGTTTTCCTGCTGCGCGTGCATGCCGCGGATGTCGCCACCGGCGGCAAACGCCTTGCCCTCACCCGTGATCACGATGCAGCGTACGTGCTTGTCGGTCGCGGCGTCGCGCAGCAGTTCGAGCAGTTCATCGCGCGTCGTGTCGCCAAACGCGTTACGCGTGTCGGGACGGTTGAACGTGATCGTGGCGACACCGGCATCGACGGTGTAGAGAATATCGGCTTCAGACATGGGACTTCCGTAAACTGGGGACGGGCCGGATCAGCCCATCGGTGGAACATCGGCGACACCGAGACGGGTCTGGCCGAGCAATTCGTAGGTTTTGTCGCTGACGAACAAATGCTGTCCGGCGACGTTGATGTCGCGCAGGCAGCGCTGCATGTCGCTACTGTCGAAAATCGACGCGGCGCCGGCGAAACGGAACGCGGCAGCGACGATATCCGTCGCGACTTCCGTGCAGTACACGGCGCTCCCGCGCAGTTCGAGCGCGAGACTCGTCGTCAGTGCCGCGCTGGATTCGATCGCGGTCATGGCCTGCGTATTCAGATCGATCGCGAGCGCACGCGCGGCGGCGAGCTTCAGTTCGCTGTGGCCGATGAAGCGCTGCAGCGACTCGCGGTCGGCGAGTGATTTCGCGTCCGGCCCGTAACCGCGCTTCTTCGTGATCGCGAGATCCGTCAACGTATCGAGTGCGTGCCGCGCGACACCGGTCGCGAACGCCGCGTGTTCATAGGCGACGAACGCGGGAATGCCAAGCCGGTACAGCGCTCCGCCGCGCCGCGGCGCCTGGCGCTCCACGTCCCACACGCAATCCGCGGGAACAAAAATATCGTCAACGGAAATATCGCAACTGCCGGTGCCGCGCAGTCCGAACACCTGCCAGTTGTCGTGGATCGTGATGTTCGCGGCCGGGAACGAAAACATGTGCACGCGTGGCGGCGCATCCGGCGACTCGCGCACGAGCGCATGCGCGCTCACCCACTCGGCGTGGTGTACACCGCTCGCGAACGACCAGCGACCCGTCAGGCGGTAGCCGCCGGCAACGTGTTTGCCTTCCCCGGACGGCATGATCACGATAGCGCCGCGCGGAATCCGGCCGTTACCGAACATACGCTCGATGCCGCCGTCCGGCAGAAACGCGCCCGGCATGCCGAGACTCGTGGCACCGACCATCGCGCACCAGCCCGCGGCCGGATTGATCGTGGCCACGGCTTCGAGCACCTCGAATTGCGTCACGAGATCCGCTTCATGCCCGCCGAGCACGCGCGGCAGTTTCATCCGCAGGACCCCGGCGTCGTACAGGGCGTCGACACTCGCGCGCGACAAGCGGCCGTCGCGTTCCTCGGTAGCGATCTGCGCCGCCAGCGTGTCGGCAACACGGCTGACGTTCGCGAGCAACACATCGCGCGGGTTCGTCGGGGGCGGCGAGGCTTCCTGCAGCATGATGGCTTTCCGGCGCGATGGGGTGAGGCTGAAGTCTGCCGTAATTCCGCGCCCAAGTGAACGCGGCCGGTTCCGGGCCACGTGATCGCGCGTGTTGCGACGCAGCGTCAGAGCGAGCCGATACTCGTCCCGCCACACACGAACAGGTTCTGACCGGTAACGAAACTGTTCGCCGGATCGATGAAGAACATGACCGCGCGCGCGACGTCGTCGGGCAGGCCGAGCCGCCGCACCGGGATCGCGGCGGCGAGCTTGCGCGCCGTCTCGCTGTCCTTCGGTACGACGTCATGAAACATCTCGGTCGCCTCGATCGGACCGGGCGCAACGCAGTTCACCGTGATGCCGTCGGTCGCGAGTTCGAGCGCCCAGGTCCGTGCGAGCGCGATCTGTCCGGCTTTCGTCGCGGCGTAACTCGAGCGCTGTGCCATGCCGACGGACGCGCGCGAGGACATGATCACGATGCGCCCGAAGTGAGCCGCGCGCATGCCGGGGATCAACGCCTGGGCCAGCTGGATCGCAGCGCCGAGGTGCAACTGGTTCAGGGCATCGAGATCGTCGAGCGCCACGTCGTCGATCAGGTTTGGGCGAATGATCCCGGCGTTGTGGATGAACGTGTCCGCGCCGCTGTCGGCGAGCGTAGCGCACAGGCTCGCGAGTGCCGCGCGATCGGTCAGATCGATCTCGTAATCCGTCACGTCCGCGCCGCTGATCGGCACGGCGCGGCGCGCGAGATTGATCACGGCATAGTCCGCGGCGAGCAGATGCCTGACGATTTCGAGACCAATGCCGGCGCTGCCACCGGTGATCACGGCTGTTTGTTTTCGGGTCATGACGTTGCCTCGAAGCGTGCCTGCAAGGCCGCAAGTTCGTGCGGCGCGCGAACGGCGCCGAATACGCCTTCGCGAAGTTTATCGGTGAGCGCGACGAGCGTGACCGGCGTGCCGGGCGCGATCACCTCGCTTACGTGGGCAAAGACCGTCGCGCCCGTTGCGAGCCTGACGCTGGCGACGGGCCACGGTCCGCCGGTCGTGAAATCGTCGCGGTAACTGCGATGCACGGTCGTCGTCGCGATCACGGTCGCGGCCGGATCGACCGACGTGAAAACGAGTTCGTCACCGAGACAGTGCCGACAGCAATCGGCCGGCGGGTACTGCACGTGCGCACACGCCGCGCAGACCTGCATGTCGACGTTTCCGGCCGTCAGGCAGGCGCGCTGCGCGGCGCCGGGACGGGTGCGTCGACTCGGGGTGCTCATACGCGTTCGAGAATCGCCGCCGAACTGCACAGCCCGCGGTCGTAGTTGATCATGCCGAAACCGGTGACGAGCGCCGTGCGCGGATCACGCACCTGATGGGAACCGGCCGCATCCGTCAGTTGGCGCACGGCTTCGACGAGGCCGAGATAGCCGCCGGCTGCACCGGCCTGGCCGACGGACAACTGGCCACCGCTCGTGTTGTGCGCCGGCCCGTCGCCGTCGAACGTGAGCGCGTGTTCGCGCACGAACCGGGCAGCTTCGCCCTCGCCGCAGAACTGCATGCCTTCGAACTGCAGCATGACGACGACGGGGTAATCGTCATAGGTTTCGATCACGTCGATATCCGCCGACGACACTCCGGCCTGTTCGTACAGTGCCGCGCCGTAGCGGCTCCAGCCCGAACGCAGCTGGATTGGATCATCGGGATACGCATTGAAACATTCGAACGCCGCGGCGAGGCGGACGGCGGGCACGCCGAGTTCGCGCGCGCGTGCCTCGCGCATGACGAGCACGCCATCCGCGCCGGCGCACGGCATGACGCAGTCGAACAGGTGCAGCGGTTCGGCGATCGGCGGCGCGGCGAGACAATCATCGAGCGTCAATGGTTTGTGACGAAGCAAGGCATGCGGGCAATGGTTCGCATTGTGACGCTGCGCGACGCTGATACGGGCGAAATCCTCGCGGGTCGCGCCGTAGCGTTCCATGTAAGCCGCCGTCATCAGCGCGAACGGCACGTTCGGTCCGCCCGCCGCATAGGGATAACTCGCATCGATCGTGGCACCGGAGAAGTTCGCCACGAGGTCGCCGAAACCGTCCGGATCCAGCGTATCGGCGCCGATGCAGGCAACGATATCCGCATCGCCCGCCTGCACCGCGCGCGCCGCGCGGCGCACGCCGATCACGCCGGACGCGCCACCGAACGGCAGGGCTTCGAGGTAGCGCAGTTCGAGCCCGAGATATTCCGCGAGACTGACGGGTGTATCCGGTGACAGCGAGAAACTCGCGATCGCGAAGCCATCGATCGCGGACTTGTCGAGCCCGGCGAGATCGAGCATCGCGGCGAGCGACCGGCCCGCGAACCACGGCACGCCGCGCTCGCTGTAGCGGGCGTAGCCGAACGACACCGGGGCGACGAGCACAATATCGTCGTAGGCGCGGCTCATGCGGCGGGTTTGCGCTTTAACGCACGCAGGTCGTAGACCTGCGCCGCCGGGGATGCGAGCAGCTCGCGCGCGAACGTCTTGATCTCGTTGCGCTTCGGCTTCTGCGTCGCCGTCAGCGGCAGCGTCTCGACAAACGCGACATAGCCGGGAGTCTTGAAATACGCGAGCGCGGCGAGCGCGTGTTCGAACACGTCGTGCGCGAGCGTTTCGCTCGGCAAATACGCCGGGTCGAGTACGATGCACGCCATCACTTCCTCACCGCGAATCTCATCCGGCACCGGGGTCACGGCGAGGGCCTGCAGCGCGGGGTGTCGCGACAGCACGGCTTCAACCTCGAGCGCGGCGATGTTCTCGCCGCTGCGGCGAATAATGTTCTTGCGGCGATCGACGAACGTGAGCGAACCGTCGTCGAGAAAACACACGACATCACCGGTGTGCCACCAGCCGCCGGCCCAGCCCTCGGCCGTCGCCGCGTCGTTCCTGTAGTAACCGCTGAAGAAGCCCTTCTGCGGATCGGCGCCGGCCGCGCGTACGAGCAGTTCGCCGGGCTCTCCCGGCGGTACGTCCTTGCCCGCCTCGTCGACGAGGCGTACTTCGAGCCGTGCCGGGTCCGGCTTGCCAAAGCACGCACGGCCGACGTGGCGCGGTTCCGTGTTCGCCGCGATACAACCGCCGGCACCCGTTTCCGTCATCGCCCAGGCTTCCGTCAGCGGAAAACCGAACCGTTGCTCGAACACGGCATGATGGGCCGGGTTGACCCCGGCGCCGAAGCCGAACTTGATCGACGGATTCAGTTCCTCGTCACCGGGCTCGAGTTGCAACAGGATCGCGGGCATGACCCCGAGGTAGTGGATCACCGTCGGCGCGGATTCGCGCACGGTGCGCCACCACGAACTCGCGTGAAAACGGTCGAGCTGGATCAGACAGCCACCCGTCGCCACCATGCCCATGAGCGAGGTCGCCATCGCGTTCATGTGCGTCAGGGGTAGCGGAGTGAGCAGGCGTTCCCTGCCCGCTTCGAGCGTGCACAGGCCGCCGATGTCGCGATACCAGCGACCCATTTCGAGAAAGTAATCGTTCGACAGCAAACACGCTTTCGGCTGCCCGGTGCTGCCGGACGTAAACAGCATCGCGCATTCCGTCGCCGCGGAAAGCGGCTCCGTGCCGGCCGGAAACGGCGCGTCCGGCAGCGTTTGCGCCGCGGCGTCGACACACGCAATCGCGCGCCCGGCCGCGGCGATCGCGGCTTCGGCCACCGGCCGGTGTTGCGGCACGGCGACGAGCAGGCACAGTTCGCTCAGGTTCAGCAAATACGCATGTTCCGCCGCGCCGAGTTCCGCGTTGATCGG
This sequence comes from uncultured Gammaproteobacteria bacterium, assembly GCA_963976285.1. Taxonomy (GTDB): domain Bacteria; phylum Pseudomonadota; class Gammaproteobacteria; genus UBA11873. The sequence goes on from CAXBJY010000003.1 coordinate 101,428, forward strand.
CACGACGCTCGCGCCGAGCGCATTCAGCGCGAACCAGTGCGCAATGAACGCCGGACGGTTGTCGAGCATGAGCCCGACCCGATGACCGCAACCGTAACCGGCGGCGGCATAGCGTTCGATGTGTCGTTCGACCTCGTCGCGAAACGCGCGATATTGAATCGCGCCGGGCGCGATGGCGTATTCCTGCGCGACCGACGTCGGCACGTAGAGGAAATCATGCGCGGGATAATCCGCAGCCGTGTGCGTGAACGCGCCGTAGACCGACGTACTCGCGAGGTTTGCCGTCACGCCGCGATCTGCGCCCAGTGATCGCGCATCCACGTCGCCGACATGAGCGAAGTTGCGTGCAGGGTGAACGTTGAATTCACGCACGAACTCGTCGGGAACACGCCGCCGCCGCCGATAAACAGGTTGCCGATGTCGTGGGTCCGCGAAACCGGGTTGACGACGGACGTCGCCGGATCGTTACCCATGATCGTACCGCCCATGATGTGCTGGCCGCCGAGCGGACCGTGCCACGCTTCACGCGCACCCGCGGCCTGCGTGATCGCGACACCCTGCTTCGCGGCCACGGCCCACAACTTCAGGGCGTCCGCGGAATACTCGTACACGGTACGCGCGAGCGGCATGCCGTAGCGATCTTTTTGCGCCGACAGTTCCACCCGGTTCGCCGGGTTTGGCTGATCCTCGCACACACCGACCATCGCGCCGAGATGACGCGCGCCGTCGCGCATGAATGCGTGCAGCTTGTCGCCATAGATGTCGGGGCGGCTCATCGCGATGCCGAGCAGGTCATTCGGTTTCGTCGCGAGCCCAATCTCCCACTGACGGGAACCGAACGCGCCCGGATCGGAATGCTTGTCGAACGCATCCTGGTTGAACAACTGGCCACCGGTCGTGCCGAAGAAACTGTTCGTCTCGTGTTCGAACATGCCGAACACCATGACCGCGGCGTGACTGAGCAGATAGCGCCCGACGAGACCGCTCGAGTTCGCGAGTCCGTCCGGCGCCTTGCCGGTCGCGGAATTCAGCAGGATGCGCGGGTTCTCCACCGTGAACGCGGCGAGTACGACGGCATCCGCTTCCTGCACGTGGCGCGTGCCGTCGGCGTCGTAGTATTCGACCCCGGCCGCGCGATCGCCGGCTGCGTTCATCAACACGCGGGTGACGTGGCATTCGGATTTCAGCATCGCCCCGGCCGCCGTCGCGCGCGGCAGGTACACCGCGAGCGGATTCGCGAGTGCGCCGGTCGGACAGCCGGCATCGCACCAGCCATCCCAGATGCATCCGGGGCGGCCCTTGTACGGCCGCGAGAGCACCGCGATCGGAATCGGGCTCGTGTGCAGGCCGAGCGCCGCGAAACCCTGCGCGAACGTTTTGCCGTGTTCGTTCACGAGCACCGGCGGTAACGGATACGGCGCGCCCGGTGGCCGCCAGATCTCGGCTTCGGCGTCGCCGGAGATGCCGACGTCTTCCTGCACCTGGTCGTAGTAGGGACGCAGCGCGTCGTACTCGAACGGCCAGTCGAGACCGCGACCGTACAGGCTGTTAACGCGCATGTCCTCGGGGTGGTAACGCGGCCATACGCCGTAATGATGCATCGCGGCCCCGCCATAGCCATGGCCGGCATTGAAGTTGTACCAGACCGGATGCTTGCCCGCTTCCTCGACCGTCGGCGCACCCCACTTCAGGCGCCGCGCCCAGATTTGCGAACTGTATAAATCGTCGAGCGTGCGCGATTTGCCGCCCTCGAGTACGAGCACGCTGCGCCCGGCTTCCGCGAGCGTGGCGGCAAACACGCTGCCGGCGGCACCGGAACCGACGATGACAACATCGACTTTATCGCTCATTACCATTTCTCCGGCGGCACGATATGCGCGAGGTACGGTACGTTCAGTTCGTCAAATCCTTCCTGGGTGCCGTACACGACATCGACGGCATCGCTGCGCACCATCATGTAGAACAACGGCGGTGGCGGACCGTCCCACGGTGCGATGTCGCCGCGCCACAGCGCGTCGACGAGCGAATTTTTTTGCGCCGCCTCGAGCGTCTCGAACGGAGCCGCGAACTGCGCCGCCACCGTTGCGCGCAAGGCCGCGATACCCGCACCGTAAAAAGCCTGAAACGGCGCGCGGATCTCGGGGAAATACTTGCACATGAGCAGGCACTCGTTCGGCGCCACCCCGAGTTGTTGATCGACGAAATGCGCGACCCCGGCAGCGGCGGCGCCCGGCAATACGTGATCGGCGAACGCGGCGAGCAATGCGGCATCGGCGGGCGCGAGATGACGGTAATCGATTCCGGCGGTGCGGGCCGCGCGCGGAGTCAACATGACGGTCGCGCCGGCGGCGTTGAAAGCGAGCGCCCCGAGACCCGTATTGCGGATAAATTTTCGGCGGTTTGTCACGGCTTCCCTCATGCTTCCAATCGCTGCGGTTCAGGCTTGACGGACACGCGTCCGGGGACGCGAATTAGTTTAAGTATAAAGGAACTGTCCGACTGTGGATCAGCGACCGCGCTTTCACATCCCGGGGCGAGTTGCTACTCTTGCGCGGCCGGAAGCGGAGTGAATCAATCCGAGTGCCGGCATGAGGGTATGAACGACGGCGACGTAAAACGAATGCGTCGACACAGGCGCAGGCCGGCGTTCAGGAAACATCAGCTTTCTCAAGGGAATCTCGCATGTTCGGAATCGACCCCCTGATCTTCTGGGGCTGGACGTTCCTCGTCCTGTATATCGGCTTGATGCTTTTCTTCGGTTTCGTCGGTATGCGACGGGTCCGCGACAGCGATGACTTCGCCACCGCCCGCGGCGGCTACGGGCCGCTGTTCCTCGCGTTCGCGATGACCGCGACGACGGCGAGCGGCGCCACGTTCCTCGGCCTGCCCGCACTCGCCTACAAGGCCGGCATCTCCGTGCTGTGGTATGCGTTCGTGTACCCGGCCGGCGTGTATATCGGGGTCCTCGTGTGCCTGCACGCGATCCGGCGCGCGGGCGCGAGTTTCGGCAGCCGCTCGATACCGGAATATCTCGGCGACCGTTTCGATTCCGACACGCTCAGGCTGCTCGCCGCGGTGTTCTCCCTGATGCTGCTGTTCTACCTTGCCGGGCAATTGCTCGCCGGCGCCGTCATGTTCACGAGCATGCTCGGTCTCGACACGTTTCCGGCGTTGTGTGTCACCGCCGTCGTCCTCATGTTCTACATCGCGCTCGGTGGCGCGCATGCGGACATCCTCACCGACGGCGTGCAGGGCGCGCTCATGCTGTTGCTCGCGGTGCTCGTCATGTGGATGTTTCTCACCGGCTTCGGCCTCGAAGGCGGTTTCCGCGAAATGTTCGACCAGCTCGGGGCGATCGACCCGGATCTCGTCGCCCCGCTGCATCCGACACATCCGTTGTTCAATTCACGCTGGGACCTGTTCGCGATTTTCTGCGCGCATCTGCCGCTCGGCCTGTTGCCGCACATCGGCAACAAGCTCTGGGCGTTGAAGAACAACCGCGATCAGGCGAAGTTCATTACGTATTCGTTCGTCTTCGGCATGATACTGCCGGCGATTACGGCCGGCGGGATCCTCGCCCGTGTCCTGCTCGGCGATGCCCTGTTCGCGGACGGCATGAATCCGAACCAGGCGATCCCGGAGCTGTTCATCGCGACCTTGCCCAGCTGGGTCGCGGCGCTGATCGGCGCCGGGGTGCTCGCCGCCGTCATGTCGACGGCCGACGGGCTTGTCGTCTCGACCGCGCAGATCTTCGCGAACGATATCTATCGCCGCACGCTCGCGCCGCGGTGGGGCGAAGGCAAGGACGATGCCCACGTCGACCGGGTCGCGCTCATTATCAGCCGGGTCGCGACCGTACTCGTACTCCTCGGCGCGGTCGCGCTCGCGTGGAACACGCGCGAGAAGAACGTCGCGCTGCTCGTGTGGATCGGGGTTGGCGGCATGATGGCGGCATCGGCCGCCCCGATGTTCCTCGGCGTGCTGTGGCGGCGCGCCACGAAGGCCGGCTCGATCACCGGCTTCATCGTCGGCGGCGTCGCGTTCAGCGTGCTGCATTCGGGTTCATTGCCGGTTGAACTGTTCACCGGCACCGGTGCGCTCGATATCGCGATGCAGTGGCTCGATTCGCAGTCGACGAACCCGTTCGCGTGCGCGACCCTCGGTGCATTCTGCTCGATCGCGGCGATGGTCGTGGTGTCCTACATGACGAAGCCACCGTCGGACGAGCACTTGCGGCGCGTGTTCGGGGCGTAGGTCCCGCGGCACCGGACGGATCGCGGCCCGCAAGCGGATCCGCCGGCGCTAGTTCGCGGCGACGTCGTCAACGAGGTTCAGCAGCAGATTCGCGCCCGCCGTCAGCGCCGCCCAGGCGGGTTCGGCGGGCGGCCAGCGGTTCAGGCCCGGGTCGACGACGAGCACGCACGACGGCGCGTCCGATGGCACCACGCCGGTCGCCGCGAATGGCATCGGCAGCACCGGTACCCCGATCATCTCGCCGATTTCAGCCACGCGCCGCAGCGACAGCGGCGCCGTATCGCTGAGCGCAACCCCGAACTGACGCCCGCTGTCGGCGAGCATCGATCCGCCCGCCACGGCGCAATGAAACACGCAGCGCGCGTCCCCCGTGAGCGCGGTCCCGCCGCCGAGCACGACCCCGGTCACGGCGCGCGGCAAGACGCGCAATACCTCGAGACCCGCGACGATGCCGAACGCACCGTCGAACGGCCCGGCGCCGTCGGCGGCAGCGAGTTCACCGGCGATCACAACCGCGGTCACGGTGTCGTCAGCGAAACGTACCGTGAACCCGTGTTCATGCAGGCGGCACACGAGTTGTGCCGCCTCGCTCCGCCGCCGCAACCAGGCAAGCGCGGCAGTTTCGGCAGCGCTGCCGGCCGGGCGCGCGAGCATGGCGGTCGCCGGATCGCGACCGATCGCATTGAGCGCGGCGAAATCGGAGTGCACGCGTGCGGGCGTGATCGAACGGGCGGAAACATTCATGACGAAATTGTACGCGGCGGCTGCAAGCCGTCGCGAGTCCGCGATTGACTCAACCCCGGTGGGGGTTACCATTGACGGCCCGCCGCCGCGCCCCGCATCGGCGCGGAAGTTTGTCCATCGCAACCGGAGCACCATGCATGAGCAGTATCTGGAACACGCTGCAGGGCGTTGAATTCAAGCAGACCTACATCGACGCAGGTGGCATCCGCACGCGCTCGATTACTGCCGGCGACGGACCCGTACTGATTTTCCTGCACGGCACCGGCGGGCATGCCGAGGCCTATCTGCGCAATATCGAAGCCCATGCCGAACATTTCACGGTGCACGCGATCGACATGGTCGGCCACGGCTACACCGACATGCCGGACATCGATTATTCACCGCAACACTACGTCGATCACCTGCTCGCTTTCGTCGACGCCATCGGCGCCGACAAGGTCCATATTTCGGGCGAATCGCTCGGCGCGCAGGTCGCTGCCTGGTTCGCGCTGCAACACCCCGGACGGGTGAACAAGATCGTCATGAACACGGGCATCCTGCTGCCGCCGGACGCGGCCGGCAAGAAAGACCTGCAGGACCTGCTCGATCGCAGCCGCAAAGCGGCCGGCACCCCCGACCGTGACGCCATCCGCATGCGCCTGCGCTGGCTCGTACACGAGGATCACAGCGTCACCGAGGAGCTGATCACGGCGCGCAAGATGATTTATGACCAGCCCGGACGCGCCGCCGTGATCCGGCAGATCGCCGAACAAAGCATCGGCGCGCTGCTCGATGCGGAAATCGCGGAGAAATGGAACAACCCGAAACTGCTGACCAAGCTGACCGTGCCGACGCTCGTGCTGTGGACACGCTACAACCCGGGGCAGCTCGTACCGCTGGCCGAGGAAGGCGCCGCGCTGATCCCGGATTCGGAGCTGATCGTGCTGCAAAACAGCGCCCACTGGCCGCAGTGGGAGGAGCCCGAGGAGTTCAACCGGGTGCATATCGACTATTTGTTGAAATAACCCGGTGAAAAGCCACACGAGCAGCCGTTCAGCACGCATCCCCGGCCACGCGCCGGACTCGTCGCCACGTCGATGACCGATACGACCCGGACGCGTTCCGCCGCGTTGATCGTGCGCACGGCGCAACCGGATGATGTTGCCGGCATCGCGGCACTGAGCAACCGTGTCTACGCGCCGACCCCGGGACACACGCGGCGCATGATCCGCTCGCAGATCAACAATTTCGCCGAAGGCCAGTTCGTCGCCGAACTGAATGGCGAAATCGTCGGCCATTGCGCGACGTTCATCATTGCCGGTGACATCGCGCTGAAACCCCACCGCTGGAGCGACATCACCGGCGACGGGCTCGCCTCGCGCCACGATCCGAACGGCGATTACCTGTACGGCATGGAAGTGAGCGTCGATCCGGCACACCGGCGACTGCGCATCGGGCAACGCCTGTACGCGGCGCGCAAGGCCCTGTGCGAGCGGCTCGACCTGAAAGGTATCGTATTCGGCGGACGCATGGCCGGGTACGCCCGCCGCCGTCGCAGCTACCCCGACCCGAACGACTATTTGCAGGCCGTCGTCGAACGCAAGGCGCGCGATCAGGCGATCCGGTTTCACCTGTCGAACGGTTTCGAAGCGATCGGCATTCTCGACCGCTACGATCCGGAAGATCGCGAATCGCTTGGCTACGCGACGCACATGGTGTGGCACAACCCGCTGTTCGTCGAACGCGAAAAAGCGCTCGACGGCGATCACGATCGCCTCGCGAACAACGATTCCGTGCGCGTCGCGACGGTGCAACTGCAAATGCGCCAGATCGCCGGCACCGCGGATTTCGAACGCCAGATCGAGTACTTCGTCGACGTTGCCGCCGACTACCGTTCGGATTTCGTCGTGTTTCCGGAGTTGTTCACGCTCGAACTGCTGTCCGCCGAACCGGAACCACTGCCGCCGAGCGAAGGCGTGTTGCGCGTTGCCGAACACACGCAGTGGTTCGAGGACTTCATGCAACCGCTCGCGATTCGCTACAACATCAACATCATCGGCGGTACCCATCCGACGCTCGATGCGGACGGCAAAGTCAAGAATACGAGCTACGTTTTTCTGCGCGACGGCGCCGTACACCGCCAGGAAAAGATTCACCCGACCCCGGACGAGGTGTACTGGTGGAACATCCAGGGTGGCGATCTGCTCGACGTGATCAATACGGACTGCGGACCGATCGGGGTGCTCATCTGTTACGACGCCGAATTCCCGGAACTCGCGCGGCACCTCGTCGACCAGGGCGCGCTGATCCTGTTCGTCCCGTTCTGTACGGACGAGCGCCGCGGCTACCTGCGCGTGCGCTATTGCTGCCAGGCGCGCGCGGTCGAAAACCAGTGTTATGTCGTCATGTCGGGGGTCGTCGGCAACCTGCCGAACGTCGAGAACATGGACATTCACTACGCCGAAAGCTGCATCCTCACGCCGTCGGACCTGGCGTTCGCGCGTGACGGCATTGCCGCCGACGCCGCGGCGAACACGGAAACGATCGCGTTCGCCGATCTGAAACTGTCGGATCTGCGCGTCGCGCGTTCCGCGGGCACGACGCGCAACCTGCGCGACCGTCGCTTCGATCTGTACCGAATCGCCTGGAATATGCGCGAATCCTGAGCGCGAACGAACGGCCACGGGGATCCATGCCCCGTCGCCCGCTGCGCGCCGCAAGCCTCGAGGAGAGTCCTGAAATGCGTCCGCTGCCGTACCTGCCGTTATTACTGTTACTGTCGACCGCCGTCGTCGCGGAAGACTATCTGCCGTCGCAGTGGTGGCCGTCCGAATACGGTGCCGGGGATCAACGCGGTGCGCTGAACCGGCTGAACACCTCGACCACGCTCGCCGCCGCCGCGCTGATCACGCAAGGCAAGGTTTACGATATGGGACGCGTGTTCGAAGAAGACATGCCCTTGTTCAGCCTCACGCCGCAACCGCGCAAATACACGCTCACGGTCCCCGGCGCGCCCTCGTGGGGACCGCTCGGCGAAAACAAACTGCTGTGGAATGAAGACTATATCTCCGGACACCTGACCCAGGACGGCACCCAGTTCGATGCCCTGAGCCACATGGGTACGGATCTGGGTCGTGGCGGTGATCTGAACGAAATCCGGTACTACAACGGCCACACGCATGCCGCGATCGGCAGCGGTCGGGGTTTCAGCAAGCTCGGCATGGAACACGTCTCGCCGATTTTTACCCGCGGCGTCCTGCTCGACATCGCCGCCCTGCGCGGCCGCACGCTGAACTGTTCGGAGGAAGTCACGGTCGACGATCTGAAAGCCGCGCTTGCGCGGCAGGGATTCGCCAGCGATGCCCTACGTCCGGGCGACGCGCTGTTCTATCACACGGGCTGGGGGCGTTACTGGAAAACGGACAATGAAAAATTCAACGGCTGCGCGCCCGGACTGTCGGATGCGGCGGGTGACTGGGTCGTGAGCCAGCACGTGTTGCTCGTCGGTACGGACAACTGGGCGGTGGAGGCGATCCCGGGCCCGGATCCGAAACTGTTCGCACCGAATCACCAGAAATTCCTCGTCGAACACGGCATCTACATCATCGAGAATCTGAATTTCGATCCGTTGATCGAAGCCCGGGTCTACGAATTCGCGTTCGCGGTGGGCGCGCTGCCGCTGAAAGGCGCGACCGGTTCACCGGTGCGACCGTTCGCGATCAGGTAATACCCGGTTCGACGGCGCTGCGCGCGGCCGCGGCGCAATGGCTCAGAATTCGACTTCGAGTTCCTGCATCTCGTCCGGTTCGGCGAGCGCACCGGCGGTCCATTCCTGCATGAACGTCCACGCGAAAATACTCTCGCAATACGCCGCGGAGTCCGGCGTCATGTCGACCGCATAGGTGCGAAAGCGCGTACAAACCGGCGCGTACATCGCATCGGCGATACTGAGATTGCCGAACAGGTACGGGCCGCCGTAGGTCTGCAGACATTCCTGCCAGATCTGCTCGATGCGCTCGATATCGGGGCGCGCGCCGGAAAATATCTTGAACTTGTCGTACCGCGCTTTCAGGTTCATCGGCAGCGCGGAACGGAGATTGTAGAAGCCCGAATGGATTTCGCCGGATACGGCGCGACAGTGCGCGCGCGCCGCGAGACCGTACGGCAGCAGGCCCGCGTCGGGCGCGATTTCCGCGAGATACTCCGCGATCGCAAGCACATCCCAGACCGTGACACCGCCGTGGGTCAGCTTCGGTACGAGCACGGACGGCGCGAGCAACAGCAATTCCTGGCGCATGTCCGGATCGTCGAAATGGACGGGCTCCTCGACGAAATCGAGCCCCGCCATGCGGCACATGAGCCATCCGCGCAGTGACCAGGCTGAGTAATTCTTCGAAGAAATCGTCAACGTCGCTCGGTTCATAGTCGTCATCTGTCGCAGGCGGAGGATGAGGCACGAAGCTGCGCAGGATCACGCAGTCCTTTCCTTTCAGCAGACTGTGCACTATATTTTGTTGCGTTGCAATATCGCACACTCAGGCCGAATCCGGGCGCATGCGCTATCACGTTTACCAGGCTCACGACGATTTCTTCGCCCCGCTGCGCGCGCTCGCCGGGATTATGCTGACGAATGCGAATCCTTTCCTGCACGGCTTCCTGAACAGTCGTGAACGGCATTTTCGCGCCGGACTCGAAATGCTCAGCCGCTTCCGTTTGTCGCATACACGCCCGAGTTTCGCGATCGACAGCGTCACCGTCAGCCACCGCGAGGTCGCGGTGCGCGAGGAAATCGTGCTCGATTTGCCTTTCGGCAAATTGCTGCATTTCGCGAAGGACGTCGACGTCGTCCAGCCGCGCGTACTGCTCGTGGCGCCGCTCTCCGGCCATTTCTCGACCCTGTTGCGCGACACCGTGCGCACGATGCTGGCCGACCACGATGTCTTTATCACGGACTGGACGAATGCGCGCGACGTACCGCTCGCAGCCGGCCGTTTCGGCGTCGACGATTACATCGCCTACGTCATCCGCTTCCTCGAGCAAATGGGTCCCGGCAGCCACATCTTCGCGGTCTGTCAGCCGTGCGTGCAGACGCTCGCGGCGGTAGCGATCATGTCGGAAGACCGCAATCCGGCAACGCCGCTGTCGATGACCCTGATGGCCGGTCCGATCGATCCGCGCGAAAGTCCGACCAGCGTGAACGAGCTCGCGATGGGTAAATCGCTGGCGTGGTTCAAACACAACCTGATCGCACACGTCCCGCACCGCTTTGCCGGCGGCGGCCGGCGCGTGTATCCCGGTTTCCAGCAACTCGTCGCGTTCATGGCCATGAACATGGACCGCCACCGTGACGCGCACCTGCGCCTGTATCAGCACCTCGCGGCACAGGAACTCGATGACGCGGCGGTCGTGAAGAAGTTCTACGACGAATATTTCGCCGTCCTCGATCTGACCGAGGAGTTCTATCTCGAAACCGTCGACCGCGTGTTCCAGCGCGCCGAACTCGCGACCGGCGATTTCACGTTCTACGGCACGGCCGTCGATCCGGCGGCGATCCGCCATACCGCACTGCTGACCGTCGAGGGCGGCCGCGACGACATCTGCGCAGTCGGGCAAACCGCCGCGGCGCATGATTTATGCCGATCCCTGCGCCCGCATCTGAAGCGCCATCACCTGCAGACCAACGTCGGTCACTACGGCACGTTCAGCGGCAAGCGCTGGCGCAAGGAAATCTACCCCGTCGTACGGAATATGATCCTCGCCGTCGAGTAACCCGACGCACGCGCGCCACGTGCTTCAAACCGGGTCGCGAACCGCGCCGGCACCGCCGCAACGGCCGACCATAACGGTCGCGCCGGACCTCGGCTACAATGTCCATTCGTGCCAGAACGCGGAGACAGCGCATCATGAGCAAAGGTGAAATCATCGCGGGCTTCCTCGCACCCCACCCGCCGCATCTCGTGTTTGGCGAGAATCCGGAGCAGAACGAACCAAAATCGAAGGGTGGCTGGGAACCGTTGCGCTGGGCCTACGAGCGTGCACGCGCGAGTATCGAGGAATTGCAACCCGACGTCCTGCTCGTGCATTCACCGCACTGGATTACCCAGCAGGGACATCACTTCCTCGGCGTGAAACACTTAAGCGGCAAATCCGTCGATCCGATTTTTCCGAATATTTTCCGCTACAGTTTCGAACTCGAAGTGGACGTCGAACTCGCCGAGGCCTGCTGCAGCGAAGCGGCAAACATGGGCCTGACGTCGAAAATGATGCGCAACCCGAATTTCCGCGTCGACTACGGCACGATCACGACCCTGCACATGATCCGCCCGCAATGGGATATCCCGGTGGTCGGGATTTCGGCGAACAACTCGCCGTACTACCTCAGCACGGAAGAAGGCCTCGAGGAAATGGATACGCTCGGCAAGGCTACGCGGAAGGCGATCGAGGCCACCGGCCGGCGCGCCGTACTGCTCGCCTCGAATACGCTGTGTCACTATCACTTCAGCAAGGAACCGATCCCGCCGGAAGACATGTCGCAGGAACACCCGGAAAACATGGAAGGCTACTTGTGGGACATGCGCATGATCGAACTGTTGCGCAAGGGTGAAATCAAGGAAGTCTTCCGGCTGCTGCCGCAATTCATCGACGAAGCCTTCGCGGAAGTGAAATCCGGCGCGTTTACGTGGATGTTCTCGGCGATGGATTACCCTGAACTGCCCGGCGAGTTGCACGGCTACGGTACGGTGATCGGCACCGGCAACGCGGTGATGGAATGGAACCTGATCAAGGCCGGGCTCGCCCGCGCCGCCTGACGGAGGCCCGATAAGCATGCCTGTCGTTTCCGCGTTTTTGATCCCGGGCTCGCCCCTGCCCTATGTGCAACGTGACAATCCGCCGTGGGGTGCCATGGCCGATGCCATGGACGCGGCGGGCAAGGCGCTCGCGGCGTCGCAACCGGACACGATCGCGATCTACTCGACGCAATGGCTCGCCGTGCTCGATCAGCTGTGGCAGGTGCGACCGAATCCGCGCGGCCTGCACGTCGACGAAAACTGGCACGAGTACGGTGATCTGCCGTTCGACATGCGCACCGACGTCGAACTCGCCGCGGCCGCGCTGGCGGCGACGGATGCCTACGGGATCCGCTCGAAGGGCGTCGACTACGATCAGTTCCCGGTGGATACCGGCACGATCGTCGCGTCGAATTTTCTCGATCCGGAAAACCGCTTCAAGTCACTCGTCACCGCGAACAACCTGTATCACGACTGGGACATCACGACGAACCTCGGTCGGGTCGTGCGCGAGGCGGCCGACAAGCTCGACCGACGCGTCGCGATCGTCGGGGTGGGCGGACTTTCCGGTGCGTTTTTCCGTCACGTCATCGATATCGCGCACGACCATATCGCCAGCGAAGCGGACGATGCGTGGAACCGCCGCATCCTCGCGCTGATGGAAGCCGGCGACGTCGACGGTCTCACCGCGGCGTGCCCGGATTTCGCGCGCGAGGCGCGGGCGGAGATGGGGTTCAAGCATTTCGCCTATGTGCTCGGCGGAATCGGCGGCCGGTTCGCGGGCGCCACGGTGCATCATTACGGTCCGCTGTACGGCGCCGGCGGCGCCGTCGTCGAGTTTCACCTGTAACGTTCGCGCCGTCGCCCCCGTGCGGGCTTATCCGGGCGGCGGCAACATTTCGTGGCCCCAGATCTTCGGCGCGTCGTAGAACTTCGGCTCCCACGTCTCATCGTCGATCAACGCACCCCCATAGCCGTATTCGATCCACCAGCCGGACGGCGAGTAGATGTAGAACGACGTCGTGCGGTCGTTCGTATGCCGGCCGAGCGTCATCGCCACCGGCACACCGCTTTTCTGCACGATGTCCCAGGCGCGACCGACGTCATCGATTGATTTCGCCTCGAGCATGATGTGATTGAAATCGCCGCCCTTGAGCGGCCCGACCGGGTTCGTCAGGGCGAGACTGTGGTGGCGCGGATTGCAGTGCAGGAACGTCGCCTCGATGTCGTCCCAGAAAATATAGTCCGACAGTTCGAAGCCCAGCTTCTCGCGGTACCACTTCACCGCCGCATCGGGATCCTCGCTCGCGAGTACGACGTGACCGAGCCCGAGGTCGCCCGTGTTGTAGCCGTCCATGCCGCGGGTCGGCGAAAACGGCGCGGCGTCCTGCTTCGGGCCGAAAAATATTTCATTGCGCACGCCATCCGGCCCCGTCACCACGATCAACTCCATCACTGCCCGCTCGCGGCACAGCGCGGATTCACCGGGTTCTACCGCGAGCCCGCCCGCGGACAGATCCCGGGCGAGTTCGCGCAGCGCTTCGCGCGACTCGACCTCCCAGCCGATGTACAGCAGGCGGTCGTCGTCGGCGTCGTGGAATGCGAGGCGGTGGTGATAGTCGTCGAGGCGGTACTCGTGGAGGCCCGCGGGTGAATCCGTGCGGCACTCGAGCCCGTAGACGGACTGCAACAAATGGTGCCAGGCGTTTGCATCGCTGATTGCCCAGCCGACGTATCCCAGTCCCGAAACTTTTGCCATGTGAGGCTCCTCGTGTGCAGTGAGTTCTGTGCCGCCCGACCTATTATCCACGCCTGACCACCGGGCCGGAAGTACGCACGCGCGGCGGGCTTGCGGGTAAAATCGGTGACCGGAACGACCCGAGCCGATGACCGTGGACGACCCGAGCGTCACAGAGCAAGCGAAGCGCACGCGCAAAATCGTGCACATCGACATGGATGCCTTCTATGCTTCCGTCGAACAGCGCGACGATCCGTCGCTCAAGGGTAAACCCGTCGTGGTCGCCTGGCGCGGGCAGCGCTCGGTCGTGTGCGCGGCTTCCTATGAGGCGCGCCGTTACGGGATCCGCTCGGCCATGCCGGCGATGCGGGCCGAGAAAATGTGTCCCGACGCCATCTTCCTGCCGCCGGATTTCACGCGTTACCGCGCCGTTTCCCAGCAGATCCGCGCGATCTTTCTCAGTCACACCGATCTCGTCGAACCGCTGTCGCTCGACGAGGCCTATCTCGACGTAACGGAAACGAAAACCGGTCTCGCGACCGCGACGGCGGTGGCGCAATCGATCCGGGCCGAGATCCGCGAGACGACGGCGCTGACCGCTTCGGCGGGGGTCGCACCGAACAAGTTCATCGCGAAAATCGCCTCGGACTGGCGCAAACCCGACGGCATCTTCGTCGTGCGGCCGCATCAGGTCGAGCGCTTTCTGCGCACGCTGCCGGTAAAAAAACTGCCCGGGGTCGGCAAGGCCACGCAGAATACGCTCAGTGGCATGGGTATTGCCGTCGTCGGCGATTTGCTCGCGTTCGAACTGCGCGACCTCGAGCACCGCTTCGGTCGCTTCGGGGTGCGCCTGTACAACCTCGCGCGCGGGGTCGACCATAACGAAGTGCGCCCCGATCGCCCGGTTAAATCAATATCCGCCGAGCAGACCTTTGAACACGATCTCGCGCTCGGCGAACTCGTCGCACCAACGCAGGCCGCGGCCGAACGTACGTGGGCCGCGGCCGCGAAATCCGATCGCGAGGGCCGCACGGTGGTCCTGAAACTGAAAACGAGCGAATTCCAGACCGTCTCGCGCAGTATCACCCCGACGACCCGGCCGAGTTCACTCGACGAACTGACCCACCACGCGCTCGAACTGCTCGAGCGCGTCGACCTGCCGGCAGCCACCCGCTATCGCCTCGTCGGGGTTGGCCTGTCGAACTTCATCGACAGCGACGAGGTCACGGGCCAGTCGGAATTGTTCGACTGATGTCCCGCGTGTCGTGACCACCGGCGCGGACGACGGTTACCATGGGCGCCCGCGATTTCAGCACCGGACCACAACATGACGCCAAAACTTCACCGTACCCTGCTCGCGACCGCCGCCGACGTTTCCCCGGCCCTGCACGATCACATGCGCCAGCTCGGCCCGGTGACGATGCCGAATCGCAAACCGCTCGGGATCGCGCAGTTTCTCGCGCGTGTGATCATCGGCCAGCAGCTGTCGACGAAAGCCGCAACCACGATCTGGAACCGGATCAAGACCGCCGCGAACGATGCGGAGCAAAAGATACCGGCGTTTTTCACCGAGGAGAATCTCGCCACATTACGCGCCTGCGGGGCATCCGGTAACAAAGCGAAGGCCCTGCTCGCGATCAACGCAGCACACACCGATGGACGCATCACCGCGGCGCGCCTGCGCCGGCTCGACCCGGCCGCGCGCGACGCCGCGCTGAAAGATCTGCACGGGGTGGGCCAGTGGACGATCGACATGGCCGCGATGTTCTATTTCGGCGATCCGGACGTGTGGCCGGAGGGCGATTTGGCCGTCTCGCGGACGTTTCGCGGCTATCTGAACAAGCGTCAGTTACGACGCTATGAAGACACCGTCGCGCGCTTCGCCCCGAACCGCTCCTACCTCGCGCTGTACATGTGGCGGATCATCGACGGGATTCCGTCCTAGGGTGTTGTGTTGCGTCCGGCTACCTGACGCTTACAAGCCCAGAGCCACTCGCAAGGCGTATGGGGTGCAATAACACCCTTTACCTCGCTTATAACGAGTATTCATCAAGGCGGACGAAGTGACTGGAAGCGAACCAACGCGCGAAATTTAATTTCTCCGTCCCGTTTTACGTTCTCGCGCAAGGTAGTCCGCTCGTAGGGCCTGACCAAATCAGTTGGATAGCCTGTTCTTCCCCCAAGCGCCGCTAATTTCACGCGCACCTGACAGACTTCGACCGCTGGCAAACGGTGGCGCCAAGCCATCGCAAACGATGCGGACCCGGAGAACAAATGGCGAAGTTAACTGTCGTGGAATTTCCACCTAATTCTCTGTTTTATATTGATTAAATTCTATATTACTGTATATTTAAACAGTATCATTTTGTGGCCACAGAGGACCCCACCATGGACCATTCCCTCGTTCCCGCAACCCCGGCACGGCCCTGCGATCTGGCCAAGCTCGAAGACGAAATCACGGAACTCGCCGCACATCTGAATGCGGCGACGTACCGGCTGCTGACGTTAATCGGCGAGTTCGATGAACGCGGCGGCTGGCACGGCGCCGGTCTCAAATCCTGCGCCCACTGGCTGAACTGGAAGTGCGGAATCGATCTCGGCGCGGCACGTGAAAAAGTGCGGGTTGCACACGCACTGAAGGAACTGCCACAAATCAGCGCGGCGCTGCGCGATGGTCGGCTCAGCTATTCCAAGGTGCGCGCGATGACCCGGGTCGCCACCCCGCAAAACGAGGATTACCTGTTAATGATCGCCGCGCACGGCACCGCCTCGCATGTGGAACGCCTCGTGCGCAACTACCGCCGGGTGAAACGCACGGAAGCACTGGAACGCGACAAGCAGCACCACGCGTTGCGCGAACTGAGCTGGTACACGAACGACGACGGCAGCTACGTAATCAAAGCGCGTTTAAGTCCGGAACAGGGCGCGCGCATCGTGCAGGCACTGCAGGAAACAACCGCCGCCATCCGCGAAGAACAACGCGATTCAACCGAAGACGTTTCCGCGGAAACGCCGATTGCCGCCCTGCGCGCGGATGCCCTGCAACGGATCGTCGAGAGCTACCTCGCCGGTGAAAACGTTCGGATTAGCGGCGGCGACACCTGCACGCTGCATGTACATACCAATATGGACACGCTGCAGGCCGACGGCGATGGCGCCGAGTCCGAACTGGCCACAGGCGGAAACGTTTCCGCGGAAACGTCGCGCCGGCTTGCGTGCGATTGCGGCGTGGTGCACTGGCTCGAAGACAGCGACGGCACCACATTGAACGTTGGCCGCCGCACCCGCAGCATCCCGCCGGCCATCCGCCGCGCACTGAACCGCCGCGACGGCGGCTGCCGGTTCCCCGGCTGCACGGCGCAACACTATGTCGACGCCCACCATATCCACCACTGGGCCGACGGCGGCGAGACCCGCCTCGACAACCTGCTGTTACTGTGCCGCCACCATCACCGCCTCGTGCACGAAGACGGATACCGCCTCGTATTGGATGCGGCTGGCGAACCGGTATTCACCACCCCGGAAGGCGAGCGGATCCCGCACGGCCCCGACACACGTTTCCGCGGAAACGTGTTTGCGCTCACGACGGCGAACCGGCGCGAACGGATTGAGATCGGGCCACGGACGCTCGTGCCGATGTGGGCCGGGGAGCGGATGGATGACGGGATGGCGGTGGATGGGTTGGTTTGGCGGGAGTTTGGTCATTCACATGGCGTCGAAGCGAACACCGCCGAAAAAAGCTCATATGTAATGGACAGAACTAATAACCAAGAAACTAAAAATACCCATGTTGAATGAAGATGCCAGACCACAACAAAATATGCTGCCTTAAGCCAAGGTACGTTTGGTGTTCCATTCTCACCAATGAACTCTTTACCCTTGCGATGTTGCGCTAGAAAACGATTGCGGTCGGCCTCGCTATGATTAAATGGGCACTCTCGCACTAGTTTCTCGTAATCAGATCGAATTTCCTCTATCTGCCCGGGTGTATGCTTTGGGTCGACGATCACTAATTCCATTTTGTTCCGTAGCGCGGACAAATCTCGCGCGTTGTCGTGCAACCTCTCTGCCCGTATTGAGAACCTTCCGCCACTGTCGATAAGGCTAATCACAAGGACCGAGAGACCGATCGCAACACCAAGAAAAGCGTATAGGCCAGCTTGTACGGGATCAGTAGGCACGCCTATCACGCTTGGAGCAACTGATATTGCAATACCTAGTACCGCAAGACCGGAGATGCTAGCAATTGAAAGACGCTCTCTATTCTGCAACCGACGAGAAGCGTTGAATCTGGCGCCAGATGTCTGCCAGATCTTAGTCTGAAGCCTTCGCTCGGCTCCTTCTTGATCAGTCATGCAAGCCCTCAAGGTGTGAACAATGCCTGGATAATCAAGGAGAATCTCCTCTCTAACTACTATTCCCTTCGAGAAGAGGCATAATTAGAGGTATCGACAGAAGTCGCAAGACGCCGAATTTCAACGCCATATGGAGCACTAACGCCGCTGGTCAATTATCTCAGCGGGTACCACCGAAGTGGTAGGCATTGCTCATCAATAGATTATACCTTCATCTGCCAGCATCTTGGACAATGAGCGACGTTTATATCGTTCATAGATGCTATCGATCTCCTCGTCATTTAACGGCTTCGTCGGGTCTATCCGCCCGCGTCCTGCGAGAAATACTATTTTCTCAGCACTTGTCTTGATCCGATCATAGTCGCGAACGTAGCCGCCACTAGGATTGAATTTCATTTCGTAGTAGGCCCGCGCGAAGCGCTTCAAATCGCCGGGCGCTTTTCCGCTAAAGTCATTCATACGGCGAAACATTCCATTGACCGCGGAATCGAGCCGATGCAACAACGTTAGATCCGTAATCTGACTAAAATATGCAACCCAACCGAATCGCTTTCCTTCACTAAGCGCCCCAGTAATGCGTTCATTGAGTTCATGAACAAATATCGCCTTAACGCGATCCTTGGTCAGATAGCTAAAATTCCTTAAACGCCTATCCCTATTGTGCAGATAATCGCTAAACTGCGCTGCAATAGAGTGCAGGAGATGTTCGATACTGCTTTCTCTTACCGTTATATTGCCCTTCTCAAAAACGTAGCCTAGATAGCTAAAGCCGTCCGCGAGCTTCTTTATGTAAGTTTTTCCAGAGCCCATTGGGTGCATCTCTAAATTCCGAATCTTTAAGCTCCTCTTCATTGAGTCATATGCCTTGCGTACATCATCTTCGCCGCCGTATATCAGCACATCGTCGACATACCGGATGTAACTGACCGGCCGTAATGCCATACGTTTATCTACGTCCTGCAGATAAATAGCCGCCAAAAGGTTTGAAACAGCCAGGCCTTGCGGGACTCCCGTATCGTTTGTATACGTCGAATACCCGCTCCGGTTTACACCCAACGGAACAATTGGTGTCGCCAAACACCTATGCAATAAAACCAACGTTTCCTCATGGTCTATCCGGTCATTAATTATTTTCAACAGGCGCTTTCGGTTTATGGACCCATAGAAATCGATAATGTCGCAACCGCAAACATAAGTGTTGGCAGGATCCAACTTCCGCAAGTCTTCTGCCAGCTTTCTTACGTAAGAATTAGCAATGTTTTTAGGCACACAATCTGGGAATGCGAAGGCCAGACACTCTTTAAGCTGTTTAAGAACCATTCTGTCCCGAATTGTCGGAATAGCTATTACTCGCGGTACCTTTCCTCGACCTTTCAATCGAAGTTGTTGAAGATACGGTGAAAATCGATACGTTTTCTGAATGACCTTTTTCGAAGCTATAGCTAGCGCGTTCTTCGCATCATTCTTAAAGGCGCGGCCGTTTGCTCGATCAATGCCTTTGGCTGGTGAGTATTGAAATTTCTCATAAAACAAAGCATCTAGCACAGCTTCACTGAATGAATTGGCGAAATAATCTTCGTAATTCGGTTTTGTCAGAATGGGAATAATCAATTGACTCACGCCTCCGTAAAAGCTCCTTCTGTGTCAACTTGTGCTTCTGCCCCGCGGGTCGGCATGTGAGAAAACATCGTACGACTACGGCCAAACCCGCGCCGCCTAATAAGTTTCTCTAATAGCGTTTTTTGTACCGGATCTACGCTTTTTTATGCTCCATCTCCCCTCTCGTTATTGGATGCAGCGACCGTAGCTGTTGCACGTGCAAGGGCGACAGCTAACTGACCGCTATGTAGTAACTTAGCTTTCAAGCCATCGAGCAACGTCATAAGTTCGTCCAATTTCGCGACGATACGATGGCGCTCGCGAGTGGGTGCGACCGAAATAATCATTTCGCCGACATCGCTCAACCTAAAACTGTTTTTGACCCCCCTCTGCGGCGCGTCGAACTGATACCTTGCCAACGGAGTCCTCATAAACTCTGCAAAATATCTGTCTTGGCATTCAGGCATGAAACGAAGAAGGGCTGTATGTTGGTTTATATATGCTTCGCCAAAGCGCGCTGGGATCAATCCTAGATTTCCCACGTCGCCCGTAATCGAAATGAGCAAATCCTTCTCCGCTAACCGAGTTCTACTACCTTCTCCATCAGTCGGCGGTCTAACGTACCGGATATCATTTAATCTAAGCTTATAACTGTCTCTAGACAGATTTCCCATCGTGACAAAAATCGCACCGCCGCTAGAGTAATATTTCGCCCAATCTCGAGAACCTGATGTAATTGTGTGTGCGATATCCCATACGCGGCACCACTCCCATCCATCCGGCAGATCAAACGGCCTTTCGTCGTCACTAATCCGGGGCAGAAACTTTGGTTTCTTAATTTTCGCCATTTTTGCCAGCTTAGCTTTTTCGGCGGATATCTTATTGAGGAACTCGCTGGCTGGTTCATCGTTGGGGTCCTGCGGGACGAGTTTGCCCATGACGGCGAGTTGCAGGATGGTTTGTTTGAGTTGGTCGATGCTCCACTCGGTGGTGAAGAGGGTGTCGAAGTGGTCGGCGATTCTTGCCCAGGCAGCGGTGAAGTCGTCGTGCTCGCTGGCTGTGGTGAGTGCGTCGAGCAGGGTTTGCACCAGGGTCTCGTGGGCGGTGATGCTGGTTTCTTGTTGCTGTTCCAGTTGGTCGCAGAGGGTCATGAGTTCGTCGACTTTGGCGACGATGCGGTGTTGCATCTGCACAGGTGGAAGGGCAAAAATGATCGACGCAAGGGCTTTACCCGACATATTCGAAATGCCTACTCCCTTGCGGTAGTTTTCTATTTCGCCCGAAGCAGCGAGTTTCTCGAAATATCGATAGGCGTAATAGGGATTTACATCGCCGAAAAATCTAGCCCGATGAACGTGATTCTGAAAACATATTTCGCAGTCTTTGTCCCAGACGGCCGCCCGGCCCGCTTCACCACCCTCGCAAATCAATAAGTCACCTTTACGTGCAGTGCATTTCTCTAACTCGGTTTCCTCGATCAGCATCTGACGAACTCCTGACAGATCGAATCTTCCCCAGTACACGTTTGAGGTAGTCAGATAGTCTCTGGGCTTTCCAGAATTACGGCCCTTATCTAGAGTCTTGCCTGCGTTATGCTGAGCGATATAGCCGAAATGCACCCACTCCCAACCCTCTGGCAACGCAAATGGTTCATCGTCCTTTCCAATGGGTGGGAGCAGCTTCGGCTTTGCGATCTTGCCGTCTTTCACCATCTTCGCTTTTTCAGCCGCAATCTTCTTAACCAACTCACTAGCCGGTTCGTCGTTGGGATCTTGCGGCACCAACAATCCCCGCACCGCCAATTCCAGAATCAGCTCGCGAAGCTTCTTGATGCCGTACAGCTCCAGCTTGCTGGATTTGCCGCGGCCGGCGGCCGATTTCGTTTTAACGGCCGAAGCCCAGATATCCAGATTGTCCGTAATGAGTTGCGCCGCCGCCGTCATTCTTTATTCTCCCCGGTCAGCGCGTCCGACAGAATCGCTTTCAGCTGATCACGCAGATCCTGAATCTCCGCCTGCTGCCGCTCGTACTCGGCCAGCAATTCTTCCAGGTCGTGGCTGATCTGCTCACCCACATGGGGGTTCTTCATATCGAGGTTGTAGTTGCGGGCCTTGATGTCGTCGACGCTGACCTGCCAGGCCTGCTCGGTTTCGACGCGGTCCTTGAAGCCGTTTTCCTCAATGCCCCACCAGGCAATCTCGGTCTCGAATTCTTCGAATCGCATCGGTTTCGTTTTGTTGTAGCTCGTTACGCCTTCCGGGTACGGGTGCTCGTAGAACCACACGTTGTGTGTGCCGGGCTGTTCGCTTTCGGGCTTTTTCGTGAAGAACAGGATATTCGTCTTGATGCCGGTGTACGGTGCAAACACGCCGTTTGGCAGGCGCACGATGGTGTGCAGGTTGCACTTCGTGAGCAGTTCTTCTTTCAGACGGGTTTTCATGCCTTCGCCGAACAGGAAACCATCGGGCAACACCACGGCGGCGCGACCGTTGTTCTTCAGCAGTTTAATCACGAGCGCCATGAACAGGTCGGCTGTTTCACGCGTGCGATAGGTGGCGGGAAACTGGTTTTCGACGCCGTCTTCTTCCATGCCGCCGAACGGCGGGTTCGTGATGATGACGTTCACCCGGTCTTTTTCGCCGTAATCCACGTAGGCGCGGCGGCTCAGCATGTTGTCGTGTTCGATCTGGCTCGGCACGTCGATGCCGTGCAGGATCATGTTCGTCGTGCAGAGCATGTGCGGCAGGGCTTTTTTTTCCACGCCGTGAATGCTCTTTTGCAACACCTCTTCGTCTTTGGCGGACTTCACGTGGTTGTCGCGCTTGTGGTCGATGGTGCAGGCGAGGAAGCCGCCGGTGCCGCAGGCGGGGTCGAGGACGGATTCTTTTAACTGTGGCGCTACCCGGTTCACGATGAACTGGGTGACGGCGCGCGGGGTGTAGAACTCGCCCGCGTTGCCGGCGCTTTGCAGGTCTTTCAGGATTTGTTCGTAGATGGCGCCGAACGTGTGGCGGTCTTCGGTGTTGTTGAAGTCGATTTCGCAGATCTTGTTGATGACCTGGCGGATCAGGGTGCCGGACTTCATGTAGTTGTAGGCGTCTTCGAAGATATTCCGGATCACCAGGGCCCGCGGGCCGGTCGGGCCCTGCAGGTTGAGCTTTGTTTTCAGGGTTGGGAACAGCTGCAGGTTGACGAAGTCACTGAGTTCGTCGCCCGTCATCCCCTCGGGGTCGGCCGCCCAGTTCCGCCAGCGCAGATGCTCCGGCAGGGGTGATTTGTAGTCGTCCTCGAGCAGTTCCACCTCTGCTTCGCGGTCGTCGTAGATCTTGAGAAAGAACATCCACACGAGCTGACTGATCCGCTGCGCGTCGCCGTCGACGCCGACGTCTTTGCGCATGATGTCCTGGATGGACTTGATGATGCCGCTGACATTACTCATGCGGATTCGCCCCGATAGTAAAGCTCACGCTCCAATTCCTGCACGGCCTGTTCGTAGTGTTGTTTGCCGCCAAACGCGTTATTGATGATTTCCATCGGGGTGCCCATACGATCGAAGGGTCGGAGTTTTAACACACGCGGGCTTTCGATGGTGGTGATGCCTTCGTCGGCGTATTTATCGAGCAACGATTCGAGCACCGCCCGCGCTTGTTCGCCGTACTTTGTGAAGTAGTTGCGCTTCTTCACGTTTTCCGCGCGCTCTTTGCGCGTGAGCGGCGGCATGTCGTAAGCGATATGGCAGATCAGATCGAAATCGCCGTATTCCGTGCCAACTTCCCGGGCGAGGTTGTCCAGGGTGATGCCGCGCTCTTCGAGCTCCTTGATGATGGCCTCTTTTTTCCTGGTGCCATTCCACTTGTTGATGAAGTCATCGAGGGAGGCGTATTCCTGCTGGATTTGGCTCCGGGAGTAGTCGCGATAAGACTCCGTAACCATCTGGCCGTCGGAGTCGAGGTATTCCACCCGCGTGGCGAGAATCTTTACCTCTACGCCACGGACGTGGACTTTGTAGATGCTTGGCTCGTACTCATCGCCATCGTCTGAATCGTCGTCCGGGTAATCCGGATCCGGCGGCTCCGGCGGATCGTCAGGGCCGGGCTCGAAGATCACGACGGGCTCGCCGTCGAAATCCGGATCCTTGAACAGCTCCGTCGCCTTCTTGAAGTCCATGATCGTGAAGTAATACTTACCATGCTCCTCCTCGATGCGCGTGCCGCGGCCAACGATCTGCTTGAACGTGGTCATCGATTTGATGGTTTTGTCCAGCACGACGAGCTTGCAGGTCCTCGCATCCACCCCGGTGGTCAGGAGTTCGGACGTTGTGGCGATCACCGGGAATTTGCTTTCCGGATCGATGAAGTTATCGAGCTCGGCCTTGCCCTCGGGGCTGTCGCCCGTGATCCGCATCACGTACTTCGAGTTGTCCGTGGCGATTTTGCCGGCCGCGTTCACGATGGCTTTCCGCATACGCTCGGCGTGGTCGATGTCTTCGCAGAAGATAATCGTCTTGGCGTAGGGATCGGTCGCGTTCAGCAGTTCCATGACGCATTTCGCCACGAGCTTCGTGCGCTGGTTCAGCACGAGGATGCGATCCATGTCTGTCTGGTTGTACGTGCGCTGCTCGATATCCTGACCGAGGTCGTCCTTCATGCCGGGCGGCGGTGTCCAGCCGTAGACATCCTTGTCGAGATCGATACGGACGACTTTGTACGGAGCCAGGAAGCCGTCTTCGATGCCCTGCTTCAGGGTATAGGTGTAGACCGGGTCGCCGAAGTAGGTGATGTTCGAAACGTACTCCGTTTCCTTCGGCGTCGCGGTCATGCCGAGCTGGATGGCATGCGAGAAGTAGTCGAGAATTTCTCGCCAGGCGGAATCTTCGGCCGCGCTACCCCGGTGGCACTCGTCGATCACGATCAGGTCGAAAAAATCTGCGGAGACGTTTTTGAAGATCTTGTCTTCCTCGTTGGGGCCGGTGAGCGCCTGGTAGAGGCCGAGGTAGATTTCGTAGGACGGGTCGATCTTGCGGTTCTTGATTTTCGTCATGACCGAGCCGAACGGCTTGAAGTCGTTGACGAGGGTTTGATCGGCCAGGATGTTGCGGTCGACGAGAAACAGAATTCGTTTCGCCTTTTTGGCCTTCCACAGGCGCCAGATGATCTGGAACGTCGTGTACGTCTTGCCGGTGCCGGTGGCCATAACGAGCAGGAGGCGCTTGCGGCCTCTGGCGACGGCTTCGATCACCCGGTTGATCGCTTCAACCTGGTAATAGCGAGGTTCCTTGCCGGAGCCATCGTCCTGGTAAGGCTCGGTGACGAGTTCTTCTTCGTCGTCGTCGATGTCGCGGTACGTCTTGTAGCGCTGCCAGAGCTCGGCGGGGCTTGGAAACGACTCCAGCGGCAGCTCGGTTTCAATCTCTTCGCCGGCCAGCGGGATTTTGTTGTGCGAGGCAAACGCATCGCCGTTGGAGCTGAATGCGCTCGGGACATGCAGGATATCGGCGTAGCCGAGGGCCTGCTGCATGCCGTGGCTGACGGTGTGGTTATTGTCTTTGGCCTCGACAATCGCGATGGGGACGCCCGCCTCCCACTGCAGGACGTAGTCCGCGAACTTCTTCTTTTTCTTGTTGCGCGACGACAGATTGCCGCGGACGATGACCGGCCCCGGGGTCAGGGTGACCTCACGGCGGATCTGCGTTAGCTGATCCCAGCCGGCTTCCTTGATGGCCGGGGTGATGAACAGATCGCAGATATCTATTTCGCTGAGTTGTTGTTTCTCTTTGCGATCCATTTAAGCGAGCTCTGTCCGATTCGCCTTGTTCGCGACTTTTGTAGTGCCAGAGTTTGCAAGACTGTTTGGGTTCGGCGCGCTGTATCCTACCGCATCGCGCACTCGACGCTGGTTTGTCGCCAAATTATTGCGGTAAACAGATATTTTTCCAGGGTGTGGTAGCACCGGGCCAACGCCAGGCAAATAATGCCTCGACGTGGATCTCAAAACCAGTTGATTATTTAGTACCGGCTGCGGGACTCGAACTCGCGCCCTGGTGCTTACAAGACACCCGTGCGCGATGAAACACACCGAAGATTGCTAACGAAAACCGCAGTCGCGATTCAACATCCGGCCAGGGCCGCCCCGCCGCTTACAACGAACTCAACGCATGCTCCCCCGCCCAGCCCCGCTCGAGCGTTGTCATCGCGAGGATGTGCACCACTTCCTTCGTGATCAGCCAGCGCTCGCCGACGTGCCGGAAGGTCCATTCGTAGGAACCCCAGCCGAGCACGGAATCATCGCCGCGCATTTGCGTGACGTGCCAGTACATGAATGCTTCGGCATTGCGCCCGCGCACGCTGATGTCTTCGTTCGCGTAGTAACGTCGCGGATGATCGAAACGCGCCCAGTAGTCATCGAAGAACGCCATCACGGCTTCGCGGCCGCGGACTTCGATGTTCCAGTTCGGGATCGACAGCACGGCCTCGTCGGCGAACAGGCCCTCGAGCACGTCGGGGCGCTTGCCGTCCACGCCAACGGCGTAGCGTGACAACACATGGCGCACCGCGTCCTTGCCTTTCAGTGCCTCCACTTCCGCTTCGAGCGCCTGCAGGCGCTCCTCGACCGTTGCCATGACGAATCTCCACCGGCTTGTTCCAGACAAAGCATAGCCGCCGAAATGCCGGTGTGCGCCCGCATGCCTTGCCGGCGGCTTTCGAAGGCGGACGTCGAAATGAATATTTATTGGATTTATTGCATTATTATCTTAAGGTTATGCTTTATAGATAAAGTAATTAATCATGAAAATCCCCAGCCTCTGCGTGCGTACTGTGGTCGTGGTGCTCGTGTGTGGTCTTACGGCTTGCGTCGGGACCATTATCGAAACCACCACCGACGCCGCGCTCGCGGTGGCGAAAGTGCCGTTCAAAACCGGCGGCGCGATCGTCGACGTCATCAGCGACGATGAAGACGACGACGAGTAGCCCCCACTAGCCGCGCGTTCGCGCTCCGGGGGTGACGCTATAATCCGGCGACCGGGTAACCGACTGCTCGCCGCCGTCGACCTGCTGTCACCGGCACGCACGCAACGCGACGTTCGCACCCGTGAGTCCGCCCGTCCGGGCGCCCCGCAAACCAGCCGGAGAGTTTGATGACGAACAAGCCGATCCACATGAACGCGTTCACGCAGTGTTCGATTTGCCACCATTCGAAAGGTCAGTGGAAAAACCCGGACGACACGTCCTCACTCGGCTACAAGTCGCTCGACTACTGGGTCGACCTCGCGCAAACGCTGGAGCGCGGCGGCTTCTCCGCGCTGTTTCTCGCCGACGTGCATGGCACGTACAACATCTACCGCGGCTCGCGCGACACGGCGGTACAGCACACGGTGCAGTTCCCGAGCAACGATCCGACGCTCGTGATCTCCGCGATGGCGTACGCGACACAACAGATCGGTTTTGCGTGTACGTATTCGACGAGCTACTTCCCGCCCTACCAGGCGGCGAAGCTTTTCTCCACGCTCGACCATCTGACGAACGGCCGCATCGCGTGGAATGTGGTGACGTCCTATCTGCCGGATGCGAACGACAATTTCGAAATCGGCGAACAGATGGATCACGACGAACGTTACGAACGCGCCGAGGAATACCTCGAAGTCGTGTACAAACTCTGGGAACACTCGTGGGAAGAAGACGCGGCGGTGCGCGACCCCGCACGCGATATGCACAATGATCCGGCGAAGGTCCACGAGATCAACCATGTCGGCACGTGGTTCAAAATCCCGGGCCCGCATATGTGCGAACCGTCGCCGCAGCGCGTACCGGTGTTGTTCCAGGCCGGCCAGTCCGGGCGCGGGGTTGAATTCGCCGGCCGGCACGCGGAAGCAATCTTCGGCTTGTGGGCAAATCGGGAAGCGTGCCGCAAGGCCGTGGAAAAAACCCGCGCCGCGATTCAGGCCGAAGGACGCGCGCCGCAACACGTGAAAATATTTCCCGGCATCGCGGTCGTCGTCGCGGCAACGGACGCCGAGGCGCAGGCGAAGTTCGAGTCGTTCAAACAGTATGCGAGCCCCGAAGGCGCACTCGCGCTGTTCAGCGGCTGGGCCGGCTTCGATTTCTCAAAGCTCGGCGGCGACGTCGTGCTCGATAACGTCGAGACGAAAGCCATTCAGGGTTTACTGACGTATTTCACGGAAGTCGACCCCGATCGTGAGTGGACGCTTGAAGCGATGGGCGAACAGATTTCGCTCGCGAGCGTCATGCCGAAGTTCATCGGTTCGCCGACCACGATTGCCGATGAAATGGAGCACTGGATGGACACCTGCGATATCGACGGCTTCAACCTGTCACCGATCGTGCACCCGGCCGGATTCCGCGATTTTGTCGATTTCGTCGTGCCGGAACTGCGGCGGCGCGGCCGTATGCACGACACCTACGACGGCGACACGTTGCGCGAACATTATTTCGGTCGCGGACAGGCGCGGCTGCCGGCCGACCATATCGCCCACCGCTGTCTGCCGCCGTGGAAACAGTAGCCACTGCAACAACCTGCCTGCCCGCGCCGATCACGGCGAGCGTGTGCCTGTTCGCGCGCGATAACGCGGTGCCGCCGATGACACTCGCGCGAGCCGCGGAAGCGCGCGGCTTCGACGGGTTTTTCGTGCCCGAGAACACCCACATGCCGGTGACCCGGCGGCGCGCCTCACCGTATCCGGAAGCGCGCATGAAATCGCTCGCGAACCTGTACGACCCGTTCGTCACGCTCGGCGCCTGCGCGGCGGTTACGCAACGGATCAGGCTCGGGATCAGTGTCTGCCTGCTGACGCATCGTGATGCGATCGCGACGGCGCGCGCGGCGAGTTCACTCGATCACCTGTCGCACGGCCGCCTCGTGCTCGGCGTGGCCGGCGGCTTCGTCGCCGAAGCGATGGAAAACCATGGTTCGCCGTTCCGCGATCGATGGAAAATCGTGCGCGAGAAGTCGCTCGCCATGCGCTGTTTATGGCACGACGACCAGCCGGAATTTCACGGCGACTTTGTCGATTTCGCCGCGCTCGATACGAACATCGCACCGTACCAGGCCGACGGCCCGCCGATCTGGATCGGTTCGAATCACGCGACGGTACCGGACAAGGTCGCGGATTACGCGGACGGCTGGTTTGTATTCGACGGGCGTTATGCCGGTGAACCGTTCGCCGATTTACGCCGCGCGTGTGATCAACGCGGGCGCGATATCGACGAAATCACCGTCTCGCTGATGAACGCGCCAATGGAACCCGGCGCACTCGAGGCACACCACGACGCGGGTCACCGCAACTTTATCTTCATCGTCAATGTCGATGACGCGGCCGATGCGGAACACGAACTCGACGAACTCGTGCGCGTGATGAACACGACGTTCGCCGATGAGGCCGCCGGCCTCACGGCTTGAGTTCGCGCCGGGTTCAGCGCGGGATCTCGAACGCGAACAGGACGTTACCGGCGATGCCGGTATTGAGCATGTTGAATCCACTCGTGATGTAAATCCGGTTGCCGACGATCACCGGGCCGCCATTGCCAAGCGAACCGCCGTTACCCTCAAGGCCGTTCACGCCGGTGAATTCCCGCGCCGTATCGAAGCGCCACACTTCACTGCCATTACGCGTGTCGTAAGCGCGCAGCGTACCGTCGAGGAGACCCGCGAACACGACGCCGCCGGCAACGGTCGGCGGCGTGAGCACGGCGCTGCCGCACGGCGGCGTCGGTTTCCCGGCGCACACCGGTTCAATGTTTTCGACCCGCCACACGGCCTTGCCCGTGATCAGATCCACCGCGGTGAGCGAACCATCCGAACTCAGATCCGCATCCATGTCCACGACCGGCGCGTACACGTAACGCCCGTCCGTGGCCACACCGTATTCGATGCCGCCCATTTCGCCCCCGCGACCGACCCGCAGGTTCCACATGATCGCGCCGTCGGCATCGGGGTCGAGCGCGTAGAGCATGCCGTCCTTCGAGCCCGCGATGATGACGTCCCTGCCGTCCGTACGCGTGACGAGTGCGGGTGGCGCGCCGATATCGCGGTCGCCATGGCCCTCGGGGTTGTCGGGTGAACAGTTCCTGCGTTCCGGATCCCACCAGGCTTCGCAGGCGAGATGGTAGATGTCCTGGCCACCCATCTGTTCCGGCGCGAGGCTTTTTATCCACCGCTTCGCGCCGGTTTGCATGTCGAGCGCCATGACGGCATCCGATTCGATGACCGCCGGCTCGGTAAACTGGTTGCCATTGCCGACGTACAGTAAACCGCGTTTCGCATCGACCGTGATGCCGGACCATACCGGTACCCCCGAAGGACCGAAACGATCGATACCCATCGCGTTCGTCCCGAGGTATTCCGCGTAGCGATCGATCGTATGGGTTTTCCACCGCACCTCGCCGTTGCGCAAATCAAATGCGACGACGGCACCACGAAACGTGCAGCAAGGCAGGTCCATTTTCATTGCCGCGACTTCTTCGAGGCTGGAAACGGGAACGTAGGCGACCCCGTCGTGCACCGTCACGTTGCCGGTAATTCTCGCGCCGGGGGTCCAGTCGGCGCGCGCGCGCCAGCGCAACTCGCCGCTCGCGGCATCGAGCGCGTAGACGTTTGCCATCAGATCACCGAACACGAGCCGATCGCCGGCCAGCGCCACGTTCGAGCGCACGCGGCCCTCGGCGAAAAACGTCCAGCGTGCGCACCCGCTGGCCTCATCGAGCGCGTAGACGAAATGATTCAGGTTACCCGTATAGACAACGCCTTCGCGCACGGCCACCGGATTGCCGGAGCTCGAGAACGCGGCGTGGCTCGGGAACGGATGCGCCCATTGCAGCTGCGTGCCGCGCACGCGCGCCGGGGTAATCGTCGGGTCGGCCACGTGACGGTCGAAGCGGTTATCCGGTGACCAGCCGGGCCAGGCGGCGGATTGCACCCCCGCCGCGGTCGTACGCTTGCACACGGCAACCCCGGGGTCGGGGGTTCGCACAACATCACTGTCGTTGCCGAGCCAGCGGGCGATCGCGAGACGCTCCGGCCGGCTCAGGCCGTTCGCGTGTTCCTGCATCGCGCCGTGCCACATCGCCGCCTCGACCTGCTCCACACTGAGGCGGCGGATCTGTTCGACCGTTGGCGCGAGAAAGCCGAGCGCATGGCACATCGCGCAGCGCTCGGTATACAGCGCCTCGCCGTCCGGCTTGCCGCCTTCCGCAAACGCCGTCCACGAACAAACCAGCAGCAGGAACAGGATTCCGGATCGAAGCATAACGGGCCTCCGGTAAGGGGTTCAGATTGTGTACGGCAACCTTAGCCGATCACGGCGTGAATTGTGAGCTGGCGATCGGTACCCGCGCCACCACCGCGATCGCGCATTCACGTTATGTTGCCGACTGTGCAGCCACGACGTGATCGGTTAGTTTGACGGCATCCATCCGCAACGGCAGTGCGCACATGAATTTCACCTGGCCCTCCTCCGCACAACTCGAAGCGCTGAACGAGCGCGCCGGCGACCCGAGTCCGATCACGATGCTGAACCTGCTGCGCTATCGCGCCGAAGCCGACTACGCCGGGCATCCGGAAGCATCGCCCTGCGACGGCAAGACAGCCTACGCCCGTTACGCGGAGCAGGCCGTTGCCTGCGTCGAATCATTTGGTGGCCGGGTCGTGTTTGGCGGCGCGGCGCATGCGACGGCGATCGGGCCGGACGATGAGCGCTGGGACGACGTCCTGCTCGTCGAATACCCGAGCACGCAAGCGTTTCTCGACATGGCGTCCTCGGAACGTTACCAGGCGTTTGCCTACCATCGCGAAGCCGCGATCGAGGATTCGCGCCTCGTGCTGATCACGGCGGGCAAACCCGGTTACCTGGCGTGACCCGCCCAATCATCCGCGGATGAACACGACCGTTCCGGAGATATCGGCGGCGGGACTCGTCGTCGCCTGCCTGCCCGCGGTGATCGTCATCGGCCTGATGGCGCACTGGGGCGCGCGCGCCGGGACCGCGGTGTACGCGACGGTGCGCATGCTCGTACAACTGGCGCTGATCGGCTATGTATTGATCTATCTGTTCGAGACCGAACACGTTGCGGTGATCGGCGGGGTACTCGCGATCATGCTGCTCGTGGCGAGCCGGATCGCGATCCAGCCGCTGCCGGCGCGCGACCCGGGGCATTACCGCGATGCCTTCGTCGCGATCACGTGCGGCAGCATTCCAACCCTGCTGCTCGTCACGCAGGGTGTGATCGATATCGAGCCATGGTTTCAGCCGCGCTACGTGATCCCGCTGGCCGGCATGATCTTCGCCAGCGCGATGAATACGGTCAGTCTCGCGGCCGAGCGTTTTCATGCCGAAGCGACGACGCAGGCAATGCCGGCCGCCCGGCGGGTCGCGTTCCGGGCGGCGATGATTCCGCTCGTGAATTCGTTCCTCGCCGTCGGACTCGTCACCCTGCCCGGCATGATGACCGGCCAGGTGCTGTCGGGGGTATCGCCGCTGATCGCGGCGAAGTATCAAATCGTCGTCATGACGATGCTGTTCGGCGCGTCCGGGATCGCCGCGGCGATTTATCTCGAACTGCGCTGCCGGGTTCGTACGCGGCCGTGAGGCGGTGGCGATGCGCCGACCCGAGGCGCGGGCGGAGCGGGTCCGGACGTGCTGCTATACGAACGGGCGTGCCGTTTTTATACTGCCGGTAACACGGATGGATCAGAACACGCTGTCGCGGCGGGACGGGCCCGCGCTACCGGGAGAACGATCATGACCATCGATCTTGATACGCTGGATATCCATCGACCGAACCGCTACGCCAGGGGCTACCCGTGGCGGGAATGGGATCTGCTGCGGGCGGAGGCGCCGGTTTTCTGGTACGAACGCGACGACATCGAACCGTTCTGGGCAGTCACGCGTTACGACGACGTGATGACGATCTCCGGCAACCAGAAAGTGTTCATCAACGGCGGCCCGCGTCTGCGCCTCGCGCTGAAGGGCGAGAAAGAAGTGTTGCGTGAAGGCGTCGATGAATTCGGCCAGGAACGCAACTGGGATCCGGACGAGCCGCCGGACTTCATTTTCATGGACAACCCGCGCCACCGCCACATGCGCAAGCTCACGAGCTGGGCGTATACGCAATCGAGCATGCGGCAGATTGCACACCACTTCGACGACATGGCGCGCGGGTTCACCGCCGAGTTCATGCACGAACTCGAGAGCAACAGCGCGCGCGGCACAACGACGGATCTCGTGAGCGAACTCGCGGCCAAACTGCCGCTCGCCGCGGTCGGTGAATTGATGGGGCTCGCGCCGGACGACTGGAAGCAGATCCTGATCTGGTCGAACGCGGTCATTGGCGAAGTCGAACCCGAACACCTGTTGCCCGGCGAGACCGTGGCCGAGGCCGCGGCGCGCAATATGTATGACTTTCGCCTGTACCTCGAGGATCTGATCAACGAGAGCCGCGAGCATGGCGCCACGCGCGGCGGTTTCGTCGATCGCATGGTGCATCGTGAAGTCCTCGGCAAAAAGCTCACGAACCAGCAATTGATCGGCTATCTGTTCGTACTCATTGCCGCCGGCAACGACACAACGCGCAACGCGACGGCGGGCGGCGTGGCCGCGCTGCTCGAACATCCGGACGAGTGCGCACGCCTGTGTCGCGATCCGTCGCTGCTGCCCACCGCGATCGACGAGATACTTCGCTGGACGTCG
Organism: uncultured Gammaproteobacteria bacterium; assembly: GCA_963976285.1. Classification (GTDB taxonomy): domain Bacteria; phylum Pseudomonadota; class Gammaproteobacteria; genus UBA11873. Next base: position 134,584 of record CAXBJY010000003.1, read on the forward strand.
CCGGTGGTGAGTTTTCTGCGCACGTGCACGGAAGATTTCGACCTCTCCGGCACCCTGATCAAGGCGGGCGATACCGTCGGCATGTTCTATCCGTCGGCGAATCGCGATGAACGCGTGTTCGCCGATCCGTACCGCTTCGACATCGGCCGCACACCAAATCCGCATGTCGCGTTCGGCTACGGCGCGCATTTCTGCCTCGGCACGAACCTCGCGCGCGCGGAGTTGAAATCCGCTATCGCCGCGCTGATCCCGGTGCTGCCGAAACTCGCGCTCGCCGGCGATGGCAGCCGGATAGCGCATACCCACGTATCCGGCTACTCGAAACTACCGGTCAGGCTCGCCGCCTAGGCGAACCTGACCGGCGCTGCGCGCTACTGCGCGACCCAACCCCCGTCGACCGGCATTGCCACGCCGGTCACATACGACGCCTTGTCCGACAGCAGCCAGGCCACCGTCTCGCCAATCTCCGACGGCTCGGCAACGCGCTTCATCGGCACGGCGCCGATCATTTGCTCACGGATTTTCACACTCGCATCCGTCACCCGGTTCAGCATCGGGGTTTCGATAAAGCCGGGACAGACCGCGTTCACGCGGATATTTTTCGTCGCGTATTCGAGCGCCACGGTCTTCGTTAAACCGACAACCCCGTGTTTCGAAGCGTTGTAACTCGCCGCACCGGGGATCCCGATCAGACCGGCCGCGGACGCGGTACTGACGATGCTGCCGCCACCGCCCTGTTTCATCATCTGTTCGATTTCGGCTTTCATGCAGATGAACACGCCGGTCAGATTGACCCGGATCACCCGGTCCCAGTCGGCCATGCTCACATCCGCGATGCGCGCGGTCGGGCCTTCGATACCGGCGTTGTTGAACGCGCCGTCGAGGGCGCCGTGTTGATCAACCAGTGCTGCGATTGCGGCGCTGACGGCGTCATAGTCACTGACATCGACGTGCATATATTCAGCCACGCCACCGGCGTCGGTCACGAGTTTGACCGTATTCGCGCCTTCGGCATCCTGCACGTCGGCGATGACCACGCGCGCGCCTTCGGCGCCAAGGATCTCCGCCGTCGCGCGACCAATGCCGGTACTGCCACCGGTAACGAGTACTACTTTATCCTGCAACAATGTCATTGCCGTGCTCCTCAGTGAAATTCAGTGATGGTAAATGCTTCGGGTTCGCCCCGTTCCGGATCCGTCACGCATGGACGTGCGGGCGCAGTACGCTTGCCCCGGGCACCGCACAAGCGGCGCAACGCCCCGGGGCAAGCGCTGATTAACCGCCGCTCGCGGCCTGCGGGGCGGCGGCGGATTTCGCGACGATGTCGTCGAGCACCGGGGTGATGTAGCGTTTGAAATTTTCCGGGTCTTCGGACATCGGAAAATGCCCCATCCCCTCCATCAGCGTATACGTCGCGCCGGGCACCTTGTCGGCGAGTTCCTGCGCGGCTTCCGGGTACGCCGACCAGTCGTAATCACCACTGAGCACGTACAGCATGCATTTCGACGTATCGATGTTCTGCGCGGTCTCGCGCAGGTCATGCTCGATGCCGTAGTAATTCAAATCGCCGGCGAAGACGGACGGCGCACCCTGGCTGTACATCCATACCGTTTCGCGCACGCGCGCTTCCGGCGCATTCGGCGAACACAGGCTCAACATCGCGGCCGGTTTCGACTCGTTCGACAGGCGCGGGTGGTGCCACCACTTGTCGATCAGCTGATCCATGTTGCCGCTCCAGCACGAAGCTTCGAGACCGATGCACGCACGGAACTCGTCCGCATGGTTCAGCGCGAGATCGCCGGCGAGATGACCGCCCATCGAGCACCCCATGTAGACGGGTTGATCGAGTTCGAGCGCGTGCACGAGCGCGACCCAGAACGCCATGAACCAGGTTTTCCTGAGCTTGTATTCCTGTTCCCAGAAACGCACCCCGTCCGGCGGCAGCGATTTGCCGTGGTACGGCAGGTCGACCGCGATCACGCGAAACCGTGAGGTGATGTCCGGATCTTCTAGCAGGTGACGATACTGACGACCGTCGGAACCCGCGGTGTGCTGGCACACGAGCGGGATCCCGCTGCCGGCTTCCTCGATATAGACGCGGTATTCGATGCCGTCGACGTCGAGATATAGATAACGGCCCGTGATATCGGAAAATTTCGCCATGATGATGCTCCCTAGGCCGCCAGTGCCGGATACGAATCGCGCATGGCTTCACCCATGATCGCCTTGATCCGGCGCAGCGAATAATAATAGGCGTACGCGCTTTCGAGATCGCCACCGAATTCGAAATCGTGATGGAACGAAGCGGCGAACCAGTCGTGGTAGAACGGCTTCGGTACCGGTTCGAACATGCGCGCCCAGACCTCGGCGGGCCCGGCGATATTGATCGTGTACGGATCGAAGCCATTCGTGCCGTGCCGGAACGCGGCCACCTTGCCGTTCTCGATCCGCATGAAGTATTTCTCCTCGCCAATGACGAAGCGGATGTCGCAATACCAGAAGCGCGCGGTGAGCACGAATTCCGGATCGGCGTTCAGGCGTTGCGTGATTTCCTCGACGGGAAGTTCGGGTAGGGTTGCCATGGGCAGGCGTCTCCTTCTGTCGCGGCGGGCGAGGGTTGTCGGAACCGCGATGTTGTTTAGCGTTCAATACCGGATCGGGATCCGGACACAGCCGCCAAGACTAACAAAAAAGCCGCATCTGGCCACCCGGTTCGACGAAGCTGCGGTAATCGTCGAGCCAGCGATCGGCCCACCAGTTCGCGTTAGCCTCGGAGTTCTCGAGTTCGACCTGGCCGGTATCACTGAGGTAGTGAAAGCACTCGTGCGCGAGTGTGTGCAGCGCACACTCGGCAAGATCATCGAAAAAGAACGTCTGCTCGCCGGAAACCCAGCCGCGCGGGTGCCGCGCCGAAGGCACGCGGCCGTAATGATCGAAGCGGTACGGCGGCGGCATGATCACGTTCACGCTCGCCCGGATCCGGTAACCGTGGCTGTGGCCCCGGGCCGCCGTCTCGCCGGGAAACGTGCACTCGCCGTGCAGCAGTACGTTCCGGTTCAGCGGCAGCAACTTGAGCCAGTCGAGTGGCCGCGTATCGAAGGCGCGCATGCGTTGCCGCACGAATTCGATCACGTGCGGCATGCCGACTTTGTCGATAACGCTGTAGTTCGCTGCGCTCAATGTGTCCCCGTCGATCCGCCCGCCGGGAAGCGGGCGCGAGTGCCGCGAGCGGGGTCGCGACGACAACAGTTTATCGCCGACGCAGGGCGTGCAACAACGCACGGGTCTGTCTTTTTCCTACCGTGCCTGCGATTATACGACGCTCGAATCTGCGCCCAGCGAAGGTCATACCGCGATGAAACTGATCCCCGAGATTGTCAGCCGGCAGGCGACGCACACGACCTGGCGACGTGACATCCACGCTCACCCCGAACTCGCCTACGAAGAACACCGCACCGCCGAGCTCGTCGCCGAGAAGCTCACGGCGTTCGGGATTCCGATCGAAACCGGGATCGGGCGCACCGGGGTCGTCGGCACGATCCGCAACGGGGCGAGCGATCGCGCGATCGGTCTGCGCGCCGACATGGACGCGCTGGCGCTGCAGGAATACAACGAGTTCGGTCACCGTTCGCAACACGACGGCGTGATGCATGCCTGCGGTCACGACGGACATACGACGATGCTGCTCGCGGCCGCGGAATATCTTGCCGCGAACCGCAATTTCGACGGCACCGTGCACGTGATTTTCCAGCCCGCCGAAGAGGGCGAAGCGGGCGCGAAAGCGATGATGGACGACGGCCTGTTCGAACGTTTCCCGATGTCGGCCGTGTACGGCTTGCACAACTGGCCGGGCCACCAGGTCGGCAAGATGGCGACCCGACAGGGTCCGATCATGGCCGCGATGGACGTGTTCGAAGTCACGATCAAGGGCCGCGGCGGCCATGCCGCACTGCCGCACCTCGTGGTCGATCCCATTCTCGTCGGCGCCCAACTCGTGAACCAGTGGCAAAGTATCGTCAGCCGCAACGTGAATCCCATCGAAGCGGCCGTCGTGTCCGTAACGCAATTCCACGCCGGTGACGCGTGGGCCGTCGTGCCGAATGAAGTCGTGCTGCGTGGTACCGTGCGTACGTTCCACCCGGCCACCCGCGACCTCGTGAAAAAGCGTATGCGGCAAATCGCCGATGGTCTGTGCGCCGGTAACGACTGCGAAATCGACTGGTGGTATGAACACCGCTTTCCGCCGACGATCAACTCGGCGGCGGAAACCGATGCGGCCGCGCTCGCGGCGAAATCCCTGCTCGGCGATGCGAACTTCAACCATGACGTCGAACCGTCGACGGGCTCGGAAGATTTCGGCTACATGCTCGAGGAAAAGCCCGGCTGCTATGTTTTCATCGGAAACGGTTCGAGCGACGGCGGCTGTTTGTTGCACAACCCGCATTACGATTTCAACGACGAGATCATTCCGATCGGCGCAAGTTACTGGGTTGAACTCGTGCAACAGGAACTCAGCCGCGGGCGCGAACTGTGAGCGCGCTCGCGAGGCGTCCGTTCGTCGACGGTTACGTCTTCCTCGAGGGTCCACGCTGGCATGACGGCTGCCTGTGGGTGTCGGATATCTGGGCGCACAAGGTGTACTGCATCAAAGAGGACGGGCGCGCGGAAACCGCCGCGGACGTCCCGCAGCGTCCCTCCGGCCTCGGCTTCCTGCCCGACGGCACGCCGTTGATCGTGTCGATGCAGGACCGTCGCGTGTATCGGCTCGAAAGCGGCGCGCTGCAGTTGCATGCCGATCTCGGCGGCAGCGTCGCCGCGGACATCAACGACATGGTCGTCGACGACCAGGGTCGCGCGTACATCGGTGACATGGGTTACGACCTGTTCGGCGGTGGACCGTCCGCGCCGGGCGGCATCGTGCTCGTCGAACCTGACGGCAGGCATCGAATCGTTGCCGACGGCCTCGATTTCCCGAACGGTATGGTGATTACGAACAGCGGCGACACGCTCGTGGTCGCGGAATCATTTGGCGAGCGCCTGCGCGCATTCGATCGCGCGGCGAACGGCGATCTGGGTAATCCGCGCGTTTACGCCACGCTCGAAGGACTCGTTCCGGACGGCATCTGCCTCGACGTGGACGGCAATATCTGGGTCGCCGGCGCGATGGGCGGCGCGTTCGTTCAGATCAACCCGGCCGGAAACGTGATCGCGCGCATCGACGTCGCCCCCGATGCGGCAATCGCCTGCCAGCTCGGCGGCGGTGACGGCCGCACGCTGTACTGCCTGATCTATGCCGGCGGCATCGAAGAATTATCAAGCGGCAAGCCCGGTGCGCGCATCGAGACAGTGCGCGTCGACTCGGCGGCCGCCGGTTCACCCTGAGGCGTGATCCGCGACGCGCCTCATCAGCGCCGCGGCACGATCACCGTGAGCAGGACCCCAGCGCAACACGACAACAACTACGAGCCCGCAACCGGAGGACACGATGAAACTGCATGATTGCCAGATGGCGCCGAACCCGCGCCGCGTACGCATCTTTATGGCCGAGAAAGGCATGGACGTCGAAAAAGTCGAACACAGCATCATGGGCGGCGAGACGAACGGCCCTGAATACCTGAAGATTAATCCGTGGGGCACGGTGCCCGCACTCGAACTCGATGATGGCAGCCTCGTGCGCGAGGCGCCGGCGATTTTCCGCTACCTCGAAGCGAGCCATCCGGAACCGAACCTCGTTGGCACTAACCCGCGGGAAGCGGCCGAAATTGAAGCCTGGGAACGGTTCTCGGAACTGAACGGGATCGGCGCGATCGGCGAATACTTCCGCAACCAGACCGAGGCGCTCGCCGGCCGTGGATTACCGGGACCGGCGAAGCTCGACCTGATCCCGGCGCTCGTCGAACGCGGCAAGGCGCGCGCAGCCTACTTCTACGATCAGCTCGACCAGCGCCTCGCTGACTCCGACTATCTCGGCCGCGACACCTACTCGATCGCGGACATCACGGCACAATGCGCGGTCGATTTCGCAACGGCCGTGAAGCTCGGGATCCCGGACACGTGCAAGAACGTTGCGCGCTGGCACAAGCTCGTCAGCGCCCGGCCGAGCGCCGCCGCCTGATGTCGCGCGGTGCCGCGCCGGCACGTTCCGGCGCGGCGCCCGACCCGGCTAGAGCGGAAACTTCGGGTCGAATTTCGGCGCCCGCTTCTCGCGGTGCGACGTGATCCCTTCCTGCGCTTCACCGCCCGTGAAACCGAGCATCTCGAGCGCGGTTGACGTATCGAACGCCGGCCCCGCCATGCGGTACCACTGGTTCAGGGCGTACTTCGTCCAGCGGATCGCGGACGGCGCGCCGGCGGCGAGGCGGTTCGCAATTTCGAGCGCCTTGTCCTGCAGTTCGTCGTCCTCGACGCACAGCGACACGAGACCGTATTTCTCGGCATCTTCGCCACCAACGGGCTCACATAACAGCAACAGGTATTTCGCCTTCGCCATCCCGCACAACAGTGGCCAGTTGATCACAGCGGAATCACCCGCGGCGACCCCGAGACGCGTATGGCCGTCGACAATCTTCGCGGATTTACCCGCGATCGAGATATCCGCGAGCAAACCGGCGACGAGTCCCGCGCCTACCGCCACCCCGTTCAGCGCGGAGACGATGGGTTTTGAACAGTTGATGATGTTGTAGACGAGATCGCGCGCTTCTTTCCACGCGCGCGCGCGATCTTTCGGATCGGCAATGATGTCTTCGATCATGCCGAAGTCACCGCCAGCCGAGAACGCCTTGCCCTTGCCGGTGAGGATGACGACGTCGACGTCTTCATCCTCGTCGATGTCGCGCCAGATGTAAGTCAGTTCGCGGTGGCCGTTCTTGTCGAGCGAATTCAGCGTTTCCGGCTTGTCGAACGTGATCCGCAGGATCCGTTCGCCTGGCTGGTCGAGTTTCAGTTCCTGGTATTTCGCGTACTTTTCGAGCATGTCATTAACCTGTTTGTCGTTATCTTGCAGTTGTCGGGGAAAGCGTGGAATAAATCCGAATCCGCGCGGATCGGATCCGGCGGCTCAGGGACCAGCACGCACGGCGCACGCCACCGCCGGCGGCAGCGAAGCGTCACGCCGCCGGGGTCGTGCGATTCGGGCACAGTTTGCCGGATCATCGTTTCAGTCGATCACCCGCTCGCCGGTGGCGAACGCGAGCCACACGAGGGCACCGAACACGTTGATCGCGGCGACGAGCGTGAACGCCGCCGAATACGTGCCCGTCGCATCGACGAGCCAGCCCGTCAGCGCGACCCCGATGATACCGGGCACGGTGCCGGCGGTGTTCGTAATTCCCATGAGCACGTCGGCGTAGCGCGGCGCGATGTCGAGGTGGTTCGGCACGAAACCGGACCACGTAAACGAGGCCGCGCCGAGCGCGCCACACATGAGCAGCATCGCCGTGGTCGGGGAATCGACGTCGCGCGCGAGCAGCATGAACAGCGCGGAACCGAGCAGTCCGATGGTCTGCATGATCTTGCGCACGGCCGTGATGCTGATCCCGCGTTTTACCATGCCGTCGGCGAACCAGCCGGCGAGGATCCCGACGACGAACATCGTGAGCCACGGTGCGGCGGAATACAGCCCCGCATTCGCGATGCTCAGGCCGAGTTGCCCGCGAAAGTAACTCGGCAACCACGCGAGCAGCATGTACAACACCCAGTTGCTGCAGAAGTGGTTGATGAACAGCGCCCACACGGCCGGCGAGGACAGCAGCTTGCGCCACGGCACCGGCGGCTTCTCGTCGTGTTCCGTCGTCTGTTGTTGCAGCAAGGCAAGTTCCGCGGGCGAGACTTTCGCATCGTCCGCGGGGCTGTTGCGAATCTGGAAGAACCAGACCGCGGTCCATACGAATCCGGTCGCGCCGAACACATAGAACACCGCCGGCCAGCCGTAGCGCGCGATGATCCAGCCCGTTGTCGTCAATGCGAACAGCGTGCCGAGCGGGATCCCGCTGATCAGCAGCGACACGGCGCGCGAGCGTTCCGCCGGCAATACCCAGCGCCCGTAGATGTTGTAGGCGGCCGGGAACATCGCGGCTTCGCCACACCCCATCGCGATGCGGGCGATGATCAGCAAGGGCAGCGACACGAACGCCGCGGCCGGCGTGATCAGCGTAAACAACGACCACCACAGCACGGCGAGTCCGAGCACGATGCGCCCGCCGATCCGGTTCGCGATCCAGCCGCTCGGCGCCATGAACAGCATGTAGCCGATGAAAAACGACGACAGCACATAGCCCTTCGTCGTTTCGTTCCAGCCGAATTCTTCCTGCATCGCCAGCGCCGCAACGGAGATGTTGACCCGGTCGATGTAGCAGACGAATACGGCAAGGAAACACAGACCAACCACGGTATACCGGCGCGGCCAGCGCGACACGGCACCCGCAAGTGCAGACTCAGAAGTCGACATCGGATCCCCCCCTGTACGTGCCGGGCAAGATAAGGCATAACGCAGACGTTAGGAAATCCCGCGCTCGCCGCAACCGGCGGGCCGCGGCCGGGGATCACGGCGATCCGATGCTCCGCAGTCCCTCGCGCGCGAGATGACGCGCCGGGACGCCGCATCGGGATCCGGGTCCCGTTAATTCCGCGCGCTGGTCGAACCGGAGGAAACACCGCCATGACGCAACCCACCTGCCTCGTCACCGGCGTTGGCCCGGGCACCGGCGCCGCACTGTGCCGCCGTTTCGCCGCCGGTGGCTATCGCATCGCGATGGTCGCACGTGACGCCGAGCGCCTCGCCGCGCTCGAAAACGAAATCGACGGTGCGCGCGCTTACGTCTGTGATGTCGCCGATGAAGCCGAAGTAAACGCCACCGTCGCCGCGATCGGCCGCGACCTCGGTGCGCCGCAAATCCTGCTCCACAACGCGGTGCGCGGCACGTTCGGATCATTCATGGACATCGACCCCGAGGATTTGCGCCGGAATTTCGACGTCAACACGATGGGCCTGCTGTATTTCGCCCGCGCCTGTGCCCCGGCCATGGTGGCGGCCGGCCACGGGGCCATCATCGCCTCGGGTAATACGTCCGCGTTGCGCGGTAAACCGAATTTCGCCGGCTTTGCCCCGACGAAAGCCGCGCAACGGATCCTCGCCGAATCGATCGCGCGCACGCTCGGCCCGCAGGGCGTGCACGTTGCCTACATCGTGATCGACGCGGTGATCGATCTCGCCTGGACGCGCAAGATGATGCCGGACGCGGACGACGATTACTTCATCCAGCCCGCTGCGATCGCCGATACGGCGTTCCAGGTAGCGCACCAGGATCGCAGCGCGTGGTCGTTCAACGTCGAAGTGCGACCGTTCGGCGAAGCATGGTGAAACCGTTCGCATTATTCCCGCCAGCGGCGGGCGGCGCGTAGCGACGAGTCGTGTCTCGGGCAACGCACAACGCCGCGGCGGAACGTTCGCCCTACACGCTGATGCGGGTGCGCAACGGCGACGTGGTGACGGAATTCGGCTCGCTCGGCGCCGGGCCCGGGGTCATCCTGTTACCCGGCCGTGGCGGCGAGGGACCCGGGCAATACGGCCCGCTCGCGCGCGCGCTCGCCGCGGCCGGGTTTCGCGCGCTCGCGGTGAACCTGCGCGGCGTCGGTCACAGCACCGGTCCGCTCGATCGGCTGTCGCTGCACGACCTCGCCCGTGATGTCGCCGCCGTCATCGACGCGACGGGCGCGCCGGCACACCTCGTCGGCCGCGCGTTTGGCAACCGGGTCGCCCGCTGCACGGCGATGGATTTCCCCGCGCGGGTAAAAAGCCTCACCTTGCTCGCGGCCGGTGGACTCGTGCCACCGCGAGCGCCGGACCCGTCGGCCGTGCGCGAGCGTCCGCGGCCGGCACTACGCTACTGGCGCGTGGCGGGACGCGCCCACGAACACGCGGCGCGGGCAACACCGCTCGCCGACTGGTGGTCCGGCGGCAGCGCACCGATGCTCGTCGTGCAGGGTCTCGAGGATCATATCGCGGTCCCCGAAAACGGTCGCCGCCTCGCCGCGGACTACCCCGAGCGGGTGCGCCTGCGTGAAATTCCCGATGCCGGACACGGCGTGTTGTTCGAGCGCCCGCAGGACGTCATCGCGGAAGTCCTTGCGTTCGTGCAGCACATCGAGCGCACCGCGCCCGGCACGCAGTCCGACGCCTGATCCCGCGCCGCGGCCCCGTCACGGCCGCAGCATGCGCGCGAGGCTCTCGCGGGTGAAATGTTCCGCCCAGTAGCTCGGGCTCAGATCCGGTTCGATGCCGTCGAGTTCGGCGAGCCAGGCGTCGTCCGGCTCGTAGCCAAACTCGATCAAATCCGCGGCGAGCGATCCGTGCTGCTGCATCTGGCCGACGATCCGGGGCCGGTGGTCACGCCATTGATCGAACCGCTGCGCCGCGATCGGCCGGACGCCGCCGAGCGCCGTCAACGCATCGTCGGCCGGCCTGGCCACTTCATGAAAACGACTGAACGGCGCCGTGACGTCGAGAAACGGCAGGCGTGCACGCAGTTGCTCCTGTACGCGATCGGGATCGCGGATCAGATCCTCGTAGCGCACCGTAATAAAGCGCGGATGATCGGCGAGCCGCCGCGCGACCGGCGTATATGCTTTCCAGAATTTCAGCCCGGCCCAGTAGCGATCGGGCGCGCGCCGGTGTTTGCTGACGATGATGTTGCGCGGGTCGCGCAACAGATACACGACATTCAACGCCGGGTTTGCGGCGAGCGCGCGCTCGGCGAGCAGGATGTCGCGCGGCGCTTTCGTCAGAAAGATGCGTCCGGGCCGCGGTGGACGGGCGAAGATCCGCGTTTCGTGTCCGCCATGCAGATCGATGTCGAAACACGCCAGCATCGCTTCGGCCAGCAGCGTCGTTCCGGTACGCGGACTCGCGCCGACGATATGGATTCGGTGCATGGAACGAACTCTGTCGCATCCCGGGTACAAGCTCAAGGCGCGATTCGATTACGCGCCGGCACGGCGCCGCGTTAACATGGGCAGTCACTTTGCGACCCGGTCCCGCCCGATGGCCACCATCGTTATTCTCGAACACCTGCTGCAGAAAGACTTCGGGCAGCCCTACCTCGTGTATGCGCTGGCCGAGACCTGGACCGCGGACGGCCACAAGGTCCTCGTACACTACGGCACGGGCGAGCCACCGCCCGGCGACATCGCGTTCCTCAATGTCGATCTGACGATCGTGCCGCCCGCCTACGCCGCACTGCTCGAGCGCTATCGGAAAGTTATCAACGGCGCCACGCTCGATATTTCGAAGCGCGGTTACAGCACGCAGCTACTCACGCGCGACAGCGACTGGGACGGACCGGTGATCGTGAAAACAGACCGCAACTTCGGCGGCCGTATCGATGCGCGGCTGCGCCGGCGCATGCTCGCCGCGGGACTCACCCCGGATATTCCGGCCGGTCCGACGATGAAACGCTACGCCCTGCTCGATTCGATCACGGAAGTACCGGCCGACGTCTGGCGCACGGACGGGCTCATCGTCGAAAAATTCCTGCCGGAACAGGATGCGCGCGGATACTACATGCGCGTATGGGTGTTCCTCGGCGCCGCGAGCCGAAGTTTTCGCATGCGCGCGAACGTGCCACTGATCAAGTCACACCACATCGTCGAGCGTGAAATCGTCGCCGTGCCCGAGGAAATCCGGCACTGGCGCGAGCGCCTCGGCTTCGATTACGGCAAATTCGATTACGTCGTGCGCGACGGGTCGCCGATCCTGATCGACGCGAACCGCACCCCGGGCGCGCCGGCCGATTACGCCACAAACCCCGAAGTCGCCGCGGGTACGGCGTTGCTCGCACGCGGCATCGACGCTTTTCTGTAAATGAAACTCAGGCGCGCTTCACGAAGCGCAGCCGGGGGAAGTGTTCGCCGCCGCGATACGTCGGCACGTCACACTCGACGAGGGCAAAATCCGGCGCCGCGGCAGCCTCCATTTCCGCTACGGTTGGATAGACATAGCGCGCCTGCTGGCCGGCATAGCGTTCGATGTTGGCCACTTCGTGGGGGTACCACCCGTGCTGTTCGATCAGCGCCGCGGGATCCGGGATCCGCTCGTGCCACAGTCGCCACAGATCGTCGAGCACGACCCCTTCGGTATCATCGCCCTGCAGCGCCATCATCAGTTGCCAGCGCACGAGGCCGAGGTTTTTCTCGCGACCGGCGAGCACGGCAGCAAAAATCTCGTCGACCGACGCGCGCGTCGTACCGCGTGCGAAACAGCGCAGCGCGAGTACCCCGCCAGGCTCGAGCACCCGACTGACGGCGCGGTTCAGCGCGACGACCTGGTCGAGACTGCCAAGCGCCGTGTAGCAACCGTCGCCGAGCGCGATGTCGCGACTGCGTGCCGGCAACGGCATCGCCATCCAGTCGGCCTGCACGACGGTCGCGGCGGGCGGCAGGCCGGCGCGTGGCCATGCCTTGTCGATCATGCCGGCCGACCAGTCGATGGCGAGCAGTTCACTGCCGGCCGGCCAGCCCATCGTCGCGATCCCTGCCGTCACCCCGAGCAACAGCGCCCGCGGCCCGGCACCGGGCACGCGGGTCGTGCGTTCGAACCACGCGATGTCGTCGGGATCGGGCGTAATCGGCGGACGGTGTTGCCACTTGCCCGCGGCCGATTCCCAGTTTGCATGACTTCCCTGTTTCAAAGATCCCTCCGGATTGTGGCGGCCGGGATGCGGCCTGCGAGCGGTGCAGTGTCACGGCAACACGAATTGCGGACAAGCCTGGCAACGACAAAATTTTGTCGCTTGCGGTCACCCCGGGGACCGGTTTCGCGATCATTGAAACGCGCGTTACAATCGATACGTTTCCCCTGAACTTCCCCCAGATAATAAACGGAGCAACCGTGACACAAATGCAATTCGAAGCACCCACGTCCGTGGATGATGCGGTGCGCTGCCTCGCCCAGGCCGGCGATTCCGCAAAAATTCTCGCTGGTGGCACTGACCTGCTCGTCCAGCTCCGATCCGGCCGGATCCGTCCGGGTACGATCGTCGACATCAAACAGATCCCGGAACTGCGCGCCGTGACCGCCGAGAACGGCGGTTTTCGTATCGGCGCCGCCGTCTCCGGCGCGGAACTGAATGAAAACGCCGCGGTGAAAGCCGCGTGGCCGGGTCTCGTCGAAGGCCTCGACCTGATCGGCTCAACCCAGATCCAGGGCCGCGCGAGCCTCGGCGGTAACCTGTGCAACGCCTCGCCGGCCGCGGATAGCGTGCCGGGCATGATCGCGGCCGGCGCGATCTGCGCCGTTGCCGGGCCCGACGGTCGTCGCGACGTGCCGGTCGAGGACATCGCGATCGCGCCGGGCAAGACCTCACTGAAGCCCGGCGAATTCATCGTCAGCTTCCTGTTGCCGCCGCGCCCGCCACATTCCGGTGATGCGTACCTGCGCTTCATCCCGCGTACCGAAATGGATATCGCCGTCGTCGGCGCCGGGGTCTCGCTAACCCTCGATGACAACGGCACGTGCATCGCGGCCCGCGTCGCGCTCGGCGCCGTCGCACCGACGGCGTTGCTCGTCGAGGACGCCGCGGCGGCCCTCATCGGCACCCCGGTGGACGCGGCCGCGCTGGAGAAACTGGGCAGCGCGGCGATGGCCGCCTGCAATCCGATCGACGACAAGCGCGGTACCGTCGAATACCGCACGAAGGTTGCCGGCGTACTCGCGCGCCGCGCCGCAGAAAAAGCGCTCGAACGCGCGAGGACCAACTAATGGCAAAACATCACGTCACAACAACCGTCAACGGCGATCCGGTCGAATTCCTGTGCAGCACCGAAGACACGCTGCTCGACGTCCTGCGCAATACCCTGAACCTGACCGGCAGCAAGGAAGGCTGCTCAACCGGTGACTGCGGCGCGTGCAGCGTCACCGTCGACGGACGCCTCATGTGCTCATGCCTCATGCTCGGCATCGAAGCCGAGGGTCATGACATCGGCACGATCGAAGGCGTTGCGGATGGCGACAAGCTGCATCCGCTGCAGAAACATTTTCTCGAAGAAGCGGCGCTCCAGTGCGGGATTTGCACCCCCGGCTTCATCGTCGCGGCAAAAGCGCTGCTCGAACGCAATCCTGATCCCTCGGAAACCGAAATGCGCTATTGGCTGGCGGGCAATCTGTGCCGCTGTACCGGTTACGACAAGATCATCACGGCGGTGACGAATGCCGCCGCCGAACTGCGGGAGAAATAGATCATGGGCAACGAAGAAAACCAATTCAAACTCGCTGAAGGCACGAATATCTACAAGGTCGTCGGTACCCGCCCGGTACGCCCCGACGGCATCGAGAAAGTCACCGGCCGGGCGAACTTCGGCGCCGACATGTCCCTGCCCGGCATGCTCACCGGACGCATCGTGCGCAGTCCGCATGCGCACGCGAAAATTATCTCGATCAATACCGACAAGGCGCTGGCCCTGCCGGGAGTAAAGGCCGTCGTCACCTCGGCGGACTTCCCCGAAATCGGTCCGAAACAGCGCGGCGCCGGCGAAGCGCCCGTGAGTTTCCGCGACTTGTCGCGCAACGTGATGGCGCGCGACAAAGCGCTGTATGACGGTCATGCCGTCGCGGCGGTCGCGGCAACGACCGCGGCGATTGCCGACCAGGCGGCCGCATTGATCGAAATCGAATACGAAGTGCTGCCGCACGTACTGATCGCGGCCGAGGCGATGAAACCGGACGCACCGGTGCTGCACGACGATATGTTCACGAAAGGCCTCGATCCGAAACCGGACATCCCGTCGAACGTCTCGCAACGCTTCCAGTTCGGCCTCGGCGACACGGACGCCGGCTTCAGGGAAGCCGACGTCGTCGTTGAGTACGACTTCACGACGCAATGCGTGCACCAGGGGTATATCGAGCCGCATGCCTGCGTCGTCGAGACCACCGAGGACGGCATGGCAACCGTGTGGGCGAGCAGCCAGGGCCAGTTCATGGTGCGCAACTACAGCGCCACGCTGTGCGGTATGGATATCTCGAAAGTCCGCGTCCTGCCGGCGGAAATCGGCGGCGGTTTCGGCGGCAAGACGACGGTCTACCTCGAACCGGTCGCGATCATGCTGTCCCGGAAATCCGGCAAGCCGGTGAAACTCGTGATGAACCGCGAGGACGTGTTCCGCGCCACCGGCCCGACGTCCGGTGGCCATGCGCACGCGAAGATCGGCGCGAAAAAGGACGGCACGATCGTCGCCGGTGAATTGACGATGGAATACGAAGCCGGCGCGTTCGCCGGTTCGCCGGTGCAATTCGGCTGCATGACCGGATTCGCGCCGTACGATATCCCGAACGTGAAAGCTGTCGGTTACGACGTCGTCGTGAACCGGCCGAAAGTCGCGGCCTATCGCGCCCCGGGCGCACCGGTTGCCGCGTTCGCGGTGGAATCGGCGCTCGACGAGCTGGCGAAAAAACTCGCGATGGACCCGCTCGAACTGCGGGAGAAAAATGCCGCGACGGAAGGCACGCAGGCCGCCTACGGTCCGAAGTTCCAGCGCATCGGCTACCTCGAAACGCTCGAGGCCGCAAAGAATCATCCGCACTGGAGCGCACCGCTCGGACCAAACCAGGGTCGCGGGATCGCGTCCGGCTTCTGGTTCAACATCGGCGGCGAATCGAGCGCGGCGATGCATGTGAACGAAGACGGCACGGTTGAAGTTGTCACCGCGAACCCCGATATCGGCGGCTCGCGCGCTTCGATGGCCATCATGGCCGCAGAGGTGCTCGGCATCGACGTCAGCCGGGTCAAACCGCTGATCGCCGACACCGCGTCGAGCGCCTACAGCATGCTCACGGGCGGCAGTCGGGTCACGTTCGCGGTCGGCAAGGCGGTGTGTGAGGCCGCGGACCACGTCATCGAGGAATTGCGCGCTCGCGCGGCGAAGCTGTGGGATGTGGACGTCGAGGCGGTCGAATGGCGCGACGGTGCGGCGGTCAACACGAAGTCCGATGCCGGTGAGACGCTGACCCTCGCGCAGATCGCGAATTCGGCCGGTAAAACCGGCGGTCCGATCAGCGGCGCGGCGAACATCAACGCCGAGGGCGCGGGACCGGGTTTCGGCACGCATATCTGCGACGTCGAAGTCGATCCGGAAACGGGCCACACCTCGGTGATCCGCTACACCGCGATCCAGGATGTCGGCACGGCGATCCACCCGAGTTATGTCGAGGGCCAGTTGCAGGGCGGCGCCGTGCAGGGCATCGGCTGGGCCCTGAACGAGGAATACGTGTACGGCGAGGACGGGTGCCTGCAAAACGGCGGCTTCCTCGATTACCGCATACCGGTGGCCTCGGATCTGCCGATGATCGACACGGTCCTCGTCGAAGTGCCGAACCCGGGTCACCGCTTCGGTGTGCGCGGGGTCGGCGAAGTGCCGATCATCCCGCCGCTTGCCGCCGTCGCGAACGCGGTGGCTGCCGCGGCGGGAGTGCGCGTGACGGATCTGCCCATTTCACCGCCGCGCCTGCTTGCGGCGATCGACGGCGCGAAGTAAGCGCCACGTTCGCGGTCTGCCATGGCGAAGATCGTGCTGCAAACCGAAGTCGCAGCCGTCTTCGCCGCTGGCGAGACCGAGCATGACATCGACGCGGCGAACGTCCGGCAGTTGATCAACCGTCTCGACGAACGCTTTCCAGGGATCGGCGAGCGTTTGCGCGAGCGTACCGCGGTCGCCATCGACGGCGAGATCTTCCAGGATCCCCTGCTGCAGACGATCCATCCGACGAGTGAAGTGTATTTTCTGCCGATGATCGAAGGCGGCTGAACGTCGCCGCCATCGGGCCCACCCATCCGGTTGACTTTTACCGGTAGACCGCCGAGCATTTTCGGCTGACTCGCTGAGCAACAATAACAATCCGGAACGGTCTTCGGGTCGGCCGCGCAAGCGCGCACGATTCGACACACGTTACTTTCGTACTCGCGACCCGTCGACTCGACAACGCCGACGAACCGGAACCGCGATGCCTACTCTCTAGGAGGAGAAATTCATGAAACTGTTGAACTCATTCGGCCCGAATCCACGCGCCGTACGCATGGCCCTGATCGAAAAAGGCGTCGAACTGCCGACCGAAGAGCACGACCTGCTCGGCGGGGAAAACCGCGCCGCGCCCTACCTCGCGAAGAATCCCGGCGGCCAGATGCCGGCGATTGAACTCGACGACGGCACCGTCGTCGGCGAGACGACGACGATCGCGGAATACCTCGACGAAAAATATCCGGCCAAGCCGCTGATCGGCGCCACCGCCGAAGAGCGCGCGAACACGCGCCAGTGGATCCGCCGGGTGGAACTGAACATCACGGAACACATGTACAACGGTTTTCGCTATTCCGACGGCATCGAGATTTTTCGCGAACGTCTGTACTGCATCCCGGAAGCCGCGGACGGCCTGAAAGCGAAAGCGAAAGACGCGCGCAAGTGGCTCGACGGCCTGATCGCGGGGCGCGACTTCGTCGCCGGCGACAAGCTCACGTTCGCCGATATCGTGCTGTACTGCTGCATGGACTTCTGCAAAGACGTTGGCCAGCCGCTCGACACCGACCTGCCGAATCTCGGCGCGTGGTTCAAGCGTATGGATTCGCGTCCGAGCGCAACCGCGAGCCTGCACCCGGGCGCCGCAGAGGTGAACATGCGCGGCTAGTTCCCGACGTTGCCGTGTCCGCATTACCCGCGGACGCGGCAACGCTTCCATCACTTTCGAAATACCTGGCGCGCACCGCGAACCGATGAGCTGGCACGATCACGTCGACAAGCTGCTACAACGCCGTAAGCTCGCGCGCGCCCAGGGCGGCCCGGACGGGGTCGCGAAGCAGCACGCGAAAAACAAACTCACCGTTCGCGAACGCATCGACGCACTGCTCGACGCAGGCTCGTTTCGCGAACACGGCCGCATCGCCGGCGGCGCCATGCTCGATGAAAACGGCGGTATCGAAGCGTTCACCCCGGCGAACTACGTCGTCGGTTTCGGCCACATCGGCGGGCGTCGCGTCGTGGTCGGTGGCGAGGATTTCACGCTGAAAGGCGGCTCCCCGAATGCCGCGGGTTTACGCAAGAGCGTGTACGCCGAACACCTCGCCGTGCAATACCGCACCCCGCTCGTGCGCCTGCTCGAAGGTGGCGGCGGCAGTGTCGCCGGCGGCGACAGCGATCCGCGCAAACCGCGCACGGTCGGGACCCCCGTGTACGAACCGCCGCGCTTTCAGATTATCGCCGAGGCGATGGGCCGCGTACCGATCGCGTCCGCCGCGCTCGGACCGGTGGCCGGTTTTCCGGCGGGCCGCCTCGTCGCCTCGCATTTCTCCGTCATGACGAAAGCGACGTCACAGGTCATGATCGGCGGGCCCGCGCTCGTGCGCCGCGCGCTCGGCCGCAAGCTCACGAAAGAACAACTCGGCGGCGCCGCGGTGCACGCGAAATCCGGCATCGTCGACAACATCGCGGACGACGAAGCGGACGCGTTCGCGCAGATCCGGCGCTTTCTGTCGTACCTGCCGCAGAGCGTCTACGACCGCGTGGCGCGCGAAACCTGCGCCGATCCGAGCGACCGCATGGCCGAAGAACTGCTGTCCATCGTGCCGCAAAACCGGCGCCGCGCGTTCGACATGCGGCGCGTGATCGAACTCGTCGTCGATGAAGGATCGTTTTTCCAGCTGCAACGCGATTACGGGCCGAGTCTGATCATCGGACTCGCACGCATGAACGGCCAGAGCGTCGGCATCACGGCGAACGACTGTCGCCATCTCGCCGGCGCGATGACGGCCGAGGCGGGACAGAAAATGCGCCGCATGATCGAACTGTGCGACACGTTCCACCTGCCGATGATTCACTTCGTCGATGAACCCGGCTTCATGATCGGTCCGGGCGCGGAAGCGGACGCGACGATCCGCTATGGCATGGCGGCGGTCGCGGCCGCGGCGACGGCGTCGATTCCGTGGGCCTCGGTGCGCGTACACAAATGTTTCGGCGTCGCCGGCGCAGCCCACTTCGGCCCGGACGCCTACGTGCTCGACTGGCCCTCGGCGGAATCCGGCGCGCTGCCGCTCGAAGGCGGGGTGGCGGTCGCGTTCGGCCGTGAAATCGATGCCGCGCCCGATCCGGACGCGAAACGGCGCGAGATCGAACAGCGCATCGCGCGTTCGCGTAACCCCTATGGCGCGGCGGAATCGTTCGCCGTACACGACATGATCGATCCGCGCGAAACGCGGCCGATGCTGTGTGACTGGATCGACTGGATCCAGCCGCGTCTCGACGATCTGATCGGCGAGACGCATTTTTTGATGCGACCTTAACCCCAACGCGAGGAACTTCCCCATGACGCTCACGACGGAACATATTTCGATCCCGGTTGGCGGCGACTCAATGCCCGCCTATATCGCCCGCCCGAAAGGCACCGAAGCGCTGCCCGCGGTCATCGTGTGGATGGAAATCTTCGGCGTGAACCCGCACATCCGCGACGTGACGGAGCGGATCGCGGCGGAAGGCTATGTGGCCTGCGCGCCGAACTTTTTTCACCGGGTCGCGCCCGATCTCGAACTCGGCTACGACGAGGCCGGGATGAACGAGGGTATCGACCACATGATGAAACTGACCGCCGACAATATGATCGCCGATCAGCGCGCGGCGATCGCCACCCTGCGCGGCCGTGCCGATGTCACCGGCAAGATTGGTGTCACCGGCTTCTGCATCGGCGGCCATATGACGTATCTCACCGCGTGCGAGAACGACATCGACGCCGCCGTCAGTTTCTACGGTGGTGGCATCTCCGCACCGGAAGGTCCCGGCGGCGCGGCCTCGACGATCAGTCGTACGGCGAACATCAACTGCCCGATCCTGTGCCTGTACGGCGCGCTCGATGCGCATATCCCGCCGGACCAGACGAGCGCGGTCGAGGCGGCGCTGAAAGCGGCAGGGCGCGATGCCGAAGTCGTGATCTACCCGGACGCCGATCACGGCTTTTTCTGCAACGAACGTGCGAGCTACAACGCGGGTGCTGCCGCCGACGCGTGGCAGCGACTGACGCAACTGTTCGCGGCGAAACTGCGCTAGGCGATCGACGCGCACGATCGCGGGCAGCGCCGGGCGCTGCCCGTTCGGCGCGCGTGCTGTTAAACTGTGCGCGCGCACAGCCGCACCCACCACCGCAACAAATTCATTGATGTAGACGCCGGACACCGGCAAAAGGAGATTCGTTTGAAACAGGGATGGTTTGCCCGCATCGGGAAATTCACCGGGAAGAATATCGTCATCGCCGCACTTACGGTGTTCGCGCCGGGCGCGGTCCACGCCGCGCTCGTCGAGGTTGTGATCAACGGCTCGACGGCGGAAGCGACCGGCGACATCATGTATGCCGACGGCAGCACGTATTCGGCGCGTATCGTGTTCGATACGGCGTATCCGGATCAGAACGTCGGCAGCGCGGACGCGGGACAGTTTTTTGATTTCTCCACGAGTGCGCTCGTGTCGTTCGCGGTCTCGACCCCGCTTGGCAGCGTTACGTACACGCCGGCGACGGTGACTGGCGCAATCCTCGGGCCACAGGTCGGCCAGATCCAGCAGCCGAACGGCCAGATCGTCAATGTCGTATCGGCGAATTCATTGCTCGCGAATGACGGCTTCACCGGGTCGATCGCTGCGCTCGGACCGCTGCATACAATCGGCCTGACGTTGACGTCCATCGGTATGAACGCGAACTTCTTCACCGACCCGAACGTGCTGTTTTCCGGCGCCGGCTCGCTCTCGGACGAAGGTGACTTCATCGGCGGATTCGTGAGCATTTCATCGAATACGACCGGTAACGAAACGGGACTCCCGTTCGTCGTCGGCGAGTTCAGCATCCGCCCCGTACCGTTGCCGGCGCCCGTGTGGCTGCTCGCCGGCGGGCTCGTCGCCGTATTGCGGCGGCGCGGCTGAGCACTTCGCGACGGCGGATTGTCAATAATTTTTACATCAGGACGGGCCGGATTCGCCGGATTTTCTGACGTTCTTTACACTCCGGCCCGGATCCCACCGATCTCCGCGTGGAATGGTTTTTGCACGATTTAGCCTGAACCACCAGCCGCGAAACCGTTTCGCGCGGAGGCCACCCGCACATGACCGTGAACAAACCGGGGCGTCAGAGCCCCGCCAACACCAGCATCCTCATCCTGCTCATGCTGTTGCTCGCCGTACCCGGCACGAGCACCGCGGCGCGTTACGAGGTGAGCTATACGGGGATCAACCTGAACCTGACCGGGTTTATCGATCTCGACCCGAACCCGGAAGGGGTCTACCAGGGTTCCGCGGATTTCATGAATTCCGTCGTCGACAGTTACGAGATCCGGGTCGCCGGCGACCTGCGCGGGAATTTTATCTTTACCCCGGCGAACAGCCTGATCGGCCTGTTCGGTCGCGGCGGCGACCTCGACTGGGAAGTGACGAATTCATCGATCCTGATCACGAGTGCGGTCGTGAGCACGAACACGAACGGCCCACCGCAAGCGGAAATCGTCAGTTCGTTCGACGGCAACCAGTGGTTGCGCGTGACCGACAGTTTCATCGACTATCGCAATAATGCGAACGGCGGTAACCAGATCACGTCCTACACGACGGCGACGGTGCCGCTGGCGTTCAATACGTTTCTGCCGAACGGCGGGCCATTCGTCAGCACGCTCGTGCCGTTGCCACCGGCCCTTGCCCTGCTGCTGCCGGCCGTTATGCTCCTCGTTGCGCGGCGCCATCGCCAGGCCATGAGCTGAGCCGGCGCGCTGGCACGCGAATAAACGCAGCAGGGCCGTTCAGGCCCGCGTTTGATCCGAACCGACGTGCGCGACCTGATTCCGTCGCCGCCCATCCCGCCTCGCACGTGCGTAAATTGAGTACACTTCCTGTTCGCTGAACGGGAGACGCATAAATGAAGCTGAGCACGGATCGAATCCTCACCACCCACGTCGGTAGCCTGCCACGACCGGAAGCACTCGCCGATGCGCTGCTCGCGCGCGAACACGGCGAGCCGTATGACGCAGCGGGCTTTGGCGAACTCGTGCGCGAATCCGTGCGCGAGGCGGTACGACATCAGGTTGAGGTTGGCATCGACATCGTCAGTGACGGTGAGATGAGCAAGATCAGCTACGCGACGTACATCAAGGATCGCTGCTCGGGTTTTTCCGGTGACAGTCCGCGCCGGGTGCCGGCGGATCTCGAACGCTTCCCGGGTTTCATGGCGACGTCGGCGAAACAAAACCAGGCGCCGGCCATCGCGCGTCCGATGTGCACGGGCGAGGTCGCGGTGAAAACCCGGGTGCCACTGGAAACCGATCTCCGGAACTTCCGCGACGCGCTGACAGGATCCGGCGCGGTTGAAGGTTTCATGAATGCCTCGTCACCCGGCGTGATCAACGCATTCCTGCCGAACGAGTACTACGCGAGCGAAGAAGCGTACATGGACGCGCTGAGCAAGGTCATGCGCGACGAATATGAGGCGATCAACAAAGCCGGTTTCGTGATCCAGCTCGACTGCCCCGACCTCGCGATGGCGCGGCATGCGCAATACAAGGATCTCGACGACGACGCGTTCGTGCGCCTCGCCGGCATGCACGTCGAAGTGCTGAACGAAGCGCTGAAAAACGTTCCCGCGGATATGGCACGGCTGCACCTGTGCTGGGGCAACTACGAAGGCCCGCATGATTACGACATCCCGCTGGCGAAAATCGCCGGCGTGTTGTGTCGTGCGAAACCGCAGGTGTTGAGCTTCGAAGCGGCGAACCCGCGCCACGCGCACGAGTGGCCCGTGTGGGGCGAGATCGACCTGCCGCAAGACAAGGTGCTCATGCCCGGGGTCATCGACACCTCAACGAATTACGTCGAACACCCGGACTATGTGGCCGAGCGGATCTGCCGTTTCGCCGACGTCGTCGGCCGCGAGCGCGTGCTCGCGAGCACGGATTGCGGCTTCGCCACGTTCACCCGTTTCGGCCGGGTCGACCCGGACATCGCGTTCGAGAAACTGAAAGCCCTCGCCGAAGGCGCACGCCGCGCGAGCGCGCGGCTGTGGTAGCGGCTCAGATCCCGGCCAGCAGCTTCAGCCGCAGATAGTTCAACAGGCTGATCACGGCAAACTGCCGGATCCGTTCGCGGTCGCCCGGGAACGGGACTTTCTCGACGTCGGTTCCGCTTGCCGAGGCGATGCCGAGGAACGTCGTGCCGGGCGGCAGATCGCTCGCCACGTCGACGTCGTGCAAACCCGTGGTCGAAATCCCGATGTCCGCGCCGAGCGCCTTGCGCACGGCTTCGGCCATCGTGCGCGCGGCCTCCGCCGTGCCGATCGCATCATGCGGCACCCCGAGCAGCGTTTCGCGCACGGCACCCGCGACCGGGACGACGCTGCCGCGAAACACCGTGCCCGAGGTATCGATCGCGGACAGACGTGTGCTGATCAGACCGCCGCTCGTGATCTCCGCGACGGCGAGCGTCAATCCGCGTTCGCGCAGTGCGTCGAGCACGACGGATTCCATCGTTTCGTTGTTCACGCCGAAAATCGTCGTGCCGAGGATCGCGCGGATATTGTGCACCTCTTCGTCGATCAGGCGTTCGGCCGTTGCTTCGTCGTCGGCCTTCACCGTCACCCGCACCTTGATCCCTTCGATGCCGCTGGCCTGAAACGCGATCGTCGGATTGCCCGCGACATCGAGCGCCTCGATGCGCTCGGACAGCAGTTCCGCGAGGCCGGATTCCGAATGACCCCACGTTTTCAACACGCAACTCTTGATGATCCCGGTGAAACCCGCGCGCTGGCGCAGGTCGTTCAGGATGCTGCCGTTGAACATCGTGCGCATCTCGTGCGGAACGCCGGGCACGGCATAGATCACCTTGTCGCCGAGCGGGCAGATCAGCCCGGGCGCGGTGCCGGGTTGTTCCGCGATCGTCGACGCCCCTTGCGGCACTTCCGCCTGGCGCAGGTTGTTCTCCGGCATAACCCGACCGCGCGATTCGAACATGTGCCGGATCCGCTCGCCGATCTCCGGGTGGCGCACGAGCGGAACCCCGAGCACTTCGGCGATCGCTTCGCGCGTGATGTCGTCCTGCGTCGGGCCGAGGCCGCCGCACGTAATCACGGCGTCGGCGCGCGACAACGCATGGCGAATACACTCGACGATGCGATCGAAGTTGTCACCAACCTTGACCTGGTGCAGCGAATCGATCCCGGCCAGCGCGAGTTGTTCGCCGATCCACGAGGAATTCGTATCGGTAATCTGGCCGAGCAGCAGCTCCGTGCCAATGGCTATCACTTCACATCGCATAGGGATTTTCTTTCTGTCAGGTTTGAACAAGGCGCCGTTCGACGACCCGCACAGCGGTACCGTCGCTCGGGCCAATCGACACACCACGGCGCACGGGCCGGGAGTTGGCACCGGCGGGTCGCTCGAGGCGCAACAACGTGAACAGGGTCGCGAGTACGACTTTCATTTCATACACCGCGAACGCCTGCCCGAGGCAGGCACGATTGCCGCCGCCAAACGGGTTCCATTCGTGCGCGGCGAATTTGCGATCGATGAAGCGTTGCGGACGGAAGCTGCCTGGCTCCGGGTACAGATCCTCGCGCATATGCAGCAGGTGGATCGCCGGACACAAGACGATGTCTTTCGGGTAGGAGAAACCACCAACCGCGAAATCACGTTTCACGACGCGTACGACGAACGGAATGACATTGCGCACGCGCAGCGATTCACGCACCACGGCGTCGAGATACGTGAGTTCGCCGATGTGTTCGATCGCGGGCAGGCCGCCACCGCACACCGTGGCGAGTTCCGCTTCGATGTTCCCGACCACGTCGGGGTGCGCGAGGATCTGCTCAAACGCCCAGGCGAGTGCGAGCGCGGTCGTGTCGTGTCCGGCGGCGAGTACGGTGACGATCGCGTCGCGCAGCTCCCGGTCCGTCATCCGCGTGCCGTCGTCGTATGTGGTCTCGAGCAAGTCCTTCAACAGACACGCGGGCCGCGCCTCGCTCGGCAGCGCACGCTGTTCGGCGAACACCTCGAGCAGCAGCTGATCGAACTTGCGCCGCATGCGGTAAAACGGCAGCACGCGTGAGTTCTCATAGCGATCGAGCGGAAACCAGTTCCACATGACGAGTGCGAGCGGATGGCGCACGTGTTGCAACAGCCGCCCCATGCTCGATTGCATCACGTCAAACGTCGGCCCGGGTTCGAGTCCGAGGGAGGCGCGCAGGATCACGCGCAGGGTTACGGCCTGCATCGCGTGGTCTGCCCGCACGACCCCCGCGCCATCCCACTGCGCGGCGACCGCGAGCGCTTCGCGCTGCATCGAATCGAAGAACGTCCGCATGCGCTCGCCCTTGAGCGGCGGCAACATGATCTTGCGCTGGCGGACATGGGCCTGTTCGTCGAGCACGAGCACCGAAGTATCGCCGACGACACTCGAGACGAGCGCATTCGCCTCGCCCGCGTGCAGGGTCCCGGCATCGGCCCTGAACACTTCGCGGATATCCGCCGGCCGGGTTAACTGGACGAGCGTGCCGAGACCCGACAGCCGGATCGTGAACGTCTCGCCGTAACGCCGCGCGCAGCTTTCGAGAAACTCGAGCGGCCTGAACGAATACCGCAGCAATTGGTTCGCCGGGCTTTGCCCCGGGCCGGGTGGCAGTTTAAGTGGTCCCGTCATGGTGTTAACTTCACCTTATCCGTGCGTGCGGTCAAGTCGCGACAACCGCGCGACGGATGTGTTACTCCCCGGCCGCGCCTGCCCGCGTCGCGAACCGTTCGCCCGGGTGTGATCCGCCACATCAGTAATCAGGAACCCGAGGCTTGGCCAGCAAGAATATTCATGTCCCGCTCATACTGCCGGTGTATCTGCCCGGCGCGCTGCTCGGCACCGCGGCCCAGGCCGTCCTGATCCTGCTGCCGCTGTACGTCATCGACGTCGGCGGCAGCCTCGCGGCGGCGTCGGCGGCGGTCGGCTTTCGCGGCCTCGGCATGATGGCATTCGACCTGCCGGCCGGACTGCTCGCCGCGCGCTACGGTGACAAACTCGTCATGCTGTTCGCCGTGCTCGTGATAGGCGGCGCCCAGATCGCCTATGCCCAGACCCGCGACGTCGCGCTGATTTGCCTGATCGCGTTCGCGAACGGCGCGGGTTCGAGTTCGTTCCTGCTCGGCCGCATGTCCTACATCACCTCGGTGTGTGCCCCGGATGCGCGCGGGCGGGTGATCGCAATCCTTGCCGGCACGATGCGCGGCACGGCACTTGCCGGTCCGCTCGCCGGTGCCGCGCTCGTGGAGTTCGCCGGGTTTGCGTTTGCGTTCAGGGTCGCCGCCGGCACGGCGCTCGTCGGTCTCATGACGATCGGCGTATTCGCGCTCCACGAGCAGCCGATCGCACGCGACCTGCGCGTGCGCTCGATGTTCCGCCTGATCGTCGAGTACCGCAAAGTATTCTCCACCGCCGGCATCGCGGCAATTGCGTTCATGCTGATGCGCTCCGCGCGGACCGTACTGATACCGCTGATCGGCACGGCCATCGGTCTCGACGTCGGCGCCATCGGCTTCATCGTGTCCGCCTCGGCGACGATCGATATCGCATTGTTCTATCCGGCCGGGTTGATCATGGACAAATTCGGCCGCCGCTCGACCGCGGTGCCGAGTTCCGCGCTGATGGCGCTGTCGATTGCGGCACTCGCGCTGGCCACCGGGTTCAAGTCGCTGCTCGTCGTCGCGCTGCTCGCCGGGGTCGCGAACGGGCTGTCGACGGGTATCGTGATGACGCTCGGCACGGATCTCGCCCCGCCTGATCGGCGCAGCGAGTTTCTCGGCATGTGGCGCCTGCTCACGGATTTCGGCACCGCGGCGGGGCCGCTGGCGATCGGACTCGTCGTCGCGGTTTCGCCCATCGGGGCGGCCTGCCTTACCATTGCGGGGCTCGGCGCCGCCGGCAGTTACACGATCTATCGTTACGTCGAGGAGACGCTCGTGACGTCAGCGCGCGGGCCTTGAGTAACCGGAACCACCGCAGCCTGAACGAGGGAGGCCCGCACCGATGGCAACAATACCGGCCGAACTGATCGCCCCGCTGTTCAATCCGGCGACGTTTGCCGTCCGCGGTGCGGTCGATGAACTGCTGCGCGAGGTACGTGAACGCTATCCGCTCGCCCGGGTTGAAGTGCCGGGTTACGACCCGCACTGGATCGTTGCGAAGCACGCCGACATCCAGACGGTGAGTCGCCAGAACGACTTGTTCCACAGCGCCGACCGTTCGGCAACCGTGATCCCGCAGGCCGGTGAGCAGCTCGTGCAGCAATTCACCGGCGGCGACTACAATATTTTTCGCTCGCTCGTGCAACTCGACGGCGACGACCACAAAGCGCATCGCCGCGTGCTGTTTCAGGCGCTCGGTTCGAACAGTATCGAAGCGATGTCGGCCGGGGTGCGCGAAACGGCTGCGCGGCATGTGCAAAAACTGCGCGACGCCGGCGGCGAAATCGACTGGTCGGAACTGATCGCCACACCCTACCCGCTGCACGTTGTGATGGATGTAATCGGCGTACCGGAAGCGGATCACGAAAAGATGCTGCGGCTGACCCAATGGCTGTTCAGCTGGGCGGATCCGGATTTATGCCGCCCGGGTACGGATCCGGCGCATCCCGAGCAGCAGCCGAACACGTGGAAGATCGTCATGGACGAATTCGACGACTACTTCTCGGCCCTGATCGAGGAGCGTCGGGCGCGGCCGCGCGACGACCTTGCGAGCCTGATTGCGAATGCCGACATGGACGGCAAACCGATGGAACACGTGCGCGCGATCTCGTACTTCGCGATCCTCGCCACGGCCGGACACGACTCGACGGCGCATACGACCGCGACGGCGATGTGGGAACTCGCGGAAAACCCCGAGCTGTTCGCGGCACTGAAGGCCGACCCCGCGCTCATACCGGCGTTCGTCGAGGAAGCGATCCGTTGGACTTCACCGGTGAAACACTTCGTGCGCCACGCCACGGCCGACACGGAACTGCACGGCCAGGCGATCCGCCGGGGCGACCGCCTGTATCTGTCCTACCCCTCCGGCAACCGCGATGCGGACGAATTCGACGATCCGTTCACGTTCCGGCTCGATCGCAAACGCAACCGCCACGTCGGTTTCGGCTACGGCGGCCACGTCTGCCTCGGTCAGCACCTCGCCCGGCTCGAGATGCGCTCGCTGTGGTCGGCCGTGCTGCCGATGCTCGAAGCGGTTGAAATGGCCGGGCCCGGCACACTGATTGCCTCGGAATTCGTCTCGGGACCGAAATCCGTGCCGATCCGGTACCGGCTCGCGTGACCCCGCGACGGCGCCAGGGATCCGCACGTTACGCATAAGTAGTCAGCATTTGGAGGCAGCGTGTACTCACTAACGTGACTCCCGACTCCCGACTCCCGACTCCCGGTATCCGGTGTCCGGTGTCCGGCTTC
>CAXBJY010000004.1:0-160614 GCA_963976285.1 uncultured Gammaproteobacteria bacterium
ACGAGCACGATCTGATCGTAGGGTGCCATCACCCCGATCGCGTGTTCGGCGAAGTACGGTACTTTGTCGATCGCGACCCGGCCACTGCCGCGCTGATGCCGGGTGGGAAATGTTTCGCCGAACAGGACGGCACCGCTCTTCGCCGCGATGCGCGAAGCGAGTACGAGTGATTCTTCGCGCAAGGCATGCCCGCCGAGAACGATAGCCGTCGGTTTGCCGTTGCCAAGCAACGTAGCGATGGTTTCCACCGTCGCCGTCGGCACGGCCTGCGTCGGCTCGAACGGTAGCGGTGGACACGATTTTTCGGCCGGCTCCCACGCATGGTTCGCCGCCGCGATCAAGGTCGTGATGCGGCCGGTACCGTGTCGCGCTTCGCTGACGGCGACGGCGCCGAGTTCGGCGAGATTGTCGGCCGACGTCGAGGTTTCCACCCACGCCGAGTTGATCTTCGCGTGCGCCGTCACGTCCGAGGTGAGCGGTGCATCGTAGGGCAGATGATACGGTGCATGGTCACCGACGATATTCACCATCGGCACGCGTGCTTTCTTCGCGTTGTGCAGGTTCGCCATCCCGTTTGCGAGACCGGGCCCGAGATGCAGCAGCGTGATCGCGGGTTTGTCCGCCATGCGTGCGTAGCCGTCCGCGGCTCCGGTGACGACGCCCTCGAACAGGCACAGGATTGGGTGGACATCGTCCGTGCGCCCGATCGCCGCGACGAGATGCATTTCCGAGGTGCCGGGATTCGCAAAACAGATTTCGATGCCCGAGTCGACGAGCGTTTTCAATAGCGCTTCAGCACCATTCATAATTATCGTTTCCTTTGTTGTCGCGGAAATGCTGCGCGGGGATTATCGCCGGGCGGACTCTCGCGTCCGTTGCAATGTTTTTTTCGCCTCGGCCGCTTCCACCCAGAACGACTCGAGCGCAACCGCAACCCGTACATCACGGTTTTTAAGACACCATGCGTCGAGCCACTGCACCATCGCGTGGATGTTGATCGCGACATCTTTCGCATCGTCGCCGACGAGGCCGTACATCGTGTTGCCGGCGGTGAGATAACCGGACAGGTAGGCGTGAATGTACGAGGTGTTCACGACGTCCTGTTGTTCCTGATCCTCGCCGCGCTTGTCGAGGTAGGTCTGGCATTCGAGCTGACCCAGGCCGTAGGTTGAATATGCCGCGGCCGTACCCGTCGCCAGCAGTGTCGCGACCCCGACCAAACAGGTCAGCGTGGGGGCCCGGAGTTTAGGCGTCACGATTGACCACCCGGTTTGCCGGAACACTGAGTTGCGCATACAGGTAATGCCGGAACGCATCACTGTAGGGTTGTTTCGCTATTGCGCGTTCCATGCACAGCAGCCAGGCGTCGCGTTCGCGCTGACTAATCGACAAATGGGCGTGGCTGCCGGGAATGCTGATGGGTCCGTACTTTTCCCGGTAGCGGTTCGGACCGTTCAGCCAGCCGCAGAGGAAGCGCGCGAGTTTGTCGCGCGAGGTCGCGAGATCGGCCGGATGCATCGCGCGTACTTTCGCCGCCGCCGGCTCGATCTCCATTTCGTCGTAAAACGCGTCGACGAGCTCGCGAATACCGGATTCGCCGCCGGCTGCCTGATACGACGCATCGCCGATCCCGAACACCGGCACGCCTGACTGCCGGGGTTCATCCATGATGCAGCTCGCGGATTACCGGGCAGCGTGTCATCACAGTTTCGGAATTACCTGCTCGCCAAAGCGCCGGATATCGTCGAGCGCTTCGGCCTGCGGCGGCCCGCCCGGCTGACGCATGCGCAGCATCAGGTAATCCGGTTTCACGACGTCCGACCACATCTGCAGCTGGTCGAGACATTCCGCCGGTGAGCCGGCGATCAGTCGATCTTTCGCCAGGATGTCGAACGTCAGTTCGTCCGGCGACTTGATGTCCTTGATGTACTCGTCCTCGACGTAACCGCCGAATTCGTAATACCAGCGATGCGTATGCATCGTTGGTCCGCTCTTCGCTACCGTATCGGCCCAGTTGTCGCCGATGACACAATCGCGCATCAGGATGACGGACGGTTCGCGGCCGTGTTTTTTCGCTTCGGCGCGGTATTGATCCGCATAGTCCTTGATCACCCCGACCGACTGGATCGGATCGGCAATCCACGCATCGGCCATGCGTCCGGCGCGGGTCAGCCCGGGCGGCGCCCAGCCGGCGAGCCAGATTGGCGGACCGCCGTCCTGGTAGGGTTTCGGGGTCACGCGGACGTTCTCGATCGTGTGGTATTTGCTGGCGTAGCTGAACGGTTCGCCGGTCCACGCCTGGCGCAGGATCTCGACGCCTTCTTCCGTGCGCCGCACGCGTTGTCGCTGAGGTACGCCGACGGCGTCGAAATCGGCCGGTTGATAGGCGATACCGGCTGCCGCGGCGATAAACCGGCCCTTCGTCGCCTGGTCGACGATGGCGATATCTTCGGCCAGGCGGATCGGGTGGTACAGCGGCATGAGCAGGACGCAGGTCCCGACTTTCAGGGTGGTCGTGTGCATGCCCACGAGCCCGGCCATCAACACGGGCGACGGCAGGTAACCGTCTTCCTGCTGATGATGTTCGGTGAAAAAGAAACCGTCAAAGCCGACGTCTTCACAGACTTTGGCCTGCTCGATGATTTCATCGATCAGGCGGGCAACATTTTCACCTTTCGGTGGGTCCTGGGTACACGGGAAATATCCGACTCGCATTGGGGTTCACCTGTATTAGTTTTTCGTGAGCGGCGGGCTCGCGGCGATTCGTGCCGCGGGCATAAGCCGGCCCTCGTTACCCGGTACGATGTTGCGCACCGGGATCCGGTCTTTTTTGCAACCGGAAGGATGGCATCTGACCCGGACCGAGATCAATCGACGCTGCGTTCGCGGTGATCGTGTCCGGCCCGGTTCGTGCCGCGCCCGCGCATCGTCGTCGAGCGTCCGTGTCGTGCAATGTACACTCACAGGCGCCTGGATCGCGTTGTCGCAGCCGGCGACACAGACGCGACACGAGCGCTTGACGTAAGGTGTCGTGAAACGATAGCGGTGACTTCGGGTTTTCGGCGCCACTTGCGTACCGGACGCAAGGACCACGTGCCCGCGGCATTCGCGCCCGCACCGGCGTGGCTGGCAGGGCGTGAGTGCCGCGCCACTGCAAACTCCGGGGCGGGCACGTATTGAAAAAGTGCGACCGAGGCGTCATCTGGTCATGATGAACATGAAATCGCGGCACGTAACCGCGGTGACGACAGTACTTGCCGCGTTGCTGGCGCTCGCCGTTAGTCCGGCGGGTGCGCAAACGGCCCCGAACAGGCAGGACCGGATGCTCGAAGAAATCGCCGCCGACTATCGCGCCACCGGCTACCTGACCGGCCGCCACCGCATGAGCGCGGCGCTTAAGGCGGCGCTCGCGCGCGTACCACGCCATGCTTTCGTGCCCGATGCCATGGTCGAGTACGCTTACGTGAACCGGCCGTTATCGATTGGCCATGGCCAGACCATATCCCAACCGTTCATCGTGGCCCTCATGTCGGACTTGCTCGATGTCGAACCCGGTTGTTCCGTGCTCGAGATCGGTACCGGATCGGGATACCAGGCCGCGGTGCTCGCGGAACTCGGCGCGTCGGTGTATTCGGTCGAAATTGTCGTGCCGCTCGCCGAGCAGGCCGCTTCGCGACTGCGTGAACTCGGTTATTCGAACGTCGAAGTGAAAGCCGGCGACGGCAACTACGGCTGGCCCGAAGCGGCGCCATTCGATCGCATCATCGTAACCGCCGGCGGGCGCCTGCCGCCCGCGCTGCTCGATCAGCTGGCGGCCGGTGGCAAGTTGATCATTCCGCTCGAGTCCGCGCCCGGGGAGCAGGTGTTGACCGTGTTCGAAAAATCCCCGGATGGCGAGGTCTCGCAACGCGCCGTGCTGCCGGTGCGTTTCGTTCCGATCACCGGCGACACGTGATCGCGTTCACATGCTCATGGCTTCGCGCGCGTATCGTTCCGTCGCCGCGTCCGCCGGTGCGAGCGTTTCGAGCCGGATCTCCTGCAGGGTCACGTCCTGAGGTGTGCCGAACGTCGCGATAACGGTGAACCAGGACAAGCGCTGACCATCGAGGTTCAGCACGAGCGGAATCACCGGCGCGGAACGTGGCTGGTGATCGAGCCTGGTCAGCAGCTCGCGTACGCCGGGATACGCTTCGATTTCCCGCAGCAGTTCCTTCAGCGGATCGTCGCCGAATGCCGCGGTCGCTTCCTGACGCGCGCGCACGAGCAGGGCCTCGGCGACTTCGTGCCAGTTTTCCAGTCGTGATTTCAACCCGTCAGGGTGCAGCACGAGACCCATCATGTTCGTTTGCGGGGTCGTCGACGCCTTGTTGTCGATGCCGCAGGCCTTGAGCAGGGCCTGGCTCGCACGGTTCGCGAGCAGCAGGTTCCACAGGCGGTCAACGACAAACGCAGGATAGGGTTCGTGGCGCTCGAGCATGAAACGCAGCGCATTGAGCGCCGGTTCGAGTTCCTCGTCGTCGAGTGTCGATTGCCGGTACACGCTCGCGTAACCGGCAGCGTTGAGGAAACGGTTGCGGTCGCGCAGTGGCACGTCGAGCGCCTCGGCGAGCCGCAGTACCATGTCGCGGCTCGGCGTCGAGCGGCCATTCTCGATAAAGCTGAGATGACGTGAGGACACTTCCGCGTCGAGCGCAAGGTTCATCTGGCTGCGTCCGCGCGCGCGTCGCCAGTCTTTCAACAGGCGGCCGAATTCGTTCGCGGCGATCATGTTTCTGGCCTCAGTATTTCCGGGTAAGGTGCGAAAACCGAGGCTAACAGTCACCCGGTCTGAATAATATTACCCGGGAGGTAAAAAACCTGGCGGGCGATGCCCGGGTACGCGTACCGTCACACGGTGTAGGCTTGCGGCAACCGGTAGTGCGGATTTGCCGCGAGGTAGGCGGTTATCCGTCGCTCGTCCCGAATCGCGCCGTCGATAAAGCGGATTGCGGCGATGATGCGCTCCGTCGGTTCCGAGCAACTCATGCGCAGGAAGCCGCCCCCGGCCTCACCGAAGCATTCACCGCCGAGACACGCGACCCCGGTCGTTTCATCCGCCCCTTCGAGCAGATACATCGCGAGCCCGTGTGACGAAATCCCGAGTTCATTGCAGCGGTCCGCGACACAGGGAAAGGCATAAAAGCTGCCGCCCGGTTGCAGACACCCGATGCCGTCGACCCGGTTCAGTTCGCGCACGAGTGTCGCCACCTTGTCGCGGAATTCCGCCATCATCGTATCGCGCTCGCTGAGACCGTGCCGGAGTCCGGCGGCGCCGGCAAGCTGCACGAACGGCGGCACGCACGAGAGCAGCGTGTTCGTCAGTTTCGCGAGCATGCGCGCCATCGTCTCCGAACTGACGGAAAACCCGAGACGCCAGCCGCTCATCGAAAACGATTTGCTGAACGTGTACGCGGCGACGCACTGATCGAGCATGCCGGGTTCGGCGAGGATTGAATGATGCGTGCCGCGCCAGACCATTTGGTCATAGGGTTCATCGCTGAACACGGCGATATCGCGACCGCGGACGAGATCGGCGATTGCGCGCAGGTCGTCGCGCTCGGCCACCCCGCCGGTCGGGTTGTGCGGTGAATTCAGATAAATCGCTTTCGGGGCGGGGTCGTCGCGCAGGAACGCTGCGACATCGTCGGGGTTCGGCCGGAACGCGTTCGCCTGCTTCAGCGACGCAAGGACCATGCGCGCGCCGCGTCGGTGGATGCTCGGCGGATACGTCGGGAAATACGGGCTGAATACGAGTACGCCGTCACCCGGATTGAGCACTGCTTCGGCGAACAGCGTTTGAAATGTTTTCGCGCCGGGGCCGGCGACGATATTTTCCGGCGTGGTGACGAGTCCGAACTCGCGATTGACGTAATCGCTCGCGGCGGCGCGGAATTCAGCAACCCCGGCCGACGGTGCGTAATGCGTATGGCCGGCTTCGATCGCCGCGATCCCGGCCGCGCTGGCGGCGGACGCACTCGGGAACGGGCTGTCCCCGATCTCGAGTTCAATGACATCCTTGCCCGCCGCGAGCAGACGTTTCGCGACGGCGAGTACATCGAACGCGCCTTCGGGCTTTACCGCCGTGGCGAACTGGCTATAGGTCGGCTCCATACCCGTGCCTCGTCAGGCCGCGCGCTGAAATTTCAAAAATAACTCGGCAGTCTCGGCCGGTCGCTCGAGCATCGGACAGTGACCCATGCGTTTCATTACATGCGTTTCGACGTTCGCGAGCAGTTTGTCGAGGACTCCGGCGCCGGACGGATGCAGAACGCGGTCGTTGTCGCCCCACACGATCTGCGTCCTGACCGCGCAATCGGCCATGGCTTCTTCGAGTGACACGGGGTCGGTAAACAGCTCGGTAAATATTTTCTCGTTGAACACGCGCTCGGCGACGTTGCGTTCGCACAGGCAGCGCTGAAATGCTTTCGGCACGTACGGTGCTTTCGTGAAACACAGGTTAACGAGGCGGGCGAAATCGGCCGCGTCGTTCACGAGCAGCGGGTTCTCCCCGCGCTCCAGCGCAAGAAAGTATTCGCTCGGGTCCGCGGCTTCCACCCCGGCCGGCGCCAGCAGCCACAGGCTTTTGACGGCCTCCGGATACCGCGCGGCAAACAGTCCCGCGAGATAACCGCCCATCGAATTTCCGCCGATGTGCACGGGGCCGACATCGAGCGCAGTGACGAATGCGAGCAGACGCGCGATCTGGTCATCGGCACCGTAGCGACGCTCGAAGTCGCGGGTCGAATCACCGAAGCCCGGCAGGTCCGGGATAATCAGCCGGTAGTGGGGCGACAACAACGGCGCGATCTGGATCCAGTTGTCCTTGTTCGCGCCGAACCCGTGCAGCAGGAGCAGGGGCTCGCCACTGCCGCCGTCGAGATAAACGATTTCATGCCCGTCGACCTTCAACTGCCGTTCGACGAGTCCGCCCTTGTTGCGTTGTGCCGCAATGGCGGCGCGGAACAGCGGCCAGCGGAAATAATGCAATCCTGCATAGGCGAGGGCCGCGAGTAACAGCAGGGTGATGATCACCGACATCGTAGGCGCTTCCTCAACCACCGCACGCGGCGGCGATGTACGTTAAGACAATATATCGATTCGGGCGGCATTCAGACCGGGATAATCGGCAGCACGATATGCGACGCACGCTCGGCATCGACAAATATGCGCTGCATCGCGGGCTCGAGCCGGGTTGCCGTATGCGCGAATTCGCCGGTGTTCGGGTTGCGATCATAACGCGGAAAATCGCTCGAGGTGACGAGCACGGCGATCCGGTGGCCGGCGCGGAACAGCATCGACGTCGACCACAGGCTCACCTCGTAACGCAGTACCGCGCCGGGTTCGACGAGTTGCCGGGTTACGCCATCGCGAAATGACGCGCGGAGGATACCGTCGCAGACGCTGATCACGCGGCCGTCGGGGTGAACATCGCACAGTTTCACGATCCAGTCCGTATCGCGGCCGCTCGTTGCCGCATACAACACCGCGTTCACCGCGCCGGTAACTTCGAGATCGGCCGCTAACGGCGCCGATGAGAATGTGAGTACGTCGCGACGATTGCGGATCGGCGCCTGGTCGCGCGGTCCGGGTGTGTATTGTGGTGGCAGCAGCGTGCCGCCGCCGCACGTCGGTACCGGGTCGTTCGGATCATAGACATAACTCGCCGCCGGACCGTCGCCCGCGGGCGCATTCGTTGCGAGCGAACCGTCGCGATGCAGGTACCAGTTCTGCTCGCGGGCGCGTGCCAGCGGCCATTCCTGCTCATCGCGCCAGCGGTTCGCACCCTGGACGAAAATGCGCACCGGCGCTTCGTCTTCGATACCGTTCGCGGCATCGTTGAGCCAGCGATCGAACCAGCGCAACTGCAGTTTCGTCAGGTCTTCCTTCAGATCGAGGAACAGGCCGTTGCTGCGGAAACCGAAATCGACGTCGCCAACCACGTGCTGGAATGACGCGTGCGCCCACGGTCCCACGATCAGTTTGCTGTGCGCGCGCGCCGTCTCGCTACCCGCATTCGCGCGCATGCCCTCGTAGTGTTCGAGATCGGGCGCGAGTAACAGGTCGTGCCAGCCCGCGATCGTGAGGCTCGGTACGTTCACATCGCGATGACGATTGCTGAACAACATCGAATCCGTCCACGAATCCGGGACGGGATGGCGCAGAAACTCGAAGAAGAACGGCAACAGCGAGTCGTCGTCCGGGTGGGCCGGGGCGAAATCGCACAACGGCAACTGTTCGAGTACGTGGCCAAAATTGTCGACGTCATCGATGAGTTGCACGAGTAGCGGCACCATGTCGGCCAGATCGGGCTTCGCCCGGATCAGCGCGGCCGGTCCGATCGCGCGCATCGCCCACATCGCCAGCGTGCCGATGTTCAAGGCGCCGCCGCGCCAGAAATGATTGCGCCAGAAATCGTTCGGGGCGGTCGTTGGCGATATCGCGCCGAGCGCTGCGTGCCCGGACGCCGCGGCAAGCCACGCGGTACCCCCCATATAGGACAGTCCGTAGCAGCCGACCTTGCCCGACGAATACGTCTGCGTGGCCGCCCACTCGATACTGTCGTAGCCGTCTTCGAGCTCGTCGCGATAAGGAAAGAACACGTCGCCTTCCGATGCCCAGCGAGCGCGGACATCTTCGATCACGACAACATACCCTTGCGCGGCTGCGCGGATCGGGTCGAGCGTCAGCGCGGTGACGGGCCACAATTCCTTGTTATAGGGAGTGCGCTGCAACAATACGGGATACTGGCCGTCCGTCGACGGACGGTAGACGTCGGCAGCGAGCCGGATTCCGTCGCGCATCGGGACAAGAACGTTTTTTTCGACGAGGACGCTCATGCCTGGCTCGCGTCCGGTTCGTCCACGCTCGGTCGTTCTGCACCGCGCTCGAGCAGCGATTCCACCATCGCCTTGTGCGTGTCGAGCATGGCGAGCCAGTTCTTCAGGAACAGATTACCGGCGGTCGTCAGGCTGTACATGCGCCGGGCCGGCCCGCCGAGCGAGGTGTCCCACATCGACGAAACGAGGCCCATGGCTTCCATTTGTCGCAACGTGCGGTAGATCGTGCCCTTGTTGTATTCCCCGAGACCGGCTTCCTCGAGTCGCTGCGCGAGGTCGTAACCGTACGCGGTCCAGCCGTTCAACATCGCGAGCAAATTCGCCGTCAGCATGTCGCTGGAGGCGTGAGCGCCCGGTTTTGTCGATTTTTTTGCCATTTTTTTTAGTCCACCCTGAAAAATAATACTGCGATAACGCTTGACATCTAAATGCAAATTGCATATAGATGTCAACCTTAGTGTGCAGCGCAGCAAACGCACTGCAGCATTCAATCAACAAGACTAGCGTGGAGAACCACAATGACGGAAGCAACAACGGCGGAAACGCCAGTACAGGACAAGGTAACGGAAACGGCGGAGAAAGTTGGCAAGCAGGTCGAAAACCTCGTCGACAAACTCGCCGAGAACCAGACGCGCTTCGCTGAAGCGGCCGCAACGGCTCGCGACCGGTCGCGCCAGGTCACCGATGAATATATCAGTTCACTTTCAGCCGCCCAGCGCGATGCGCTGAGCCTGGCGAAAGAACTCGCCGCGCACCCGACGGAATTCGGCAAAAACATGGAAGCGATGCTCGAGTCCGTCACCCAGGCCCAGGCCCGCGCCATGGAAATGACGAAATTGTTCTACCGCGAACAGGCCGAAGCGACTTCGGAATTCCAGAAAGTCATGGCGCCGCTGTTCGAATCGACGAAAGGGTTTGGCGATATCACGAAAAACTTCCAGTCGTTCATGCAGAAATCTGCGTGATATGCGGGTTGCCGAGCTAGTTACCGCTAACTTACCTGGCCTGTGGCATGACCACGCCACGGGTCAGGTGGTTGCTATGGGAACACGCGCATGAGTACGCTGCCCGGAGATTTCGAAGGACGTGCCATGCCAGAAGCTGATTACACCGATCCGTTTATTCACGACCCGGCGGTCGAGCAGACCCTGACCCCGCTGTGGAAAGAAGCGAAGTGGGGCCTCGAATGGGCGAAATTGCGCTTTTCACGCGTCTATCGGGGGCGCGGTGTTCCGCGCGGCAACGGTGCGCCGGTGCTGCTCGTGCCCGGCTTCATGGCTGGCGACGTCATGATGCTGGAGCTGCATTGGTGGTTGCGCCGCATCGGTTACCGATCGCACCTGTCGAATATCGTCTGGAACAACGATTGTCCTGACAAGACGGCCCGGGCGCTCGCGAACAGGACGCGCGGCATTTACGAACGCAGCGGTCGAAAGGTGACGTTGATTGGACACAGCCTCGGCGGATTGCTGTCGAAAAGCGTGAGCCAGGACCGGCCGGATTACGTCGAGAGCGTGGTCACGATCGGCTCGCCGTTCCGCGAAATCGTCAAGGCCCACCCTGCGGTAATCGGTTTATGGGATCGACTGAAGCTCGTGCAGGGTGGTTTGATCGGACGCAATTTACACGCGTCCTGTGGCACCGGTCATTGCACCTGCGCATTCGTGCGCAACATGCTGCAGCCGCGCGAAACGATCCCACCCCAGTTTGCGATCTATTCGAAAGGTGACGGCGTCGTCGACTGGACTAGTTGTGTTGAAGACGAGCCTGAGCGTAATGCCGAGGTGAAGGGGAGCCACATCGGCCTCGTCTACAACGCGGAAGTGTTCAAAGTGCTCGCTGACCGTCTCGCAGACGCGACCTGAAGCGGGACGGCACCAGCCGAATACAGGGGGGAATTACGATGGCAGAGGAAAATTCACTCGATCCGATCCGGATCTGGCGCGAATGGCTCGTTAAATCCGAGAAACAGTGGAGCGACCATCTGACCGAAATGATGGGTGACGAGCGTTTCTCCAAGGGCATGGGGCGCTACGTACAGGAAAGTTTACATTCACATCGCATGTTCAGCGATGCGATGGCGCAATACCTCGCAACGCTGAACCTGCCGTCGCGTGCCGACGTGCTCGACCTTGGCGACCGATTGTCTCAAATCGAGGAAACGCTTGCGGGTCTGCAGGTCGAGATCCGCGATCAGCG
Organism: uncultured Gammaproteobacteria bacterium; assembly: GCA_963976285.1. Lineage (GTDB taxonomy): Bacteria > Pseudomonadota > Gammaproteobacteria > UBA11873. The sequence goes on from CAXBJY010000004.1 coordinate 11,076, forward strand.
CGCGCAACTCACGAAGCTCGCAAACAGCGGCGGTGTTGCCGCTGGGGACGCCGCACCGGCACGTCCGTCGCGGACGAAACAACCCCCGAAATCCGACTCGTGAGTGCCGCAGTGACACAAGCCGCCGGAAAAAAAGAATTCGAGCAACACGTCGGCCGCACGATACAGCGGGCGTTGTCGCGCAATATCCCGGGCCTGGAAATTCCGCGAACGGAATCCGAGCTCGATGTCGGCACGACCCCGAAAGATCTGATCTATTCGCGCGACACGGCCCGTGTATACCAATACCGCCCGTTGCTCGACGAAATTTACCGGGTACCGGTCCTGATCGTCATGTCCCCGGTTGCGAAGGGTTACATCCTCGATCTCGCCCAGGGCCAAAGCCTTGTTGAATACCTGTTACTGCAGGGCTACGACGTGTACATGATCGACTGGGCCGCCCCACGACAGGAGCACAAGGGGCTCGGGCTCGATAACTTTGTCTGCGACGTGATCGGCGATGCCGTCGAGAAGGTCTGCGAAACGTCCGGAGAACCGGATGTGACGCTCGTCGGCTATTGCATGGGCGGCATGCTCGCCACGATGTACGCAGCTTTGAATCCGGGCGGCGCGGTAAAGAACCTCGCCTGTTTTACAACCCCCGTCAACGCCGATGGCATGACTCTGCACAAGCAATGGGCCGAAGCCCAGGCCTTCGATATCGATCGCCTCGTCGATGAACTCGGTCTGATCTCCGGCGACATGATCAACGCATCGCTGCAGGCGTTGCGCCCATTGCAGAAATCCGCCGGTCAGATCAACTTGCTGAATAACGTCCAGAACGACGCATTCGTAAAAGCACAGCTGCGTTTCGATCGCTGGGCCGCCGACCAGTTACCCATCCCCGGCGAACTGGCGCGCACCCTGTTCAAGGATTTTCTCAAGGAGAACAAGTTCGCGCGCAACGAACTGACCGTGCGCGGCGAAACCGTCGATATCGGCCTCATCAAGGTGCCGTTCCTGCACGTCGCCGCGGAGTACGATCACATCGTGCCGACGGCGGCATCAAAGGATCTGATCAACATGGTCGGCAGCAAGGACAAACAGGAAATCGTTGTCAAAGGCGGTCACGTGAGTCTCGTCGCCGGCGGTAATGCGATCTATCGTTTGTGGCCGAAACTCGATGAGTGGTTGCGTGTCCGCGGAACCTGACGCCACTGCAGCCGTGTAATCCCGCGTAAAGCAACCGTGCCGGTATAATTCCAATTCCCGCGGCCAACCCGGAGAACCTCCAAAAATGCCCGAAACGCGCATTGCCGAAGTCCTGAAGAATTATCCACTGCAGGTCGATCTGAACAATCACCCGTTTACGGTGCGACCGATGACTCCGGACGATGGTCCCGAGATGCTCGCATTCGCGTCCGAGTTGCCGCAGCACGACATCCTGTTCATGCGCCGCGACATCACGACGCAGGAAGGCATCAACAAATGGGTGGACAATCTCGAACGGGGCATCATTTACTCGATTCTTGCCGAAGATGCACACGGCATTTGCGGTTATTCCACGATCCACCTTAACGACCTCGAATGGTCGCAGCACGTTGCTGAAGTGCGGGTGACCACCTCGGAGCGCGCGCGCGGTTACGGCCTCGGTCGCTTACTCACGCGCGAAGCTTTCAATATCGCGTTGTCGCTCGGGATCGAAAAACTTGTCGCACGCATGACAACCGATCAAACCGCTGCGCGGGAACTGTTCCACGAACTCGGTTTCCACAATGAAGCCCTGCTGAAAGACCACGTAAAAGATCGCAATGGTGAACTCCACGATCTGCTGCTGATGGCCTGTGATGTCCAGATGTTCCTGTCGACGCGTAATGCCTACGGGGTCGTGAACTGAGAACGACGGTGATATTCGTGCGCGGTGAACCCGGCCGTCCGGTCAGGTCCCGCGCGATTAAACAACCTGTAGCAGGAGCTGGACGATGGACCTTGGTCTGAATGGCAAGAACGTAATCATCACGGGCGCGAGTCGCGGAATCGGGCGCGCTACGGCGCTCGAGTTTGCCGCCGAGGGTGCCAACGTCGCGATCTGCGCGCGCGGGCACGAAGCGCTCGAAACAACGCGCGCCGACGTCGCCGCGCATGGTGTAACGGTACACGCGCAAACGTGCGACGTGTCCGATGGGGACGCTCTGAAGGCTTTTCTCAACGGCGCCAACGCGGCGCTCGGTGGTATCGATATCCTGATCAACAACCCGTCCGGGTTCGGCCTGACGGATGACGAAGCGGGTTGGGAGGCGAGCCTGAACATCGACATGATGGCTACCGTGCGTGCCACGTGGCAGGTCGTGCCGTGGATGGAAGCGCGTGGCGGTGGCGCGATCGTGCATATCTCGTCGATATCCGGTCTCGAGGCGGGGAGCCCGCCGGCCTACGCGGCCGTGAAGGCCGGGCTCGTGGCGCATGCGAAAACGATGGCGGCGCAACTCGCAGCGCAGGGGATACGCGTCAACACCGTCGCACCGGGTTCGATTGAATTCGCGAACGGATTCTGGGACACGGTTAAACGAGACAATCGTGCGGCTTATGACGCGACGCTCGCGGCGATCCCGTCGGGGCGCATGGGCACGGCCGAGGAAGTTGCGGCAACGGTCGTATTTCTCGCATCGCCGAAAGCGAGCTGGGTGTCGGGCGCGATGCTACTCGTCGATGGGGTCCAGCATAAGGGCGTGTTTTGAGCATTAATAATGAAGAACAAAGGAGCAAAAACGTGGGCGAACGAGTCTGGAGTATCTATCTATCCGGCGAAATTCATTCGGACTGGCGGGAACGAATCACGAGCGGCGCAACCGCCGCGGGCCTCGCCGTCAGGTTTAGCTCTCCCGTTACCGATCACGATGCCAGCGATCTGTGTGGCGTACGCATCCTCGGTGATGAGCCGAATGATTTCTGGCGTGACCGCAAGGGTGCCGGGATCAATGCGATCCGCACGTCGACATTGATCGGACGCGCCGATGCCGTGGTCGTGCGCTTTGGCCCAAAGTACAAGCAGTGGAACGCCGCGTTCGATGCCGGCTTCGCGGCGGCGCTGAACAAACCGTTGATCACGCTGCACGATGACGAGCACGATCATGCGCTGAAGGAAGTCGACGCCGCCGCGAATGCAACGGCGCGCACCCCGGAGCAGGTGGTGGATATATTGCGCTACGTGATGGGGGCTTGAGCGGCGGGTTTTATTCGCCGCCGCGCGAGCACCCCGCCGAGCGCCGGCACGAGGAGCAGGAAACTCGCGGGCAACGGCACGAACGCGATCTCACCAAGCGTAACGACTGCACGAGCCCGCGACGTATCGTCGCCAAAGAACACGAAGTTTCCGATCTCGTACGGGACGCCTTCGGCCGAGTAATCACGCAAGGCGCCACCGAGCACCGGCGAACCGCCAACGGACAACGTGTAGCCGTTGTCGAGGATGCCGAGCGAGTATGTCGTCAGTGCGGCCGTCGTGTCGAAAGCGACGCCTTCACCGTGGGTGAATTCATCACCCGGCGCCCAGTTCTGCGCCCACACCTCGTCGCTCCAGAAGCCCAGCTCGATACCGCGCAGATCGTTGCTGATCACGATCACGGAAAACCCGGCGCGATCATTGCTCGCGTGGCTTTCGAAATCGACGCGCAAATCAAAATTCAGGGTGAAACCCGCGGTGCGATCGAGCGCGGTCGAAGGGAGGATCAGCGGTGGCAGCGAGTTCGCGAAACCGACCTGTCCGGCGTTCTCATTCGGCGCGGCGATCGTCGTGCTGTCGAGGACGACGCCTTCGGCGACGAGCGACTGGGTACCGTCGGGGCCGGCGCACAACGCCGATGCACCGCCGGAGCAAAAGAACAGGGATCCTTGCGCCCCGGGCAGGGTACCGGGATTCGGATCAAACAGGATATCGCTCGCGGGCGCCTGGGTACCCGCCAGCAACAGTGTCACGGCGCCAATAAAGCGCAGAATGTTTCTCGGCGGCATCTTGTTTCCCATTAACGTGCTGCGCAGATAGTAGCGCCAGGCGCGCTCGCATAACCGGTAATCAACGACAGAAACGCGATGCCGCGCCGCGTATCCGACCCGGCTGACAGTTGTTTGCATTCTTTTGGCACGCGATACTTCGCACTCTTTTCCGGGCGCCTCGCGCCCGGCGGGTTGAAGGAGGAGCGAGTAGTACGATGATGCGCCGATACACCCTGTTGTTACTGTGTGCAGTTTGCGCGCAGCCGCTTGCCGGCAGTACACCGGATAGCGCCACGACGGTTCGCGCGACGGTTCTGCGCGACGCGCCGGCGCGAACGAGTTCGGTCGTCCGCGAGCTGGCCGCCGGCGTCGAGCTTGACGTATTTGCGCGCGAACGGCTGTGGGTCAAGGCGGCGCCGGGCGGCGCCGGCGAAGCAGCAGCCGGTTGGCTGCGCTTCACGGAAGTTCGCTACCACGCCCCGGCCGCGCCGGTTGCCGCGAAATCAGACGCGACAACGGACACCGGCGGTTTCGCCGGGTTCTCACGCTCCGTCAGCGGATTCCTCCGGGGATTCGGCAGCCGGTCCGCGAACTCTCCCCAGGCTACGTCCACGATCGGGATCCGCGGACTCACGGTTGCCGAACTCGCCGCCGCAAACCCGGATCCGAATGCCCTCGCGCTCGTCGATCGCTACGTGATTTCCAAAGCCGACGCGGAACAGTTTGCCGGGGTCGGTGGCCTGACGGCGCGCAGCGTCGAGGATTCCGGGGGGCCACGATGATCCGCAAATCCGGCGGCGCGCTCGCGCTCGCGATTTTCCTCGCCGCTCTCGCCGCGCCCGCCCCGGCGTTCGATTTCGGCAAACTCGGCGACGCCGTGCGCAAACTCGATGTGAACAAGGCGCTCGACGTCGGTAAACGTATCGTCGCGAGTACGACGGAAATGCCGGAAGAACAGGAAATCGCCCTTGGCAACGATCTGACGGCACGACTGCTCGGTGCGATGCGACCGCTGGACGATGCGGCGGTACAGGCCTACGTTAACCGCGTCGGGCGCTGGATCACGCTGCAGACGAGCCGGCCGGACCTGCCGTGGCGGTTCGCGGTCGTGGATACGGATTCACTCGGCGCGTTCGCCACCCCGGGCGGCAATGTCGTGATCACGGCGGGCCTGATGCGGCTGATGCGTGATGAGAACGAACTCGCCGGCGTGCTCGCGCATGAAATCTCGCATGTCGTCGACAAGCACCACGTCAAGGCGATCATGGCGCAGGCGCGGTTATCGCTCGCGCGCGATATGGCGGCGGACATGGCCAGTGAATACGTGGCAAAAAATCCGCTCGTGACCGAAGCACTGATGAACGCCGGTATGAATCTCTACTCCAGTGGTCTCGATCAGGCCGACGAACTCGCCGCCGACCGTGCCGGAACCCTGCTCGCGGCGAGCAGTGGTTACGATCCGCTCGGACTGCTGTTCGTGCTGTCCACGCTCGACACGATCGACACGGCGGAGCCTCGTGGCGCCCTTATGTTCTCGACCCATCCACCTACGCGTGAGCGCATCGACCGGCTCGAACAACTCGCCGAAACCGCCGCTGAGACGTATCCCGGAACACTGCGCGACACGAACCGCTTCACGACCACGCAGGCGCGGCTGTTCCAGCCCTGAGCGACGTCGGTGTCGCCGCGGGCCTCGCCCGCCGACTTCCCGTGCGCTGTCGTGATCGCCCGGCGCGCGGTATATTCTTACGCCCTGTTCGCCGCTGGCGCACGTCGTCGCGCGAGCACCCTGTCACGGTCGCGAGGATGTTCGATGAAAGCACAAGTGAAGGAAGAATACGTTCAGATCGATACAACGGACTGGCAGCCGTTCCCGGACGCGCTTTCCGCCGGCGGGATACGCTGGAAGCTGTTGCATGTATCGCCCGAGTCCGGCGCCTGGACGGCGATATTCGATTGCCCGCAGGGCTCGTCGTTCAACCGCCACATTCACGTTGGTCCCGGTGAATACCTGCTGACGAAGGGAAAAATGGAAGTTCGCGGCGGGGTCCAGGAAGGCGGGGCGACGGCGATCGCGCCGGGCTACGGCTATGAGTCGTGCAACGCACGCCACGACAAGACGTATTTCCCCATCGACAGCGAGTTCTACATGACGTTTCTCGGACCGCTGCAGTTCGTCGAGGAAGACGGGTCGCCGATCGCGGTCGTCGGGTGGGAACAGGCGCAGGGCTTGTGGGCGCAGCAGACGGGCGCGGCCTGAGGTCCCGGCGCGCAGCAAAGCCCGGTTAGCGACGCCGACGTCCCGCGCGAACAGGCGCGGGATTTGCGCCCGCTACAGGCCGAAGATCTCCAGCGGTGGTTCGTCGAGTGCCGCGAACTGCTCGCGCAAATCGAGAATGTGCTGTTCCCAGTAGCGTGGTTCGTTGAACCAGGTGAACGTCCGCGGGAACGCCGGGTCGTCCCAGCGTTCCGCGAGCCAGGCGTTGTAGTGCAGCAGCCTGAGCGTACGCAGCGCCTCGACCAGGTGCAGTTCGCGCAGATCGAACTCGTGGAATTCGTTATAGCCCTCGATGATCTCGGATAACTGCGCGCGCTGACGTTCGCGGTCACCGGACAAGAGCATCCACACGTCCTGCACCGCGGGCGCCATGCGGGCATCATCGAAGTCGACGAAATGCGGCGTATCGTCGCGCCACAGAATGTTGCCGCTGTGGCAATCGCCGTGTACCCGGATCGGCCGTACCCCGCCGGCTTCGTCGAAGCGGGTTTCAATTTTCCGCATCAGATCCGCGATCAGCGAGTCGTAGGACGTGCGCAGGTCGACCGGGATGAAATCCGCTGCGACTACCGCGACGGCGTCATACCCGAAAGTCTGCACCGTAAGCGCCGGTCGGAACTCGAATGGCCGGCTTGCGCCGAGACGGTGGATGCGACCGAGCAGACGTCCAAGAATCAGCAGGTTGTCGAGATCGTCGATATCCGGGGTGCGGCCGCCACGGCGCGGGTACAGCGACAGGCGAAAATCGTCGACCCGCATCAGGCTGTCGCCGGCCTCGTTGCGCAACGGCGCAACGACCGGGATCTCGTGCTCGGCGAGTTCGAAGCAGAATTCATGCTCCTCGCCGATTTGCGCATCCGTCCAGCGTCCGGGGCGATAAAACTTCGCGATCAGCGGCTCCGCGTCCTCGATACCGACCTGGTACACGCGGTTTTCGTAGCTGTTCAGTGCGAGCAGCCGGCCATCGGTAATGTAGCCCTGTTGTTCAATCGCCCCGAGGATGAAATCGGGGGTCAGGGTTTCGAAAGGATGGCTCGTCTCATTGTTCACGGCAGGCGGGTTCGCTCGCGGGATTCGGGTCGGCATTCTACCCCGCGCGAGCCGGTCCACGGGGGATTCAAGCCGGCCGCGGCCGCAGCCGCTAATGTAGTCATGGAAGGGGTGGAAGACAGCAGCGACGAAACCGCGCCGGAGGACCGTGAGGCCGCGCCGCGAATGGCCGCGCCCGTGAGACGCACGCGCGGGCGCGACGTGTTCGCGAACGACGCCGGGTTTGGCGACGACGACAGTCTTGGTGATCACTGGTCGGTACCGTGGTCCGACGTCATGATGATCATGTTCGCTTTGTTCGCGGCACTGCTCGCGGCGAAAATGATGCAGCCCGATATCGAAATACGCTATCGCGCGGCCCCGGTACCGCAGATCAACGAAGTCGAGATCGAAAAGCCGGTCGATCGTCCCGTGCTCTCGCGTCAGCCGTCGTTCGAACCCCTGATGCAGCTGAATGTCCTCGAACGCAGTCGCGACGCGGTACGCGAAATGCAGTTGCACAACGTCGACATCGCCCTGCTCGACGATCAGTCCGTCAAGATCAGCGTCCAGGGTCCGATGTTTTTCGAACTCGGCCAGGCCGATCTGCAGCCCGAGGTCAGGGAGTTCCTCGATCGCCTCGCCCGCGTCATCGCCCAGACTCCCTATCAGATTCACGTCGTCGGCCACACCGACGATTATCCGATCAATACGGAACTGTTCCCGAGTAACTGGGAGCTTTCACTCGTGCGCGCGAGCCGCGTTGCCAGGCACCTGATCAGCGCATCCGCGCTCGATCCCGCGCGCTTCGTCGTGATGGGCCGGAGCCAGTACGCGCCGGCGCATCCGAACAAGGACGATGCCATGCGTGCGCTGAATCGTCGGGTCGAGATCATCATTACACGCGAGGTCGCGCCTGCTGCACCCGAGGAGGGGACATGAGCACTTATAACTGGATGGGCGTTGTGCTGTTCGCCGGAATCTACGGCGCAACGTTCCTGTTTTCCGACAACGCCGCCCTGATGTTCAACGGGATTGGATTGTGCGTCGTGCTGTCGGGCACGCTCGGAGCGATATTCCTGAGTTATCCCGTCGAGGATCTCCGCGCGGCCGTGCGCGTCGCACGTAATACGTACGCCGGCCGTATGCTCACCCCGGAGCGCATCATCGAAATTCTCAGCGAACTCGCCGCGCTGACCCGCTCGAAAGGCGTGCTCGCCCTCGAGAGCTTCAGCGAACAGACCACGATCGGGTTTCTGAAGCGGGCGCTGAACCTGCTCGTCGACGGTTTCAGGGACGACGAACTCGACGAAATCCTGCATACGGAAATGGCTTACTTCAAACAGCGTCGCCTGCAGCACGAACGCGTGTTTCGCCACGCCGCGCGCCTCGCCCCGGCGTTCGGCGTCGCCGGCAGCGTGATCGGTCTGATCGCGATGCTCGCCGGTATTGGCGATCCGGAAGTGATCCTCAGATCCATACCGATCGCGCTGACCTCTACGCTGTACGGCATCGTGCTCAGCAATTTCATTCTCGCCCCGATCGCCGAGAGCATCCGGGCGAAAACGGAGCGCGAACTGTTGCTGCAGAAGCTTGTAACCGACGGCGTAATCATCATCCGCCGCGAGCCGAACCCGGTTCGCCTGGCAACGAAACTCGAGTCGTTCCTGACTCCTTCAGCCCGGCATCACGAGAACCGCTCGATCGACGAAATCCGCGACCGCATTCGCAATCTGCATTCCGCGGTCTAGCCGCCAGGCGGCGACCGCCGCGGGTCTTGTCCGGCGCCGCGACGGGCGCCGGAAGAATGTCATTTTTTGTTAACTTCGTTATAGTATTTCCTCACGAAGGACCCTGAGGGAGTGAGGAGATGCTGGGCGCTCTAGTTAACGATAACCGTCGCTCGGCCTATCGTGTACGACCCATAGAAACGGACCGCCTGCGACTCATACTCAAGTGGCGGGACACCCGTTATGAACCATTCGAGGTGGGTGATGTAACGCGCCACGGCGCGAGCGTGCGCTTCCCGAAGGGGGTCGGCCCGGGCGTCCGCAAGGGCGACGAGGTCGCGGTCGAAATCGAGTCGCCGAACCTGCACGGCGGCGCGACGATTGCCGCGCGGGTCGTATTCTCCGGTGACAGTACGACCGAACGCATGCTCGGTCTCGCGTTTGACGATGCCGAGGGGCTCGATGCGCGCGCTACCGAGAGCTTTTTCCAGTTGTTCAATCGCCGCGTCGCCTATCGCGACAGCCAGTCAAACCCGTCGACCCCGCTGCCGGCGACGGTCAAGCCGCTGGCAACGGCCGCGCAGAACAATCTCGTATTCCCGGTAATCGTGCGCAACCTGTCGGCCACCGGCATCTGCCTCGATGTCGGCGAGGTGGCGGATCGTTTCATGGTGGAACGCGGTGACATTCGCGTGTCGTTGACACTACCCGGCATCCAGCCGCCGTGCGACATCATTACGACCGTGCGTTACCGCAGCGTGATCGCCGGCAAGATCTATTACGGCTGCCACTTCGACTGGCCGGCCACCCCGCGTGCCCAGGCGATTCTCGAAGCCCTGACGAATTACACGACGGAGCGGTTCGAACAGGAAATCGCAAGCCTGAGCGGCTAGCGCCCGCACTAATCGCGGATTTTCTCCGCGATAGCCGCAATCTCATCGAGCCGCGCAAGCACGACATCGCGCCCGGCCGCGGGAACCCCGAAAATCATTTCACGATAGCCCTCGGCGATCCGTGCGTTCAACTCCGCTTCATCGTTCGGCGCCATGAACAGGCCGAGCGTAATTTCCGAAAAATCACGCCCGCGTTTTTCGCACGCCTCACGCAGCATGGTGACATTGCCGCCACCGTCGCGCCCGTTGATCGGCATCCAGCCGTCGGCGTAGTCAGCCACGCGGCCGGGGACCCATTTTGAATTCGCGCCGATCCAGATCGGTGGCCCGCCGTGCTGGACCGGTTTCGGGTACGACCACATCGGATCAAAGTCCACGAACTCGCCGTGAAACTCCGGCTCGTCTTCTGTCCAGATCGTTTTCATCGCCATGATCTTCTCGCGCAACACGCGCCAGCGCTGATCGAAGCGCACGCCGTGATTCTCCACCTCCGGCGCGTTCCACCCGGCACCGATCCCGAGCAGCATGCGGCCATTGGAAATTCTGTCGAGCGACGCGACCTCTTTCGCGAGCGTGATCGGATCGCGCTGTATGACGAGGCAGATCCCCGTCGCCAGCGTGATGCGCTCCGTTACCGCGGCGCAGGCGGCCAGCGCGACGAACGGATCGTGCGTACGTTTGTAGAATTCCGGTACCACTCCGTCGGGCATGAAAGGTGATGACGAGCCAAGCGGCATATGCGTATGTTCGGGGAGGAACAGCGAATCGAGATTGCGTTCTTCCACCGCCCGGGCCAGTTCGACGGGCTGGATCGTTTCGTCAGTCGGGAAAATTACGATACCGCTGCGTGCCATGGTCAGGTTTCCTGTTGTTGCTTGAATTCGTTATGCACCGATCACGTTCGGCCGCGGCAAGCCGGCCCGCTCACAACCCTGGAGGTAGGTCCTGAGCACGGACCCGGCGTCGGTGACCGATTCGACGTTACCGTCGTCGTCGAGGTTCAGATTCGCGCCTGAGATCGCGAAGAAAATATCCGCCGGTTCCGTATTTTCACCGAGCGCGTGCAGCGTATGCACGGAACCGGCGGGCTCGTACAGATACGAGCCGGGGCGATTGACCTCGGGGTACTCGAGATAGCGCCATGCGCCGCGGGTGGTGTAGGCATACACGGTGCCGGTGTGGCGGTGGCGCTGAACCGTCGTTCCGGGCGCGAACTTCGTGCGTACAATCCACAATCCGAGCTCGATATCGACCTGCATCAACTGGAATTCCACCCCGTCGGTGAAATAGACGAACGGTAATTCTTCTTCGCCGCGGTGCATCGCGGCCGGGATCCCGGGTATCGCGGTTGCGCTCGGTGCGTTCACGGCAGCTTGTGGTCTTGGACTCATCGCGCGCCTCCCGGTTTCGGCTGGCGGGTTCGTGTCAGTTCCGGCACTGCTCGACGAACGCCGCGAGTTCGCGATTGTAGCGCGGCGCGTCCTCGAGGAACGGCGCATGGCCGATCCCGTCGTACCAGGATATTGTCGCCGTCGGACAGTGCGTGCCGATGTATTCCCCCGCGGCCGGCAACACGACCCGGTCCGCGCGTCCATGGGTGACGAGCACGGGCTTCGTCATCGCCGCGAGGATGTCCGTGTTGTCGAGCTCGCGTGCACCGAGGTTGCCACGCACCTGCGGCGGGACGAGCATGTTGTACGCGAGCGCCGTCTCGAAATCCGACCGTTCCGGTTCGATCTCGAAACACGCGTGCAGGAACTGTTTCATCGCCTCGATACTCGTCGTCATATCCGTCGAACTTGCGTTCGCGAAATGGTCGAGGAAGCCCGGTCCGATCAACGTGCCAAACGCAGCCTCGTTCAACACGGTTGCGGCGCCGACAAAATTGACCCCGGCTATCGCGGCATCACCATGCAGGCGCAGGTAGTCGCAGATGACAAGACCGCCATACGACCACCCGGCGAGTACCGGCTGCTTCAGCGCGAGCGTGTTGATCACCGCATCGATGTCGTCGGCCCACAGGTTCGAGTCCGTATAGGCATCGGCATCAAGCGGCTTGCCGGACATGCCATGGCCGCGCAGGTCGATGGCGACGACGTGGTACGTGCGGGCAAGATCGGCTTCGAACTGACGCACCCAGCTCAGGTAGCTCTGCGACCAGCCATGGATGAACATCAGCGCCGGCTTCGTGGTGTCGCCCCATTCGCTGGCGTGCAAAGCGAGCCCGCCACCGCCCGTGATCGTGTGATTGCGCATGCCTGGGCCTCGCTGGAGTTTGTTTCGCTTACCGGAGTTGCCGTTCGTGACGGCTCGCAACGGCATTCTAGTCGATCCGGCAGTGGCCACATTCGCTACCGAATTGACGCGAAAAATAATCTCGTGTTAAATGTTAGATAACGAACAAAAACTATTGAATTTTCGATATTTTTATCTGACTACGTTATCCAGAATAATTCGATGTCCAAAATCGCCGTCAAGCTCCCCCCCAGCCTGTACTCCGCGCCCGCCAGCGACACCACGACGCCCGCGGACGCGAACACGATTACCGCGGTTCTGGGCCAGCTCATCGACAGCATGCAGGAGCCGGCTTACCTGCTGGATCGCAGTCACCGCTGGGTTTACGTGAATCAGGCCTACTGCGAGTACATGGGCTGCACCCGCGCGCGACTCCTCGGTCTGACCGTACGCGATATTCTTGCCCCGGCCGAAGCGAACAGCGTGTGGGAGAACGACGATGTTGCGTTCAAGACCGGCGAGACCGTTGTCAACGAATCCGTCACCCCCGCCGGGGTCTCCGCGCCGCGTGTATTGCAGACACGCAAGGCCATCGTTCACGCGCCCGCGGGGCAACTCTACCTGTTCGGGAGCGTGCGCGACCTGACCGGCACGGATGATGCCCGGCAACTCCTGCGCGGACCGACGGCCAGAGCCGGCGATCGCGCGTGTACGATCCGCAACCTCGGCTACGGCCAGATCCGTTTCGTATTCTCCGATCCGCTGACCCAGTTGCCAAACCGCCGCGCCGCGATGAACCTGATCGACACGATCTCGGCGAGGGCAGATTCGGACACGGCGGTTCTGTTGCTCAACATCGACCATTTCTCGCTCGTCAACGATCGCTTCGGCTACGGTCTCGGCGATGCCGCGATGATCGAAGTCGCGCAGCGCTTGCGCGGCGCAATGGGTACGCGGCATACGCTCGGTCGGCTCGACAACGATGAGTTCGTCATCATCGCCGAGCAATGCGATCCGATGCACGCGGATCTGCTGGCCGAACAGTTGCTCGGTCATATCACTCAGCCGATGTCGCTTGGCGATTATGACTACCGTCTGTCGGCTTCGATTGGTATCGCGCTCATGCCCGAACACGGACGCACCGCATCCGAACTCGTACGCAATGCCGGGCTGGCGATGCGCTTGTGCAAACAGCGCCGACGCGGACAGTCCGAACGCTACTCGCAGCGCGCGAGTGCCGCCGCAGAACGTCGCGCGAGCATCGAATTGCGCCTCGCGGCGGCGGTAGAGCAGGGCCGAATCCAGGTGCACTATCAGCCGTTCATCGACGGAACGAGCGGCGAGCTGCGCGGCTTCGAAGCGCTTGCCCGCTGGACCGATCCCGAACTCGGGGTAATCGAACCCTCGGAGTTCATTCCGATCGCCGAAAGCACCGGCATTATCCGGCGGCTCGGGCAGGACGTACTCGAACAGGCCTGTACGATGGCGGCAACGCTCGCCGACGATTCGCTGACGGTTTCGGTCAACGTATCGAGTGTGCAGTTGATCGACGAAACGTTTCCGATCGCCGTTGCCGAAACACTCCAGCGGTGCGAGATGCCGGGCGAGCGTCTGTTGCTCGAAATCACGGAGACCGTCGCCATGGCGGCGGACGATACGGTGGCGCAAACACTGAAGGAACTGTCGGACATCGGGGTCCGTCTGCTGATCGATGATTTCGGTACCGGGTTCTCGAATCTCGCGCGTCTCAAGACCTTGCCCATCTGCGGTATCAAGATTGATCGTGATTTCGTCGCCGACCTGCCGGATTCGCCGCAGGACTCCGCGATCTTTCGCGCCGCGCACGCGATCGCGACGGCGATGGGACTGATGATCATCGTCGAGGGGATCGAAAACGCGGCCCAGGACGCATTCGTGCGCGAGTTCCCCATCGACTATCTTCAGGGTTATCACTTCGGCTTGCCGCTGCCGGTCAAAAAACTGGGTCGCTATACGCGCTGATCGAGCGTGGGCGATCGCGGAGCCTTGCATCATGATTAAATCGCATTGCGCACGGCTCGGCGTCTTGTTGCTGGCATGTCTGTGCGCGCCTGTGGCTGTGGCCGAGAACGTCGCGCTGACCCTGGCGTTCGGCGGCGATCCCGGCTCGCCGCTTACGCACGCCTACAGTTACGGCTTGCCGGAGACAACGGAGGCGACCTACACGCTGCGCGTTCCGGTGGTCAATCCGGCCGTTCGCGACGTGTTCCACGATACGGTACTGACCGTGTCGAATCCGGAGAAAATCGTCCAGCGGGTGAGCGCATCACGCGCCTTTCGCTCGCTCGCCGAGTGTGACACGGCACGGGAAATTATCGCCGCGACGCTCGCAACGGCACTGCCGCTGGAAACGGTTGGCGACGACCACTGGCAGCGTCGTTCGGCCGACGGCCGTGTGCTGGCGCGCGCCACGTGCGAGCGCCTGCGCCACGAGCCGGTGCCGGTGCTGAATCTCGAACTCGCGCTGCGACAGTAGGCCGCCGGTCTAGGCGTCCGGCAAATCGAGCACGTTCTTCGCGAGAATATTGCGCTGGATCTCGTTGCTGCCGCCGTAGATCGTCGCCGGCCGCGCATTGTAGAACTGGCTCAGGATGTTTGCCTTGCCGGCGCCGAAATCGCGATCGCCACGCTCGGCGCCGAATTCACCCGCCGCCTCGAGCATCAGCTCGGTCAGGCTCGCGAACGTTTCCGTCGCCCAGACCTTGAGCAAGGAAACATCCGGCCCGAGCGTGCCGCCGTCGCGGACGATTTGCGCGTACGTCGCATAAATACTCTCGAGGTCCAGCGTATCGAGTTTCAGCCGGGTCAGACGGTCGAGAAAACCGGGGTCTTCGTACAGGCCGCGCCCGGCGGCGATGCTTTCGAGCCGTTGCAAGGCGTACTGCGATTGTTTCGGGCTGCCGATAAAAATCCGCTCGAAACTCAACAGCGCCTTCGCAATCCGCCAGCCGTTGTTCATGTCGCCGACGATGTTTTCCGCCGGTACCCGGACGTCATCGAAAAATACTTCGCAGAATTCCTCGTCGCCCGCGAGATTGCGAATCGGCCGGATCGTGATCCCCGGTGAGGTGACGTCGACGAGCAGGAAGCTGATCCCGGCTTGCTGCTTGACGGTTTTGTCCGTGCGTACGAGCAGGAAAATATGTGTCGCGTGCTGCGCCATCGTGGTCCAGGTCTTTTGTCCGTTGACGACGAACTCGTCGCCGTCGAGCACGGCTTCGCACTGCAGACTCGCGAGGTCGGAGCCCGAATTCGGTTCCGAGTATCCCTGGCACCAGACGTTCTCGCCGGCGAGAATCTTCGGCAGGTAATAATCCCGTTGCGCCTGCGTGCCATGCTGGATCAGCAGCGGCCCAATCATGACGATGCCCATGTCCGGCGCGCGCGCGATGCCCCAGCGTTCCTGCTCTTCCATGAACACGAGGACTTTCGACGGCGACAGACCCATACCACCGTACTCGACCGGCCAGCTCGGCGCGAGCCAGCCTTTCGCCGACAATTGCATGTACCACGGTTTGATTTCCGCCCAGTGCAGGCGTCGCGGCGGATAGCGCAATTCCTCGGGATACTCCGCTTCGAACCAGGCGCGCACGATGTGACGGAAAGATTCATCGTCGAGCGAATTCCAGTCGCCGTCTTCCGGATCGGCCGGTACGTCGCCGACGAACCCGTCGTTCGACTCGGCCGTGGCGGACCGGCGCAGCAGGGCGCCGAGCGTGCGCAGATGCGTCGACCCGGCGCCGTGGCGGGCGCTCAGCACGAGCGCACGGTTCACGTAGTGGCCGATATCGCATTCGTAGGTGAAGCCGATCGCGCCATGCATTTGTATCGCTTCGCGCGTGATCATGCGCGCACCGATGTTCGCGCGGTAGATCGCGCGGGCCGCCAGCACGGATCGTTGCGCCGGATCCCCGGCTTCGAACCCCGCCAGCGCATCCGCGACGACGGCGGCGGCGAGCTTGTGTTGAATGAACATATCGACGGCGCGATGCTGCAGGGCCTGAAAGCTCCCGAGCGCGCGGCCAAATTGCTTGCGCGTGCGTAGATAGTCGAGCGTCGTCTCGAGCGTCTGCGACATGAGTCCGCACAGGTAGGCGGCACTGAGTATGAAGTCTGCATCAATTGCCCGGTCGAGTGCCGCATGCGCCTCGGCGCCGCGCGCGATCACCGCGTCCGTGGCGACTGTGACGTCGGTGAACGTCACTTCGGCGTGGGTCGTATTGTCCGCAAGGTGGCGTGATTCGAGCGCTGTGCCCGACGCGTCGGCGGCAACGAGACACAGCAACAGTTCGCCGTTGTCATCGGCAGCGACGATGAAACTGTCGGCGGTACGGGCCAGCGGGATGCAATCCGCGTTGCCCGTGAGCACGTAGCCATCGCCGTTGCGAGCGGCCCGTGGCAGGCCGCTGCTCGTGCCGCGCCGATAAGGCGCGGCGCACACGACGGGCTGCCGCGCGCCGCTGCCGATATCGCCGAGTAACCGGTCCCGGTTCGCCGAGGCCGGGGCCGCCGTGAGCAAGTTGACCGCGAATCCCGCGGTTTCGAGCATGGGCTCCGGCGCGACGACGCGACCCAGTTCTTCAGCAACGACGGCGGCTGCGGTGAGGTCGAGGCCGAGGCCGTCGCACGCTTCCGGCACGAGGATCGCGGCCCAGCCGAGTTCGACCATCTGCTGCCACACGGCGGCATCGAAATCCGCGTCCGTTTGCTTCAACGCCTTGAGGCGGGCGGGTGCGGCGTCGCGCGTGCAAAACGTGATCGCGCTGTCGCGCAGCATATTGTGTTCCGCTGTCGGGTCGTCCGGGATCGCCTGCGCTGTTTCGCTCATGTGTACTCGGTCCTGGTAAATCATTCGGGCCGAAAATTCTACCACGTGACCTGTCGACCGAAGCCGTGGGCGAATCGCGCGCCGGGTCCCGACGGCGACGTCATCCGTGATGCCGAAACGTTGCTATCATCATCGGCCATTCGCACCGGATGACCGCGTTGAAAGTAGAAACATTACTCCCGCTCGGCAAGGTCGATCCCGGCTTGCGCGAACCGGCTCAGCCGATCGACATCCATTCCATCTACGACGACGCGCAAACCGTCGAGGCGCTCGGCTACGACGCGCTCATGGTCGAGGAAACGAAGGTCGACCCGTATGTCGTAATGGCACTCGCCGCCCAGGCCACGACCCGGATCACGGTCGGTACCGCAGTCGCCATCGCGTTCGCCCGCAGCCCCACGGTGACGGCGATGGCGGCGTGGAATCTGCAGAAGCTGTCCGGTGGCCGCTTCGTACTCGGACTGGGTACGCAGGTCAAAGGCCACATCGAGCGACGCTTCGGGATGAAGTGGTCCGCGCCGGGCCCGTGGATGCGCGAGTACGTACAGGCCATGCGCGCGGTCTGGGACAGCTGGCAGTACGGTACGAAGCTCGATTTCAGTGGCGAACACTACCGCCTCGATTTGATCGTCCCGCTGTTCGATCCCGGTCCGATCGAATATCCCCGCATCCCGGTGCATCTTGCGGCCGTCAACGAGTACCTGTGTCAGGTGGCGGGTGAAGTCGCCGACGGTGTGCGTCCACACCCGGTATGCACTGCCGATTACATCCGCGATGTCATGACCCCGGCATTGCGTCGCGGCGCGGAAATCGCGGGCCGCAGCGACGACGCTTACGCGATCAGTATCAAACCGCTGATCGCAACCGCCGCGGATGAGGCAACCCTGGCAAACCGCATTCGTGATGTGCGCGCCCGGGTGTCGTTTTATGCGTCCACCCCGGCCTATCGCGCGGCGTTCGCCCACCACGGCCTCGGTGAACTCGCCGATGAGTTGAAGTTGTTGTCGAAGGCGCAACGCTGGGAGGAGATGCCGGAGCGGATCAGTGACGAGGTATTACAGCGTTACGCCGTCGTCGGCTTGTACGACGAAATCGCCGACAAGCTTGTCGAGCGCTACGGGGGACTCGTGACAAACGCGGAATTCAGCATTCCGGTCAGCACCGCGGACGACCGCGAGCGCCTCGGCGGGATGCTCGCGGCCCTGCGCGCCGAAACCGCCGGCGCATAATCGGCCCCGGTATGGCAGCCGCCGGACCCGCACCCGCGAGGACCGCTTGCTTGTCCGTCCGCCGACGTGAGCGGGGAAATCAGCGCCGATATTTCCTACAATTACCGGTGACCGGTCCGGCTAGCGGCGGGCCGATCGCGTTTCGAATCCCGGGGAGGACAACGCTTGAGCTATAACAACGATGGCTTCAAGGCCGGCAAGCGGGGCGATTCCGTGTTCAGTACGAATGACACGGCGGGATGGGTGGCTGGCAATGAAGTCCGGCAACTCGAGAAAAATTTCGAAAACCCGCTACAAGGCGAAGAGCACCCGAACGCCATCGCGATCATTACCCTGCTCGTCGCCACGGCTGGTTTCATCGCGTTGCTGCTGAACCATCACCTCGTACCCATATTCATCACCGATCCGATCTGGCGCCTCGTCGCCGTTTGGCTCGGGTCGAGTGCCGCGACTTACTTTATTCTGAAAGCGCTGCCCGCGTGGCTGAGCGGGGCCGTCATGGCACTTGTTCTCGGGGGCGCAGCGGGTTACGCGGGCTGGACCTATCTCGATCCGGTCTGGGCTACCGGGCTGAGTCTCGGCACCGGCGCGCTCATGTACCTCGTTTACAGCACGCTGGAGTGACGCAACAGCGTCCGGTCGGTGTGCGGCGACGACGCGGATGCGCGGCTCGGCATTGGGTTCGCCAGGCTGGCGGCAGCGGGCAGCCGCTTGAAGTCGTACGAGATAACGAGATAAGAAACCCGCCGCGGCGGGTTTCCTTTTTGCGGTACTGATTCAATCGCGAATGACCGTGCCGGGCCGTATGCGCGGATTGTGGTCGCCGCGATGGCATACCACCGGAAACGGTGTCATCGATCCTCCCCTCGCGCCGCATAATGACGGTCTTATTGGCAGCAGGCACAATCGACGCTTCCATCGACAATAACTGCGAGCTGACGAGACCCTGCGATGAGTGACCTGATCCCGGTTCGCCGCGTTGATAAAGCGTTAGTTGCCGTCGCCAGGGATATCCGGGTGCTCACTCAGCTGGAGTGGGATCCGCGCCTGCACGATATTTTTCTTGATGCCTGGCGACGCGGTGAGCCGCAATTGCCCGTCGTTAGCTACCGCAACGTCGACTACACGGGGCCGTTATTCGCGCTCGATGCACTCGTCACCGAAGCGGACCGTCTCGACCACCCCCTGGGACGTTTCCTCAGGCAAACCGCCGAGTCGTATCTGACCGTCGTGCGCATGCTGGACAACATCAACACGCCCGCAATGTCGGCGCTGTCGAAATCAATTTACGGATCGCCGGATGACCCGATCACGGGAGGCCAGGGCACCTCCAGTCTCGATGCGGCGAAATACTTTCTCAGCGTTGCCGGCGAGTTCTATCACGCACATCAACCCCTGGAATCCGATTTCTGTTTGTCGGCGCAATCGGTCGCGGCTGAAATTAAAACCGGCCTCGCGGAAGTTTTTCCAGACGGCGTGATCCAGGTTCAGATCGACAAAACGCTTGCCGCGAAAGCGGCGGCCGGTGCCACCCGCATTCGATTGCGTGACGCTACCTGCTTTTCCGAATACGACCACGAGCAGCTACTGCAACACGAGGCATTCGTCCACTCACTGACGGCGTTGAACGGCCGACGTCAGCCGAATCTGTCGACGCTGGGTATCGGTGCGCCACGTACCACGGCGGCGCAGGAAGGCCTGGCAACGTTCGCGGAACTTGTAACCGGCGCGATAGATATTGCGCGCCTCGAGCGTATCGCCATGCGGATCGTCGCGATCGATATGGCGCTCGGCGGGGCCGATTTTATCGAGATATTCAAATATTTCATGAACGCGGGGCAACCGGAATCGGAAAGCTACAATTCCACGGTGCGCGTATTTCGCGGTGCACCGCTCGGCGGCGGCCACGCATTCACGAAAGACTCCGTGTATTTGCGCGGGCTGCTCGAGGTGCATACGTTTTTTCGCTGGGCACTAAAGGAACAGAAACTTACGCTTGCCCAACATTTTTTTGCCGGCCGCATGACACTCGCCGATGTAATCCGTTACGAAGCATTCTTTCTTGACGGCACGCTCGCCCCGGCAGCCTACTTGCCGCCGTGGATGACGCGCACGACGGGTCTTGCCGGCTATCTCGCGTTCGCGGTGTTCGCGAACAACATCGACCTCTCGAGTCTGTACGCCGACCACGAGTTTCACGCGCTGGGTTAAATCCGGACGAGCAAGGAATTGCATGCCGGAATTCGCGGCCGCTTCGCGTCAGTAGAAACAGGCGCCACGCGGCATCGACATCGTGGCTGGGCATCGGGCGCCGCCGCGGGCGCGTTACGCACGCGGAATTTCGTCCACCGGGCAAAACTCCGCGCGCGGTAAGCCTTGATCTAGACATCGTCGGCCACGAGATGCCGCGCGAGGTCGCGCAGCAGGCCGGCCCCGTCGCCTTCCCACGCAGCACCGTGCATGCAGGCGAGGATCCGCGGCTCGGTGGCTGCCAGTTTATCCGCGAGTTCTCCGGCGTGACGGGTATGTGAAAAATAATCCATCGCGTGCCGCATCGCCTCGCTGCTGGCGAGGATATCCTCACCGGTCAATGCCGGATGCTCATGTCCTCCCTGGGTGAACAGATCGCCGCAAAACAGGGTCCCGGTGGTCTTTTCGAACAGGTGTCCACATTCCCAGCCGTGCGGAAAATGCGGTGTGTCCGTCCAGCGGACGACGTGCTCGCCGAGCGTCAACTCTTCGCCATCGGCAAGCGCCCGCGCCGGTCGCAGCGCGATGTCGTCGATGCTGACCATTTTCGCGATTTGCCCGCACAACGGCTCGGCTTCCGGCGCTCGCTCGAGGAACGCATTGAGCGAGCCGCATTCGTCGGCTTCGTAATGCGAGAAGCTGACGTAGCGCAGCGAACGCACGGGAATCACGGCTTCGATGGCCTGCTCGACGAGCGCGAACAGTTTGCTCGGCCCGGTATGGTAGAGCAGCGGTGCGTCGTCCACGATAAGGTACTGATTGAACGTAAAGCCGCCCGGCATCGCTTCCGGTGGTATCGGTGTACTGATGCGATAGATGCCTTTCGCTATCTCGTCGATCGTCGTCCCGCTTTCCTGGTTCGTCATCATCGCAATAGCCCTCTGGAAAAATGCGCTCGGGAATCGAGCGCTGCGTTATACGAACGGATGCCGGTTGCCGACCCTCAATCCTGTGCGTCGGCCATCCAGCGGTAGGCGAGATCCGCGGCAACCGCGATATCGGCGCGCTTGCCGAGGACCCCCGCGACGTACTCCTTGCATGCGTCGACGTCGGTGTGTTCGAAATCCGCTTCGACGTACGTGATCAATTCGTGTGGATCGCAACGGAAGGCATAGAACAGAAACGGGTCGCCGTCAAACAGGAATATCGCGACCCCGTCGGTCACGACGTAGTGAAAGAACGGCTCGCCGACATGGGAGTCCGTTTCGAGGTCGTAGGACAGTGACGCTTCGCGGTAGGCGTGTGCTTCGGCGGCAAGGTGGCGTGGCGCGACGATCGTGCAACCGTGATGATCGAGCAATTCCTGGAGAACCCGGTTCAGCTCGGCGACGTCGGTGATTATCTCCACGGGTATACGGTCGTCGTGAACGGGGTTGTGCCCGCGTGGATCAATCAGCCCGCGCCGCCGCGAATCGCGGCGCGGCGCCGCCAAACGCCGCGCGGCGGACCGTGCCGCAGAAACATGCCCCGCCGTACACGCTAGCGCGACTTCGGGCGCGCCTAACCGAGCGCCTTGAACACGGCATCGAGGCTGTCTTTCGCGTCGCCGAACAGCATCTGCGTGTTCTCGCGGAAAAACAGCGGATTGTCGACCCCGGCGTAGCCTGTGGCCATGCTGCGCTTCAGGACAATTGCCGTTTTTGCCTTCCAGACTTCCAGCACCGGCATGCCGGCGATCGGGCTGTTCGGCTCTTCCTGCGCGGACGGGTTCACGATGTCGTTCGCGCCGATCACGATGGCGACGTCCGTGCTCGGGAAATCGTCGTTGATCTCGTCCATTTCCATGACGATGTCGTAAGGCACGCGCGCTTCGGCGAGCAGCACGTTCATGTGACCGGGCATGCGTCCGGCCACCGGGTGGATCGCAAACTCCACTTTCTTGCCTTTCGCGCGCAATACGTTCGTCAGTTCCGAGACGATGTTCTGCGCATGCGCGACGGCCATGCCGTAGCCCGGCACGATAATGATGCTGTCGGCATCGCGCAGCAGCTCGGCGGTTTCCTCGGCCGAGATCGGCACGGCTTCGCCTTCGAACGTCGTCACGGCCCCGCCGCCCGTGCCGAAGCCGCCGGCGATGACACTGACGAAGTTCCGGTTCATCGCCCGACACATGATGTAGCTCAGGATCGCGCCGCTCGACCCGACGAGCGCGCCGGTTACGATCAGGAGATCATTCGACAGCATGAAGCCGGTCGCGGCCGCGGCCCAGCCGGAATAGCTGTTCAGCATCGATACGACCACGGGCATATCCGCGCCGCCGATGGCCATGACCATGTGCACACCGAACGCAAACGCGATCAGGGTCATGATAATCAGTGCCCATACGGCGGCACCCGACGACGGATTGCCGACAAATTTCGCGCCGAGCCAGAAACACGCGATCGCGATACCGAGGTTCAGCAAGTGGCGCGCCGGCAGCAATACGGGTTTGCCGTCGATCAGACCGCGCAACTTGCCGAACGCGATGACGGAACCGGTGAACGTGACCGCGCCAATCAGGATCCCGAGATAAATCTCGACTTCATGAATTGTTCGCTCCACGCCGTGGAACTCGTGGCTGTGATCGAGAAACGTGGCGTAGCCGATGAGCACGGCCGCGAGCCCGACGAAGCTGTGCAGGATGGCGACGAGTTCGGGCATCTCCGTCATCTGCACGCGCGACGCGACGATCGTGCCGGCGGCGCCGCCGGCGAGCATCATGATGAACAGGACGATGTAGGAGCTGACCTGGTTCGACCAAATCGTCGCGATGATGGCGATCGCCATGCCGGCGATACCGTAGAGATTGCCGCGCCGCGAGGTTTCCTGATTGCTGAGCCCGCCAAGACTCAGAATGAACAGGATCGTGGCGGCGATATAAGCAGCGGTAAGAGTTCCTGAAGCCATGCTGATGCCTTATTTCTGAAACATGCGCAGCATGCGCTGCGTAACGAGAAAACCGCCGGCGATGTTCACCGAGGCAATGAGGATCGCGATCCCTGCGAGCGTGGTGATCAAAAACGAATCCGTCGAGATCTGCAGCAATGCGCCGAGCACGATGATGCCGCTGATCGCGTTCGTGACGCTCATCAACGGTGTGTGCAGGGCCGGGGTGACGTTCCAGATCACCTGGTAGCCGACGAAGCACGCAAGTACGAACACGGTGAAATGAGACATGAATTGCGCCGGCGCGACCCCGCCCAGCGCCCACAGCGCGAGGCCGCCGACGATGAGAAACGCGAGCGATCCAAAGCCCTTGCCGCGGGCCTCGCTCGCCTCGGGTGCGGGCGCGGGCGCCGCCGCGGGTTTCGGCGGCGCGACCGACAGCTTCGGCGCTGGCGGTGGCCACGTGATCTCGCCGGCCTTGATCACCGTCGTGCCGCGGATCACCTCGTCGTCCATGTTCACGTCGATGATCCCGTTCTTCTCCGGGGTCAGTTCCGTGAGCAGATGACGCAGGTTCGTTCCGTACAGCTGGCTCGACTGCGCCGCCAGCCGGCTCGGCAGATCGGCGTAGCCAATGATCCTGACTCCGTGGCGGGTCACGATTTCACCCGGTTCGGTCAGTTCACAGTTGCCGCCCTGTTCCGCGGCCATATCGACGATAACGCTGCCGTCACGCATGATTTCGACCATGTCGGCGAGGATCAGCTTCGGTGCCGGCTTGCCCGGGATCAGCGCGGTCGTAATGATGATGTCGACTTCGGCCGCCTGCTCGCGAAACAGCGCCATCTCCGCTTCGATGAACGCCGGGCTCATTTCCTTCGCATAGCCGCCGGTACCGCTGCCTTCTTCCTCGAAATCGAGTTCGAGGAATTCCGCGCCCATGCTCTCGACCTGCTCTTTCACTTCGGGGCGGGTATCGAATGCGCGCACGATAGCGCCGAGACTCATCGCGGTACCGATCGCGGCGAGGCCCGCGACCCCGGCGCCGATCACCATGACTTTCGCCGGCGGTACTTTGCCGGCGGCGGTAATCTGGCCGGTAAAGAAGCGGCCGAAATTGTTCGCCGCCTCGATTACCGCACGGTAGCCGCCGATGTTCGCCATCGAACTGAGCGCGTCGAGTTTCTGCGCGCGTGAAATTCTCGGCACGCTGTCCATCGCCAGCACGGTGATGTTTTTCGCCGCGAGCCGATCCATGAGTTCCGCGTTCTGCGCCGGCCAGATGAACGAAATGAGGGTTTGACCTTCGTGCAGCAGATCCGCTTCGTCCCGGTTCAACTGCGGATGAAGCTCCGGTGCGCGTACCTTCATCACGATATCGGCGTCGCGCCACAGGGATTCGCTGTCGGGCACGATCGTTGCGCCGGCCGCCTCGAAGCTTTTGTCGGAGAAACTCGCGGCGTCGCCCGCCTGTGTTTCGACGCTGATCTGAAAACCGAGTGCAATGAGTTTCTCGACGACTTCCGGGGTGGTCGCAACCCGGCGTTCGTTCAGATGCACCTCACGGGGTACTGCAATTCTCATGTCATAACTCCTGGTCCGCTCGCTGGGCGGCGCACCCGGGCCGGTTTCCGGCGCGGGTCTGACGTAGTCGGATTAGTTGGCTTTCCGGCCGCACGATGCGCAGCGCGCGATTGTTCGGGTCGCGTCGCCGCGCGCCGGCTTCTGGCGTCCGGCGCGGGGCGCGAAAAGTATTCGCCCGGCAGCCCGACGGAGATCCTCCACGAGCCGCGATTAGAGCGCGTTAGTGTAGCGAAAGCGCCGGGTGAAGTCAGGTTTCCGGTCGCGCCGCCGGGGCTCACGGAGTGAACGCTTCGCCGTCGAATCTGTCGATCGTGGTGAACGATTCGACGGGGTCGCGCTTCAGCTTCGTCAGCTGCTTTACGGGCTTGCCAAGCGGCAGCATGGCGGCGACCGCGTAGTGCGACGGCAGCCCGAGGATCGCCTGGGCTTGCGGCTCATCATGCGCGAGAAACGTCGTGAGCACGCCGCCGAAACCCTCGTTACGCGCAGCAAGCAGAATGTTCCAGGCGAACGGGTAAATCGACGCCCCCGGAACCACGCCGATCCGCTCGAGCGATTGATCGAACGCGGTGACGACGGTCAGGTCCAGCGCGACCACGAGCACCACCGGCACTTTCGCATAATCGTCGAACTGTTCGAGCAGGGGATAACCGAGCCCGGTCGTTGCCGCCGCGGCCGGGTCGACCTTGCTCGGGACGATCGGATTGAACGGCGTTTCACCCGCTCCGGCCTGGGCGCGATAGTAGCGGAATACGGGGATACACAGGTCCGCGAGCTGGCGGCGAATGTCGCGGTCCCGGATCACCATGACGCGCCAGCCCTGGCGGTTGCCGCCGCTCGGCGCGAAGCGCGCGTGGTCGAGGATGCGGTAGAGCGTTGCGTCGGGGATCGGTTCGTCGGTGAATGCGCGCGCGGAAAACGTCGTGCGCATGACGTCGGTCAATTCCATCGTGGGGCTCCTTCGTACTCGTTTGCGGTCGCTCGTGGCCCCGTGATCGGGGCGCTGTGCGCATGCGCGGGCCCGCAATGAACGCCGGTGGCGGCGGCCCCGCACGGGTGAATCGCGCTTGAGCCAGTGTAGCAAACGTTGGCGCAAGGCGGTCGCCGGTCGGCGTCCCCGGTGCTTCCGTGCAACAATAGACTGCCACCTGATTCGGAGTCCGGATCCGTGACCGAAACGTATCGCCTGCCGCCGACCCCGCGCCGCTTTTACCAGTGGCGCCGGTTCAATCGTTCGCCGCCGCAGTTCATGCACGAACTGCTGCAGCAATACGGTGATGTCGCGCGCTGGCGCGGCACATTCGATGTCTACCTCGTGAATCATCCCGACTACGCGCGGCGCGTGTTGTCGCAGTCCTACGAGCACTTTTCGAAACACGTGATCGACTACCGCGTGCTCGCGCAGATCATGGGCAAGGGCCTCGTGACGAACGATGGCCCCGACTGGGTGAAACAACGCAAACTGATGCAGCCGATGTTCGCGAACCGGGTCGTGAACCGCTTCGATCAGCCGATCAACCGTCTCACCGGCGCGATGCTCGCCGAATGGGATGCCGCCGGTTCAAATCCGGTGTGGGTGGATCGCGACATGGGCCGCCTCGCATTCCGCATCGTTGGCGCGACCCTGTTCGGCAGTGACATCGACGCGCACGCGGAGGAAGTCGCGGACATCCTCGAGGTCGTCAACCTGCAGACCCAGGAAATCCGCGCATTGATGACCCTGTTCCCGTGGATCCCCACGCCGTACAACCTGCGCTGGAAAAAGGCCCGCCGTCGCCTCGACGAGATCGTCTACGGCATGATCGCGGCGCGCCGACGCGACGGGGCGGGCGACAACGACATCCTCGACCGTCTGCTCGCGGCGCGCGACGACGACACCGGCGCCGGCATGGACGAAGTGCAGATGCGCGACGAGGTCGTGACCCTGATGCTCGCCGGCCATGAGACGTCCGCGACCGCGCTCGGCTGGACGCTGTACCTGCTGGCCACGCATCCCGACATCGCCGCACGCCTCGCGGACGAACTCGACGCCGTGCTGCACGGCGCACCGGCCACGAGCGGTGACCTCGCGGCGATTCCTTACCTGAAACAGGTCGTTCAGGAGTCGATGCGGATTTATCCGCCGGTGTGGGCGATCGCGCGCCGTTCCCACGACGACGAGCGTTTCGGCGACTACGATGTACCGGCCGGCTCCTACGTCGGCGTAGTGCCGTATGCGCTGCACCGACACCCGGAGTTCTGGCCGGACCCGGAGCGTTTCGACCCCGATCGTTTCGCGCCGAAGCGCGCCGCGAGCCGTCATTCGTACTGCTACCTGCCGTTCGCGGCGGGCCCGCGCGCGTGCATCGGTCTCGGTATGGCGATGCTCGAAATCCAGCTCGTGCTCGCGCAGGTCGTGCAGCGTTATAACGTGCGGCCACTGCCGGGTCACCCGATCGAGACGCTGCCGAAAGTGACCCTGAAACAGCGCTTTGGCATGCCATTGCTGTTGAGTCGCCGCTAGCCTCGCAACCTGCCGGCGAACTTCCGCGCGCGCACGCGTTCGAATAACCGTCGTCATGCGGCGACGCGGCACAGGGAGCAGCGAATGAAACGTTCGAGGATGCGGGCGGGCGCGATGCTGGCGACGTTCGGCGTGTTGCTCGTGCTCACTTGCGACACGCTTGCGAACAGCGCGCGTCCGCTCATCGTCAATGAAATACTCGAACCCGTCAGCGGCGCGAGTTCGACGATCGAGCTGTATATGTCGCGCCTCGGTACGTATTACGCCGAGCTTTACCTCGAACGCGATGGCGTAGCCGCTGCGCCCCCGGTGGCGGTCAGTACGGGTGTGAAATTCACGTTTCTGCGCGGCGAGGAAGTCCTGCTCGAGCGTGATGTCGTGGCCGCGTTCGACCCGGGACAGCCGGCGACGACGCTGCTGTTGCTCGACATTCCGCGTGATTTGCCCCAGCGCAAGACGCTCGCCATGGTCGTGACCGTGCACGATGTCGACCCGGTGCTCGGGGAGACGGCCGCGAACCTGCGCCTGCAGCTGACCCGCAAAGTGCAGTTGTCGCCGTTGCGGCGGTAATCTCCCCGACCCGCCTCGCGTTCACACGAGTTTCGGGTTGCCCCCGGAACCGCCGTCCACCGTGATCACCGAACCGGTGGCATACGACGACGCGTCACTCGCGAGATACAACGCGGCGCCGGCGATTTCTTCCGGTGCGCCGCCGCGTTTCAGCGGGATCGCTTCGTCGGCGATTTGCTGAAAGCGTTGCATGTCCCAGGCTTTTGAGATGTCGGTAAGAAACGGCCCGGCCATGATCGCGTTCACGCGTACCTTCGGTGCATAAGCGTGCGCAAACGAACGCGTAATCGCGTTCAAACCGGCTTTCGCCGCACCGTACGGCTCGGACCCCGGGCTCGGGGTGACCGCGGCGGTACTCGAAATATTGATGATACTGCCGCCGTCACCGGCCGCCATGCGCTTGCCGACGAGCGCGCTGAGCCGGAACGGCCCTTTCAGGTTCACGCCGATCACCTTGTCGAACAATTCCTCGGAGATCGCATCGAGCGATTCGTACAGCGGCGACATACCGGCGTTGTTCACAAGTATATCGAGGCGTCCGAAGTGCCCGTACGTCGCCTCGACGAGCGGTTCGAGTGCGTCCCATTTACCGACATGACACGCATACGGTAACGCCCGCCGCCCGAGCGCCTCGACTTCCTTCGCCGTGCTCTCGCATTGTTCGAGTTTGCGGCTGGCGATGACGACGTCCGCGCCGTGGGCGGCGAACGTGAGCGCCATCTGGCGCCCGAGTCCGCGGCTGCCGCCGGTGATCAGCGCAACCCGCCCGCTGAGGTCGAAGCTGGGTTCAGGCATCAGCTCTTGCCGCTCCAGGCTTCATAGCCGCCGGCCAGTGACTTTACGTTCGTATAGCCGAGTTCCTGCAGGGTCTGTGCCGCGAGCGCGGAACGCCCGCCGGTTTTGCAGTAGACGATGAACGGGGCGGACTTGTCCTTCAGTTCGTCTTCCGATTCCGCTTTCCATTCGAGTACGCCGCGCGGTACGCACACGGCGCCTTCGATCGTGCCGTCCTTCCATTCCGGCGGTTCGCGCACATCGACGAACCGGGCCGCGCCCGGCGGCAGTTTTTTCGCCTCATCGAGACTGATTTCCGTGATGACGGCTTTCGCCGCGCCGACGAGATCGGCAGCTGTTTTTGCCATGCCAGTTCCTCCGGTTTTGCTGTCGAGCTTAGCGAGCCAGCAGGCACAATGCCAGTGTTCCCGGAGCGTCCGCGGACTCAGTGCACGCGCACGAGCATCGCCGCGACCGCGGGCGCCGGTGGCACGTCGCGGTAACGGACCTCGGCGACGACGGAGAATCGACCCGCGAGCCGCGCACGCGGATAAAAATGCGCCGGAAAGCCGAACGCGTCGCTCGTCGAGTTTAACAACAGCGCGTAGGGACATTGCCGCAGCGATTGCTCAAACTCGCGCGCGCCGGCTGCGGGGCGCGCGGGAAACACGCCCGGCCGGCGGGTCAGCAGCATCACCGTTTGCGGATACACCGAGGTGATGCACGCGCCGGCTTCGACCCGGTTTCCCAGCGCCACGATCGCGGCGGTCATTTCGCGCACGATATCGGCTTCCGTGCGCGCGACCGCGTCGTCCGCGTGGCGGTGCCACGTTTCCGTGCGGACATCGTCGTGATACGTGCCGCCGCTGAAGCGCGCCACCGTGCCCGTGATGACGCCGCCGCTCGGCACGATCAGCGCGGCCGCGAGCACGAGCGGCACGCCCGCGATCGCCGCGCGCAGGCGTATCCCGTGAACCCCGCGCGCGAGCGCGATCGCCGCGACGAGCGCATGCAATCCGATGATCGGCATGACCACGAACAGGAAGCGGCCGGCATGCTCGCCATGCGGCCACACGAGGATCAGCGCGCCGTAGGCCGCGAGATACATCGCGTCGAAGCGCAATTCGGCAGCGCGCCTGAAGAAACCCGCGACGGCGAAAACGAGCAACACGCCGAGCAGCACGCCGGCGACGGGGTTGCCGAGGATGTCGAGATTATCGAGGCCATGATCCCACAGGGCGCGAAGATTCGCCGGTATCTCGCCGAGTAATGCCGGTACGGTCTCGTGCAGGGGAAAGCGGATCACCGTCAGCACGTAACTGCTGTCGTAGTCACGCAGCCACTTGTTCGCAGCCCACACGAGCGTCGGCAGCAACGCGAGAAACGGCGCCGCGCGGTGCTGCCGGCCACCGGTGCGCAACCACCAATGGAGGATGAACGCGGCGATCGCGGTGATCCCGACCGTGCGGACGATGCCGGCGAGACCCAGCGCAATCGCGGCGCTGTACCACGCGGACCGGCGTGGCGGATTCGGCGCGAGCGCGACCATCGCCGTCAGCGTGAGCAGCAGGTACAACGGCTCGCTGAAGATGTCCATCGCGCTGAACAGGGTGACGGGTGTGAGCACGAACACGATCGCCGCAGCGCAGGCGAACAACAACGGTACGCGTTCACGCCACCACCACACGACGATGACCCCGGCACAGGCGCTGAGCGTGAGCGCGCCGATCGCATGCGTCCAGCGCGCGGCCTCGGCGCCGCCGCCGAGCGCGGCGAGGAACAGGGGGTACAGCGGTGGAAACGGATAGCGGCTGAACAGGAACGTCAGCCAGTCGAACGTTGCGCCGTCGGCGCGAAACGCATCGGCGAGCAGCAGATAGACCGCCGAATCCGAGAACAGGCCCGTGAAGCCGGACTTCGCCGCGACGAAACACAGCAATGACGCGGCCAGCACACTGCACCCGGCCGCGCCCGCGAACGCCGTGCGGTCGCCGTGTGATCGCTTGTCGTCAGAAATCAGCATGGCGGAGGATTCGTCACCGTGTTCGCGCAGGCCTCAGTGTAACAACCGGGCGGCCCGTGGTTGCCGAGCCGACGGTGGCCCAGTAGCATCGCCCGGCACACGAGTGCTGTGAAACGGGTGGGACGAACCAATGACGCTGAACGAACTTCTGAACCGTGGCAACCCCGACGATGCGGCAATCGGTGCGACCGATGGTGCGGCACCGCTCACTTACGCGGCGCTCGCGGCGCTGTGCGGTGACGTTGCGGCAGGACTGAACGCGCACGGCATCGGCGCGAACGATCGCGTCGCCATCGTATTGCCGAACGGACCGGCCATGGCGACGTGCTTTTGTGCCGTTGCCGCCGCGGCCACCGCGGCGCCGCTGAACCCCGCCTACAAGGAAGCGGAATTCGAGTTTTATCTGAGCGATCTGAAAGCGAGCGCGATGATCGTGGCGGCGGGGGTCGAGACGCCGGCGCTTGCCGCGGCGGCGCGCCTCGGCGTGCCGATCATCGAACTCGAGGAACGCGACGACGAGGCCGGCAGTTTCACGCTCGACCTGCACGCGCTCCCGGCGGCCGCGATCGACCGGCCGGCCGGTGCCGACGATGTTGCGCTCGTACTGCATACCTCGGGGACGACGTCGCGACCGAAAATCGTGCCGCTGACACAGGCCAATCTGTGCGCCTCGGCAGCGCACATCAGCGCCACGCTCGCGCTCGCGCCGGGCGATCATTGTCTCAACGTAATGCCGCTGTTCCATATTCACGGTCTTATCGCCGCCGTGCTCTCCTCGCTGCATGCCGGTGCACGTGTGTCGTGTTCACCCGGTTTCAACGCGATGCGCGTATTCAGCTGGATGTCCGCGCTCGACCCGACGTGGTACACGGCGGTGCCGACGATGCATCAGGCGATCCTCGAGCGTGCCGAACGCAACGCCGCCACGGTCGATGCCCTGCGCCTGCGCTTCATCCGTTCGTCGTCGTCGTCGCTGCCACCGCAGGTGATGGCGCAGCTCGAACAAACGTTCGGCTGTCCCGTGATCGAGGCCTACGGAATGACCGAGGCGGCCCACCAGATGACCTCGAACCAGCTCCC
Source organism: uncultured Gammaproteobacteria bacterium (assembly GCA_963976285.1). Classification (GTDB taxonomy): domain Bacteria; phylum Pseudomonadota; class Gammaproteobacteria; genus UBA11873. The sequence continues at coordinate 42,958 of CAXBJY010000004.1, forward strand.
GCCGGGTCTGCACAAACCGGGTTCCGTCGGTGCGCCGGCCGGGCCTGAGGTGCGGCTCATGGATGCCGACGGCGCGTTCGTCGCCGCCGGCGGTGAGGGTGAAATCGTGATCCGCGGACCGAACGTCACCCGTGGTTACGAAGCAAACGAGGCGGCGAACGCGAGTGCATTCGCCGCCGATCCCGATGGCGGCGACAACTGGTTCCGCACCGGCGACCAGGGGATTTTCGATGCCGACGGTTTTCTCTCGATCAGTGGCCGGCTGAAGGAAATCATCAACCGCGGTGGCGAGAAGATCGCGCCGCGTGAAGTCGACGATGTACTCATGGACCATGAGGCGGTCGCGCAGGTCGTGACGTTCGCGGTGCCGCACGGCAAGCTCGGCGAGGACGTCGCGGCGGCGGTCGTGTTGCGCGCGGGTGCGAGCGTCGAGGAACGCGAACTGCGTGATTTCGCCGCCACCCGGCTCGCGGCGTTCAAGGTGCCGCGCTCGATTGTGTTTCTCGATGAAATTCCGAAAGGCAGCACCGGCAAGCTGCAGCGCATCGGTCTCGCCGAAAAGCTCGGTCTCGCATGAGCGAACACAACCCCGCCGGACACATCGCGCCAGCCGGAGACGTACGGTGAAAGTGTGCATATTCGGTGCCGGCGCGATCGGCGGTTTCATCGGCGCGCGCCTCGCGCTGGCCGGCAACGAGGTCTCGCTCGTCGCCCGCGGACCCCATCTCGAGGCGATTCGCGCGCACGGTCTCACCCTGAAAAGTGGCGACGAGGAAACCACGGTGCGGGTCGCGGCGAGCGACAATGCGGCCGAACTCGGCGTGCACGAATTCGTCATCGTCGCGCTGAAAGCGCATTCCGTGCCCGCCGTCGTCGCCGACATCAAACAGCTGTGCGATGACGACACGGCCATCGTCACGGCCGTCAACGGTGTGCCGTGGTGGTATTTCCACGGCCTCGGCGGCGCCTACGAGGGACACCGGATCGCGAGCGTCGATCCGGACGGTCGCCAGTGGCGTGAACTCGGACCCGAGCGTGCGATCGCTTGTGTCGTCTATCCGGCGTGCGAAGTGCCCGCCCCCGGCGTGATCGAACATATCGACGGCGAGCGTTTCACGCTCGGCGAACCTGATGGCGCGAAGACGGAACGCGTGCAGCGTTTGTCGGCGGCACTGCGCGAAGCGAACCTGAAAGCGCCGGTGAAAAGCCGCATTCGCGACGAGATCTGGGTGAAGCTGTGGGGCAACGTCGCGTTCAATCCGCTCAGTGCGCTGACCGGCGCGACGCTCGAAGGCCTGTGCGCGAACGACGACACGCGCGCGCTCGCACGCGCGATCATGCTTGAAGCGCAGCAGATCGGCGAAGCCCTCGGTGCGCGCTTCGCCGTTGATGTCGACCAGCGAATTGCCGGCGCCGCCGCGGTCGGCGCGCACAAGACATCGATGCTGCAGGATCTCGAACGCGGACGCGCGATGGAAATCGACGCGGTCGTCACCGCGGTGCAGGAACTCGGCGTGCTCACGGGTATCGCCACGCCAACGCTCGACATCGTGCTCGCACTCGTCAAGGCACGCGCGCGGGAAGCCGGCTGTTACTGAGGTCGGATGACACGTTCGGCAACGCTGGAACGTTCTTTCGACCCCACTTTTTTTCTTCGTCGTTTATACTGCCGCGCGTTGTTGTGTCGCGCGGGTGTTTCGTGTCGGCAGTTTTCGGCGCTGCTTCTCAACAGATTGAAGCGGCCGCAAGTTATTTAACCGGCGAAGGCCGGTTGTGAGGTTGTCGAGTTTGTCCGACCCAGTTTTCGTTCCCGGTCAGCGCTGGGTCAGCAATACCGAATCAGAACTGGGTCTCGGGATCGTCGTCGAGAACGAGAACCGGCGTGTCACGCTCAGTTTTCCCGCGGCCGGTGAACGCCGTGTCTACGCCACCGACAATGCCCCGTTGAGCCGGGTGATCTACGACGTTGGCGAGACCATCACGGATGATGAAGGCCTCACGATCAAGGTCCAGCAGCGCCACGACAACAAGGGCTGCATTATTTACGGCGGCGCCACCGCGGACGGTGAGCCCGCGATCATCGCGGAGCTGGATCTCGACAGTTTCGTCCAGTTCAGCCGCCCGCTCGATCGCCTGTTTGCCGGTCAGATCGACAAGAACAACAGTTTTATCCTGCGTACGGAAACGCTCGCGCATCAGCATCGGCACGCGCGTTCGTCCGCTTACGGCCTGCTTGGCCCGCGCGTGCAACTGCTGCCGCACCAGTTCTATATCGCCCAGCAAGTGGCCGCCCGCTACCATCCGCGCGTGCTGCTCGCCGACGAAGTGGGTCTCGGCAAGACGATCGAGGCCGGCCTGATCGTGCACCAGCAGCTGCTGTGCGGACGCGCGAAGCGTGTTTTGATCATCGTGCCCGACAGTCTCGTGCACCAGTGGCTCGTCGAGATGCTGCGACGTTTCAATCTGCATTTCACGATCCTCGACGAGGAAACGTGCGTCGCGATCGAGACCGGCGGCGACGAGGACGCGGAGGAAACAAGCGACGGCGAGGCCGAAAACCCGTTCGACAGCGCGCAACTCGTGCTCGCGGGCCTGTCCCTGCTCGTCGACAACCCGGCACGTCGCGACCAGGCCCTCGCCGCGAGCTGGGACCTGATGGTCGTCGATGAAGCGCATCACCTGAGTTGGCACGAGGACGCCGTGAGCCCGGCCTACGCCGCGGTCGAGGCACTCGCGCGCGCGGCCGCCGGCCTCATCCTGATCACCGCAACCCCGGAGCAACTCGGGCTCGAAGGACATTTTGCCCGCCTGCGCCTGCTCGACCCCGACCGTTACCACGACCTCGCGGAATTTCGCGCCGAGGAAGAACGCTATCGTCCCGTGGCCGAACTGATCACGGCGCTGCGTGATGCGGACCCGGCCACCGATTTCACGGTCGACGACAGCCTGCCGCGGCGACTCGCGGAATTTCTCGATCCCGCGACGATTGCAACGCTTGTCGCGGCGTCCCCGGCTGAACGTGGCGGTTTGATCGACGAGGTGATCCGCAACCTGCTCGATCGCCAGGGCACCGGTCGCGTGTTGTATCGCAACTGCCGCGACACGGTCGCCGGGTTTCCCGCACGTGAGCTGCACGCTTACAGGCTCGCGCCATCGGCGGCCTACGGCGCGGCGGCGGCCACGGCCCCGGTCGAACTGTGCCTGTTGCCCGAAACCCTGCTCGGCGATACGTGGATCGCGACCGATCCGCGCGTCGCCTGGCTCGCGGACTGGCTGGCCGCGCACCGCGGCGAGAAAGTGCTCGTGATCTGTGCCCGCGCGGCCACGGCGATCGCGCTCGAAGAACATTTGCGCGTGCGCTGTGGCATCCGCTCGGCCGTGTTCCATGAAGGTCTCGGACTCGTGCAGCGCGACCGCGCGGCGGCCTATTTCGCCGACGAACAGGAAAATGCCGAAGCCCTGATCTGCTCGGAGATCGGCAGCGAGGGGCGGAACTTCCAGTTCGCTCATCACCTCGTGCTGTTCGATCTGCCGCTGAATCCGGATTTGCTGGAACAGCGGATCGGTCGTCTCGATCGCATCGGTCAGCGGCACACGGTACAGATCCACGTCCCGGTACTCGACAACACCGCGACCGCCGTGCTGCTGCGCTGGTTCCACGAAGGCCTCGATGCCTTCGAGTCCGTGTTTCCGGCCGGACGCATTCTGTTCGATGAATTCGAGCCGTCGCTGCGCGCGTGCCTTGCCGCGCCGACGGACACGCCGGCGATCGACGAACTCATCGCCGCGACGCAGGCGCATGCCCAGGCAACGCGTGAAGCGCTGAGCCGGGGTCGCGACCGCCTGCTCGAACTGAATTCCTACGACGATGCCCAGGCGATGTCCGTTATCGAGGCGCTCAGCGAAGCAGCGCGTAAACTCGAACTCGCCGATTACATGGAAGGTGTGTTCGATTTCTTCGGCGTCGATCAACAACCGCACGGGCCGCTCAGCGTCGTCGTACATCCGAGCGACCAGATGCTGTGTCACAGTTTTCCGGGTTTACCCGAGGGCGGGATCACGGGCACCTACGATCGCATCGAGGCGCTGACCCACGAGGACATGCATTTCCTCACGTGGGAACATCCGATGGTCACCGGTGCCATGGACATGATGCTGTCCGGGGAGTTCGGTAACGCAACGCTGTGCACGTTGAAAGCGCCGTTTCTGAAACCGGGTACGCTGCTGCTCGAAGCGATCTTCGTCGTCAGCTGTCCCGGGCCGCGACACCTGCAGCTGTCGCGCTATCTGCCGCAGGCGAGCCTGCGGATCGTGGTCGATCGCGACCGTCGTGATCTGACCTCGGTGCTGACCCCCGAACGGATCGACGGCATCATCGAGACGATCAAGAAACATGTCGCCCAGGAAGTCGCGAAACATGCGCGCGCCGAGATCACCGCGATGGCGGCACGCGCGACGGAAATTGCCGAAGCCGCGCTCGGCGGTTTGCGCGCCGAGGCGGTGCAGCACGCGCGCGATGCGCAGGCCGCGGAACTCGCGCGGCTCGAAGCGCTCGCGGCGGTGAATCCGAACATTCGTGCCGAAGAGATCGAATTTCGGCGTGACTACGCAAGCATGCTCGTCGAAGTTCTCGGCAATGCAACGGTACGCCTCGACGCCGTTCGGGTTGGCCTCGCGACCTAGCAGCCTGTCGGACTTAGGGGCTGTTGATCTTTCGCGGAGCGCCACTGCTGAGCCCCTGTTTGTGGACCGGCAAGGCAGAGAGAGCGTGATTTAGCCGTAGCTAAATGAGCGAACGATAACGCCGCCGGACGCGAACAGGGGCTCAGCCCGACGGGTTACCCGTGAAAACCCGTCACTCGTCGTTGCAGCTCGCTCATTTGGAACAACCAAACTACGCTCGCTGCGCCTCGATTGACAAATTTTCACGGGTAACAGTGGCGCTCCGCGAAAGATCAACAGCCCCTAGGAACAATCTGCTGCGCCGGCGGGACAGCGGCGCAAAAACGCGCGATTTTTCGTCACGTAGCACCACTATGCTCCTCAAAATCGCACGTTTTTGCACTCGCTCTCCCACCTTGCTCGCTACGATTGCCTAAGTCCGACAGGCTGCCAGGCGCCGGCGGGTAGCTGAGTCACCGGTGCGGGCTCAGTCGAGCGCGCGCCACAGCGGCCGTGGCCACAGCGAGGGTTCGCCCGGTGCACACGGCATGAATCCGTGCGCCGTGAAAAATGCGCTCGATTCGCGCCACGCGCGCGTTGCGAGGCCAGCGTAACCCTCCGCCCGCGCGAGTGCCTCGACATCCGCGAGCAACCGCGCACCGATCCCCGTACGCTGTCGTCGCGGCAGCACATAGAGTCCGTGCAACGTCAGCAAGCGGCGATTTTCCGGCGGGTCGTGCGGATCCGCGGGTTCCGTGCAGCTGAAGCCGACCGCGGTTCCGCCGTCGGTGATGAGTCGGGCGCGCATCGTCCGCACGTCCATCGCGTCGTAGCGCAGGCTCGGCAGCGACAGGCGCAATACCCGGGCCGACAGTCCCCAGCCGCTGACCGCGGCTGCGAGAATGCCGTTGATCGTATCGAGGTCGGCCACGTCCGCGTCGCGGATCACGCTGCGCGAATGCGCCGGGGCGGTGGCCGCTCGCGGGCTCGTTGGCATGCAGGGTCATCTCGCGGGCAATAACGTCGTGTACGTGCGCGCGCGGCGCCGGGTTCACTGCACCTCGAACGTCACCGTCGCGGTACGGGTCGGCGGGGTGCCGTCGTTGTGCTCGATTTCCGCAAACGTGGTGAACCTGCCGCGCGCAAGCGGCCACGCATATGTACCGCCCGAGGTCGTGTCCGCGGCTTCACCATTGACAAACCAGTGCACCCGGCGCGCCGTATCGGCACCCGCGAGTTCGAACTGGAAAACCTCGTGCTCATCCGGGATCCGCGGATCCATCGCGAGACGCAGTCCGTTGATCGGTTTGCGCAGTCGCAATGGCGCATTCGTCGTCGGCAATGCCCGCGGTGCAAGCCCGCGAACGAACCATTCGTCGCGCGTAGCGCACGGCGCGTCGGGCGGCAGGCCCGTTTCGCGACACACCGTGCGCTGCACGAGATTCGGGCTGCGGTACAGGGCGCCGCGTTCGCGGTGGCGATTCAGCTCGCGCAAGGTCGCGCGCAGCACGAGAGCGGGTCCGGTCGAACCGGTGACGTCGTGCATCGCCGTGTAGTCGAGATTGCCCATCCACACCCCGACCGTGTAGCGGTCGTCGTAACCGATCGCCCAGGCGTCGCGATAGTCACTCGAGGTGCCGGTCTTTACCGCCGTCGGTGCCGCGAAATTCAGGATCGAATAAGGCCCGAACTCGAGTTCGCGTGCATGTGGATCGGACAGGATATCGGCGATCAGGCTCGCGACATCCGCGGAGAAGATGCGCGCGCCCGGCGCCGTATCGCCGGCGAGCAGGCGCAGCGGTGCGAACTCGCCCATGCGCGCGAGCACGGTATAGGCCTGCACGAGTTCGAACAGCGTTACTTCGCCGTTACCGAGGGCAATGCCGTCGCCATACACGTTCGGATGTTCCGTCAGACTGTTGATACCGAGTTCGCGCAGACGCTCGATGAACGTTGCCGCGCCGACCAATTGCGCCACGCGTACGGCGGGTGTGTTCAGCGAATTGCCGAGCGCTTCGCGCACGGACACGGGACCGTAATAGCGGTGCGAGTAATTCGCCACCGCGTGGAGACCAAGACCGACGTTTTGTTCGAGCGGCGCGTCGTCGATGACGCTTGCGGCACTCAGGCCCTGCGCCAGGGCCTCGGTATACAGCAGCGGTTTCAGCGCCGAGCCCGGCTGGCGCCGGACCGTGACGGCATCGATTGCGGTAAACGGTTTGCCAGCCTGTCCGGCGTGACCGACGACCCAGGCGAGCACTTCACCGCGGGTGTGGTCGACCGCGAGCACGGCGGCGTTGTGGACGTGGCGGCCGGCGAGATCGGCGAGGCGACGGTCGAGGATTTGCTGCACGCTGCGCTGCACGGTCAGATCGAGCGTCGTGGACGTGATCCCGTCGCTCCGCGCGCCGGGTTCGCGCTCGTTTAAATAACGCAGGAAATGCGCGACGTTCACGGGCCTTGCGACGCGCCGCGGCGACAGGTTCTGGGCGGCGATCTCCGCGCCGTCGAGCGCGAGTTCGCCGCGCCGGTGCAGGGTGTGGGCGACCGCGCGAATGCCGCGTTCGAGTGCCGGCGTGCGTGAGCGGGGATCGAACCAGCGCGGCGCGCGAACGATGACGGCGAGCGCGAGCAGTTCCTTTTCGTTCAGGGTCGCGAGATCCCGATCGAAGTAATACCGCGCGGCCTGCACGACGCCGCGCCGGCGTGCGGCGTACGGCACCTGGTTCAGATAGAACTCGAGGATCGCGGGCTTGCCATGCGCGCGTTCGAGCGCCGCGGCCTCGAAGCCTTCGAGCCAGCGCGACCAGGGCGTGCGCGCGCGCGGGTGCAGCATGCGCACGACCTGTTCGCTGATCGTACTCGCACCGCGCACTACCCGACCGGCGCGCAGGTTCGCGAGCGCCGCCGCCGCGCGCGCGGTCCAGTCGACCCCGTCGTGTGTCGCGAAGCGCCGATCTTCGGCGGCGATGAACGCAGCGCTCAGCAGTTGCGGCGCCCGGTGCAGTGCGATCCGGTCGTGGATGTTCCACCGGTTCTCGTACGTCGCGTTGAGACGTTCACCGTGACGATCGGCGTAGACGATCCGCCGCGTGTGCGCGGACCCGGCGTCGGGCAATACCGTCGGGATCGGTCTCAACGCGAGCCCGGTGGCGATGGTCAGCGCGCCGGCGGCGACGGCAAAACCACCGACGATTATGCGCAAGGCGAGGGCACGATGGCGCTTGTGCATCGCTCAGTCCTCCACCACGAGCGTCGCCGGCAGGCCGCGCCCGTACACATCGGGGTCGTACATCTCTTCGGCACGGACCGCCGGTGCGGCAAACTCGCCCGCGGCGATCGCCTGCGCGGTGTACGCGAGGTGATAGTTGCCGGGTGGCAGGTAGTCGGCGTAGAAGCGCGCGGCGTCGAAGCGCAGTTCCCGGTGATAGAAACTCGCGAAATACGCGCCGTAAGTCGTCCACGTATCGTGCGTGAAATACCACGAGCCGGCGCCGAACCGCTCGCCGGCTTTCGCCGCGTCCACCAACGAACTCGTCGCGAGGTCGGTGTTGACGGGTTCAAGGCCGCCGGGAACGGGATCTTCGACGACGACGAAATGGCGCGCGCCGGCGACGGATACGAACAAATCGACGCGCACGATTTCGCCCCGGGCGATGCGGACCGGCTTGTCCAGGCGTTGCCACTGGCCGTTACGTTCGACGGTGTATTCACGCCGGATCTCGATCCCGGCGTTTGTCCGTGCGGCGGCGTCGGCTTTGCGGTCGTAAGCGAGCCGCGCCGAGTAATACAGGCGGCCCGGGCCGTCTTTCGTCAGCGACATCGTTGCGCGCCGTCCCGCATCGGTGGCGTTCAGCGATCGGCCGAGCGTGACGGCGGGATCGCGCAAGTCCCCGAATGCCGCGCGGCCGAGCGTTTCGCGGTCGAGCGTGACGGCGATTCTCATATCCGGGGCCGTGTTCTCGAAGTGCCGCGCATAATCGACGAGCGCGTTCATACAGAACACGTTTTCCTGGGTATTTTCGAAGTGCGTACGTTGACCACGGCTTTGCGTGATCGCGCGCACGAGCTTGAACGGGATCTGATCGAGTCCCGGCAGTGCCGGTACGCTCGTGTTTGCGTCGACGAGCCCGGACAGGATCGCGCAGTTCGCGCGCAACGGGCTCGCGAGCAGGTGTTCGAATCCGTCGTCGAGAGTTTCACTGAACGTGAACTTGCCGCCGGATTGATCCGCGTGCGCAAGAATCTTCGCCACGGTTCCCGCGCGCAGGTCCTGCGGCACGTCCGGGGTCGCAAGTACGGCGCGCAGGTAATGCGCCTTGCCGAACAGATCCATCGCATCGACGTGCCGCGCGTAACGCGCGATGTCCTGCGCGGTCAGCGCGCCGTCGCCGGCGAGTGCCGCGAGCGCGACCGCGCGCACGCTCGACGCCATCCCGGCAGTGTAGAAGCCCGGGAACTCGTCGCGCCGCAACAGGCGCAACAGATATTCCCGCAGCCGTGCAGCCACCGTTGCCGGTACGTCGTGACCATCGCGGCGCAACCAGTTGAATGCGATCGCTGTGTACGCCGACAGGTACGGGCTGACGTGGGCGTTCGATGCCTGCCAGTACGCCATGCCGCCGTTCGGCGCCTGGAAATCAGCCGCCGCGGCGAGCGCGCGCGTGATATCGCCGTCCGGATCCGTCCACGCGACCGTGTCGGCGAGGTATGCGTGCAATTCACCGTAGGCCGACGCCGCGACGGCTTTCGTGAGTTGCTGTTCCCAGCACCGGTGCGGGTAATCCTTCAGGTAGTTGAAGGCGCCGTCGAGATTGCCGATCACGCTCGGTGACAACACCGCCTCGATGCGGCCGACATCCGTGTGGATATCGTCCGGTATCGCGAACTTTTCCGTCACGCTCGCGGCAACGGTCGTGCCGTAACTCGCGGCCGTTGCCGGCGCCCGGATCCGGGTCACCGGCACGACGTGCTCGATCGCGTCCGTATCGAGGGCATCGCCGGCGCGCGCAACGAAGCGTAACTCCCCGTCACGTACGGTCGTCAGTGGCACGCTGAATGGCACGCGATCATACGGCGCGACGGTGAGCACGCGGTTCGTGACCGCTGCCGCGCTGTCGGCGAGCGGCCCTTCGACATCGACGGAGACCGTGATCTCGCGCGGCGATGCGGTCCGGTTCATGACCGTAAAGCCGGCGCGCGCGCGATCCCCGGCGCGCAACTGATTCGGCATGACCGGCCGGATCTCGGTTGGCCGGTTTACCTTGAACGTCGCCTCGCCGAGACCCATGCGCGCATCCGGGGTAACGCCGAGCGCGAGGATGCGCCAGCCGGTGAGATTGTCCGGCACCTCGAACTCGATCTCCGCGGTGCCGTCCGGTCCGGCCATGAGCGACGGATTCCAGTAACTGACGAACTTGAACAGATTGCGCAGGGCGGCGCCGTCCGCGCCGCCACCGCCGCCGGGGTTCGCGCCTTTGCTCACGAAATTCTGCCGTCCGACGAGGCGCGCGAGCAGGCTGTAGTTGTTCACATCGAGGCCGTCGAGCCGGTTGAAGCCGGCGTAGGGATCGTAGTAAGTCGCGCCATTGCGGTTCAGCGCGAGCACGGCCTCGTCGACCACGGCGACCGCGAATTCCACCGGCGGATTTTCCCCCGGCGCGCGCGGCACGCGAACTCTTGCACGGACATGGTCGCGCGGTTTCACGGTTTTCGCGTTCGTCGTCACTTCGACCGCGAGCCGTGCACCCGGATCGTTCACGTCGACGGCGAGGTAGCCGATGCGGTAACCCGGCTTGCCGAGATCGACCCGGCCGGGTTCCGGCGGCGCGGCCACCCGGGGTGAAACGACGACAACGGAAACGTAGAAACCCGGCAGATAATCCGCTTTGATCGGCACCTCGATCACCGGCGTGCTCGTCGCCAGTTCGGTCGTCCAGCTGTCGATGACACCATAGCGTTCGATCGTGACGAGTGCCCGCGCACCGGGGTAGGGGTTCTGCAGCAGGAAGCGCGCCGTGTCGCCGATCGCATGCGACGATTTCTCGGCGATGATCGGCAGGCTTGCATCGTTCGACTGATCCCATGCGACGTAGCCGGACCCTGTCACCCAGCCGTAGGCGGTCGTGTGATGCTCGCGGCCGGCACTGTCGAGCGTACTCGCGACGAACTGGTAATACCCGGCCTGGTCCGGCACGAATTCACACGTTGCGCCGGCGGCGGTCGTCTTCAGCTGGCACGCGGACTCGGCGACCCAGTTCATCACGTTTCGGATCAGGTACGCATTGCCCGGACCTTTCACGCGCGCGGTCTTCACTTCACGCCGGTTGATGATGATCGCAACCGGGGCGTTCTCGCGGATTTCGCCATGGCGATCGACGACGAGGGTGTCGAGGCGGGCGGGTTCTCCCGCGGCGTACAGCCATTGCGTCTGCTTCAGCCCGACGAACACATCGCGCCCCGCGTACGTCGCTTGCGTGGTCGCGGCAACGCGCTTGCCGCGATCGTCGCGCACCGCCGCTTCCACTTGCACGGTGCCGTAGTAGATATCCGACTGCGGCAGTTCGATCCGGGTGTCGAACCGGCCGTGTTCGTCGAGCTTCGCGTGGGTATCGGCGAGCGCGCGGGTGCCGGCGGCTTCGCTATCGCTGTTACTGCCGAACACGAAGCCTTCCGCGCGCGGATTCTCCGGGGTAAACGCACGCGCATGCAGGCGCGCATTGATCCGCACGTCGGCGTGGGTAAACGGTCCGCCGGCATACAGCGTGGCGCGCGAGTCGATCCGCATCGCATCACCGGCAGCGAAATCCGTGCCATTGAGTTCCGCGCTCACCTTGAACGGCGACGGCGTGAAATCGCTGACGAGTATGGACAAGGCCTGCCACGAAAAGCGGGTCGCGGTGTCCGCCGCCGGGTTTGCCGGACGTAACTGGAACCGATACCAGCCGACGGCGCCGGATGCGGGTATGGTGAAGCGTCCGTCGAGCGCGCCGAAGCGGTTCAGGGTGATGCCATCGCGTTCGAACACGGTCTTGCCCTGCGGATCGGTAACGCTCAAGACATAGTCGCCGGGGGCCGGCTGAACCCAGTGCCGGTTACTCTGCTCACGCACGTAGATCTTGTAGTCGACGGCGTCGCCGAGCTTGTACACACCCTGGGCCGTCGTGCCCCACGCGTGCGTGTGGCCGCCACGCTTGCGGATATGCGCATATACCCCACCACCGCGCACCGCGTAGTCGTAGTCGATCGGCAGCAGCGCGATGTCGCCGTCACGTTCGACCTGCGCGAACAACTGCACGTCATCGCGGTTGTAGATCAGCGCGAGTTCGGGGTCGAGCGTTGCCAGGCCCGGCAGTTGTGCGATGCCATCGGTGTCCGTCTGCGCGCCGACCCCGAGCGGCTGCAGGGACGCGAGCCGCTCGACCTTGCCCGTCCACAACGTGACATTCGCGTCGTTCACGGGTTCGCCGGTGGCAAACGTCGTGACCCATGCGAGTGAATTGAAGTGACCCAGCTTGTAGTGCACCTGGTACGGCGTGACCTGCGCGAGGATCCGCGGATCGTGATGCCAGCCCGGCGGCACGGGCCGCGGTCGCAGACGCGCGAACACGGCGCCACTCGATTGCGCGAGCAGACGCCGTATTTCGAGCGGGCGCGCATACGCGATGTCCGTCGCCGGACTCACGTCGAGCCGTTCGCGCAAGCCGCTACCCGTCATCGCCGTACCGAGCCGGTCGTATTCGACATCGATGTGTTCGAGATTCGTCACATACAGCGGTACGTCGCTGTCGACGCCCTGTTCGAGCACCGCATTCGTGAGACCGACGGTGAGCTTTGGTTCGCGATGACTCGTGTGGAATGAAAATGCGACGGGCGCCGGCAGCTTGCGCCCGAACTCGTCCGAGAACGCCGTCGGATCCAGCGTGACCGCATAGCGCCGATCGGCGAGCAGGTAAACCGGCAACCGGCGCGCGTAAACGCGATCGCGCCCGTGCGGCGCGCCGAGCTCGCTCCAGTCATGCAGGTTTTGCCACGGGTCGAAATCCTTGCGCTCGCCGTCGAGCGCCGGCGTGAACGTGGCGTGATCCCGGATCACGGAATTCAGCACCGGCGCCGAGAACAGCAGGGCGACGGATTTCAGTGGCGCGCAGCGCCGCGCGGACGCATCCGCGGACTGCAGCTCCGCGAGCAGCAGATCGGCAACCCGTGCACTGCCTTTCGGCGTGCAGCGCAGGCCGAGAAAACGGAATTCGGGATACGTGTCGAAACCGACGATGGTGCGCTGTTCGATCCCGCGTTCAGGTCCCGCGGCGCCCGTCAGTCCGGGGCTGATGTCGAGTGCGATCGTCGCATCCAGCGGCAGTTCGCTGATCGGTTCGACGACCCAGGCACGGCGCGGGGTCACGTCGTCGTCGCCGGCCGGGTCCCGCGCTGCGGGCGGGTCCGGTGCGTAGGCCCAGCGCGGCGCACGTCTTGGTACGTCGTCGGGATACGCGACGAGCGCAACCTTGCGGCCCTTCGTTGTGAACGCCAGCGCGCGTTCCACCGAAGCGCGCGTTACCGCCTGGTTGAACGCGACCCGAATCAGCGGCGTGCCCGGCGACAGCCAGTTGACGAAGTGCGCGTAGGTGGCTTTCGGTCGCGCCGTCGTGAACGTATGTGTCACGGCGGTGGCGAGACGGGCGCCGTCCGGTGTTTCGAATCCGGGCGCTACGGTCACGTTGTAGCGGGTTGCAAGCCGGAGCCGGTGCGCGTCGCCGAGTTCGCAGGCGAGCGCGCTCGTGTTCAGCCACCGCCACTCGCAGCCGGGTTGCGGTGAAATCGTGATCGGGATTTCTTCCGCCGTTCGATCCATGCGCCCGATCGGTACGACGGCGCGGTCGAACTGAAACACGATTTGCCGCCCGCCCGGCACCTCGTCGCCGGCCGGCGTGATCCGGCTGAGCCGCAACGCCTGTTCGGCAGCACTCGCGCCCGGGCACGCGAGCAGGCCGAGTACGAGCGCGCAGAGCACGCGCGGAAAAATGACTGAGCGACGGTCGAATCGGTGTTTCATGGTGCAAGAGTATCAGTGACGATAGCGGCAATGCCGGGGCGCAAACAGGGCGAATTATGGCCGAGCATGGGGTGTCGCGGGAGGAATTTGTCAGCAACCCCGGGGAGGCGAATAATGCAGCGATTAAAGCGGAGGATCGGGGATGGAAAACACGAACACTGAATTCGAAATTCTGGGACTGAACCACGTTGCGCTCGTGTGCCGGGACATGCAGCGCACGGTCGATTTCTACACGAATGTGCTCGGCATGAAGCTCGTCAAATCGTTCGACCTGCCGGGCGGGCTCGGCCAGCATTTTTTCTTCAGCATGGGCGGAGCCGAATGCCTCGCGTTTTTCTGGTTCGCCGAGGCGGCTGAACGGGTGCCGGGAATTTCCAACCCGCGCTCGAACTTCGACCCGGCCGTCATCTTCAACGATCCGACGCTGATCACGTCGTCACACGGATCGATGAATCATTTCGCGTTCAACGTGCCGGCCGACAAGGTGGCAAGCTACCGTCAGAAACTGATCGACAAGGGCGTCGCCGTGAGCCCGATTATGCATCACGACAATTCCGAGATGCAGGCCTCGGACGATGTTCATCGCGGGACGTGGGTGAGTTCGGTTTATTTCCAGGACCCGGACGGTATCGTGCTCGAGTTCGCCGGGTGGCAACGCGAGTTTGGTGCTCAGTATGGCGACGTTAACGACACGGTCGGGGCAACCCCGGGTGATGTGCCGCGCTACCGTGCGCAAGCCGCGGCTTTTGCCGCGGCGATGGCGGAAACGGAAGACGCCTGAACCGTTTTGCCGTCGCGCCGCGATCAGACCGTGGCGGCAGATCGCGGCGTGATTGCCTGCCGCTGCGCGCTAGATCGCGCGCCGGCGGCACCCGAGCAGGCCGCCGCAGGCGCCGAGCAGTAACCAGACCGCACCCGGCAACGGTACCACCGCGGCCGAGACGACGTTCGTCGTGTTCAGCGAGAACGTTGCCGTACTGAGACCATCGAACTCACCCCCGCCGACGGAAGCGCCGCCGAACTTCGCCCACACATAGAACTGGTCGCCGTTGTCGACTTCCGTCATCAACGTGATATCAAGCGTTTCCTCGCCGCCGTTCGTCGTGCTCACCGAGTCGTTGTCGAGCGGCTGGAAGCACTCACCGAAACAACCGGCAGGGCCGTAACCGTTGTCGAAATCGTCCATGGCCGTCATCGCATCGTAGTCGTCGACGCTGATCAGCGCGGCGGAGCCATACATCGATGTTGCGACCCCGGTCGTCGTGCCATGGAACACGCCGGTGAGTTCGAGCAGAAAATTGTCGGGGCCCGTGTACGTATACAGGTTGATCGTTTCCACTTCGGCGAACGCGCCGTCGCCTTCGACGGACGCGGCATAAGCCGTCAGCACCGGCAGGTAAAGGTTGCCCGGATCGAGCATCCCGGCGGCGGAGCTGCTCGAGGCGGCCATCGGATGTTGCGCGCTGACGGACACGGACGTCACCCCGGAGCTGAACGCTTCGTCCTTGTCCGGATTCGTGATGCCGGGGCCGCACGAGTAGCCGCCGCCCGACGGGGAGCACGGTTCCGTGATGCGGGCGCCGGCAATGGCGCCGAACGGTGCGGCTGCGGCAAGCGCGGAGAACAGGCTGAGCGCGACGGCCATCGTGATGAGTCTTACTGCGGTTTTCATCAAACTTTCTCGTCGAATGATTGTTTGTGTCATTGGCGCCAGTCACCCATTCCGGTCGGTGATGACCGAGTGCCATGGTACGTGATCCGGCTGCAAGATCCGCACCAGTCGACGCGGACCTGTGAAATCAAAGGCTTGCGGTCGCGGCGTCGCGTTGGTGTAAGGATTCCCAGAATTCGCCGCCCAATTCGCCGCGCGCGCTGTAAAGATTGTTGACAATTGCGTGCCGTGAGCCGCCGTCCGCGGCGCGGCGGCTCCGGCATCCGGGCGCTCGTTACCGGTTCGCCATTGAACGCCGAGCTTGTCATGTACGGATTGCCGACCGCCGTCCGCGCGGCCGGTGGACATGAGGCGCTGCCTCGCGCGTTCAGGTGCCGAGCACGAGTGCGGCCTTCTCGGCGAGGAAGTCGAGGAATACGCGCACTTTGCGCGGCAGATGCGTGCGGGTCGGGTACAGCGCCGAGATCGGCGTGCCGACCGGTTCGATCGCGTAATCGGCGAACAATTGCACGAGCGCGCCGGATTCGAGTTCCTCGCGCACGAGCCAGTCCGTCACGAGGACGATGCCGAGGCCATCGAGGGCGAGCTGTTTCAGGGCCTCGCCGTTGTTGATCGCGATCTTCGCCTCGATGCGGACCTCCGTGCGACGGCCGGGTTGCGAGAATTTCCACGTATTGCGCCCGGTGCGGGCCTGGAACGACAGGCATTCATGCGCTTTCAGTTCTCCCGGATCACGCGGGGTGCCGCGGCGTGCGAGGTAGTCCGGGCTCGCGCAAATCAGCGAGTCGGTGACGGCGAGGGTTTTCGCGACGAGGCTCGAACTGCTCAGATGTCCCATCGCGATCGCGACATCGAAACCTTCGGCAACGATGTCGATCGGGGTATCGGTCAGTTCCAGCCCGAGGCTCACTTGCGGGTAGCGTGCGGTGAACTCGCACACAAACGGCACGATCAGGCGCTGCCCGATAGAGCTGCGCGAAGTCACCCGCAGGCGTCCGCGCGGGGTCGTGTCGAATTCCCGCAGTGCTTCATGCGAGTGATGAACGGCGTCGAGGATGGCGTGTGCGTGTTCGCGATAGACCTCGCCCTCGGCCGTCAGGCTGACCCGCCGGGTCGAGCGCGCGAGCAGCCGGGTACCGAGCGTGTCTTCGAGCGCCGCGATGCGACGGGTCGCCGCGGCCGCGGAAATCCCGAGCCGGCGCGCGGCGCCGGCGAAGCTCTCTTCTTCGGCGACGGCGAGAAACAGTTCGATCGCGGCGAGGTCATCCATAATTCCGTTTATCGCAATAATAAATTGCCAGACTGCTATATTATAATCGTCGACATGTGTAATTAAACTCCTTTCCGTCGCGTCGGGTACCGACCACCCGGCCGCCGTGAACCGAATGCAAACTGAAAGGAGTGACCACGATGAACCTGCAATCCCTGAACGAACGTCCCCGTCTTGCCATGGCGCTGCAACTCGCGCTGCTCGTGCTCGTTTTCCACGGCGTCGTCGTGACGACCCCGAGCAGTGCGCCCGCGTCTGTGGCGACGACCGCCACGCACGCGGTCGAGCTACCGCCGAGCGCGCCGTCGCTGTAGTCATGGCGGGGCTGTCGAGGCCGCCGGAAACCGTTGACTGGCGCGGTTTCCGGCGATTTTCCGGTGTCCTCTCAAGTTCTCCGCCGGCACGGTCGATGACAGGGATAGCCCACCAATTACTGTCAGGAACTGCCCGTGAACAGCGTTGCCGCGACCAGCCTCGAACCAGAAGAACTGAAACCCAGTAACGAACCGCTCGCACGCAGCATCGTCGGCGACATGTCGGCGCTCGTGTCACCCCCCGATGTGTATCTGAAGATCAGCGACATGATCGCCGACAATACGGCCTCGGCCGCGCAGTTCAGCGATGTGATCATGCGTGACCCGAGCCTCGCCGCGCGCATCCTGAAACTCGTGAACAGTTCCTACTACGGCTTGCAGACGAAAGTCGATACGGTCACGCGCGCCGTTGCCGTGATCGGCATGCACGAGTTGTCGAGCCTGGTCTATTCGATGTGCGCCGTGCAGTCGTTTTCACGCATCTCGTCCGGGGTGACGAACATGAACACGTTCTGGCGTCACGGTGTGTACTGCGGACTCCTCGCGAAAGCGATCGCCACGAAAGTGAATTGCCTGAACACCGAACGCCTGTTCGTCGCGGGACTGCTGCACGACGTCGGCACACTCACGATCAACTCGCGATTCCCCGAAATCGCCGAAAATTCGATCTTCAGGGCAGAAGGTGACGAGGCGAAACTCGTGGTCACGGAGCACGAGGCACTCGGGTTCGATCATGCCTACCTCGGCGGGCTCATGCTCGAGAGCTGGCACCTGCCGGCGGCGACGTGTGACGCGATCCGTTATCACCACCAACCGAAGGCGGCGAAAGTGACGACGCTCGAAGCGAGCATCCTGAACGCGGCCGATACGCTCGCGAACTACTCCGGCACCGGCAGTTTCGCCGAAAAGATCGCGGACCGCGACGACATCCCCGAGGACATCTGCGCGGAACTCGAACTCCCCGCCGATTTCAATCACGACGAGTTGCTCGAGCAGGTCGATCAGCAGTTCGTTGAAACGATCTACCTGCTCGTCGCCTGACGCACGCATCCGTCGACGTGATGGCGCGCCTCCGGCCGCGCGCGTAACGCACCGGCTTCACGCGCGAGCAGCTTGCCGAGCCGCGCGTCGTCGAAGCCGAGTTGCTGCAGGCCGGCGATGGAACCGGCCACTTCCGTGTATTCGCTGAGCAGACCATCGCTGAGTCGGCAGATCGATACGCCCTCGAATACGGCGCGTTTGCCCGCGGCTTGCGCAAGTTTCGAATCGTAGCTGAAGACATACCGCACATAGCCCGTATTGCCGTCGTCGACCGGGTCGTACAGGTCCCAGATGAAATTCTCCGCATCGCGGTGGAAGTAGTTCTCGATCATGTCGCCGATCGCCGCGCCGGTGAACGAGCCGTAAAAGCAGTCGTGATAGACCCCGTCGGCGGTAAAGCAGGCGGCGGTCGCGGCGCCGTCGCCACGGCACGCGGCCTGGGTCATCGCTGAGATCAGTGCGGCAAAGTCAGCCATCGCGGGTATTTCTCCTTGTGTTTGCCCCGGTGTGCGCACGCCGTCCGCGCGTGCGGCATCGGGCCCCGCTGCGACGGGGCCGAAAGCGTGCGTCCGGACGACTATACTTGCACAGACCATGGCACGTCGCGCAAGCATACCGAACCGATGAAAGTCGCGGGTGAATACCGGGAAGACAAGCGCAGTTATGACGCCTCGACCGACGGTGAACACTTCAGCCTGAGCATCCGCACGGCGCTCGCGCCGGCCGCGCGCATCCCGTATCGCTTCGATAACGTGATCGTGTGTCTCACGAATGTCGGCGAAATTCGTTTTACGACCGATACCCCGGGGGTGAGCGTGCGCCATACGGCCGGCGACATCCTGCTGCTGCCGGCCGGGCGGCCACTGTACACGGACTACATCGCACCGACGGCCACCCGGCCCCTCGAATGCCTGACGCTCGAACTCGATCGTTGTCTCATTGACGCGTGTCTGCGCGACCTGCCGCCGGAATGGCCCGATCACGAGTCCGTCGCCGAGCTGTACAGCATCGACGATGTCAGCGAGTTCGTCAGTCTCGGTGCCGGCGCCGCGATTCGGCGGTTGCACGTGCTGCTCGGTGATGGCGAGGTACTCGTCGCGCGCGAGCGCCTGATCGACGCGGTGAACCAGGAACTTATCGTGCTGCTGTTGCAGTCGCGTGCGCGCGCCGCGTTGCTGACCGAGCAACGTGGTCGCGGTACCCGGGTTGCGCGACTCGTCGACTACATCCGCACGCATGTGCGTGATGATCTGTCCGTTACCACGCTCGCGCGGATCTGCCACCTGAGTCCTTCATCCCTGCATGCGCACTGTCGCGCGAGCTTCGGCACGACCCCGGCGGCACTCGTCCGTGAAACCCGGGTCAGGGTTGCCTGCGAGTTGCTGCGTGCGAATCCGGACGCCGCCGTGAAGACGATCGCGCGCGAAGCCGGGTTCGTCAGCGCGGCGCAGTTTACCCAGACGTTCAAGGCCGCGACCGGCCTGACCCCGAGCGCATTCCGCGCCGAACAGCTGCCTGCGACGTCTCCCTGAAGCGATCGAATTCCTCCGGAACCTGATCGAATTTCTCCACGAAACCGCGGGGATCCGCGACTCGGTGAGCGGTCCGGCGCATACTTCGCCTCGATCGCCCCGGCGATCGCTGATTTCCGGCCGCAACGACCGCGAGGTATTACGATGGCAACGACAAGTCGCTCCCTGGCATTTGCGCCCGCACCGCTCGAACGCGGGTTCGTGTGGCTGCTGCAAGGCGTGTTCGCGATCGGCTGCGTGATCTACGCGGTGATGGCGTTTGATTACTTCATCAGCTTTGCCGCGGGCCGTGATGGTTTGTGGCTGCGGTTCTTCACCGCGATCGTCTCGCGCGAGCACGCGCACGGCGCCGGTTCCGTGCATGTCGAGCAGGCCGCGGCTTACCGCGATGGTTTCCGTTTCATGCTCATGCACACGACGATGGGGGCTTTCGCGCTCGCGGTCGGGCCGTTTCAGTTCATCGCCGCGATCCGGCGGCGCTACCCCGCGGCGCACCGCACGATGGGCAGGATCTACCTCGTCGGCGCCGTGTTGAGCATGTTCGCCGGGATCGGATACCTGCTCACGACCCCGCCGGCTGACGTGTTCTCCGGCGCGCCGTTCGCGATCTCGTTGATCGGCCTCGACCTCGCGGTCCTGTTCACGGCGTGGCTCGCGTACGCGGCGATCCGGCAGCGCGCCGTCCTGCGCCACCAGGCGTGGATGGCGTTTAATTTCGGTCTGTTGCTCGCGACCCCGTTACTGCGTTTGCTGTGGATCGTGTTCGGGCATGTGTTTCCCGGTATGGACCAGGCGGCGGATAACCTCGGAATCACGACATTCCTGCTGCCGCTGAGTCTGTTCGGCGCGCTCGTGTGGATCACCGTGCAGCGTCCGGCCGAGCAAACCCGCGCGGTGTCCGGATGAGCGGCGCTGCCGTCGACACGCCGAAGCCGGCAACAATGACCCCCCTGAACAGCGGAATCGCGCTCGGCGTCGCCGTCGCGGCACTGACGTTTTACCAGTTCGGCGTGACCGCCTGGCTCGACCACGGGTCAACGGAACGCGCGGCACTGCAGGAGTACTGGCCGCTGCTCGTCGCGTATGTCGTTGCGGTTGCCTGCGCGGCAGCAAGCGCGCCGCTGGCCGTCGTACGCGCAATCACCGACGGCACGCCGACACACCGGTTTTCACTCGCCTGCATCGCCGCATCCGTTGCCGGTTGGCTGATGTACGCAACGATCGGGGTCGACGGGATTGGCAGCCCCACGATGGCGTTCTACTGGGGCGGACTCGCGGCGTTATGGAGCGGCGCGATCGCGATGATTCACCTGTGCCGGCGCTGGCGCAAGCCGCTCGCGGTGCGCGACTGGACGATCTACGCCGCCGCGATCGCGCTGATTCCGCTGACGATGATCCCGAGCGTGCCGCTGTGGCCGCTGTTGGTCGACCTCGACCCGGGTCAGACGATCATGACCGCGGCGACGTCGTCGTTCGCGGCGCATATGCTGATCGCGCACTACGTCATTTTCGAAATCCTCGAACGCCGACCCCGGCGCAGCTGATCCAGGCCGGTCCGGCTTTACTCCGCGCGGGCTAATGTCGAGGATAAGCGCTCCTCAACAGATCGGAGCATCGGGTGGACAAAGCACTTTATGACGCGGGGCTCGCGCTGCGCAAGGAAGTCGTGGGCAAGGACTACGTCGAGCGCTCGCTCGCCGAGGCCGATGATTTGACGCGTGATTTCCAGGCGTTCGTCACGGAATACGCCTGGGGCGCGGTGTGGACACGCGAAGGTCTATCGCGCCGCGACCGTTCGCTGCTGAATCTCGGCATGCTGACGGCGCTCGGCAAACCGAACGAACTGAAGCTGCACCTGCGTGGCGCGCTGACGAACGGAGTGACGCGCGAGGAGATTCGCGAGGCGCTCATGCAATCGGCGGTGTATTGCGGCGTGCCGGCCGCGCTCGAAGCGTTCCGGATGGCGCGCGAGGTGTTCGGCGAAATCGACGCGGACTAAATACGTGCTCCAAATTATGCAACACTGACCTTGATGGGCCAGGTACCCTTCCCCTCAAATCGCGGGGAAGGGACTTAGGATGGGGTGTAGACAGTGGTTCCGGTCTCGAAGCCACAGTGTCTCAGATTCACGCACACCCATTTAGGCGGGCGCGCGCCGCGACGGTCACGACGCGCACCCGGGTCCGCGGTCTTACGGCGCGTCGCCGAGCACGAGCGGCAGCGACTCGTCGCGGATCCATTCGGACATCGAGCCGTCGTAGATCGCGATGTTACGGTGTCCGGCGAGATGCAGCGCGAGCGCGTCCATCGTCGCTGAAATGCCGCCGCCGCAATACACGACGACCCGGTCGGCGTCGAGAGAACCGTTTTCCTTCAGCGTTGCGCTCAGCTCCGCGACGGGTTTGAACGCGCCGCTGGTCTCATCGATCAACGATCCGTAGAACACGTTCGTGCTGCCGGGAATATGCCCGGCGCGTCCGTAGCGGTTCGTCTCGCCGTTGTAGACGTCCGGTGACAGCGCATTGAGCGTACACGCGCTGCCGTCTTCGATGATGCGCAGCATGTCGTTCTTGTCCGCCCACATGTCCGGACGCGGACGCGGGGTGAGCTTGCCGGCCGCATACGCCGGCGCCGCGGTATCCGTCGGGCGTCCTTCGGTTTGCCATTTCTGCCAGCCGCCATCGAGTACCGCGATATTGTCGAACCCGACGGAGCGAAACATCCACCATGCGCGCGTTGCCCACATCGGCATGCCGTCGTTGTACAGCACGACGGCACTGTCATCGCTGACCCCGTGTGCCGCGGCAAGCTCGCAGAAGCGCTCGGCCGGCGGCATCATGAATGGAATGTCGTTATCGGGATCGGCAAATTCCTGCGCGAGGTCGAGAAAGCCCGCGCCCGGGATATGCGCCTTGGACCAGTTGTCGCGACCACTGTCGGCCTGGTAGCCGCCGCCACCCGGCTTCGGCTGCAGATAAATCGTCGTATCGAAAATGCGTAAGCTCGGGTCGCCGAGGTGCTGTTCCAGCCATTCTGTGCTGACGAGTGCGTTGTCGAGTTGCATGGGGTTTCTCCGGGATTTTTCGAGGTTCTGATCACCGCTGCCCCGTGGCACGCGATGTGGTCTCCGATGATAAACCGCGGTGCCGCGCTTGTGCACAGCTTCGTTCGCCTGCGCAGGCAGCGGCGGTGCGGTTAGAATCATGGCGACGATCACCCGGAGCAGAGCTGTGAACGAACTTCCTCTCGCTGACAAAGTCGCCGTCGTCACCGGTGCCAGTCGCGGAATCGGCAAAGGTATCGCGCAGGCGCTCGCGCGCGCCGGCGCGGCCGTTGCCTGTATCGCCACCGAGGCCGCGAATGCGGCCGCCACGGTCACCGGGATCGAACAGGCCGGCGGTCGCGCCATCGCCGTGGGCGCCCGGGTCGAGCGCGGCGCGGATGTCACGCGGGCGTTTGCGGAGATTGCGGCCGAGCTCGGCCCGGTCGATATCCTCGTGAACAACGCCGGTATCTCGCGTCCGCAGCCGTTGCTGCAAATGACCGAGGAAAACTGGGACGCGCACATGGATATCAACGCGAAGTCCGTGTTCCTGTGCGCGCAGGCCGCGATTGCGCAGATGAAGGAAACCGACGGCGGGGTTGTCATCAACATTGGTTCTATCGTGGGTCAGAACGCGATCCCGCAGACGCTCGGTTATTGCGCGTCGAAGGCGACGGTCGATCACATGACCCGGGTGATGGCGATCGAGTGTGCGAAATACGGCGTGCGGGTGAACTGCATCGCGCCCGGCTACGTGCACACGGAATTGATCGATCAGCTGATCGAAGACGGCCGGCTCGCGCTCGCTACGCTCGAAAAACGCACGCCGCAGCGCCGCCTCGGCACGATCGAGGAAATCGCCTCGGCCGTCGTCTACATCGCCAGCCCCGCGGCCGGATTCATGACCGGCTCGGTCGTCAATATCGACGGCGGCTGGACCGCTTACGGCTATCTGTAGCGACGATGGCACGGCGGACGGTCGAGCCGATCGGCGCGCGTGAACGCGCGACGGTGATTGCACATACCGCGCGCTGCATCGAGCGCGCGAACCGCCTGCTCGAGACTGCGTTTGCTCCGATTCCCGTGCATTTCGACCTGATCGGACGCACCGCCGGCATGTACCGGGTCGTGCGCGGCGAGCCGCAGATCCGCTACAACCCGTACCTGTTCGCGAAGTACTACGACGAAAACGTCGCGACGACCGTGCCGCACGAGGTCGCGCATTATCTCACCGATGCCGTGTACGGTTACCGGAATGTGAAGCCGCACGGGCGTGAGTGGCGCAACGTCATGCGCATGCTCGGCGCGAATGACGCGGTACGCTGCGACTTCGACCTCGAGGGTATCCCGGTCCGCCGTTATCGCACGATTCGCTACGTTTGCCGCTGCCGTTCGCATGAACTGACGGCCGTGCGTCACAA
This sequence comes from uncultured Gammaproteobacteria bacterium, assembly GCA_963976285.1. Lineage (GTDB taxonomy): Bacteria > Pseudomonadota > Gammaproteobacteria > UBA11873. The sequence continues at coordinate 66,968 of CAXBJY010000004.1, forward strand.
CCGGGTACAGCGGCGACGCGCGCGCTATTTTTGTCGTCTCTGCCATATGGAACTGATGCCGGCCGCGGACGAATAGCGCGCACCACCCCCCGGCCTCCGCTGTCGCTATAATCGCGGGTCCACGTTTTACCCGCAGGAGCTTATCCGTGAATTTCATCGAACTCGCCGCCGCGCGCCACAGCGTGCGCAAATACGAACCCGGACTCACCATCGACGACGCCGAACTGCAGCAGCTGTTCGACACCGTCATCCTGAGTCCGAGTTCCTATAACGTGCAGCACTGGCAGTTCGTCGTGGTGCGTGATCAGGCCCGGAAGACGGAGCTCAGCGGCCTGTCGTTCGGTCAGCCACAGGTTGCCGATGCCGCCGCCGTCGTGCTCGTGTGCGGTCGCCTCGATGCGTTCGAGGACGCACCGCGGATCTATGCCGATGTCGACCCGGAAATGCGCGAGAAAAGTGTCGGACGTATCCTCGGGGCCTACACCGACGCGCCGGCCCTGCAGCGCGAGGAAGCGATTCGCTCCGGCTCGCTCGCCGCGATGTCGCTCATGTACGCGGCGAAAGCGCTCGGCTGGGACAGCGGCCCGATGATCGGGTTTGAAGCAGACAAGGTGTCGGCGTTCCTGAATCTCGATGCGCGGACGATCCCGGTCATGATGATCGTGGTCGGCAAGGCGCTGAACGGGGAGCAGCCCGCCCGCGCTTATCGCCGGCCCGTCGCCGAAGTGGTCAAGCTCGAAACGCTCGACGGCGCGAGCCTCGGCGCCTGAGCATGACACTCGCGTGGTACGACTGGATCGGTTCGCTCGGCGTATTCCTGATCCTGTTCACGTATTTCCTGTTGCAGACTGATCGTATCCACGCGCAGGCGATCCCGTATTCCGTCATGAACCTGCTCGGCGCGAGTTTTATCGCTGTGTCGCTGTTGTACGACTTCAACTTCTCCGCGTTCGTGATCGAGATCTGCTGGATCGCGATCAGTATCGTCGGCATCGTGCGTACCTTGCGCCGCCGCCGCATGGAGCTGAACGGGGCGCGTGACCAATGAGCGCCACCGACGGACTGCTGCCCGAGGAATATCAGGCCGTGATCGCGCCGGCGATGCAGGCGGCCGCGGAACTCGCGGCCGCGCGCGGCGATCCCTACCTGTACAACGACCTCGCCTGCATGCTCGCGCTCATGGTGCTCGTGCGCGACCTCGCCGATCTGTACCAGGATCAGTGGGGGCCGCTCGGCCAGCACTCGCCGCCGGACGTATTCGCCGCCGCGCCGAGCGCTGCCTGTGTCATGGTACTGAGCGAATACGAAATCGAAACGGATTCGATCCGACAAATGACGACGGCGCTGGAACGCGCCGCCGAGCAGTTAACCGCCGATGGCGTGTTCGGTCCCGAGCGGGTCGAGGTGCACAAGGCATGGAAGGCGTTTCTCGAGGACAAGCGCGACAGCGCGCAGGCCTGGATGCGCCAGGCCGCGAGTCGGATCGCGAACGCCGTCGACGCCTGGGAGGCGCGCCGCGCCGCGGCGTCGCGATAAAGTTTGCGGCGCACGCAATCGCGTTTGCCAGCCGCCTTCTCTGGCCGGCGGCGGCACGCTGCCATAGTGTTCCGGTAACTTCGGGACACGGGCGAGGTTACGCTGCCAGTCGCTGGCGTGGCGGTACACGGCGATCGTTTTCAATACCGTTTGTTCATCGGCATCGCGCACGAGCCGGGCCACGCCATGCCGGTATTGCACAACGGAACGGTCCGGTCGCAGGATCGTCAGTCCGTCGCTCGTGAGCTAGCCGAGCTTCTGATAGTTCGCGACGTATACGTGCGGCGCCGCGTCGAAATCGCGCAACAGGTTTTCGCCATCGAAGCGATCGACGTACGCAAAGTCGAGCCGCCCGAACATGCTCGGCAGGCAGCGCGCAGGCACGTACTTCGCGCAACTCGTGCAACCCTCTATATGAATCGAAGGCGGACGCACTTCGGCGATCCGCGACAGTAGCCGGTTCGGCGCTCGCGTGCAGGTTGAGGCAGCGCGACGAAGCAGGCATCATTTCCGCAAATCACGAGCCGATACGGCAGCCGTGGCGGGTGGTTCCTTGGACAGTTATATCGAGCTCGAATCCGGTACCGGTACCGGTGTGATCGAAAACCTCGCCGGTGCCGGCAGCCGTTCATACGCGTATATCATCGACTGGCACATCCGCATCCTGCTCGTCGTGTGCTGGTATCTCGGCTGCATGGCATGGCTGCAAACGGTGAATTTACTCGGATCCGGCCGCGGGTCGGACCTTGGCTCGCTCATGTGGCTGAACGTGCCACCGATGCTGATTTACGTGCTCTACCATCCGATCCTCGAACTCGCGATGCTCGGTAATACGCCCGGCAAGCGCTACGCCGGGGTCGCGATAGTCGACGAAAGCGGGGCGCCGCCGGGCGCCGGTGCGATTCTGATCCGCAATGTGTTTCGCCTGATCGATTCACTGCCGTTCGCTTACACGATTGGTTTGATCACGGTCATGACGACGGCGCGGCACGTGCGCTTCGGTGACATGGTGGCCGGAACCGTTATGGTGAAACGAACGGCGCCCGCCACCGACAGTCTCGACACCCTCGAGCGTATTCGTAACGCACCCGTCGATGCCGAGACGGCGGAGCTTGCAATCGAACTGCTCGCGCGCTGGAAAACGATCGCCCCCTCACGCCGGGTTGCGCTGGCCACCGGTTTGCTCGAACGCGCGGGGATCGCGCCCGAGAATACGCAAGCGAAAACCCTGCGCCGCGAGCTTGAACGCATGTTGCAGCCGTTATGAACGGCAACCCGTCCCCGCCTGAGTCGGCGAATCCGCGCCTGTGGGAACACCTGCTCAGCGTCCGCCTGGAACGCTGGCGGCGGCTCGCGACCCTCGCCGCCGGGCGGCGCCGGGATCAGGATCTCGCCGCGGCGCGTGCCGTATTGTCCGGTTACGGCGAGGTCGCCCGCGATGTCGCGCTCGCGCGACGCACGGCGCCGGACTCGCTGACCCGGCGCACACTCGAAACGCTCTACGGAGACCTCCATCGCGCGCTTGCCGAGGCGCCGTCGCGGCGCTGGCGGGATCTCGTGACGCTGTTCGTGGATCACGTACCGCGGGCGGCGCGTCATCTGCGCGCCGAAATAGCGAGCGTTGTCGCGCTGTTTATTATCAGCATCATCGCCGGCGTGCTGTTGCTGCGCGTCTATCCCGATACGGCGGGGGTGTTCCTGTCACCGCAGATGATCGAAACGGTGCAGCACGGACAGTTGTGGACCGACGATATTCTCAACGTCGTACCGTCGTCCGTACTCTCGATCAATTTAATGACGAACAACATCGCGGTTGCCTTGACGTGTCTCACGCTGGGTCTTTTTTATGGCCTCGGCACGCTCTACATCATTTGCCTGAACGGCATGATGCTCGGCGGTGTGTTTGCCTATACCCACCGTTTCGGTCTCGGCGACGATCTGTATCGCTTCGTGATTGCGCACGGTCTCGTCGAGTTATCCGTGATCTGCCTGGCCGGTGCCGCCGGCCTGTCCCTCGGGCGTGCGATCGCACGCCCGGGTGCGCACGGGCGCATCGCCGCGGTGCGCGCTGCGATGCGTCAGGCCGGCGTGCTGACGGCGGTCGCGGTGCCGTTCCTGATCGGCAGCGGCATCATCGAGGCTTACGTGTCGCCGAACCCGGAATTCACGACCGCCGCCCGGACCGTTATCGGTGTGCTCTGGTTTGGTGTTCTCGTGCTCGCGCTCGACGGACGCGTGTGGCGCGGATTCCGGGTGGCACGAACAACGCGCTGAGACTTTGAACCACTCGTCGAGGCGCACGGTTGGCGAGCCGATCATTGAATTTCCTTTCCACCCGCTCCGCGGTCTTGCCGAAATCTTAACGTGCGCTGCGCTATCGTCACCACGCGTTCGACCGTGCGTGTGCCGAGCGTCGCTCAGCGCCGGATGAGCAGGCAGACAATCGCTGCTCGACCCGGCCCGCAACGCGCCCGCCCGACAACGGTGATCGCGCCCGCGTTGTAAATGCGAATGCGAATGCACCTGTTTGCGATTTTCGGTCCGACGTCATTATTGATTTCTGCTTAATATCCGCGGGCAGCCGACGTGGCTGTAATGAGGAAAATCTGACGTGTTCGTGTTCATGTGGCCGTCCATTCGGCCGGTTCTGTCGCTGCCGCTGCTTGCCGTCGCGCAGCACCGTACCGCGCCAGGATGCGCGCTCACCCCGGCCACTTGCATGAACGGTGCTCCGGCCCGGTGCACTCCCCGCCGCATCAACGAGGTTCCGTCATGCGCCTAGATCCGGCGATGCCCTGGCGGCGATCACTCGGTCCGTATTTTGCGTTTGCTGCTTCCGCCGCGGTCATCGTCGCGGCGCTGTTCGCGGTCCGGGTCGTGTTGCTCGGGCTGCATGCCTCGCACGTGGATTCCGTGAATGATGTCCTCGGCGTGTTGATCCAGGGAGTGCGCGTTGATTTTGCCTCGCTCAGCCGCCTGTATTTCGTTCCGATCGTGCTGTTCGCGGTGTCACGCATGCTGCCACCCGCATGGCAGGCGCCAATCCGCTGGTTCTGCATTGTTGTTGCGACGTTGATCACGACCCTGTTCGTATTCTTCGAAGCCATCACCCCGACCTACATTGTCGAGTACGGTACGCGTCCCGAGCGAAAGTTCTTCGAGTACCTCGACGCGCCGGCCGAACTGTACGGCATGTTGTGGCACAGCTATCGTCTCGAAGTCGTGATCGCGATTGCCGCGACGATCGGCGCGGCGTTTGCGGCCTTCAGCGTGCATCGGCGCTGGTTCGAACAGACCGTCGACTGGCGTCCGGGTCGGCTCGCGCTGTCGTTGCCGGTGGCGATAGTGCTGCTCGTCGTTGCGGGTCGCTCGACGTTCGACGGCAAGCCGCTGCATCCCGGCCAGGTCGCGTTTACGAACGATCTCCTGTTGAACAATCTCGCACTGAATTCGTTCTTCTCCGCCGCCTACGCGCGCTACCGAATGCTCGAGGAAGTGCGTCCCGAGACACTGTACGGCGAGATGCCGCGGCGGTCGGTGCGCAGCATCGTTGGCGCGCACCAGGAGCGGCGCCCGATCAGCGTTCCACCCGAGCGCCGGAATATCGTGATTATTCTCGCCGAAAGCCTCGGCGCGCGTTACGTGGCGTCGCTCGGTGGGCGCAATCTGACTCCAAACCTCGAACGACTCTCGCATGAGGGCTGGTGGTTCGAACGCATGTACGCAACGGGCACGCGGTCCGTGCGCGGTATCGAGGCGGTGCTGTCGGGTTTTCTCCCGACCCCGGGTCGCTCGATCGTTCGCCTCGTTGACAGCCAGACGCATTTTTTCACCCTGGCTACGCTGCTGCACGAAGCCGGGTACCGCAACGGCTTCTTTTACGGTGGCAATTCAGATTTCGACAATATGCGTGGTTTCACGCTGAGTAACGGATTCGATTATGTCTACGACGAGAACGCTATCGAGCACGGCGTGTTCCGCAGCACCTACGGGTATTGTGATGACGATGTGTTCGATGCGATCCATGCAACGCTGTCGGCGCATCCCAAACAGCCGAATTTCATCGCGACGCTGACGTCTTCGAACCATCAGCCGTTCCATTTCCCCGTCACCGAGGGTGACGATTACAGCCCGCCGCTGTTTACGCGCGACAACGCCGTGCGCTACGCCGACGGTGCGCTTGGCCGCTTCATCGAGCGCGCACGTCAGGCGGATTACTGGGACCACACGATTTTTCTCATCGTCGCGGACCACGATGCGCGCGTTGCCGATCAGACGCCGGGCAAATCCGCTGCCGGTGCGACGGATATCGCGAAAATCTTCCCGCTCGAAGGATTTCACATCCCGGCCCTGATCCTCGGCGGCGGAATTGCGCCGCAACGTTCCGGGTATATCGCGAGTCAGATCGATTTGCCGACGACACTGCTGGGCCTCGCGGGAATATCGGGCCCGCACCCGATGCCCGGCATCGACCTGACGACGGTCGCCGCGGATTACGTCGGCCGCGCGATCATGCAGTTCGCCGATCACCAGGCGCATCTCGAAGGCGACTATCTCACCGTCCTGCGTCCGTCGCGACCACCGCTGTCCGGGCCCGTTATCGACGGGAAGTTCGTCGCCCATGACGATATCGACGCGCAAGCGCATGTCGAACATGCACGCGCCTACGCGCTGTGGCCGGGCATCGTTTACCGTTCCGGTGAATACCAGCTGGGTGCGTGCCCGCCCGGTGACGTATCGGCCGCGTGCATCACGAGCGGCAGCTTGTAGTCGACGACCTGCGGCGTTGCGCGCCGGTGCGTATGTTCAGACCCGGCGTAAGCGCCGCAGCTGCTGATAACGACGCATAACCGCGGTACCGAGTTCGTCGGGTACCGTTTCGACAATGTCGGCGCCGAGGCGCTGCAGGCGCTGACTGATCGCCTTCACGTCGCGGCGATACTCGATCGCCGCGAGGCTCATGTAGGGGTCGACCCAGCGCGACGCCGGCTGCACGGCAAGCGCGTCGATATCCGGATCCCGCAGGGCAACGATCAGTGGCAGGTGTTGCGGTCGCAGTAATCGAACCGCGCGGTAAAGCTGGCTGCCTACTTCGACACTGTGCAATTGACTGAACAACACGATCAAAGAACGCCGTTGCGCGACTCGCGACAGCGTCATGATCGCCGGCAGCGGGTTTGATTCCGCCCCGGTGCTGGTCGTCGTCGCGAGCAGTTCCTGCAGGCGTCGCTGGTGCGCCGGTCCGTGACCGGCAGGCAGGCACCCGAGCACGCGATCGGCGAACACGAGCAGGCCGGCACGGTCGCCGCGTAACTCCGCCGTCGCCATCAGTTGCGCGGCCACGTTTGCGCTGTGGCCGAGTACGGTGAGATCACCACACGCGAGTCCGCTGGCCTGACCGGCATCGAGCGCAACGACAATTTCGATATGTTCCGTGTGCGTGGACTCGCGCACCATCAGTTCGCGCTGGCGAGCGCTTGCCTTCCAGTCGATCGCCGCCGGCGGATCACCGGGTGAATACGCGCGCAGACCGCGTGTTTCCTCGCTCGCGGGGCCGACGTTCAGCACGGGCCGCTGACCGGACCAGGCGAGTCCGCGTGAGGGGCTTGCTACGGGTCTGCGGTTCGGCACGACCCGGCTGACGGCTGTGACCGGCACGTAGCGAATCCAGTCCGCGAGGCCGTAGCGACCGCGGATCTCCACCGGCTGGCGCGGCCACGCATGGCGTCCGAGCGTGGTACCGGACAGCGTGAACGCGTGTTCCGTGCTTTCGCCGGGCGCGAGCTCGAGCTGAAAATCGCGCCGCGCGGTCGCGACCCCCGACGGCGGGACGGGACAGGCGCGCAGCGTGCAGGCGGTTGTACCCGCGTTCGTGATCGCGACACTAGCCGCGTGATCGGTGCCGAGCCCCAACTGTGGCGGCTGCGATACGCTGAGGGTCAACGCGGGCCCGCGTAGGGCATTGAACTCGGCCAGCACGAGCATCGCGATGACCACGGCCGGCAACTGCCACGTCAACGGCGACAGGCCGCGCCAGCTCGCCGCGATCCCGATGAATGCGACAACGACGGTGAGCGCTACCGTGCGCGGCCGCAGCGTCATCCCGCGGGTGCGCCGCTGGCGGTCGTCTCGTCGACTCGCGGCACCGCGACCGTCGTGACGATTTCATCGCTCAGTTCAGCCGCCGTGCGCCCTTCGAGGATGGCTTCGGATGTCAGGATCAGGCGATGCGCGATGACCCACGGCGCGACGGCCTGTACGTCGTCCGGCCGCACGAAATCGAACCCCGCGCACACCGCATTGACCCGCGCCATCAGCACGAGCGCGCGCGCGCCGCGCGTCGACAGACCGAGTTGCACGTCCTCGCGCTGGCGGCTCGCGGCAGCAATGTCGAGCACGTAGTCGATCAGCGCGGGTTCGACCCGACACGCATCGATTTCCGCGCGCGCGGCATCGAGCAGTGCCGGGTCGAGCGGGTCGGCGGCGAAATCGCGCTGCGCGGTAATGGCGTGGGTATGCAGCACCCGGGCCTCGTGTTCACGCTCGACGTACTGCACATCGATGCGCACGAGAAAGCGATCGATTTGCGACTCCGGCAGCGGGTAGGTGCCTTCGAAATCCATCGGGTTCTGGGTTGCGACGACGAAGAAATTCGGCGGCAGGGCGCGTGATTCACGTTCGACGGTCACGCAACGCTCTTCCATTGCCTGCAGCAGCGCCGATTGGGTTTTCGGATTACAGCGATTCAGCTCGTCGATCAGCAGCAGCTCGGTGAACAGCGGGCCCTCGCGGAACTCGAATTCGCTGCCGTCCGGCCGGAATATCGTCACCCCGGTGATGTCACTCGGGGTCAGATCCGGGGTGCCCTGAATTCGTCGGAACGCGCCGCCGACGGTCGTCGCGAACGTCCGCGCGAGCAGTGTCTTGCCGATCCCCGGTGCACCCTGCAACAGGACATGGCCGCGCGCCATTTGCGCCATCGCGAGTGCCCCGACCGTATCGTCCATACCGAAAACGTGTTGCCCGACCTGCGCCGCGATCGTTTCAACGTAGTGACTGCCTGCTGTCATGTTTACCTCGCGTTAGCGGATTCAGCGCGCCGCGCGGCGCAGTTTTGCGATGAGCTTATGCAGCCGCACCGGATCGGTACGGCCGGCCGTGTTACCCGTGAGCGCACGCACGAGTTCGTTGACCAGCGCGGGGTCGGCGTGTTCGCGGGCAAGCCCGTCGGCCAGCGCACGCTCGCTCGTCAAACGCCATTTGCGTGCGAGACGGTCGCGCAGCGGCGCCACGAGTCCCTGCGCAAGCGCGTCATGCCGCAGTCGCCGGGCGAGATAAGCACCGCTCGCGCGTACGAGATCCGCCTGGCCCGGGCGACGACCACGGGCCGGGGTCGTCGCGCGTTCCCAACTGCCGGCGTCGGCGAGCAGGTACACCGCCCAGCACATGAGCAGGAACCCGAGCGTGTACAGGACGCGCACATCGGTGAGCAATTCGCGCGGCGTATACAGGTCGTTGTCACCCTGGTGCGCGTCATCGAAGATGACAGTACCACCCGGGCCGAGGTGTGCGGCGATCAGGTTCTGCGCGAATCGGCGATTGTCGTGTTCCGCGATCGCGGCGTTCGCGAGCAGCGAAGGATGTCCGAGCACGATGATCCTGCCGTCGCCGAAGCGTTTCTCCCAGGCCGCGACCTGGGCGGATTCCGCGTGTTCGATCACGGCGCGCCAGGGTGCATCGGCTGCCGCGGAATTCATCGTCGGCGTCGCGCGGGCCGACCCGCCGCGGCCGGCCGCATCAGCGGCCGCGCAACAGACGACGAGCGTACCGTCCCACGGCACCCGAACGTCCGCGAAGCCGCCGCCGAGCGGATGTCGGGCCACCGCGCGGAGCGCGACGGTGCGTGCACTGCCGCTGAGCGCCACCCATGCGGGCACCTCGAGAAACGATCGCGCGCTGCCGGAACTGTCCACGATGTCTTTCGTTGCCGTGACGGACAGGCTGATCCCGCCGAGGGTCTCGGTCGTATCGACCACCGATCCGCCAGCTAAATGCCACGCCGGTGATTCGAGCAGACTCGCGCTCACAACGAGCGTGTTACCGGCGGCGACCCAGTCGTGCAACGCCGCGATCTCCGGTGCTTCCGGCACGAGCAGCATCGGCACGTGAACGATCGCGATGTTGCCACGTGGCGCGACGTCGAGCGCGGGTAGCGCGGTATAGCGCTGGCCGAGTCGGGCCGTTTCGATCTGCGAACCGTGCAACCAGCGCTCGAGCGCGGCGAGACCTGCCGAGCGCGTATCACGGCTCAGCGGACGGGTTGGTTGCGCGGTCTCTCCCCGTGGCCAGAAGATCAGCGCGAGTACCGCGAGCAGCAGCGCCATCGCGCCGATCGAGCCAAGACGATCTTTCATGTCGGCGTTGCCAGTCCGGCCATCAGGGCGCGGTAATCCTCGTGCAACTGGTGAAGCTCTGCGTCCGACGGCAGCCAGCCCCCGAACAGCACGCGATCGGCGCCGTTCGCGAGTTCGCGCAGGGCTCGTCGCGCAATGCCGGACACGCGGGCGCGGCGCGCAAGCGCGGAGTTCGTCAGGTTGTCCGCGAGCGTCAGCGCACCGCGGTTCGCGAGTTCGTCGCACGCGTGACGGAACAGCGCCGCCGCTTGTTCGCGTGCCGGCAGCGTGTCGATCGTGTCGCCGCCATCGACGGAGCTCAGGGTGGGGAGCAGGACCGGGAGGTCGGGTGTCGGGCGGCTCGTGGTGGGTCTGCGTGAGTGACGGCGCCAGAAAAAAATAGCCATCGCGCTGATCACCGCCGCGACCACGAGAAGCGGAATCGCGAGCAGGATCAGGTCGAGAAAACCCGCGCCGTCAGCGAATTCCGAACCCGCACCGAGCAGATCGGCGAGCCGGTTGAGCCAGCTGTCCTCGTCATTCGCGAGGCGCCGCAGCCACGCTTCGATATCGTCGAGCAACAGGCGCATCGCGAACAGCGTGCGATCGAGTGTTGCAAGATCGGCGAGGTCGAGTCCGGCAACGATCGGGTCGAGTAAAGCCGGGTCGAGAGTGCGTGCCACGGTCCTGCTCGGCGGGAGTCGGAACCGTGGCTAGGCCGACGGTTCGTCGAGCGCCTGCAGTCGCGAATCGAGATCGCCGGCTTCCTTGCGCAGCAGCAGGTCGTGGTACAAGGCAAGCATGACAGCCGTGAACAAGGGGTACAGCGCAACCGTGAGCAGCGCGCCGCTGATTGTCGCCCACGGATTCGGTGCGGTCGGCTGTACTACCGACGAAATTCCGGTCGGCGCACCGAACACGAGTTCCAGGGTGATCGTGAGCGCAACACTGATCGCCATGAGAACGGTCAACACGGCCGCGGTCCGGAACCAGTTGCCGCCCCATACGAGTTCATGGCTGCGGGTGATCGCTGTCCATGCGCTGCGGTCTTCGACGATCGGAACGAAGGCATACAGGCTCATGCTCACCATGACGATGAGGCCGGGGATGACAAGCAGTACAAAGCCGAGCGCGATCGCCACGTAATACAGGAATGATGCGACCAGCAGCGGCACGAGGAGCGTGAGCCCGCGGAGGATATCGGCGGCGAGCGAAGTTTCGCGCCCCTTGATCAACGCCCACTGGTGACTCGCAACGACGATGAAAAACATGAGAAACGATGCGATGTACAACGCCCACAGCACCCAGAACAGCGGGCCGATGCCCGGGAACGCCGGGGGAGTGTCCGGATCCGGGTTCTGCATCGCTGCGAGCGCTTCGTAGTCGAATGAATACGCCATGCCGAGTGCGAGACCGGCGAGTACGGCGGCCATGACCGTCGCCGGTATGGCGACGGACTTGAGCGTGTTGCGGAAAACATGGAAACCGGCGTCGAGGACGCCGCCAATCGATTGTGGTTCGCTCGGTAACACGATCTTCCTCCTCGAACGGGACGCCGCCTGTCAGGCTGCCGTGCCGGGCGGGTTCAAGTCAAGCGATCGGCAAATCCCGCCGGCCGCCGGGTACGCGTTCCGGACCCCGCAACGAGCGGGGGCGGTTTGCAATCGTCACTGCCAACCCTGTCGCCATCCGCGCCGTCGATGCGACGGTACGGGGATGTTGCGTTGAACCCGATAGCTGCGGATTCTACGTTGCGTTTTAGTTCGTCACGCCGGCTTCCTGGCCGGCGATCATAACGGCGTTTTTCAATGCCTCGATCACCGCCTCACGCCCGGCGCTGATCCGGAACGGGCCGTCGCCGGATTCGAACTTCGCCTGCCATGCACTTGCGGGCAGTTGCGTTTTGACTTTCGCATCGGCCTCGCCGAGCGTATAGCCCTTCGCGACGTTCAGTGCCTCGAAATGGACGACGCTGTAGGCATACACCTGGTCCCCGGAATGACGTTTGAGCAAACCGTAACTGATGACTTTCTGGCTCGATTTCGTCATGAAGTCGCGGACCTGCTGGCGATAGATCACCACGAGCATATCGACATTGTGCGCGCGACCGATCTCGAGCAGGCGCGGGCGAATGCGTTCCGGCGTGGCGAAACTCGCGCTGCTCGAATACGCTTCGTCGACGGACATCTGCGCGGCGATATCGACGATCTTATAGCCCTTGCGTTGCAGCCGCTCCTCGACGAGCGCGGTGATTTCCGTCTCCGCGTCCCAGTCCGCGAGGTTCGCCGGCTGCAGATTGCTGTCCATGAGACTCGAGGCAACGAAGTGGATCCGCGGTTGCGGTTCGATGAACGTGATCACGCCGGCCGTCTCGATGGCCTGTGCATGTTCCGGCAGCATGCGTTTGCCGTCGCCGGCGAGGTCGAGGATTTTCACCCCGGACGAATAGCAGCCTGACAGGCTCACGAGCAGGCATACGAACAGCAGTCGTTTCATTGTAATTCAATTCGTTCGTGCGGCGGGTTCGCCCGAATTGTAATCGATGTGGGTAGCGAACGGGCGTGCTTGTCCGGGTGCAGGCGCTGCGGCATATTGCGTACTCCACCGAGAAGCCCGAAATCATGCTCATGAACGCGCCGACCGAGATTTTCACCCACGCCTGTCCGCACGATTGTCCGTCGACGTGTGCACTCGAGGTTGAACGCGTCGACGGGCAGCGCATCGGCCGCATTCGCGGCGCGGCGGACAACTCCTACACCGCGGGGGTGATCTGCAGCAAGGTTGCGCGCTACGCCGAGCGCCTCGAACACCCCGATCGGCTGACCGTACCGCTGCGGCGCAGTGGCGCGAAGGGATCGGGATCGTTTACGCCGATATCGTGGGATGCCGCGCTCGACGAAGTCGCGGAGCGGTTCATCACCGCGGAGCAGCGCCACGGCGCCGAAACCGTGTGGCCGTATTTTTACGCCGGTACGATGGGGCTCGTGATGCGCGACGGGATCAACCGGCTGCGCCACGCAAAACGCTATTCCGGCGAGCACGCGACGATCTGCGTCACGTCCGCCTGGAACGGATACCTGGCCGGTACCGGCAAGCTCGCGGGTTCGGATCCGCGTGAAATGGCCGCTTCCGATTGTGTCGTGATCTGGGGTACGAATGCCGCGAGCACCCAGGTCAACGTGATGGTGCACGCCTTGCGCGCGCGTCGCGAACGCGGTGCGAAGATTGTCGTCATCGATACGTACCGCAATGCAACCGCGGAACAGGCCGACCAGTTCCTGTGTGTGCGTCCCGGTACGGACGGCGCGCTCGCATGCGCCGTGATGCACGTGCTGTTTCGCGACGGTTACGCGAACTGGCCGTATCTCGAACGCTACACGGATTGTCCGCGCGACCTGCAGCAGCACCTGCAAACGCGGAACCCGGCCTGGGCCGCCGCGATCACCGGGGTGCCGGCGGCTGAAATCGAAGCGTTCGCGCGTCTCGTCGGCACGACCGAACGCAGTTTCTTCCGTCTCGGCTACGGTTTTTCACGCCAGCGCAACGGCGTCGTGAACATGCATGCGGCGTCGTGCATCCCGGCGATCACAGGCGCGTGGCTGCACCGCGGTGGCGGTGCGTTCCACAATAATGGCGCGATCTACCACTGGGATCGGACGCTGATCGACGGCCTCGATGTGCGTGATCCGTCGGTTCGCCTGCTCGATCAGTCGCGCATTGGCGCCGTGCTGACCGGCGAGCGTCGCGCGCTCGGCGATGGCCCGCCGGTGACGGCGATGCTCGTGCAGAATACGAACCCGGCGTCCGTTGCACCCGATCAGAACACGGTGCGCCGCGGTTTCGCGCGCGAGGATCTGTTCGTGTGCGTGCACGAGCAGTTCATGACGGAAACCGCCGCCGTCGCCGATATCGTGTTGCCGGCGACGATGTTCCTCGAACATGACGACATCTATCAGGGGGGCGGTCATCAGCATATTATTTTCGGGCCGAAGGTCGTCGATGCACCCGGCGAATGCCGCTCCAATCACGACGTGATCTGTGCGCTCGCCGAACGACTCGGCGCCGAGCACCGCGGCTTTACGCTGTCACCGCGCGAAATCATCGACTGGACGCTGGAACACTCGGGCTGGGGCAGCCTCGCGGCACTCGAAAAAACCGGCTGGCTCGATTGCCAGCCGGATTTCGACGAAGCACATTTCATCGACGGCTTCGGCCATGCCGACGGGCGCTTTCACTTTCGCGCGGACTGGGAACATATCGGGCCGCGCGAATTCGGTCCACCGGGTGCTGCCGGCCTGCCGCCGTCCCTGCCCGATCACTGGACCGCGATCGAGGAGGCCACCGCGGAAATGCCGTTTCGCCTCGTGACGGCGCCAGCGCGGCACTACCTCAATTCGACGTTCAACGAGGTGCCCACGTCGCGCCGCCGCGAGCGCCGCCCGAGCGTGAAAATGCATCCCGACGACATCGCCGCGCTCGGACTCAGTGATGGCGAGACCGTGCGCCTTGGCAACGACCGCGGTGAAATCGATATTGCCGTCGAAGTGTTTCCCGGGGTGCAGACCGGGGTCGTGATCGTGGAGAGTATCTGGCCGAACAGCGCGTTTGCCGCCGGCCGCGGGATCAACGTACTCACCGGTGCCGATCCCGTGTCTCCGACCGGCGGCGCCGCGTTTCACGACAACCGGATCTGGATCCGGCCGCTGTAAGCGGGCGCGCGCCGTACCGGTGCGCCTACGGTGAACCGGCGCCGGGTATGGCCACCGTCACGGTTTCGATCCGGGCCCGCCGTTCGAGTTTCGCGATGTCGGCGATTTCGCCCTCGAACGTGAGGCAGTACAGCGTGCGGTTGTCCGGCCCGCCGATCTGGCAGGCGACGGCTGCCTTGCCGGGACCGACGCTGAATTTGTCCGTGATCTCGCCGCCATCGACGACGCGGATGAAGTCGCCGGTCATGAACGAGGCAACCCAGATCCCGCCCTCGATGTCGAGGCAGATACCATCGGGCGTGTAGTCACCGAGTTCCGCGAACACGCGGCGATTCGTGAGACTGCCGTCCGCCTTGCGATCGAACGCCGTGAGGCGATGTCCGAACGTTTCCGCGACGACGAGGCCAGCACCGTCGTTCGTCAGCACCATGCCGTTCGGAAACGAGAGATCATCGGCAACGACCCGATGTGAACCGTCGGGTTCGATGAGCACGAGCGTTGCGTTGCGCGGTTCTTCCTCGTTGAACAGGTCGTAGCCGAAGTTGCCGACATACGCGCGTCCGGCGCTGTCGACGATGAGGTCGTTGACGTCGCCGCCGACTGCATCGCCGAGTGCCGCGTGTTCGACGAGCGCGCCGTTCTCGAGACGATAAACCGTGCGGTTCGCCATCGACACGATCAACGCGGTGCCGTCGGGCATGAAGCCGAGTCCGGACGGGCGCTCCGGTACGGTCACCACGGTGGTGATCTCGCCGCTCGGCAACATGCGCTTCACTTTGTGATCCCACATGTCCGAAAACCACAGTTCGCCGTCGTGCCAGCGTGGCCCTTCGAGAAAAATAAACCCGTCCGCCAGTACGGCCGGCGAAAAATTACCCATCCTCAGTTCTCCTTCAGCGCCGTCAGCTCTTTCCGCGCAGCTTGCGCAGGTCGCGGATCGTTTGCAGCGCAAACCTGTTCAGCAGCGATTGTTTCAGCCGGTACAGCCCCCAGAAGAGTTTTGCGTAACCGGGAAAAATGATAATCGCCTTGTTTTTCTTCACCCCGTTCAGGATCCGCTCGGCCGCTACGTCGGTCGAGACGATCCTGAACGGAATATTTTCGATAATAGCCTTCTTCGGGACGTTCACCATCTCGGTCGCTTCGTAGATGTTCGAAGCGATGAACCCGGGGCACACGCAACTTACGTTCACCCCGAGGTCCGCGCCTTCCGCGCGCAGCGACATCGACAGTCCGACGACGGCGAATTTTGTCGCCGAATACGGCAGGTTCGTCGGGAACGGAATGAGCCCGGCGAGCGAGGCGATATTGATGATATGCCCGGAGCCCTGTTCCGCCATCAGGTCGTAGGCAAACTTGCAGCCGTAAATCACGCCCCAGTAATTCACGTCCGTGACCTTGCGCCACTGGTCGAGCGTGAGATCGCGACCATCGCCGGCGACGGAAATGCCCGCATTGTTGAACACGAGATCGAGGCGACCGAATTCGCGTTTAACCTCAGCCATGAGCGCGGACATGCTTTCCTCGACCGTGACGTCGACGTGGAGGTATTTCGCGCTGCCGCCGCCGGCATTGATTTCCGCGGCGAGATTTTCGCCGAGCGTGTCGTTGATATCGGCGATCGCGACTTTCGCGCCGCGCGCGGCGAGCGCGCGCGCCAGCGCCTGGCCAATACCATTCGCGCCGCCGGTAATGACGGCAACCTGGTCGCGGAATTCACTCATGCGATACTTTAGCCTCCGCAGCAGTGGCTGCATGCCGAATACGCGTTTCAAATCCGGCAACAACCGGGGGGCGCGCAGGGATCATGGCTGACCCCTCGTTCTCTGTCCCACGCACGCAATTGCGCGGGAGAGGACGTTGCGGTGAGATCCGGTGTCTCATGCTTCGGCGCTTCTATCCGGCATTCGGCCCGCGCGGTCGGTGCTGATGATTACAGGTAGGCTAATTGCTAACGCACGATCACACAATCACCACCGGTGCTTCCGACTGGGTCGACACCGCGATCCGGTGTCTCGAACTTCGCGACCCGCGGGAGAAATGCGCGCTCGTTGCATCCCTGCCTTCGGATCCCGCTGCGCTGTCGCGACCGGTAACGCTGCCGCCCGCGCCAGGCCGACCGGCGCGGCCGGAACTCGTCGATCCCCGACAGTTACCGCGCCGGCAGCTCGGCTCGCGCAGCGGTCATGCCGCGTTCGTGCACGCGATCTGCCATATCGAATTCACCGCGATCAACCTCGCACTCGATGCGGCCGTGCGTTTCTGCGGCATGCCGCCGGCTTATTACGCGGACTGGATCAGGGTCGCCAGGGAAGAGGCGATTCATTACTCGCTGCTCGATCGGCATCTGCACACGCTCGGTCACGCCTACGGTGATTTCGTCGCGCATGACGGGCTGTGGGATATGGCGCAACGCACCGCCGATGATATCCTGCGACGCATGGCGCTCGTGCCGCGCGTGATGGAAGCGCGCGGGCTCGACGTGACGCCGCCAATGATCAGGCGGCTGAACGCGATTGGCGATGTCGCCGGCGCCGGCATTCTCGAACGGATACTCGCCGACGAGATCGGTCATGTCGCGATCGGCAGTCGCTGGTTCACGGCCGTGTGTCGCGATCGCGGGCTCGATCCGGAAGCGACGTTTGCCGAACTCGTGTCATGCGAATTCGGCACCCTGCGTGGCGCGGCGATGAATTACCCGGCGCGCGAGGCGGCCGGCTTCTCGGCGACGGAGCTCGACGCCCTGGGTGGCCGCGCGGGTTGAACTCGCGCCGGCCCGAAAACTCTAACCACGTGCGGATTCGTACCGCCGTTCAGGAAACCCCGATGATGAAACGACTTGGCCTCATATTCGCGCTCGCCACGCTGCTCGTTGCCGGCGATGCCGCGGGTCGCGCCAGCGACATCGAAGTGCGCACGCTCGACGGCGATACGGTCCCGCTGTCGCGCTACTTCGAACCCGGCAAGTGGACGATGGTGATGATGTGGACGACGTACTGCGCCGCGTGCCGCAGTCAGTATCCGGCCATCTCGGCGTTTCACGACAAGCACAAGGACACGGACGCGAAGGTGATAGGCATGTCGCTCGACGGGTTTGCCGAGGCGGAAAAAGTGCGCGCCTATATCGCGGACAAACCGATGACGTTCGAGAGTTCGATCGTCGAAGCGGACGCGATCCGCGCCGCCTACAAGGCACTTACCGAGGAATCGTTCACCGGCACGCCGACTTATTTGATGTTCAACCCCGAAGGCGATCTCGTCGCGCACGTTCCGGGGCTGATCGCGGTCGATGATGTCGAACGTTATATCGCCGAAAACGCGAACTAGGCATTCCGCAAGCGCGCCCTACCAGCCCGCAGTGCCCGGTTCCCCTTTTACCGGGCCGACAATCTCGTCCGTCATCCAGCCACCGTAGAAGCCGCCGGGTTGCGGCCGCACCCGTTCACCGGCGACCGTGCACACGACGGCGCCGGGGTAGAACGAAACGTGGCGCGCGATCGTCGCGAACGCCGCGTTCGGCGCCGGATAATCCCATGCCACCGGACTCGACGGCGCGCCCTCGAGCCGGAGTCGCCAATAGCGCGCATCGCCTTTCCATTCACACCACGACGTCCCGGGCGCGAGCGCGAGCAGTGACATATCGATGTCGTCTTCGGGCAGGTAGAATGTGGGTGGGCTCGCGGTTTCGAGGATCCGGAACGCGCGTGACGAGGCGGCAATCTGACGACCGTCGAACGTGACGCGGACGCGGCGCTCGTCGGCTACGACCAGCGGCGGCCGCGGGTAATCCCATACGGATTCCTGGCCGGGTCCCGGCGCCTGTGCGAACGCGGGACGCGCCTTGCCGGTGTTGTGCCACTGCGGGATCGTTTTCACAGGACGGTGCAACGGCCCCAGACCCCGAGGATGACGCACTCCATTCCGGCCGGGCACTCTTCCGTCACCATGCAGGCGTCGGCAGGCCGATTCGTCGGGTCCGACAGCGGATCGATCATGTTGACGGGCGGCGCCGTCGCCTCGGGCGGGGCCGCGGGATTACCGCCGTAACACACGCCACGTGCGCGCTTCTCACGTTTGATACACGTACCGCCGGCACCGCAATCGGCATCGACGTCGCAGGCGTACGTGTAGCCGCTCGCGAGCATGAGCACGAGCACGACGGAGATCAGCAGTTTCAATGTCATCGGCACTCCTGAAATTGCCGCGACCGGTGCGACATCATATCCTCCCCGTAATCCGGCGGTTCTGATCGCCGTTCGGGTATACGAGTTTAGCTCATCGAAGCGCGGCGCAAGTCATGGTCCGGCCCCGGGTGCCGGAAACGCACGCTATCGAGCGTCGCAAAGCTTGTACCCGGCCGGCGACACGGCGTGCCGTCGTTGCGCGCGCTTCGGACCCGCGCGGCGCGACCCTGATAAGCAAAAACTACCGTGCGCACTTGCCGTAACCGAGGAGAAACGCACGATATGGCGACCCGATCACAAGCGATCGCAGTGCTGTTCGTCTGCATGGGCAACATCTGCCGTTCGCCCACCGGCGAGGGCGTGTTCCGGCGCCATGTCGAGGACGCGGGACTCGGCGATCGTATTTACATCGATTCCGCCGGAACCATCGCCAGCCATACAGGTGAGCCGGCCGATCCGCGCATGCGCGACGCGGCGGCGCGGCGTGATTACACGCTCGACTCGATCGCCCGCGCCGTCGTGCCCGACGACTATGCCCGCTTCGATCTGATCATCGCGATGGATCACGATAATTATCGCGACCTGCTCCGGCGCGCGCCGGATCGCACTGACCACATCGAGTTGCTCGGGCGCTTTCTGCCCGGCGTCGTTGCGCATGACACCGCGCCCCCCGTTCCCGATCCGTACTACGGTGGCGCCGCCGGTTTCGATCACGTCATTGATTTGATCGAGCAGGCCTGCCCCGCGCTGCTGCATCGCTGTCGCGAACTGCTTGCGCGCGGATCTCCGTGATCGACGATCGCGAACTCGCCGGTTCGATTGCCGCGACAAGCGGATTTCACAGCGATATCGTTCAGCGCACAGCGGTTCGCGGCGGTTCGATTTGCGCGTCCGCGCTGATCACGCTCGCCGATGGCCGGCGGTATTTCGTCAAGACCCGGCCGCCGGCGGCAAACTGTCCCGGTATGTTCGTCGCCGAGTCGCGCGCGCTCGAACGCCTGCGCGCGGCGGCGGCGATCCGGGTGCCCGCGCCGGTCGCCGTCAGTGACGATTTTCTCGTCCTCGAACCGTTCGCGCCGCGCGCGCCGGATGCGAGCTGGCAGGTGCGGATCGGGCGTGAACTCGCGGTCCTGCACGCGGCTACCGCGGGTCAGTCGCCGGGTTTCGAATGCGATAATTATCTCGGCACGACGCCGCAACCGAACGCGACCGCGGCGGACTGGGTTGCGTTCTGGCGTGATCGACGCTTGCTGTGGCAGCTCGAACGATTCGCCGCGGCCGGCAACGCGGGCGACCCGTTGCTCGCACTCGGCTACGCACTCGCCGATCGCCTGACCGCGATTATCGGCGAACCCGCGGAACCGTGCGTGTTGCTGCACGGCGATCTGTGGGCTGGCAACGCGGCCGCGGATGCCGACGGTGCGCCGGTAATTTTCGACCCGGCAAGCTACTACGGCCGCCGCGAAGCGGAACTCGGCATGATGCAGCTGTTCGGCGGCTTCGATGCGACGTGTTTTGCCGCGTACGATGAAGTGTGGCCGCTCGCGCCCGACAGCGCGCGGCGGATCGCGGTGTACCGTCTCTACCATGAATTGAACCACCTGAACCTGTTCGGTCGCGGCTACTACGCGCAGTGCACGGCAACCCTGCGCGGACTGCTCTAGCGCACGCCGGTAGTGGGCGCTAACTTCGGATGAACGTGCTCAGTCGCTCACACAGTTCGCTCGCGGGGTCGAGGAATCCCTCGATCGCGGTGAAGTGATTTTTCCCCGCCTGCTCCCAGTACCCGCCGTCGAGCCCGGCCGCCGTCCACGCGGCGTGGAAATCGTGCGACTGCCGGCGAAATTCCCCGGGTTCATCGCCACCGACGCTGACGAGCAGCGGCGGCGCCGATTCGGGGATGTGGAATTGCGGGCTCTCGCGCTCGATAACGTCGTGCGTGAGTAACAGCTTTGGCTGCACGAAGCTGTAGCGCAGCGGTCGCAGGTCGAACAAGCCGCTGATCGCGATGCCGCCCTTGATGATGTCCGTGGGCAGTCCGTAGTCACCGGCCCAGTCCGTTGCGAGTAACCTCGCGGTCTGCTGGCCGCCGGCGGAATGTCCGGAGACGTAAATCCGCTCGCGGTCACCGTTAAACTCGAGTTCCGTGTTGGCCAACCACGCGAGCGCGGCGCGGGACTGGCGGGTGATTTCGCTGATCGTGACTTTCGGACACAGCGAATAATTCGTTACGACCACGGTCATGCCGCGCTGTACCGGGCCGGTCGCGACGAAATCGAACTCACTGCTCGTGAGCAGCCGCCAGTAACCGCCATGAATGAACACGAGGATCGGTGCGTTGCGATCGGCGGCCGGAAAAATATCGAGCGTTTCGTCCAGCGTGGGTCCGAAACGCACCCCGAGATGGCACGGCAGGGTGTCGCGCGCCTGCGCGCTTGCCGCGACGAACTGCTCGGCATAGATCATGAAATCCGGCACGCTCTGCTCGACGTCGTACTGTGCGTCGATCGCTTCCTGGGATTCGAAGTCACGATACAGCTTCATGGGTTGCTCCCCGGAAGATAGCCCGCTGCGACGCGCGCGGCGCTACAGGTAGATGATCAGGTTGCCGTGTTCCGCGTCGCAATTGATCAGGTCGACGCGCTTGTGGCGAATCTGCCAGCGCCCGCCGTCGCTCACGAGTTCGTGAGTGTAGCGGCCGGCATAGACGGTTTGTGTCTTGTAATACACGACCGCCTGGAAGTTCGAAGCGACTGTGCAGGTGTGCGCATCGGATCCTTCCATGATCCGGATGTTGCCGATGATGTGCGAGCAGCGCAGTGGATACTCCATCGAGGCCGCAAACGGGTGACCGAAATTGTTGCGCCGGATTTCCATTAACAGGCGCGTGTCGTAGAACAGGGAAATGTGCCGTTTCGGATCCGTTTGTCCGGGATCGACCGGCATCCAGTACGTCGCATCCGCCGTGTACAGTTCGAGCCAGGCATCGAGATCGCCGCGATCGAGGCAGTCCGCCTCGTCGTACAGCAGGCGCTCCACCGCCTCCGGGGACGGCGTACTCATGCCGGGCTTACGCCCGTCATGAACTCGAGCCACGCCGCGTACTGGTTGCGAAACGTCAGATCGCTCGTGCCCATGCCGGTACGTTTGCCGTCGGCGACGTTGTCGTCGTTGATGTAACGGCGCATATCCACCCACTCCGAGGCATCAGACCGCAAACCCTGCTGCATCCGGTTGTAGCAATCGAGGTCATCGGGGCCGACCATGCCGGACGATGAATTGATCAGCCGCGAGTAGAGTATCGTGCGTTCGAACATTTCCTCCGGTGCACCGACGAGGCGGAAATGGTAGGTCTCGATCACGGTCTCATCGACCGCGCGCGGACGCACTACGCGCACGGCCTGCACGGCGTCTTTCGCGGTGAAAGACGGGTAGAAAATCGTATTGTGCCGGTTCGATGAGAGAATTTTTTTCGTGCGCGCTTCGCCGTAGGCATCGACCATCGCGTCCCAGTAGCCCGGAATGTCGGAATAGTCCGTATGGATGCTCATCGTGCCGCCCATGTAGCCGTGGCCGTTTGGCAGCGCGGTAACGCCCATTTTGTCGAAGAATTCGTAACTGCTGCCGAACGGAAAAATGATCTCGGCTTCGCCCGGGTACTCCGTTCCCTCGGGCTGCGCCTGCAGATACTTGCGCGCCGCGATGCCGACGGAGCCGTGCGCGATCATCGGGTGCATCGCGTCGTTCAGGTTTTCGACGAACATTTTCCAGTTGCTCGGGTGCCTGTAGCGCAGCCGGCCGCCCGCGCATTCAACTCGTCCGGCCGGGGCGCGGTCGGCGATATTCTCGAGCGTCAGCGCCGCTTCACCGAGGAACGTGCGCAGATCCGGCGCGCTCGACGATTTCGTCGCAAACACGAAGCCGCGAATGTCATCGACCTGCGCCAGCTGCGGCAGGGCGAAACGCGGATCGCCCGCTTCGAGCCCGGTGTTCGCATAACCTTCGCGGGCCGGCAAGCCACGCAAACCGCCATCGCGACGGTACGTCCAGCCGTGGTAGGGGCAGCGAAACGAATCCGCCTTGCCGGCGCAGCGTGCCGCGACTTTTGCACCCTTGTGCGCACAGCGGTTCACGAGCACGCGCACCTTGTTGTCGTCGCCGCGGACCATGATCACCGGGTCGAGACCGAGTTCCGTCGTGATGTAGTCGCCCGGTTCGGGCACCTGCGAATCGTGGCCGACGTAAATCCAGGCCTGTCCCCAGATCCGCTCCATTTCGAGTTCGAAAATCGCCGGATCCGTGTAGACGCTGCGGTGCACCCGGTTTGCTTCGACGAGCCGGCCGAGCGTTTCCGTGCCGGGGTTCATTGTCATCGTCACACCTCTGTTGTCGTTCAGCCCTGTAGCAGCTTGTTGACTTCGCTCGCCGCTTCGAGCTGGACGAGATGTCCGTACCCGTCGAGTATGTGAATATCGACATTGTCCGGCAAGCCGTCGGCGTGCGCTGCCGGAATGATTTTATCAACCGATCCCCAGATCACGCGCACGGGGATGTTCAGGCCGCCCAGCGCATCTCTGAGGTCGATTTTCTGCATATCGCCATCGACGAATGCCTGCGCCACCGTGCCGAGCGCCGCGGTGACCCCGTCGAGACGTTTGAACTTGAGGATGTCATCGATGAGCGTGCGGTTGATCAACGCCGGATCGGCGACGAGTTGTTGCAGCAGCGGTTTGATCTCGCGACGCGATTCGGCGGCGACGAAGCCGTTGAGGTAAGCGCCGTTGATTTCACGGCCGAGACCGGCGCTTGCGATCAGTGACAGCGCGCTGACTTTATCGGTATGCGAGATCGCCGTTTGCAGCGCGATTGCACCGCCGAGAGAATGGCCGACGAGATGCGCGCGCGCGATGCCGAGCGCGTCCATGAATTTCGCGACGACCTCGGCCAGCGCGGACACGGAGCCGTCGCGTAGCGCTTTCGTCGATTGCCCGTGACCCGGGAGATCGAGCGCGTAAACGCTGGCCGTGGCGGACAGCGGTTGCTGGGTGAGCAGCCAGCCGTCGAGGTCGCCGCCGAAGCCGTGGATCAGGATCACGGCGTCGGCGCCGTCGCCAAGGCGCAGGTAGCGCAGGTCGTAACCATCGACTTCAACGCGTTCATAACCCGGGCCCGCGTCTTCCTCGTCGTCAATTTCCGGCGGCACGTAGTTCGCCTGAAATTCCGCAATGAATGCATCCACTTCGGTTTCCGGGGTGTCGGCGTCGGCGAGAACGCCGAGCAGGGCACCGATTGGCAGCGTTTCATCCGCTGCCGCGACCTTGCGTTTCAGCACGCCGCCGTCGAGCGCTTCGAACGTGTTCGCAATTTTTTCCGTTTCGATATCGATGATTTCATCACCGACCGCGATCGTTGCGTTTTCTTCGACGAGCCATTCGATAACCTTGCCTTCGACCATGGACAGGCCCCACTTCGGCATCGTGATCGGGATAATCTTCGCGTCGCTCATAAAGTCTTGTCCGGTTTTCGTCGTGCGGGGGATGTCGTTGCGCGGCCGGCAGCTCAGCTGCCGTAGCCCGCCACCTTGCGAACCGCATCGCCAATTTTTTCGGCGCTCGGGATGTACAGGTCTTCGAGCGCGCCGCTGAACGGTACCGGCGTATGTGGTGCCGTGACGAGTTCGATCGGCGCTTGCAGATCGCCAAAGCCTTTCCGGGCGACGAGCGCGGCGATGTCGGTTGCCATCGAACAGCGCGGATTCGACTCGTCGACGACGACGAGGCGCCCGGTGTTCTCGACACTTTCGAGGATCGTATCCTCGTCGAGTGGTGAGGTGGTGCGCGGGTCGACGATTTCGCAACTGATGCCGTCCTTCGCGAGTGTCTTTGCCGCTGCGAGCGCCTGGTGCACCATGCGGCCGAGCGCGACGATGGTGACGTCGCCGCCTTCGCGCACGATGTTCGCTTCGCCAAACGGAATCGTATAGGACTCCTCGGGGACGTCGCCCTCCATCGCATACAGTGCCTTGTGCTCGCAGAAGATCACGGGGTCGTCGTCGCGGATCGCCTGGATCAGCAGACCTTTCGCATCGTACGGCGTTGACGGCATGACGACCTTGAGTCCGGGCACGTGCGTGAACAGGTTGTACAGGCACTGCGAATGCTGCGCTGCGGCGCGAAAACCGGCCCCGTACATCGTGCGGATCACGACCGGCGTGACCGCTTTGCCGCCGAACATGTAACGGAATTTTGCCGCCTGATTATAAATCTGGTCGAAACAGACGCCGAGAAAATCGATGAACATGAGTTCGCATACCGGGCGCATACCCGTGGCCGCCGCACCGACCGCGGCACCGACGAGCGCGGATTCGCTGATCGGTGAATCCATGATGCGATCGCCATACTTGCCATAGAGGCCTTTCGTGACCCCGAGCACGCCACCCCAGGCGTCCATTTCACCGCCGGCGCCGGTGCCGCCGACAACATCTTCACCCATGACGATTACGGTTTCATCGCGGGCCATTTCCTGATCGAGCGCTTCGTTGATTGCTGCCTGGTAGAGAATCTTGCGTGCCATGGATGTGTCTCCCCCGAGTGTTTGTTATAGCGCCGCGCGTGCTTCGGATCGCGTCGTGGGCGTGTGGCCGGTTATCGTCGAGCGTGCGTTCAATACCTGATGTAGACGTCCGACAGCAGATCGTCCGCGCCCGGTTCGGGAGCGGCAACGGCTTTCGCGACCGCGTCGTCGATGACTGCCTGGACTTCTTCATCGATCGCCAGCAGATCGGTGTCGGTAACGGCGTAATCCGATTTCAGGGCCTTCGCGAAGCGTTTGATGCAGTCCTTGTTCTCGCGCACGTCCTTGATTTCGTTCGCCGCGCGGTAGTTCTGATTGTCGCCTTCGAAATGGCCGAAGAAGCGGTCGAGTTTGCATTCGATCAGGGTCGGGCCGCCGCCATTGCGCGCGCGATCCACCGCTTCGGCGGTCGCCGCATGTACGGCGAAGAAGTCGTGCCCGTCAACCGTGACCCCGGGCATGCCGAAGCCTTCCGCGCGCGTGGAAATATCCTTGCACGAGACCGAGAACGAGGCCGCCGTCGCTTCCGCATAGCCGTTGTTCTCAGCCACGAACACGCACGGCAGTTTCCACACCGTGGCAAGGTTCAGCGCTTCGAACGTCGTCCCCTGGTTCGAGGCACCATCGCCGAAAAACGCGAGCGCGACCCCGCCTTTGCCTTTCATCTTGGCCGCGAGTGCCGCACCGCACACCAGCGGCGGGCCACCGCCGACGATCCCGTTCGCCCCCATCATGCCGGCCTCGAGATCGGCGATATGCATCGAACCGCCCTTGCCGTGGCACGTGCCGGTTCGTTTGCCGTAGATTTCCGCCATCATTCCGTCGACCTGTACGCCCTTGGCGATACAGTGGCCGTGCCCGCGATGGTTGCTGGCGATGTAATCGTCGCTGCGCAGGTTCATACACACCCCGGTCGCGGACGCTTCTTCGCCCGCGTACAGGTGGACGAACCCGGGAATGCCGCCCTTGGCGAATTCCACGTGCACGCGTTCCTCGAATTCACGGATTGTTTTCATCGTGCGGTAGGCGTCGAGCAGATCCTCGACCGTAAGAGATGTCGCCATATCAGGTACTCCCCTGGAGGGCTGGGTGTTGTTGCTCGCCGTTTGATCCCCTCGGCGGGGAGCGCAGGCGCTCGCCACGGCTCTGCGACCGTTTCATCATAGGCTACCAATCCTGGCCGGGGAGCGCATCCGTTTCCGTGCCTGTAGCGCTTGCGGGGGTTGCCGGCCGACGGCTAACCGGCGCTGCTTTTCAGTGCCGGTACTGCTCGCGGTGCGCTCGCCTCGGCGTTCGGAAAACGCACGACAACGACGGTGCCGCGACCGGGGTGGCTCGTGATATCGATCGGCCAGCCGAAGCGGTCGGTCATCCGCTTGACGAGACTCAGCCCGATCCCGTGGCCGCTCTCGCGTGCGTTCGGCGCGCGATAGTACGGCGAGAACACGGCTTTCAATTCGTCGTCACTGATGCCGACCCCGCTGTCGGAAATTCGTACGCCCGTCGCATCGACGACGACGCGCACATAACCTTCGTCGGTGTAGGCGCACGCGTTGCGCAACAGGTTACCGATGACGATGGCGAGTACTTTCGGTGAGCACGTCATCGTCAGCTGGCGGGTCTCGGAGTAGCTGAGATCGAGCCCCTTGCCGGCGTAGACGAGTTCCGTGCGTGCGAACTCCGCGCGCACGATGCTGTTGATATCGACGGCTTCGGTGAGCATGCTCGAGGTATCTTCGCGCGCCAGCATGAGGAATGCCTCGATCAACTCTTCCATGTCCTTCGCGGCCCGCCGGATCTTGTCGACCGTCGCGCGGTTCTGCTCGTTCAGGTCTTCGCGTTTGTCGAGCATATCGCTTGCGATCCGGATTACCGTGAGCGGGCTGCGTAATTCGTGGCTCGTTTCGCGCGTTAGGATCCGTTCGCGCTCGACAAACTTGTTGACCCGCTCGACGAGCTGCACGAGCGCGTGCGATAAAACGAGCACCTCTTCATCCGCGCCCTGCAGTTCGTCCTGATTGCCGAGCGTCAGGCCCGCGGGTGATTCGAGGTCGAGTTCGCGCACGTCGCGGGCGAGTTTGATCAATGGTGAAACCGCCCGCCCCGCGATACGGTAGGCGAGCCACGCGCTCGAATACAAAACCACGAGCAGGAGCGCGAGCGGTACGAGTCCGAAATACGTCGCGAGCTGGCGTACGTTGTCGGCATCGAATACGAGGAACAGCCGGCGACCGTCCGTTTCACTGACGTACACGACGGACTGTCCGACCGGGGTTTCGAGGTCGTGCAGCCCGGTACTCAGACCCTGGAACTCTTCCGGGTACGCGTCCGGGCGTGCGATATCGAACACATAACCGATCAGGGCGTGCGTATTCGGGGCTTTCGTATCGGGGTCGATATTCTGGCGCGACCAGAAGTAATCCGCTTCGCGTTCGAGCGCCGAGACGATCAGCAGCTCGCGGATCGCGAACTCGGCAAGATAGACGCCGACCACGGCGGTGGCGCTGATTAAACCGATCTGAACGAGAAACGCGCGCAGCAGGCGCCGGTTCAGACGTCGCGAAAACTCACTGTTCATGGCCGAAGCGGAACCCGGCACCGTGGACCGTGTGGATCAGGGTTGCGGCAAACGGTTTGTCCACGGCCTTGCGCAGCGTATAGACATGGCTGCGCAGTGCGTCGCTGTCCGGCGGGAGGTCGCCCCAGATTTCGCGTTCCACTTCGCTGCGTGAAACCACGCGCGGCGCAGCACGCATGAGCAACTGGAGTATTTTCAGGCCGATCGGAGTGAGGATGATCTCGTGTCCGTCGCGTGTGACCCGGCGGGTATCGGCATCGACTTTCACCCCGTCCAGTTCGATTGATCCAAGTGACACCGCGCGCTTGTCGCGCCGGATCAGGGCCGCGATTCGGGCTTCGAGTTCCTCGAGATCGAACGGCTTGATCAGATAATCGTCCGCGCCGTGGTCGAAACCCGCGAGCTTGTCGGCCAGCGTGTCGCGTGCCGTGAGCATGAGAACCGGGACGTTGCTCATCGATTCCGTGCGCAGGCGTCGACACACGTCGAGACCGTCGACCCCGGGGAGCATGACGTCGAGGACGATGGCGTCGTAGTTATTCGTCGCGCCAAGCCTCAACCCCGAGATACCGTCGACCGCGTAGTCGATGACATACGCTTTCGACTCGAGATACTCGCCGACCATTTCGGCAATATCGCGATGGTCTTCGACGAGCAGAACGCTGTGGTGAGCCATCGATGGACTCCTCGTTTCACGTGCGCTCCCGCGCACCGTGTGTCCGGTAATTCGGACTGTGCCGGGGGCTGTTCGTTCCCGACCTGTCCGCTGTGGACGTGCCCGGGCCCCGCCATTATACGGCGCGGTTTTCAGCGCCGTCACCGCGCCCGCAGTGTGTCGTGCCCCGGGTCAGTCGGTCGCGCGACAACGGCGACCCTCGCGCGCGACATTATTGCGGACAAAAAAAAGCCCGCTGTTACAGCGGGCTTTTCACAATGCGGCTTTGCTCAGCCGGCGGACGCGGCTTTTTTATCGCCGGCCGGTTTGATTTTATCCGTGAAGTTCGGCCACACCTCGTTCGTGAGCAGTTCGATGCTGCGCATCAAAGCCTTGTGCGGCATATGGTTGTAGATGAACATCCACAGGTAGTCGACCGGCAGATCCGCGAGCAGTTTTTCAATCTTGCGATTGACCGTGCTCGGCGAGCCGTAGATCACGAGCCCGGATTCCGACAGGGCTTCGAACGTTGCCGGCGGATCCCACGGGCCTTCGCCGGGACCGGCGATCGCGGCATTGAAGCCGAAAGGTACGAAGAAGTTACACCAGATGAACGCACCGGCCTCGCGTGCGAGCCGTTCCGCTTCCTCGTCCGTGTCCGCGACGATGATTTCGCGGGTCAGCGCCATGCCTTCGCCCCATTTCAGGTTGCGTCCGGCAGCGGCGGCGGCTTCCTGTCCGGCGCGGAAATGGCTCTTGATCACTTCCGGGTGGGTCATGATCGTGACCGGCACGATGCCACGTTCCATGCCCCACGCAATTGAGCGTTCGGATGTCGCGAACGGCATGAACAGGTCGAGCATCTTGTTGTTGTAGAGGCCCGGCGCGATGCCGATTTCCTCGATCGTGCCGTCCTTGCGTACGCCCTGACCGTACTTGTGTGACACTTCCGCGGCCGGCCACTGGATGTCCTGTCGTGGCGGGATCTGCCAGTGTTTGCCCTGGAAACTGAACGTGTCGTTCGTCCAGGCTTGCATGATGATTTCGAAGTGTTCTTCGAACAGCGAGCGCTTCAGCTCTTCATATTCCTCGCCAGCACCGGGATCACCGAGACCGACGTTCTGGCCGAGGGTGTTCACCCAACGCGGCTGGTAGCCGCGCGCGAAGCCCGCGAATGCGCGACCTTCGAGCATCTGCGACATCATCGCGATGTCCTCGGCGCGGTTGATCGGGTTCGCGCACGGGAGCACGTTACCGAGTTGGCCGAACTTGAGGTTTTTCGTGCGCGAACCGAAGTACACGTTCAACATGACCGGGTTCGTCGAAACCTCTTCGCCTTCGATGTGGAAGTGATGTTCCGTAGTGCCGCAGCCGTAGTAACCGAAATCGTCCATGAACTGGAGCTGTTCGGTGAGTTCCGCAAGCATTTGCTGATACAAGTCCGTGCGTTTCCCGGCCATGCCCGCCTCGATGTCCGCTTTGCGGCCGAGAGACGGCAGATAAAATGCACCTACTTCCATTGAAATCCTCCTGCAAACAACGCCCTGGCGGCGACTGTCTGTTACGCGAAATGGCCAGAAAGGTTACTACGGCCCGCAATTGTTGTACATCCGATCGCGTATGTTAGTGGCCGCCCGCGATGCGCGGCGGGCGAACTTCGGGCACAATGCCGCGGTGGTGCCGCCGCCACACGTGGCCGGGCGGGCCCAGCCGATGTAACCGAGAGACGGAAAGATCCATGTCTATTCAAGCAATTAGAACGGAAGAAAACCTCGTTACCGAAGAACCGTATTACGAGCCGGTCGGTCAGGAGGTCGAAGTCTTCGCGAGTGCGTACCGCAACCAGCTGCCGATCCTGCTGAAGGGTCCGACCGGTTGCGGCAAAACCCGTTTCGTCGAGTACATGAGCTGGTACCTGCAGCGTCCGATGATCACGGTCGCCTGCCACGATGATCTGACGGCCTCGGATCTCGTCGGCCGCTACCTCGTGAAAGGCGGTGAGACGGTGTGGGTTGACGGCCCGCTCACGCGTGCCGCGCGCAATGGTTGCATCTGCTACCTCGATGAAATCGTCGAAGCGCGCAAGGACACCTCCGTCGTGATCCACCCGCTGTGTGACGACCGCCGTCTGCTGCCGATCGACAAGCTCGGCGAGTTGTTGCAGGTGCCGGACGAATTCTGTCTCGCGATTTCCTACAACCCCGGTTACCAGAGTGTGCTGAAAGACCTGAAACAAAGTACGCGTCAGCGTTTCGTCGCACTCGAGTTCGATTATCCGGACGAGGCGAAAGAGCAGATGATCGTCGAGAAGGAAGCGCCGGGGATCGACCCCGATGTTGCGCGCCACCTCGTGAAGTTCGGCACGATGACACGTAATCTGAAAGGCGGTGGCCTCGACGAGGGTGCGAGTACCCGCCTGCTCGTGAACGCGGGCAAACTGATTGCCGACGGCATCGACCCCGTTCTGGCGACGGATACCGCGGTCGCGCTCGCGCTGACCGACGATGTCGACATGCTCAAAGCGGTACACGAACTCAGCCGTTCCGTATTCTGATCACCCGGCCGCGGTGCCCGCAACGTCGGGTCCCCGTGGCTGATTTCAAGCACATTCCCGATGTCCGACGACAGCCGCCAGAGTTTCTTCAACCGGATCCGCGTCCAGAAGGATCTCGAGAAAGCCACCGGTAGCCAGATTGCCCGGCACGGCCGCGGGGCCGAGCTCGTCGCGAAGTTCGCTGCGCTCGACCGCACCGACCAGGACTTCATCTACAACTGGGCTGACATCATCAGCGAATCGAACGAGGAACTCTCCGGTCAGTTCATCAACTGGGCACCGTTCGCGTTCGATCGCATGGACCGCGCCGGCGTGGAAGCGTGGCTGATGCAGGCGATGGACGAATTCGACAATCGCGGACTCGGCGCGGGTATCGAAAGCCTCGAGCAATTGCCGCGGTTCGCCGAAAGCTACTCGCGCCGTCACAGTACCTGCGAGTTCGATCAGGTGGCCCAGTTTCTGCAGCATTTCGTCACCGGTCTCGGTGGTCGTGAATTAACGATCACGACGAATAACGAAACGTTCACGGATACGGAAAAGTTGTTTTTGCCGGAGACGATTGGCGTTCACGATCTGCTCGAAGAAAACTTCTCGCTGTACAAATTGACCGCCGTGCACCTGTGGGCGCAGTCGTGGTTTGGTACGTGGCGCTATCAGGTCGTCGAGCGCCTCGTACGCTCACCGGATGTCGAACGGGTCGTCGATGTTTTCAACCGGCTCGAGTGCATCCGTCTCGATGCGTGCATCGAGCGTGAGTTGCCCGGGCTGCATCGCCAGCTTGCGGCGTCGGCGTTCGTCACCGAAGAACACAAATCGGAATGGGACCGCTGGGCCGTCGATGCCATGGAGCTCGCGGAACCCGGCGCCTCCGCGCTCGACAGCCTCGAACTGGTGCCGGAGTTTCTCGACCGCCTGCCACCGCGACTGAAGCGCTACCAGGGCGACGTCCATCTCGACCAGGTTCGTGAAGCCCTGTTCGCGCGCATAGAGCGTGAAAAGGCCGCGATGAAGCAGGCACTCGGCGAACTGCAGCAGCAGATGGAAAACATGCAGGGTGATGACGCCGAGACGGGGCAGAGCCCGAAGGAGCTGGGCGAGTTCAGCCTGGCCGAGGACGGGGAGGCCGCGGCCGGTGGCGATATGAATCTCGAACTGCGCTACGACGGGAACCCGGTTGAAATGACCCCGGAGCTCGAAGCGCTGCTCGGATCGATCATGCAGGACTTCGGCGAAGTACCCGATGAGCACATGGAAGGTATCAACCCGTCCATGTACCCGGACGACCTCGAATCCGATGGCGGCGATAATCTGCTCGGCGCGGACGACAGCGAGGACCTCGCCAATGCGATCACCTACCGCGAGTGGGACTACACGCGGCAGCGCTACCGCGAGGCTTTCTGCACGCTGAACGAGTTCGACGTACCGACGGGAGAAAAAGGCTTCGTCGAGGAAACGCTCGAGAAATACCAGGGCCTGCTGAAATCGATCAAAAAGACCTTCGAGGCGGTGCTCGGCGAATCGCGCCTGCAGCGCAAGCAATCACAGGGCGACGATATCGATATCGATGCGCTCGTCGAGGCGTTCGCGGATTTCGCGAGCGGGCGTGAGATGAGCGATTACGTCTACACGCGTTATCGCAACATCGATCGCAACATTGCGGTCATGTTCATGGTCGACATGAGCGGGTCGACACTCGGCTGGGTCAACGACGCCGAACGCGAATCACTGATCCTGCTGTGCGAGGCGCTCGAGACACTCGGCGATCGCTACGCGATCTACGGCTTCTCCGGCCGGACGAACAAGCGTTGCGAAATCTACCGGGTCAAACGTTTCGACGAGTCCTACACCGATACCGTGCGCGAACGCATCAGCGGAATTCGGCCGAAGAGCTATACGCGAATGGGTGTCGCGATCCGGCATCTTGGGCACCTGCTGAACCTGACGCACGCGCGAACAAAGATCCTGATCACGCTGTCGGACGGTCGGCCCGAAGACTACGGTGGCTACAAGGGGCGCTACGGCATCGAGGATACGCGCCACGCCCTGCTCGAGCTGCGCCGCGACGGGATCCACAGTTTTTGCATCACGATCGACAAGGAAGCGCAGGATTACCTGCCGCACATGTATGGCGTGGCGAATTACGCCGTTATCGATGAGGTCAAGAAGTTACCGCTGAAAGTGGCCGATATTTACCGTCGCCTGACGACTTAGCCCGCGCCCGGGAAGCGCGGATCCGGGTGCGTGCGTCGCCTGTAGACGACAGCGGCAGCGAGGTTCCGCCGCGCATGAATCACCGCCCGGACCGACGGCGAATCCGCCGCTGGTCGACATTACCCACCTAAGCTGTTGTAAACATTAAGTAATCAGGATTGCGGCCCGGCGTCGTGACGTCCCTGTGAACGGCGTGGTACGGAAATTGCTCGATCGGGTCACATGCGCGTGCCGGTATTGCGTACGCCAAGGACAAGAAAAAGCGAGAACCGTGAACCCGCAGCCTGATTTTACCGATGGAGCCGGCGTCGAGCGCCGTGATCTGAAACGGATTCCGATCGAAAGTAACGCGCTTGTCCGGCTCGCCGAATACCTGACATTCCGGGCCCGATTGCGCAATATTTCCGCGGATGCCGTGCAGGTGGTATGCGATTCGCGTTACGCGCTGTTGATCCATCCGGGTGGCGTTGACGAAGTCCCCGACCCTGCCCGCCTGATCGATGTCTCCATCGCCCTGCCCGAGAACAATTCGAGCGCGGAGTTCAAGGCATGTTGCCGGGTTAAATACTGCGTTTCCGCCGGCGATGACCGGATGATGCTGGGTCTGCAGTACGTGTCCATGGATTTTCGTTCCGTGCAGCAACTCGACAGGTTCATGGAACAGCAGACGGGTTGAGCCGGGAACCGGCGCTGTGACGGGGCAGGCCGCGCAGAACGGGATCGGATCAGCGAACGCCGACGATCAGGCGGAAGCTTCCTGCAGTTCGTCTTCCGTGCGCACCTGATTACGGCCGTCGCGCTTCGCAAGATACATCGCGCGGTCGGCGCGTTCGAACACCTCGCCGATCGTGTCGTCGGTGTGAAACCCGGCGATGCCGCACGACATCGTCACCGGCACCGGCTGGTCGTGAAAATGGAATTTGCATTCCGCGATATAGACGCGCAATTTCTCGAGCATCACGAACGCATCTGCAACGCTGGTTTCCGGCAGTAGCAGCACGAACTCTTCGCCACCATAACGGCACAGAATGTCGCACTCGCGGATCTGCGCTTCGAGCTGCCGGGCGACATTCGAAAGCACTCTGTCGCCGACGCTGTGGCCATAGGAATCGTTGATGGTCTTGAACATGTCGAGGTCGAGCACGGCTAGCGAGAGGTTACCGTCGTAGCGGCGCCAGCGTACGTATTCCTTGTTGACGTTTTCGTCGTAACCGGAGCGATTCAGGATTCCGGTTAACGGGTCGATCAGCACTTGCTCATGCTGTTTTTCAAGGCTGTCGCGCAGTTCTTTCGCCTCGAACTCGAGTTCGTTCAGTGCCGAGACCATTTCGTTGATGCGTTCGCGCGCCCGGTTGTGACGCTGGTCTTCCGCCTGGACAAATTCACCGAGGCGTTCGTCGATGGAATCGAGGTGCGAGATCACGGCCGATTTGATCGCGTCGATATTCGATTCGTCATCGATATTCGTACGAATATTATTGGATTGCTCGCCGATCTTCTTTTCGAGGTCGAGCGTGTTGCGCAGACTTTGTTCGTGAAACCGGTCCGACTGACGAATTTGCGTTTCGAAGTCCCGCAGGCGGGTCAGCGTCAATTTCAGGAACTCTCCGAGTTCGTCGATCTCGCTTTGCAGCTGTACGCGCATCGTCCCGGTCAGATCGGCGATTTCAGGGATACAGCCGTACAGGGCCGCCGCGGTATCGGCCTGCTCGATGGTCCGACGGGTCTGACTCGACCTCGCCGTCAACGACGACGGAAACGGGATCAGGTTCATCAACAGGAGGAGTTGATCACGTGCTCCCGCGATTGGCGTTGCATCGCCGCCGAGCGCGATCTGGTGCGAAATAATCGACGCGGCTTCGTCCAGCGAACGTACGAGTTCGATGTCCCCTTTGCAGTCGCGGAGTCGGGCCTTGAGCGCTTCGATGTCGTCTGCCGCGACAGACGGAAACTCGATATTATCGAGCAGGTGCACGAGCGCGCGGTCGACCCCGGCGTCCGCGGCCGGGTACGCGAGTGCAGCGATCGTATCCGCGGCCTCGTCGAGCGCGTGATCGAAGCTTTGTTTGTCGAGCGGCAGCTCGATGCGGGTCATGATCGACTGCAGTGATGACGCTTCGGGGAGTTTCGCATCGATGCGTTCCAGCAGGGCGCAAAGCGTGCGGCCACCCTTCTGGCTTTCGTTTTGCGTCATATCCTGGGCCACGATGATGTCGACGATTTCGTCGATCAATCGCTGCAGGCGCGCGTCTTTCGTACCACTGCGCAAAAGCGTGCCGAGTTCATGCAGGTGCGCGTCGAGCTCCGGATTCTGCCCGTGATATGACAGCGCCAGCCGCAGAATTCCGCGTTGCAGTCGGGAGATTGTCTCCGAGGCTTTCAGGGGCTTTGGGCGTTTCGTCGATGACCCGTTTGTCGGTTCAGATGCCATATTGTCTCGCGTGCGGTCGTTCGACCGTGCTATCCAGGGCCACGGAACCGACGCGAATGTTCGTGCGCGGGGCTTCGGGCGCTGCTAAACCCCGGCTACGCGCCGTTCGCGGGCGAGACGGAGTTGGACTATTGCGTACTTTCTTTATCGACGAGTGCGTCGACAATCTTTAGCAGATTTTCGTACGTCCCGGCGAGGCGGGCGGACGTGCGGTAGCGCCCGTTGACGATGACTGACGGCACCCCGCTGATGCCATATTCTTTCGACGCGACAAGCGCCTGGCGGGTTTTCGTGTCGACGGAGAAGGAGTTGTAGGCTTCGCGAAAATCCGCTTCGGCGACACCGTGCTCGGCGAAGAACCGCGCGAGCGAGTCCTCGTCGCCGATCCTTCTGCCTTCGTCATGGATGGCTTCGAACAGTGGTGTATGAATTGCGTCGGTAACACCAAGTATTTCCGCGGTGTAATACGCGCGAGCATGCGGGATCCAGTTGCGCGCGAAGACGCCCGGCACACGCCGGAATTCGACATCGTCAGGTTTCGATTTCAACCACTTTTTGATATCCGGTTCGAAAGAGTAACAGTGGTGACAGCCGTACCAGAACACTTCGACAACCTCGATCTTGCCGTCCGATTGGGTGGCAACTTCCGGTGTAATCCGCTCGTAGTGTTCGCCTTCCTTGAAAGCGTCCGCGGCCTGTGCGGCGAGCGGCACAATGAACAACATGGCGATGAGAGCGAATCTGGACATGGTTGCAGGTTCCTGATTATTGGGGCGTGTGGAATGCGGGATCGACTCGCAGCGAGCGAAATTTCAGTAACCGCGAACGCTTAGGCACCCGGGACGCGCGTGGGTTCCATTGCGATCGGCCTGCCGCCCTCGGTGGCCGATACGCCCGCAGTCGAAGCCCCGGCAGTCTGTCGAACTTAGGGACAATCTACTGCGCTGATGGGACAGCGGCGCAAATCCGCCCGATTTTTCGTCACCTAGAACCACTATGCTCCTCAAAATCGGACGAACTTGCACTCGCTCTCCCACCATGCTCGCTACGATTGCCTAAGTCCGACAGACTGCTAGTGAAGCGCGTTGATGTATTTCGCCAGGTTCGCGATGTCCTCATCCGACAGTTTCGCCGCGATTGTCTGCATCATCGACTGGCGATCGGCGCCGGTTTTGCGTTCACCGCTGCGATACGCCGTGAGCTGGACCGTCGTGTACTTCGCGTGTTGCCCGCGCAAGGCCGGATAGTTCGCGGCCGGGTTGCCGGCTCCGTTCGGACCGTGGCACGCCATGCATGCCGGAACCCCGGTTTCCTTGTCGCCACCGCGGTAGAGTTTTTCGCCGGCCGCGATATCCTCCGCCGCGATCTGACCGATTTTTGGCGCCAATGTGCTGTAGTAGTCACCGATTGCGACCATATCGTCGTCCGTCAGGTTCGTGACCATCGCGGACATGTTCGAATTCACGCGCTCACCGCTCTTGTAAGCGCGCAGCTGCTGGGTAACGTATTTTGCATGCTGACCCGCGAGATTCGGCCATTCGGGATTGACGCTGTTGCCGTCGGGCCCGTGGCACGCGGCACATTGATTCTTCGCGATATCGTTCGCCAATGCGCCCGATGCGGGCAGACACAACGCGGCAAACGCGGCGATCAAGGCAGCTTTAAACTTCATATCATTTCCAGGAGACAGGTCGAATCGCAACATTATATAACGGCTCCGCCGTTCATTTCTCTACGGGCGAGCGTGATTTTCCACCGCCGGAATGAAACCGCTGTACCGCGCTTGAATCAGCAGCCTTCATCCGGGCCGGCCGCTTGCCTGTACCGGCCATCGTCGTGGCGCCGCAGTGCCCGTGTCTGGCGTATCATGCGGGCTCCGTAGCGCACACAATCGCAACATCAAGCATGGCCGACAATCTGCTATCACCGGAAGATCCGACCGCGGCGCTCGACCTCGCCCGCGCCGAATTCGTCAAAGAGGCGCATACGCTCGATCAACTACCGCCGGATGCGGGTATGGAAATCGCATTCGCCGGTCGCTCGAATGCCGGCAAATCAAGTGCGATCAATGCGCTGTGCGGGCGTCGCAAGCTCGCCCGCACAAGCCGGACTCCCGGGCGCACGCAACGCTTCGTGGTGTACGAATTCGCCCACGCACGCCGCCTCGTCGATTTGCCGGGATTCGGGTTCGCGAAGGTCGCGAAATCGAAACGCGCCCACTGGTCGAGCGAGATCCCGCGCTACCTCGAAATGCGACGGGCGCTCCAGGGGCTCGTGCTCGTCGTCGATTGCCGACACCCGCTGAAAGCCGAAGAACGCGACATTGTTCACTGGTGTGAGGCCGCGGATCTGCCGCTGTTACTGCTGCTGAACAAGATGGACAAGCTGAATCAGCGCGAGCGCGCGAAGGCGCTGAAGGCCGTGAGGGAAGCGATCGGCAGCCCGGCGCGGCTGGAGGTCCAGCTGTTCTCCGCGACGGAGCGGATCGGGGTGGCCGAGGCGCTAAAACGGCTCGCGGGCTGGTTCGCCCGCGGGCACGAAGAATAAAAAGGGCCCCGGTACGTAATAAGGGGGATTTAATGGAACCGGGGCCACTTCAGTTGTCTGGCCGGGGATGCCAGCACAACTCCCGCCTTGGGGAGGGACGGCGGGCGTTCTTAAAGAACGTAGTTAGTGGACCGCGGACCGCGGAGGAAGTTCCGCGGCCCGGACCGGGACGGTCGCGATCGTGCCGCGCGCCCCGGGGAGGATTGTCGCCTAGCCGTATTTGCGGCGGAATTTGTCGATGCGGCCGGCCGTATCGACGATTTTTTGCTGACCGGTATAGAACGGGTGGCACGCGGAACAGACGTCGAGCAACAGGTCGTTGTCGGCGAGCGTCGAGCGGGTTTTGAACGTATTGCCGCAGCTACACGTGACCGTCAGTTCGGAGTAGGCGGGATGTATGTCGGATTTCATGGGCTTTAATAGACCGCTGGGACGCTAAGAGGGGCGCGATTCTAGGCCTCGCGGCGATCAAATTCAAGGTCCCGTGCGCCGGGTACGGCCCGCACCCGGGTAAGGCGCCGCGACAGCGCTAGATCCGGAAGCCGCCGTGGCGGCGGCGATTCAGGTAGTCCATCGTGTAAACGCCCGCTCCGAACGCCAACAGCACGCCAATGAGCACCGCGATCCACAGCGATCGCGAGACCGGCCCCACCGCGAGCGGAATGACGGGTGCCGCGCTATCGTCGAGCCGCGCTTCGAGACGTTTCGCCGTTTGCATGGCCGCTTCGAGTTCGCGCCCCAATGCCTGGTTTTTCTGTTCGAGGTCGGCGATCACCGTGTCGGCCGGGGTCAGCGGGCGTTCGGCGACTTTCGCTTCGAGCGCACTCACCTGCGTCTCGAGTTTGCCGACCTTCAGCTTCGCGGCCGAGAGCTTGCCCTTCAGTTCCGTGTTTTCCTGCGTCAGTTTGTCGCGCCCCGGATCGGCCGTCGTGACCTCGCTCGTCGGGGTTGCCGCTAGACGCCGTTTCAATTCGGCGATTTCGTCGCTGAGGGTTTGCACCTGCAGTTGCGCCGGCGCTTCCTCCATCAGGTAGGCGGCGTCCACCCATCCGCTCGTGCCGTCGCCGTCGCGGACCTGCGCGAGTTCGCCTTCGCGCTGCATGACATCGAGCTTTGTTCCGGTCGGCAGGACTTTTACGATGGCACTGTTCAGGTCGCGGTCTTCATGGACGCCGACGAGCAGTTTGTCGATGACATAGGCAGTCTCGGCGGCAGAGACCGCGGCACACCATGCAAGTGCCAGCACGGCGGCGGTAAGGGGTCGGCGGATCATGGGGCGCAGTTGTAAACCGAATTAAGTGACGAGTCCAGCGTGACGCAGCAACGGTTCGATATCCGGTTCGCGTCCGCGAAATCGCTTGAATAATTCGAGCGTGTCTTCAGCGCCACCGCGTTCGAGAATGCACTCGAGAAACTCGAGTCCGGTTTCGCGATTGAATACGCCATCGGTCTCGAAGCGCGAAAACGCGTCGGCGGACAGTACTTCCGCCCATTTGTAACTGTAATAGCCGGCCGCGTATCCGCCGGCGAATACATGCGAAAAACCGTGCTGAAACCGGTTGCAGGCCGGCGGGATGATCACCGCGACCCGGGCACGGACATCATCGAGCAGGTCCTGTACCGAGATCCCCGGATGATATTCCGCGTGCACCCGCATATCGAACAGGGCGAATTCGATCTGCCGCACCATGTGCAGGCCGGCCTGAAAATTTTTCGCCGCGTGCATGCGCTCGATGATTTCGTCCGGGATCGGGTCACCGGTTTCCACGTGGCCGGCGATCAGACCAAGCGCCTCGCGCTCCCAACACCAGTTTTCGAGAAACTGGCTGGGCAATTCAACGCCGTCCCATGGCACGCCGTTAATTCCGGAAACCGCCGCTTCGTTCACGCGGGTCAGCATGTGATGCAGTCCGTGGCCGAATTCATGAAACAGGGTCAGCACTTCGTCATGCGTGAGCAGGGAACTCGAGCCACCGACCGGGGGGCTGAAGTTGCACGTGAGATACGCCACCGGTGTCTGTACGACCTGATCGCGAACGCGCCGGATAATGCATTCATCCATCCACGCACCGCCGCGCTTTTGTTCGCGCGCGTAGAGATCAAGGTAGAACAGGCCACGTAAATCGCCGCTCGCATCGCGGATCTGATAGACCGTCACGTCCGGGTGCCAGCGGTCGACACCATCGAGTTCGCTCACCTGAACATCGAACAGACGGCGGACGGTTTCGAACAGACCGGGCACGACCCGCTCGACCGGAAAGTAAGGCCGCAATTCTTCCTGCGAGAACGCAAACGAATGCTGGCGCAGCTTTTCCGAGCAATAGGCCACGTCCCAGGCTTCAAGTTCGTCCAGACCGAGTTCGCTCGCGGCGAACGATTTCAGTTCCGCGAAATCGCGCATCGCAGCCGGCCGCGACTTCTCTGCAAGTTGTTCAAGAAAACCGATCACCTCACGGAACGACGGCGCCATCTTCGTTTCGAGCGAGTACTCGGCATAGTTGTCGAAACCGAGGCAGTTCGCGAGTTCGTGGCGCAGGGCGAGGAT
Source organism: uncultured Gammaproteobacteria bacterium (assembly GCA_963976285.1). Taxonomy (GTDB): domain Bacteria; phylum Pseudomonadota; class Gammaproteobacteria; genus UBA11873. Next base: position 107,884 of record CAXBJY010000004.1, read on the forward strand.
CTGATCGATATTGTCGCTGTTGTCGTAACGGCCGGCATCGGGTCCCTGGTCCGAAGCCCGCGTTACATAGGCTTCATAAAGCTCCCGGCGCAACTCCCGGTTGTCGCAGTAGGTCATGACGGGCATATACGACGGATAGTCGAGCGTCAGGCGATAGCCGTCGCGGCCGTCTTTCGCCGCTGCCTGCCGGGCCAGCGCGAGGGCGCTGTCCGGGAGCCCGGCCAGTACGTCCGTGGTGGGCACATCCTTGCGCCATGACTGCGTCGCGTCGAGGACGTTTTCGCCGAAGCGGGTGCCTAAGCGGGCGAGTTCCTGATTGATCGCGCGAAAGCGTTCCCGCTTCGCGTCGTCGAGTGCGATCCCGCCGAGGCGGAAATCGCGCAGCGCGTTTTCAATCACTTTTTGCTGCGCACTCGAGTACGTGGCGTAGCTCGCGCTGTCACGCAGGTGTTTATAGGCGGCGAACAGGCCGTCGTTCTGCGCCATTTCGCTCGCGTAAGCGGAAAGCAGGGGAATCGCCTCGTTGTACGCGGTGCGCAGCTCGTCACTGTCGGCGACGCCATGCAGGTGCCCGATGGGGGAAAAAAAGCGGTTCAGGCGGTCACCGATTTCCTCGAGTGGCTCGACGAAATTCTCCCACGTGACCGACTCCCCGAGCTGCGTCAGCGCCGCGATCTCGCGGCGGTTCCGTTCAAGCAGCTCGCTGAGTTCGGGGACGATGCGTTCGGGCTTTAGCGTGGAGAAAGTCGGGAGTTGTTCGATAGCGAGGTCGAGAGCGGACGCATTCATCTCTGTCGGGATTCCTGAACTGTCGGGTGAAATTCACGGGTATCGATGCCGTACGTCGCACGACGTACGGCCGCGCAACGCAGTGTAGCAGCAGCGCCGGGAGCACCGCCGGGTGCGGGGAAAATCAGCGCACGGACAGCGCCCACAACAGGAACACCGTGGAGGCGAGTGCCAGTATACCGAGCCCGATGGCCGACCAGTGAAACCGGGCCAGCATCTCGGCTTCGGTTTTCGCCGCGATGATAAACGGATTGCGTGACCCCCGCGCGTGGCCCAGCACATCGATCGGCGGCGCAACGCTCACGTCGGCCCGCTGCCGGTCGACTTCGCGCTCCGCGGCCGACCGGGCGGCTTCCCACTCATCGAGATCGATATTGCCGTCCTTGTCGGCATCGAAACGCGCGAGCAGGTCGCCATGGTCGCGTTTCCATTCGCTCAGGAGCTCGCGTACCTCGGCGTTGCGGTCGAAATCCGCGCCGGCGCCGCCGTGGGTCGTGAAATCACCGAGCGCATACAGCGGGTCGCCGGGTTCGATGCGTTTCTCCGTAAAGCGGAACTGCCGGCCAAGCTGGGTCAAGCCGGTGAAATGCAGCCAGCCGCTGCTCGTGTCCACGCGTCCGGGGTTGCGGTTGTTGCCGTACCAGACGTTACGCGCGGAAGGAGTAACCTTCGCGCCTTCGGGATCGACGGCGCAGCGTCCGGTTGAATCGACGAGATAAAACAGGCTGTCGGACGTGCCACTGTCGATCGTGCGCCACTCCGAGCGCCGGTTGTTGCCGCTCATGACACGGCGCTCTTTCTTTTCCACCCGGTATTCGAACCAGACGCAGCGCTTTGCCGACAGCGGCGCAAGAATCGGCAGGCCATCGATCAGCTCTGCATGGCCCTGGAGTTCGATGTAACCCTGGGAGGCGGAGCGGATCAGGGCGGTCGGGGTGTCCTGCAGGACGCGCTTGCGGATCAGCATGCGGTATGCGCCCCAACTCAGCGCGAGCGCGATCAGCGCACCGATACCGGCAAACAGGCCGAATTTCCCGGCCGAGGCGCTGGCAATCGCATGCGCGAGCGAGGCGGCGGCTATCATATGGAAGCTCCGTGCTGGTGGCGACGAACGGGTGTCAGCTGAACAGTGATTTCATATCGACGTCCGCGAGCTCTTCCTCGCTGAACTCAAGCAGGTCGCGCGGCCCGAAACGAAACCAGCGGGCAACGATGAGATCCGGGAACTGCTCCACGCGGACGTTGTTCAGGTTCACGGATTCGTTGTAGAACTCGCGGCGGTCGGCGATCGCGTTTTCGAGCGACGTGATGCGCTGCTGCAGGTGCTGGAAATTCTCGTTGGCCTTCAAATCCGGGTAGTTCTCGGCGAGCGCGAACAGGTTGCCGAGACCCTGTCTGAGCAGGGTTTCAGCCGCGCCGAGTTTCCCGACGTCGCCGGATTCGCGCGCGGCGAATACGGCCGAGCGGGCCGAGATCACGCGTTCGAGCGTTTCCTGCTCGTAACCCATGTATTGTTTGCAGACTTCGACGAGCTTTGGCAGCTCTTCGTGGCGCTGCTTTAGCAAAACGTCGATATTCGACCAGGCCTTGGAAACGCTGTGCTTCAGCGCGACGAGACCGTTATAAATCGTCACCCCGTACAGACCGAGAGCGAGGATGATGACGAATACGATAATGGTGCTGATATCCATAGTGGGGACCCGTCTGTTTAACTTCAAAATTGATACTACCGGCCTTGCGCTCCCGATGGTATCGACGCAAAGCACTGCCGCCAGGTGATAACATTAAGCCATCATCAAATACTCGATGCGCCGGCAGGCGCCGCGGCCGGGAGTCGACGCCCGACAGTACCCGCCGCCGCACTTGCACTATTCAAGAGGATTTATCATGCAAGGCGATAAAAAGGTTATCGACTACCTGAACACGGTTCTTAAGAACGAACTGACCGCGATCAATCAGTACTTTCTGCACGCGAGGATGTTTAAGAACTGGGGCCTGAAAAAACTCGATGAGTACGAGTACGGCGAATCCGTCGACGAAATGAAACATGCCGATGCGCTAATCGAGCGGATCCTGTTCCTCGAGGGACTGCCAAATCTGCAGGATCTCGGGCGTTTGCGCATTGGTGAAGACACGCCGGAAGCCCTGGCCGCCGATCTCGCGCTCGAACTCGAGGCGCTGCCGGACCTGCGCGCGGCTATCGCCCACTGTGAAAGTGTCAGCGATTATGTTTCGCGGGACCTGTTCGCCTCGATCCTCGAATCGGAAGAAGAGCATGTCGACTGGCTGGAAACGCAACTCGAGCTGATCGAAAAAACCGGTTTACAGAATTACCTCCAGTCCAATATGTGATCCAGGCCCGTTGTGGCGTCGATCTGCGGTGCGATTCTAGTTGCTAATGTTTCTCATTACGACTACGATTCTCATCCCAAACGCAGAAAAACGCCCATGTACGTCTGTATTTGCAAAAATGTGACCGAGAAGGACATCAAGCAAGCCATCGGCGACGGCGCTTGTTCGTTCGATTGCCTGCAGGAACGTCTCGAAGTGTCGACGTGCTGCGGCCAGTGCGAACCGGTTGTCGCGGATTGCCTCGAGAAATCGCTCGATTCCGCGTTCCCGGCCGAATTCGCGCTGACTGCCTGATCCCCGACCGCGCCGCTTCTCAGGCGATTTCGAGCCGCATCGGCGTCAGGTCGCCGGCGGCGAAATCGAAGGCCGCGACCTCGATCGCGGCCGAACTCTTCAACGAAATGATGACGTAGGCGACCCCGGGATAGGCCGCCCCGGCGATGTCACGCGCGGACGGCCACGCGTCGGTGCGGGGATGGGAGTGGTAGATTCCGAGCATTTCCTCGCCGCTGGCCTGCATCATCCCCATCGCGTCGATTTGCTCCTGCGGGTCCATGTAGAACGCGGTGGCCGGCTCCGGCGATATATTGCGGACCGGATAAGCCGCCGTGCAGCGCGTACCCCGGCCCGCGAGCAGCCCGCAAATTTCAACCGTCGGGGTGTGCCGGGCGTCCGCGACGATGCGGTCGCGCAGGTCGCGCGGCAAGACGAGTTTGATCAAGCGGTCGCCGTGCCGCACACGGCGCACTGCGGGTCGCGTTTGAAGCGCATTTGCTGCCAGTCCATCGACAGGGCGTCGAGCAGCAACAGGCGGCCGGTTAAATCCGTCCCGACCCCGGCCAGAATCTTCAGCGCTTCGAGCGCCTGAACGCTGCCGATGATCCCGAGCAGCGGCGCAACGACGCCGGTTTCCGCGCAGGTCTGTGCGACTTCCCCGACATCGCGGTACAGGCACTGGTAGCACGGACTGTCCTCGCGCCCCGGATGGTACACGCTCACCTGGCCCTCGAAGCGGATCGCGGCGCCGGATACGAGGGGTTTGCGCTGCCGGTAGCACGCGCGGTTGACCGCGAACCGGGTCGTGAAATTGTCCGTCCCGTCGAGCACCACATCCACGCCCGAAATCACCGCGTCGAGCCCGGCATCGTCGAGTTTCTCGTTGACGAGATCAATCCTCGTACCGGGGTTCAGGGCGGTCAGCCGATCCCGCGCGGATTCGACTTTCGGCCGCCGTAAATCGGCGGTCGTGTGGATGATCTGGCGCTGCAGGTTGGATATTTCAACGACGTCAAAGTCGATCAGAACGAGGCGTCCGACCCCGGCCGCAGCAAGATACATCGCCACCGGCGAGCCAAGTCCGCCCAGTCCGACGACGGCGGCACTCCCGTCGAGCAGGCGCTGTTGGCCCTCGATGTCGATCTGCGGCAACAGGATTTGGCGGCTGTAACGCAGCAGGGTATCGCTGTCCATCCGTTGGTACTCTCCGTTTGCATAGCAGTGCCGGATTATGCGGGACCGGGTCGCCCTGCGTCGCCCCGTCCCGCTCGACTCAAGGGACAGGGAGCGGGCGTAAACCGTGATCCGCAGCCCGATTGCCGCGGGATCCGGTCCGCGGTTTCAGTCCGGGGTCCGCTCGCTGTAATGCCGCCAGTTGCGCGGGCGGTCGTCGCGACGGCCGTGGCGTCGGTGGCGGTATCGGCTGACATAGATTTCGCGCACGAAACTGTCCCAGCCAATTTCGTTCATCTGTTCTTCACGCAGGATCGCATCGCGATAGCAGCGCAACTTCAGGCGCAACCGCTCGCGCAACCCCGGGGCCGGTTCGACGCCGGTCGCGCGCAGTTGCTCGATGACACCGGCGCAATCGAGCACGAGCGGATCGTAATCCACGATGTACGCGCCGCTTGCTGCCTGCGACCTCGCAATCCCGTTCACCGCGTTGAGCGTCGCGCATACATGCGCCGGATCCACGGCGTGCGCGCGGACGTTCACGGTGATTTGTTGCTGCATCGTCCTCAGCGTCTCCCGCTCGTGATCCGGTCCCTGCCGCCGAGATCGGCGTTTGTGGTGATATCGCCGAATCGCGCGCGGCGAAACAATTCATGTACTGCCTGCGCCTGATTATAACCGTGCTCCAGTAACAACCATCCGCCAGGCCGCAGTACGCTGCGCGCGGCTGCGACGATCTGCCGAATCGCCGCGAGACCGTCCGCCCCGGCGGCGAGCGCGGCGCAGGGTTCGAAGCGGATGTCGGATTCGACGAGTCGCGGATCACCGGCCTCCACGTACGGCGGATTGCTGACGAGGATGTCGACGCACGAAGCGCCAAATGGCGTGAGCCAGTCGGCGCGGAGGAAGCGCACCCGGTCCGCGCCCAGACGCCGGGCGTTGCGGCTGGCGACGGCCAGCGCCGGGGCGCTGAAGTCCGTCGCGGCGATCGTTGCCGCCGGCAGCTCGCGTGCCAGCGCGACGCTGATGGCCCCGCTGCCGCAACCGAGGTCGACGATCACGGCGTCCGGGATCGCACGTGCCAGCGTGAGTTCCACGAGTAATTCCGTTTCCGGCCGCGGGATCAGAACGTGTTCATCGACTTCAAACGAGAGCGACCAGAATTCCGCGTGGCCGACGAGTTGCGCCACCGGTCTGCCGCGCGCGCGTTCGCTGATCAAGCGCTCGAACGTGGCCTGCTGCGCGGCGCCGATCCGTCGTTCGGGTTCCCGGTACAGCGTCGTGCGATCCGCTCCGATGGCGTGGGCCAGCAGGACTTCGCAATCGATTCGCGCGGTATCGTCCGGCAGCAGCGCAGCGGTTCCCGCGGCGAGCAGGGCGGCGACGTCGGGCCGTCCTTCATGAGCGCACATCGACGGCTCAGGAAGCCGCGAGTTCAGCCATCAGATCAGCCTGGTGTTCCTGAATCAGCGGTTCGATCACGAGGCCGAGTTCGCCTTCGGTGATTTCCGCGAGCTTGTACAGGGTCAGGTTGATCCGGTGGTCCGTCACGCGTCCCTGCGGGTAGTTGTACGTTCGGATGCGCTCCGAGCGATCGCCGCTGCCGACGAGGTTGCGGCGGTTCTGTGCCTGTTCGGAGGTGATTTTGTCGCGTTCGGCCTGAAGCAATTTCGCTTTCAGCAGGCTCATGGCGCGCGCCCGGTTCTTGTGCTGGGAACGTTCGTCCTGGCACTCGACGACGACCCCGGTGGGCAGATGCGTCAGGCGGATCGCGGAATCCGTCTTGTTCACGTGCTGGCCGCCGGCACCCGAGGCACGGAACGTATCAACCCGCAAATCGCTCGCCGCAATGTCGATCTCTTCGATTTCATCAACTTCGGGCAGGACGGCTACCGTGCACGCCGAGGTATGGATCCGTCCCTGCGATTCCGTCTCCGGTACGCGTTGTACCCGGTGCGCGCCGGATTCGAACTTGAGGCTCGCATACACGCCGCGGCCGACGATTTTCACGATGACTTCCTTGTAACCTCCGGCCTCACTCTGGCTCTCGCTGATCATCTCGGCCTTCCAGCCGCGTCGTTCCGCGTATTTCAGGTACATGCGCAGCAAATCGCCGCAGAACAGTCCGGCTTCGTCGCCACCGGTTCCGGCCCGGATTTCGAGAAAGATATTCGCGTCGTCCGCCGGGTCTTTCGGGATTAGCAGTTGCTCGAGCTCGATTTCGGCGCTCGCGAGCTCGGTCTTTATCTCGTCCATTTCCTCGAATGCCAGCTCGCGCATCTCACCGTCGGATTCAGCGTGCAATTCTTCGGCCTGGGCATAGTTGCCGAGGAGCTGGCGGTAACGCGCGAAGCTTTCGACGATGGGATCGATTTCCGCGCGCTCCCGGGACAGCGCCCGGTAGCGGTTCTGATCGTTGATGATCCCGGGGGTTGCGAGCAGCGCATCGAGTTCCTCACGCCGCTCGGCAATGCCATCGAGTTTCGTCAGGAGACTGTCTTTCATGTCACGCAACCACTGTGGAACAAACGCGCGCGCATTCTACACGGGACGAGGGGCGGTTTCCCCGCGGCGCGGGTCGCGGCGTCTATTTATCCTTCGTGAGCAGATCGCGGGCAAGCCGCACGATATCGTCGCGCCCGTCCTGCGCCGCTTCGCGGATCCGGACCGTCGGTCCGTGCATGAGGCGCGCCACGAGCGCGTTGCCGAACGCGTCGACGACGGCGGCGGGATCATCGCCGGCGTCGAGCCGACGGCGTGCTTTTTCCACGAGCTCCTGCCGCGCGATTTCCGCATGCGCGCGGATCGCGACGATCGTCTCCGTGCTGTCCTGGCCGGCCAGCCAGTCCATATACGATTGCGCCTGGATGTTGATCATTTCTTCAGCTTCGTTCGCCGCCGCTTCGCGCAGGCGCGAGTTTTCGCTGATCACATGATTCAAATCGTCCACCGAGTAGAGGTAGACATTCTCGACGTCCGCGGCACCCGGTTCGACGTCGCGCGGGACGGCCAGGTCAACTATGAACATCGGCGCCTGACGGCGCGCTTTCGAGGCGTTGCGGATTGCACCCTCGGTGATCAGGGGCAGACGCGCGGCCGTGGAGCTGACGATGATGTCGGCTTCGGCGAGGTGGTCAGGCAGGTCGTCGAGCGCGATCGCGCTGCCACCGGTGCGCTCCGCGAGTTCCTGCGAGCGCGCGAGCGTGCGGTTCGCGACCTTCAGCTGCTTGATGTGATGCGTCTGCAGATGATGGGCGACGAGCGTAATCGTTTCTCCCGCACCGATCAGCAGCGCGGTCTTGTCGCTGAGATCGCCGTGGATCTGTCGTGCGAGCTTCACCGCCGCGAACGCAACGGACACGGGATTCTCGCCGATCGCGGTGCGGGTACGTACCTGTTTGGCGACGAAAAACGAATGCTGGAACAGGCGGTTCAGCAGTTTTCCGGCGGTGCCCTGACCCACGGCGATCCGGTAGGCCTGTTTTAACTGACCGAGGATCTGCGGCTCGCCGAGGACCATCGAGTCGAGACCGCAGGCGACGCGCAGTGCATGACGCACGGCATTTTCCTCGTCATACGTATACACATGAGAGGCAACGTCGCGCGGATCGACGCCATTGAACCGAACCAACCAGTCGAGCGGGTGTCGCAATGACTGATCGTCGACCTTGCAGTACACCTCGGTGCGGTTGCAGGTCGACAGGATCAGCGCTTCGGACGCGCCGCCGTCGCGAACGAGTCCGTGCAGGGCATCGGGCAGGCGCTCCGGATCCACGGCCACCCGTTCGCGAATCGCGATGGGCGCGGTCTTGTGGCTGACTCCGAGGATTTTGATCGCCATGGTTTGTCTGACTGTATCGACTGCAAGCTTCACGGTTGCGCCGGCGGGCGTGCCGGCATGAGTCCGGTTTACACCGGGCCCGCACGGTTCACCTGCCGGGATATTGCACGGGCCGGAACCGCCGCCACCACCCGCAGCGAATACGATCCGGTAGTCCTGACGTATAATAACCGAACGGTCGCGCGGCGAACCGCGATGACGTTCCCGGGCCGGGGCCGGCCGACCGTGTGGTCTGAAGTTTAAACCCGCCGAGCCGCTCTAGAGAGACTTATCTGTGCACGAGCCGCAACAGCCAATAGCGTGAGCGAAATCCAACTCCGACTCTTCGAGGCCCGGCCCGCCGGTCGACCGCAAACCCGGCGCGCGCCGGCACTGACCGCGTGCGTGCTCGGCGGGATCGTCGCGCTCGGTGGTTGCGCCGGGCAAATGACCACCTCGAAACCCGTCTCACAGGCAACTGCAGCGGGCACCGAACGGCTGATCCTGAACGAAGGCAACGTGGTCGAGCGGCCCGCAACCGACCGCGGCGGTTTCGACAGCGACTCAGACCCCATGTTCCGCCTGCTCGTCGCCGAGTTCGCCGGACAACGCGGGCTGATGGACGTCGCGGTGGAAAACTACGTCGCGACCGCGAAACAGTCCCAGGATCTCGAAATCGCGAAACGCGCAACCCGGATCGCGGTGTTCGCGCGCCACGACGAGGCCGCGCTCGAGGCCGCGCGAATTTGGGTCGCGAAAGCGCCGCAGGACAACGAGGCGCGCCAGATTCTTGCCGCGATGTACATCCGCGAAGGCGACGCCGAGGCGGCAACCCGGGAACTCAAAACCCTGCTCACCGCGGACGCCGACGGTGCGAACCGGCAGTTGCGAATGATCGCGAACCTGCTCAGTCGTGAGGAAGACAAGCTTACCGCGCTCGAGGTAATGGAAAAATTGCTCGTCGACCGGAACGACAATCCCGATGCGCTCGTCGCCTACGCGCTGCTCGCGATCCGTGCCGAGGACATGGCGCGCAGCGAAGCGGCGATGAGCCGTATTATCGAAGCCGGCGACGCGGATACGAATATCGCGATGGCGTACATCGCGTTGCTGCAGAAATTCGACAAGTCGCGCGCAGCGTTGAACTGGCTCGAAAACGCGATCGAGAGGCGGCCGGAAGAAACCGGATTGCGGTTGATCTACGCGCGCCTGCTCGCGGATTCAAACCGCTACGAGGAAGCGCGCGTGCAGTTCGCCCTCGTTGCGGAACAGACGCCGGACAACAGCGACGTCGTTTATGCGCTCGGCCTGCTCAATTTACAGGCGAACCGCATCGAGGCGGCCGAAGTGAATTTCACGCGCCTGTTGAAGCTGGAAGTTCGCGCCAGCGACGCGCACTTCTACCTCGCGCAGATCGCCGAGTCGCGCGAAAACTTCGACCTCGCGCTGCACCACTACCGTGCGATCCAGGAGGGGGCGAATTACTTCCAGGCGCAGGTGCGCATCGCGCTGATCTTCTCCTCGCTCGACCGGGTCGCCGACGCGCAGGCACAACTGAACGCGCTGGTCCCGGAAGACGAGGCGCAGCAACTGCAAATCGTACGCGCCGAGGGCGAGATTCTCACCCGGCACAACCGTTACGAAGACGCCATGGCGATTTACGATCGGGCGCTTGCCGACACCTACGACATGGAGTTGCTCTACACCCGTGCCATGCTCGCCGAGAAGATTGGCCGGCTCGATGTACTCGAAGCCGATCTGAAAACGATCATCGAGCGCGAGCCGGACAATGCCCAGGCCCTGAACGCTCTCGGTTACACGCTGGCCGATCACACCGATCGCTACGAGGAAGCCTACGGCTACATCGAACGCGCCTACACGATCAGCCCGGACGATTTCTACATCCTCGACAGCATGGGCTGGGTGCTTTACCGTCTCGGCCGCCTCGACGAAGCCGTTACGTATCTGAACCGTGCGCGCAGCATTCGCGACGATCCGGAAGTGGCGGCGCACCTCGGCGAAGTATTGTGGGTGATGGGTGACAAGGCTGCCGCACGCGACGTGTGGGACAGCGCACTGAAAGACAAACCGGACGATCAACGCCTGCTCGATGTCATCGAACGGCTGACCCCGTGAAGCTGTTGCCGGTGCTCGCCGTTATTTCCGCGCTCGCGGGCTGCGCCGGCGGATCGCTGCGATCGGCGCCGCCTCCGGTCGCGCCGCCCGTCGATGCGCTCGAAGCGATCCGTGACTGGCAGGTGGACGGGCGCATAGCGATCCAGCGCGGCGATGAAGGCTGGAGCGCGAAGTTGCGCTGGGATCAGCGAGCGGACGGTTACCAGGTGCGCCTGATCGCGCCACTCGGCCGCGGCACTTATGAGCTCGCCGGAGATGCCAGCCGGGTCGAACTCTCGGTGCCGGACGGCCGTACGTTCGTGGCCACGGACGCCGAAGCGCTGATGCGCGAGCATCTCGGCTGGAGCCTGCCCGTGTCCGGTGCCGAATACTGGATGCGCGGCCTCGTTGCGCCGGACTCGGAACCTGGCTACATCCGGCGCGACGAGGCCGGTCAGCTGACCGATCTCGAACAGGGCGGATGGCGGGTGAGTATCCTGAAACGCAGCGCCAGCGCCGGTTTTAACCTGCCGGCAAAACTGTTTATGCACTACGGCGAGATGAAAGTGCGCATTGTCGTCGCGAACTGGACCCTGCACCCGGCATGAATACGGCACCGATCACGAGTCGCAAGTGGCCGGCCCCGGCCAAACTAAACCTGTTTCTGCACATCGTTGGCCGCCGCGAGGACGGCTATCATTTGTTACAGACGCACTTCCAGTTTCTCGATTACTGCGATCAACTCAGTTTCACGATCACTGATGACGGGATCATCCGGCGTACGAGTGACATGCCGGGGGTGCCGGCGGAGGCCGATCTCGTGGTCCGCGCCGCGCGTTTGCTGCAGGCGCATGCCGCCGTTGCCGCCGGGGTCGATATCGAGGTCGACAAGCTGCTGCCGGCCGGCGGCGGCCTCGGTGGTGGCAGTTCCGACGCCGCGACGACGCTGGTCGCGCTGAACGAACTCTGGGGTGTCGGCCTCGACGTGCCCGAACTCGCGCGTCTCGGACTGCAACTCGGCGCCGACGTGCCGGTATTCATCCACGGTCACGCGGCCTTCGCCGAAGGCGTGGGCGAACGCTTGACCCCGCTCGAAGGCCCGCTCGGTCCCGTGCTCGTGGTCCATCCCGGTTGCGCGGTGGCGACGGCGGCGGTGTTTACCGATCCGGGTTTGACACGGAATACCCCAGCAATCAAAATCCACGACCTCGCATCTGCGCCGCTATCCAATGATTGTGAAGGGGTAACCCGTCGCCTGCACCCGGAGGTGGGTGAGGTACTCGACTGGTTGGGGCAATATTGCCCGGCGCGGATGACCGGCACCGGCGCGTGCGTATTCGGAACGTTCGATTCGTACGCGCAAGCAGCGCGCGCGGTGGCGGAGATACCGCGGCCATGGCATTGGTTCATCGCCGAGCGCCGCAACGAATCACCATTACTGACGCGGCTCGACGACGCCGCCACCAGGTGACGTTGCAGGGCGCCACTACGGACACGAAAACCGGTCAGATGGGGTGTAGCCAAGCGGCAAGGCACGGGGTTTTGATCCCCGCATTCCCAGGTTCGAATCCTGGCACCCCAGCCAAACCGGCACTATCGGGCAGACTCAAGGGAAATTATGTTCAACGAATCGCCGATGATGTTGTTTGCGGGCAACGCGAACCCGGCACTTGCGAGCGCGGTAGCCGCGCATCTGCAAATCCGGCCTGGCAAAGCCACCGTCGGGCGCTTCAGCGACGGCGAAGTCAACGTCGAGATCGAGGAAAACGTACGCGCGCGCGAAGTTTTCGTGCTCCAGTCGATCTGCCGGCCGACGAACGACAACCTGATCGAAATGCTCGTACTCATCGACGCACTGCGTCGTGCTTCGGCTGCGAACATCACCGCCGTGATCCCGTATCTCGGTTATGCGCGCCAGGATCGACGGCCGCGTTCGGCGCGCGTGCCGATCACGGCGAAAGTCGTCGCGAACATGATTGCGAGCGTCGGTACGGACCGCGTGCTCACGCTCGACCTGCACGCCGATCAGATCCAGGGCTTTTTCGATATGCCGATGGACAACATCTATGCCTCGCCGGTGTTGCTCGGTGATATCTGGAAACACGAATATCCGGACCTGATGGTCGTCTCGCCGGACGTCGGCGGGGTCGTGCGCGCGCGCGCCGTTGCCCGACGCCTCGACAACGCGGATCTCGCGATCATCGACAAACGCCGCCCGCGCGCGAATGTCGCGCAGGTCATGAACATCATCGGTGACGTCGAAAACCGCAGCTGCGTGCTCGTCGACGATATGGTCGATACGGCCGGTACGCTGTGCAAGGCGGCCGCGGCGCTGAAGGAGCACGGTGCGCGCCAGGTCGTCGCCTACTGCACCCACGCGGTGCTGTCCGGCAATGCCATCAGGAACATCTCGGAATCCGTCCTCGACGAGCTCGTCGTGACCGATACGATACCGCTGACCGAGGAGGCCCGGGCCTGTCCAACGATCCGCCAGCTCACCGTCGCGGAGCTCATCGGCGAGAGTATCAACCGCATAAACTGCGGCCAGTCGCTGAGCTCGATGTTCGTGGACTGACAAGCCCGCACGGGGCCCGGCGAGCCCGGGTTTGCATATTCGGTCCACTTTCGGACGTTTTTTATATACAATCCGCCGTCCCGCGGGATTTGGTCGCGAATTCCCGCGGGCCACGAAGACCCTCTAATTCACAGGAATTTACCCATGGAAAATTTTGAAATCGTCGCTGCCCCGCGCGACGACAAGGGCAAAGGTGCGAGCCGCCGCCTGCGTCGTACGGGCTACGTCCCCGGCATCCTGTATGGTTCCGACAAGGATCCGGTCAGCATTCAGCTCGAGCACAACGACGTGCTGAAGCACACCGAACTCGAAGCATTCTACTCGCATATTCTTACGCTCAAGCTGCCCACCGGCAGTGAACGCGTCGTCCTCAAAGACATGCAACGCCATCCGCACAAGGCGCAGATCATGCACATGGACTTTCTCCGCGTCAGAGAAAATGAAATGCTGACGATGCGCGTGCCGCTGCATTTCGTCAACGAAGAAAAGTGTGTCGGGGTCAAGGATCATGGCGGCGTTGTGTCGCACCTGATGACGGAACTCGAAATTTTGTGTCTGCCGCGTGATCTGCCGGAATACATCGAAGTCGACATTCTGGCACTCGACGTGGGTGACTCCCTGCATCTGTCGGATCTGAAAGTGCCGGAAGGCGTCGAAATCGCGGCGCTCGCGAGCGGTGGCGACCCGGCCCAGCCCGTCGTGTCGGTGCAGGTACCGCGTGTCGCGGCCGAACCGGAAGAAGGTGATGATGAAGGTGACGGCGAAGCGCCCAAGGCGGACGCTGACAGCGACACGGAAGCTGACGACGATTAATCCGGCTGGTGATCCCGGCGACGGTGCGCAAGCTTGGGCAAGAAAACAGGCCTCGGGCTGATCGTCGGGCTCGGCAACCCCGGTTCTGAGTATTCCCGAACCCGGCATAACGCCGGGTTCTGGTTTATTGATGCGCTGGCCGCAGGTACGGGTGCGGTGTTCAGGTTCGATGCGCGTTTCAAAGGCGAGATCGCGCGGGCATCAATCGCGGGTAGCGCCGTGTGGTTACTGAAACCGCAGACGTTCATGAACGAGAGCGGGCAAAGCGTCGGCGCGTGCGCATCGTATTACAAGATCATTCCACACGCGACACTCGTTGCACACGATGAGCTATCGCTTGCCGCCGGCAAGATCGCTATAAAACGCGGCGGCGGTCACGGCGGCCACAACGGTTTACGCGATATCAGCCGGCATTTCAGTGGCGACATTACCCGCTTGCGAATCGGCATCGGGCGTCCGCGCCACAGCGACGACGTCGCCGGTTACGTGCTCAGCGCGCCGCGCAGGACGGAACAGGAGCAAATCGACTCGGCGATCGCGGCGGCTGTCGGTGCAATTGATGATGTCGTGTCAGGCAATATTGAAGCGGCCGCGGCGGCGATCGCGAAGTACTCACAATAGATCGGACTAGCAAACATGGGATTCAAATGTGGCATCGTCGGCATGCCGAATGTTGGTAAGTCGTCTTTGTTCAACGCACTGACGCGCTCGGCCATCGCAGCGGAGAACTATCCGTTCTGCACGATTGATCCGAACGTAGGCATCGTACACATCCCCGATCCCCGGCTCACCGCGATCGCGGGTCTCGCGCATTCGAAGCAGATACTGCCGGCGACGATGGAGTTCGTCGACATCGCCGGTCTCGTTGCCGGCGCTTCGAAGGGTGAAGGCCTGGGCAATCAGTTCCTCGCGCACATTCGTGAAACCCAGGCGATAGCGCATGTCGTGCGGTGTTTCGACGACGACAATGTCGTCCATGTTGCGGGCCGGGTCGATCCGCTAGCCGATGTTGAAATCATCGAAACTGAACTCGCACTCGCGGATCTCGAAACGATGTCGCGCGCGATAGAAAAAGCGCAAAAACTCACCCGCTCCGGCGACAAGGAAGCGGTTGCGCTCGTCGGCCGTCTCGAACAGGTCGTCGAGGGTCTCAACGAGATGCGTGCCGTGCGTGTCCAACAACTCGACAAGGACACGCTGGCCGCGATCGGTCCCTACAACCTTTTGACGGCAAAACCCGTTGTCTACGTGGCGAACGTGGACGAAGCAAACGTCGCCGGCAATGAATTGTCGGCCAGGGTAGAAGAGTACGCGCGATCACAGGGCGCGCAATGTGTCGTTCTGTGCGCGGCTCTCGAAGCCGAGCTCGCTTCGCTCGAGGACCAGGAACGCGATGAATTTCTCCTCGAAATGGGACTCGAGGAACCGGGGCTGGACCGCTTCATCCGGGCAGGCTACGAATTGTTGGGGCTGCAGACATTTTTTACCGCCGGCCCGAAGGAGTGCCGCGCCTGGACCGTGCGTCGCAATGCAACGGCGCCGAAGGCGGCCGGGGTGATCCACACGGATTTCGAGAAAGGCTTTATCCGCGCGGAAGTGATCGCTTACGACGATTTCATCAAATACGCCGGCGAATCAGGCGCGCAGGAAGCGGGGCGTCTGCGTCTTGAAGGCAAGGAATATATCGTTGCCGACGGAGATGTCGTGCATTTCCGCTTCAACGTGTAATGGCTTCGATGCGGCCCCGGCGGTTTATTCGAGGCCGACGATAAACTCCCACTCGTCCTCGGTGACAGGCATCACGGAAAGACGGTTGCCGCGCTGAAGCAGGCGCATCCCGGCAAGTTCCTCGCATTCTTTCAGTTCCGCCAGCGAAATCGTGCGCTTGAACTTGCGCTTGAATTTCACATCGACGAGAAACCAGCGCGGCGCATCCGGATCGCTTTTCGGGTCGAAGTGCGGGTCCTGGGAATCGAACGCGGTGGGATCGGGATAGCCTTCTTTCGCTACTACCGCCACCCCGACGATACCGGGCTCGTCGCAATTCGAGTGGTAGAAGAACACCGGATCACCTTTTTTCATTTCGTCGCGCATCATGTTGCGCGCCTGATAATTACGCACGCCATCCCACATGCTCGTCTGCTTCGGACTTGCCTTCAGATCGTCGATACTGAACTCGTTCGGTTCGGATTTCATTAGCCAGCGTTGCATGAAGTCTGCCTGGTTTGATGGGCTTAAAGGAGCGGGTGTAATTATATGCCCGTGGACGGGAAGTCCGGGCGTAGTGAACCGGCACGAAGGGGAATTAAGGGGTGTTCTCCACGATGCCGCAACCGGCCGTAAACTTGAACCAAAGGCTCAAGGTGGAACCGCACGCAGCAAATCAGGCGTTCCACACGAAGGTGGACAGGCACAACATCACTGACAGATTGATTCCGGTTACTACACTTATAGGCTCAAGGATTATCCAGCCTGTACGCGTACAACACAGAGAACACCATTGCTAATTCGTCAATCGGCGTTACGACGCGTCAGACAGTTCCAGCGGTCTTCCGCGCGATAACGCGCTGTTAATCTTGCTGCGGATCCGGTCGATTCCGGCGCCGATGTCCGAGCTCATCGTTTCGTTGTATCGCCGATACTCGAGGTATTCGTGCGTTACGTTCAGCGCCGCCATTACCGCGATACGTTCGCTGCCGATAACCTTGCCGCTGTCGCGCTGCTCCTGCATTTTCTTGTTCAGGAACTCGACCGAGGCGAACAGGGCTTCACGTTCGTCTTCCGCGCAACCAACAATGTAATCCTTGTCCAGGATCGTAACCGTGATTGGTTTAACGGTTTCATTGTCGCTCATGAGCGTGTTTCCATCGCCTTCAGTCGCGCAATCATCGCTTCCACGCGCGCCCGCGCCTGTTCAGTTTTCTCAATCAAGGTTGCGCGTTCCGCCGTCAATGACGCCTGTTGGTTGCGCAGCGCCTCGTTCTCGTTCGCCAGGCCCTCGATGGTCTTGATCAACTCGTCGACTCTCGTTTCGAGCGTCGCGAGTTCCAGTTTTTCCTTGTCTGCTTGCGTCATATTGCAATGATCGGCTGCCTATCGAGCATGGCTTTCAACCCGGCTCAATATAGAGCCGCTACCAACATCGGTCAACCGCTCACCGTCGTGGCGAAAGGCCGGCAAAGGTGTGAAAAAACACCGCCAAATCAGCATTTCCCGCACCAGTGCGTGCGCGCTCGGTACTTTAGTCGCGCCGGCTACCGTGGGATAATCCGGCGACTGTCCGCATTGTTCACTTTAATGACTGAAAATTACGCCAACTCCCTGTACGAATCGGTCGAATCGGCGCTGACTTTAATGAATTGCGATATCGGTCCGGCCGAGTGCCACGGTATGTTGTGCGGCATGCTTTGCGGGGTTCAGACATTCGACCCCGGCATGTGGCTCGGGCATGCCACGGGCTATGACGAAGATTTTCGGTTCGACGACCTCGGCGCCGGTCACGCACTGAAACAATTACTCGAGGAGACGCTCAGCGGGTTCGACTCGGACGATTTCGCGCTGCAGGTCCTCGTACCCGAAGACGACTACCCGATGGAAACGCGCACCGCCGCGCTCGGTGCGTGGTGCCGGGGGTTTTTGTCCGGGTTCGGGTTTTCCGGGATTACCGATCTCGCCCAGTTGAGTGAAGACAGTCGCGGTTACCTGCGCGACCTGCAGGAAATCAGCCGTGTCGATCCCGAAGTCGCCGGCAAGAATGATGATGAATACTCATTGATGGAACTGTGCGAATACGCACGTATGGGTGCGTTGCTGCTGCGAGAGGAAACGCTGTTCGCGAATGCCGCACCCGGGACCAGTGGCACGATCCACTAGGAAGCACGATGGAGAAACGGGAATTCGTCCGCCGGCGCAAACGCCTCATGGACATGATCGATGCCGGCGGTATCGCGATTCAGCCGACCGCGCCGGAACGGGTGCGCAACCGCGACGTGTATTTCCCGCACCGGCCCGACAGCGATTTTTTCTACCTGACGGGTTTTCCGGAGCCGGAGGCGATCGCGGTCATGGTGCCGGATCGCCCGCAGGGTGAGTTCCTGCTGTTCTGCCGCGAGCGCGACGAACTCGCCGAAACCTGGCACGGGCGTCGTGCTGGTCTCGACGGTGCGTGCGAACTCTACGGCGCGGATGACGCGTTCCCGATCTCCGATCTCGACGACATCCTGCCGGGCCTGCTCGAGAACAAGGAGCGCATCTACTACACGATGGGGCGCTACCCGGACTTCGACCAGCGTCTCGTCGGCTGGATTACGCAGGTCACGGACATGGGGCGCGCAGGAGTCCATGCTCCGGACCAGTTCGTGTCGCTCGGTCACCTGTTGCACGAAAGCCGCCTGTACAAGAGCCACCAGGAAATCAAGGCGATGCGGCGTTCGGCCGCAATCGCCGCGGATGCCCATCGACGTGCGATGGCGGTGTGCCGGCCCGGCATGTACGAATACCAGATTGAAGCCGAACTCGTGCATACGTTCATGCAGAAAGGCGCGCGCTCGCCCGCGTACCCGAGCATCGTCGGTGGCGGCGCGAACAGCTGCATCCTGCATTACGTCGAGAATCAGGATCAGCTGAAAGACGGCGATTTGCTGCTGATCGACGCCGGCGCCGAGTATGACTGTTACGCGAGCGATATCACGCGCACGTTTCCGGTCAATGGTCACTTTTCGAAAGAGCAGGCGGCCGTGTACGAAGTCGTGCTCGAGGCCCAACTCGCCGCGATCGCGGCGGTCCAGCCGGGGAATACCTGGAACATGCCGCACGAGGCGGCGGTCGAGGTCATCACCCGCGGACTCGTCGATCTCGGGATCATGAAGGGACGCGCGGCCAAACTGATCCGGGACGAAGCGTATCGTCCGTACTACATGCACAAGACCGGGCACTGGCTCGGCATGGATGTCCACGACGTCGGTGACTACAAGGTGCACGACGACTGGCGGACGTTCGAACCGGGCATGGTGACCACTGTCGAGCCGGGAATCTATCTGTCGCAAACGATCAAGGGTCTGCCGAAGCGCTGGTGGAATATCGGCATTCGAATCGAGGACGATGTGCTCGTGACGAAGACCGGCCACGAAGTCCTGAGCGCGAACGCACCGAAACTGATCGATGACATCGAATCGCTGATGAATCAGGAACGTGCGGCCTGACGTCGACTGCGTCGTCGTCGGCGCTGGCCTCGTCGGCGCCGCGCAGGCACTGGCGTTGCAACGACTCGGCCTCACGGTTCTCGTAATTGATACCCGCAAGCCGCTCGGCGGCGAACCCGGCGGTGACGTCCGCGGACTCGCGCTGGCGCCGAGTTCGCGCAATATTCTGCGCGGGCTCGGGATCTGGCCGGCCCTCGCCGGGCATGTCATTCCCATCGAGGAAGTGCGTGTAAGCGATCAGGGTCACTTCGGTGCGGCGCTGCTGCAGGCACGTGACGTCGGCTTCGAGGCGCTCGGTTACGTGATTCCGGCCGACCGCCTCATGCACGCGTTCGAGGCGGCGCTCGTCGCAGCAGTGCCCGTACGCTGGCAGACGACTATCGAGAGCATCGAAACCGCGGACCCTACGGCCCGCGTCACCGTGCGCACCGGCGACGTCGCGGAGACGCTCAGCACCGCGCTCGTGATCGGCGCCGATGGCGCCGGGTCGCGGGTACGTGAACTGCTGGGCATCCCGACCCGAACCCGCGATTACCGTCAGCACGCGATTGTCGTGAACATGCACGTCGCGGGGGTCGAACCGCGTGTCGCTTACGAGCGCTTTACGCCGCACGGACCGATCGCGCTGTTGCCCATCGGGCACGAACGACATGTTGCCGTGCGCTGTTGTGCCGCGGCCGATCTCGATCGTTTGCTCGCGCTCGATGACGCCAGCTATGCGGCAGAACTGCTGGCCGGTTTCGGTTCACGCTTCCGCGACTTCTCGGCACTCGGCAAACGGTCGCATCACCCGTTGCGGCTCGCGCGTGCACAGCGGATTACCGCGGAACGTGCCGTGCTCGTCGGCGCCGCGGCAAACTGTATTCATCCGAATGGTGCCCAGGGACTCAATCTCGGATTGCGTGATGTGGCGGCGCTCGCGGCGGCACTGCGGGGCGAACCGCAACGCGATCCCGGTGCGCCGGCCCATCTCGCGGCCTACGCCGACAGCCGGGCAGCCGACCACCGCAACGTGCTGCGCTTCACCGACGCGCTCGCTCAGGTCTTCGCATCGCGCCTGCCGTTCGTGCCGGTACTGCGCGACGCCGCGATGGTGGCGTTCGACATGATGCCACCGGTGAAACGCGCGCTGATCCGGCGCGCCTGCGGCCTGTTCGGCGAAACCCCACTGCTCGCGTGGTCACCCGAACCATGACCCGGCACACGGTCGATTTCGCGGTCGCCGGTGCCGGCGTTGTCGGGATCACGGCGGCGCTGCTGCTCGCGCGTAACGGCTACGAGGTCGCGTTGATCGATCCGGCTGCGCCGCCCGGCCCGTTGCCGCGGACGAATGATTACGACATCCGGACCTACGCCCTGACCCCGGCGTCCATGCGCGTATTCTCCGCGCTCGGCGCGGCATCGACGCTGGTCCATGAGCGACTCGCCGCATTCACGCGGATGCAGGTGTGGGACGCCGGCAGCGATGGCATGCTGCGTTTCGACGCCGCCCGGCTTGGCCGCGAGTCGCTCGGCACGATGATCGAACACGCAAACCTGCACGCCGCGCTGCATGCGCTGGCCGCCGGGACGCGTAGTCTCACCCGGATACGCGCAGCGGTAGCGGCGACGGAAACCGGTGACGAGCGTTGTAGCCTGCAGCTTGATAGCGGTGATCACATCGATGCCGCACTCGTACTCGCGTGCGACGGGGCGAATTCGCCATTGCGCACGCAACTCGGGATCGCGCCGAATGCGAGCGCGTTTCGCCAGCATGCGATCATCTGCAATGTCGAGACCGGGCAGGCACATGCGTTGATCGCGCGGCAGCGATTTCTCGACCACGGACCGCTCGCGTTCCTGCCATTGCCGCCAGCGCACGCGTGTGCCGTTGTCTGGACTACGAGTCCGGAAGCCGCGGCCGCGGCGGTCGCGGCGCCGGACGCCGTGTTCGCGGCGCAACTCGCCGACGCGTTTGACGGCGAACTCGGCGCGATTCGCTCCACGGGCCCCCGGCGGGCCGTGCCATTGCAGCGCCTGCACGCACAACATTACGTCGCCGGTCGCGCCGTGCTGCTGGGCGACGCCGCGCACGTCGTGCATCCGCTCGCGGGACAGGGACTGAACCTCGGGATCATGGACGCCGCCGCGCTGGCCGAAGTGTTCGGGCAACGCGACGAACTCGAACTGAAATTCCCGCGCTCGGCGCTCAGTCGTTTCGAGCGCATGCGTCGCGGCGAGAATCTCGTCATGCTGCAGACAACGACGGCATTGAATCGTCTGTTCCGCGATCAGCGCCGCATAGGCAAACGCGCGCGCGGACTCGGCATGCGCGCGGTCGACGCGATGGTCCCGCTGAAGCACTGGCTCATGTTGCGGGCCATGGGCGACGCGGGTGACGTGCCGGCGATCGCGGCATTTCATCCTGCACAATGAACCGGTGCGCGTAATTCCCGCGACACTTCGGCCGCGCGACCGCAATCACGTACTACCCCCTTTCGTGACCCGTCGATATACAGCGCGCGGACCCTCGTTCACCGGGGTCGGTGTTGCATCATGTCGAGCGCGAAACCAGGTTCGCGATGCGCTTGCGCCGTCGTCGCGGCGCTTATTTTTGCTGCGTGATATGCGAGAATCGCGGCTCCCCAACGACGGAAACTCTCTGTGTCGAACGCCGCTGCCCTGCACGAGTCGAATATAAAAAGCCTGCCGTTGATTCAGCGCGGCAAGGTCCGCGATATCTACGCCGTAGGTGACGATCACCTGTTGATCGTTGCCACCGATCGCCTTTCCGCGTTTGACGTGATCCTGCCGGATCCGATCCCGGGCAAGGGCGTGATTCTCACCGCGACGTCGAACTTCTGGTTCGCGCAGATGCGTGACGTCATCGACAATCATTTGAGCGATCTGCTGCTCGAAGACGTGTTGCCGGATCCGGCGGAGCGCGACGAGGTTGCGGGTCGCGCCGTGATCGTGAAGAAGCTGCAACCGCTGCCGATCGAAGCGATCGTGCGCGGCTACATTATTGGCTCCGGCTGGAAGGACTACCGCGAGACCGGTGCGATCTGCGGAATCAGCTTACCGCCGGGACTCGCGCAGGCCGCCGAGCTTCCCGAACCGATATTCACGCCGTCGACGAAAGCGGCCGTCGGGGATCATGACGAGAACGTCGATTTCGCCCACACCGTCGCGCTGATCGGTGAAGCCCTGGCCACGCAGGTGCGTGATGTCAGTATCGAGATCTATACCCGGGCGGCGAAGTACGCGCGCGAACGCGGCATCATTATCGCGGACACGAAGTTTGAGTTCGGTACGGACAACAACGGCAAACTGTATTTGATCGACGAGGCACTAACCCCCGATTCCTCGCGCTTCTGGCCGGAATCGGAATATCGCACCGGCATCAGCCCGCCGAGTTTCGACAAGCAGTTCGTGCGCGATTACCTCGAAACGCTCGACTGGGACAAGCGCGCGCCGGGCCCGGCGCTGCCGCCGGAAATCGCGGAAATGACCGCGGCGAAATACCGCGAGGCCTACGAGCGACTTACCGGCGGATCCTGACGTACGATCCGGGTCCGCCCCGGTTCACGCGACGTGCTCGACGAAATCACCGACCGTCACGATCTTCATTCCGTTCGTACCGCCGGTGTGGCCGAGCAGATCGCCTTTCGTGATGATGACCTTGTCGCCGTCCTCGACGACCCCGCGAACGCGCAACTGCTCGAGCACCCCGGCGGTAATCTCCGTGTAATCAATATCATCGATATTGAACGCGATCGGCTGCACACCGCGGTACAGATTCACCTTGCGCAAGGTCGCGGTAAGTCCGGACATGGCGAATATCGGAATATCCGTGCGGATCCGGGACATCCACATCGTCGTCCCGCCGGTCTCGGTCAGGGCCGCGATCGCCTTTACCTTGATCCGGTTCGCGCAGTAGATCGTCGACATCGCGATCGCCTGGTCGACCCGCTCGAACGCGGCATCGAGTAACAGTTCGGCCTGCTTGTCCGGCCATTCCTTTTCCGCTTCGCGACAAATCCGCGCCATCGCCTCGACGGTTTTTTCCGGGTACTTGCCGATACTCGTTTCGGCCGACAGCATCACCGCATCCGTACCGTCGAGCACGGCATTCGCAACGTCGAATACTTCGGCACGCGTCGGCATCGGATGTTCGATCATCGACTCCATCATTTGCGTTGCCGTGATTACGATCCGGTGGCAATGGCGGGCGAGGTCGATCAGTTGTTTCTGTACCGGCGGCAGGCGCGAATCACCGATCTCCACCCCGAGGTCGCCGCGCGCGATCATGATCCCGTCGGCAGCACGAATGATTTCCTCCGCGTTGTCGACCGCTTCCGCCCGTTCGATTTTTGCGATGATGCCCGCGTGCCCGCCGGCCTTGCGCACGAGCCGCCGCGCGTCGTCGATATCCGCCGCCGAACGCGGAAACGAGACGGCAATGTAATCCGCGTCGATTTCGATCGCGTGCTTCAGATCGAGACGGTCCTTGCGCGTCAGTGCTTTCGCCGACAGCCCGCCGCCCTGGCGGTTCACCCCCTTGCTGTCGGACAGTGGTCCGCCGAGCAGGACAACCGTTTCGATGGCGTTACCGTCGATCCGCTCCACCTGCAGCATGATTCTGCCGTCGTCGACGAGCAGCGTGTCGCCCGCTTTGACGTCCCCGGCGAGTCCCTTGTAGGTGACGCCAACATGGGTCTCGTCGCCCGCATGCGGCGCGAGATCGGCGTCGATGATGAAGTCGTCGCCTTCCTCGAGTTCAATCGGGCCGTTGCGGAAGCGTTCGATGCGGATTTTCGGGCCCTGCAGGTCGGCGATAATCGCAACCTCCCGATTCAGTGATTTCGCCGCACGGCGCACGGCGCGCGCACGTTTCGCGTGTTCCTCACGTGCACCGTGGGAGTAGTTGAGCCGGGCCCCGTCGAGGCCGGCTTCGATCAGGTTCTTCAGTACCTTCGGCTTGTCCGTTGCCGGACCCAAGGTCGCCACAATTTTCGTACGTCGCACCGTTTTCTCCTTTGCGCCTGGACGTGGCCCGCGCGGTGCCGGTTTGCGGAGGCACTGAACAAGTCGTGAAATGCAAGCCGGCGTTCAGCCGGTGGTAACTCCGTGATCTGAAATCACCCGCCTTCAGGCCAGGACTGCTGAAGGCACGCTGTTCGACTCGAACCGGAGCGGAGGTTCCGTGAAAAATACCCTCAGCCCGATCGCTGTTCGAGTATTTCGACCGCCGGCAGGGTTTTCCCTTCGAGAAATTCGAGGAACGCACCACCGCCGGTGGAAATGTAGGAAATCCGATCCGCGATATCGAATTTGCTGATCGCCGCGATCGTGTCACCGCCGCCGGCGATTGAAAACGCGGGCGAGGCGGCGATCGCTTCGGCGAGAATCCGCGTGCCGTTCGCGAACTGATCAAATTCGAACACGCCGAGCGGGCCGTTCCAGACGATAGTCCCGGCCGAGCGCAGGATTTCGGCGAACGCGTTAGCGGTATCCGGACCCACATCCATGATCATATCGTCCGCCGCAACCGCGCTGCAGGCGACCGTCTTCGCTGGTGTCTTCGCGTCGAATTCCTTGCCGCAGACGACGTCGGTGGGCAGCGGGATGCCGCCGCCGGCGAGCAGCCTGCGCGCCGTGTCGACCATGTCGGGTTCGCTCAGCGACTTGCCGATCTCGGAACCGGCCGCGAGCAGGAACGTGTTCGCAATCCCGCCGCCGACGATCAGGTGATCCACTTTTTCGGCCAGCGATTCCAGCAGCGCGAGTTTCGTCGAGACTTTCGATCCGCCGACAATCGCCACGAGCGGGCGCGCCGGTTCTTTCAGCGCTTTGCCGAGCGCGTCGAGTTCCGCGGCGAGCAGGGGCCCGGCGCAGGCGACGGGCGCGAAGCGCGCAATCCCGTGGGTTGATGCCTGCGCGCGATGGGCGGTGCCAAACGCGTCGTGAACGAAAACGTCGGCGAGCGCCGCAAGGCGTCGCGAGAGGTTTTCGTCGTTCGCCTTCTCGCCCTCGAGGAAACGTACGTTCTCGCACAACACGATGTCGCCGTCGGCGAGTTCGATGCCGCCGAGCCAGTCGAACTCGAAGCGCACCGGCCGTCCGAGCAGATCGGCCAGTGCGTGGGCAATCGGTTCCAGCGAATAACGCGGATCGAACTCGCCTTCGGTCGGTCGTCCGAGGTGCGAGAGCAGCATGACGCGGCCGCCGGCAGCGGCGGCCGCCTCGATCGTCGGTACCGCCGCGCGCAGGCGTGTGTCGTCCGTGACCACACCGTCGCGCATCGGCACGTTCAGATCTTCACGGATGACGATCCGCTTTCCGGCGAGCGGTACTTCGCTCATGTAACGCATGGATCAGGCCCCGGCGTTCATCAGCGCGATCGTCGTATCGAGCATGCGGTTCGAAAATCCCCACTCGTTGTCGTACCACGAACACACTTTCACCGTGGTGCCGGCGATGACCTTCGTCAGCGACGCCTCGTAGATCGACGAGGCCGGGTTGTGATTGAAATCGACCGAGACGAGCGGCGCGTCGTTGTACTCGAGGATACCCTTCAGTTCGCCGTCGGCCGCTTCGCGCATGATGGCGTGAATCTCTTCGACCGTCGTATCGCGCGCGGCACAGAACGTCAGGTCGACGAGCGACACATTGATCGTCGGTACGCGCATCGCGTAACCATCGAGCAGCCCGTCCAGCGCCGGCAGCACGAGGCCTACCGCGGCCGCGGCGCCGGTTTTCGTCGGGATCATCGATTGTGTTGCGGAACGCGCGCGACGCAGGTCCGTGTGGTAGACATCCGTCAGTACCTGGTCGTTCGTGTATGCGTGAATCGTCGTCATGATTCCGGACTTCAGTCCGATCTTTTCGTGCAGCGGTTTGACGAGCGGCGCGAGGCAGTTCGTCGTACACGACGCGTTCGAAATAATCTGATCCGACGCTTTCAGCACGTTGTGGTTGACCCCGTAGACGATCGTCGCATCGACGTCCTTGCCGGCCGGTGCCGAGATCACGACTTTTTTCGCGCCGGCATCGAGATGCGCCCGGGATTTCTCCCGGCTGGCGAAAAAGCCCGTCGACTCGTGCACGACGTCGACTCCGAGTTCGCCCCACGGCAGCTTCGACGGGTCACGTTCGCTGCATACCTGGATCCGATCGCCGTTCACGTACATCGCGTCGCCCTTCACTTCGACCTTGCCGGGGAAACGCCCGTGGGCCGTGTCGAAACGGGTCAGGTGCGCGTTCGTTTCCGCGTCGCCCAAATCATTGACGGCGACGATTTCGATCTCGCCCGTGCGCTCACCTTCGTACAGGGCCCGCAGAACATTGCGGCCGATGCGACCGTACCCATTGATCCCGACTTTTATCGTCACGAGTATTTCCTCCTGGATTTAATAGCATGCATTCAGTGTGTTAGTGGATAACGGCCCGCGCGCGCTTTTCTGATACGCGCTACGGCGGCGTGCGATCTCACGTCGTACCCGATGCCAGGTACTCGGCGATCCGCCGTTGCACGTGTTGCGGCGACAGTTCGAAATGTTCGAACAAATCCGCGGCCGGTGCCGAAGCGCCGAAATCATCGAGTCCGATCACGCAGCCATCGAGTCCGACGTATTTGTACCAGCCGTCCGTGGCGCCGGCTTCGACGGCAATGCGTCGTCGTATCGCGGGCGGCAGTACGCTGTCGCGGTAAGCGGCGTCCTGGCTGTCGAAACGATCCGTGCACGGCATCGATACGACCCGGATCCGCGCGCCTTCGGCGTTCAGCGCGGTGGCGGCGGCGCAGGCCGGGGCAACCTCGGAGCCGGTTGCGATCACGATCGCGTCGGCCTCACCCTCGGGCTCGAGCAGCACGTAACCGCCGCGCGAAATCGCTTCGACCTGATCACCGCTGCGCGCCTGCATCGGCATGCCCTGGCGCGTGAGCAGCAAACAGCTCGGCTGCGCACGGCTGTCGATCGCGGCGCGCCAGGCCGCGGCGGTTTCCGCACCGTCGCACGGACGCCAGACGGACAAGCGCGGAATCAGGCGCAGCGACTGCGCGTGTTCGACCGGTTGGTGGGTGGGGCCGTCTTCACCGAGTCCGATCGAATCGTGGGTATAGACGTAAACGACCCCGAGTCCCATCAGGGCCGACATGCGCACGGCATTGCGCGCGTAATCGGAGAACACGAGAAACGTGCCGCCGTAGGGAATGCAGCCGCCGTGCAGTGCAAGGCCGTTCATGATGGCGCTCATCGCGAATTCGCGCACGCCGTAGTAAACGTAGTTGCCGCCCGGCTCAGCGGCGCTGATCGCGACACTGCCGGACCAGTTCGTATTGTTCGAGCCGGTCAGATCGGCGGACCCGCCGAGCAACTCCGGCAGGCTCGGGCTGATCTTTTCCAGCACCACCTGCGATGACTTGCGCGAGGCTTCTTTCGCGCCGGCATTCTGCATCTCCGTCACGACCCCGGCGCCGATCTGCGCCCAGTCGTCCGGCAGTTCGCCGGCCGTACGGCGATCGAACTCCCGCGCGAGTTCGGGATGTTGCGCGCGGTATTGCTCCATCAGTTGTTGCCACGCGGCTTCGGCATCGGATCCGGCGGCGCGTGCGTCCCATGCCGCCTTGATCGTCGCGGGAATCGTGAACGGCGCCGCCTGCCAGCCGAGCGTATTGCGTGCCGCGGCCACTTCCTCGGTGCCGAGCGGCGCGCCGTGGCAGCCGGCCGAGCCCTGCTTGTTCGGTGCGCCGTAACCAATCACGGTGCGGCAGCAGATCAGGCTCGGGCGCGTCGTATCGGCACGCGCCGTATCGATGGCGCGGGCAATCGATTCGCTGTCGTGTCCGTCGACACCGGTGACCACCTGCCAGCCGTAGGCGCTGAAGCGCGCATTCGTATCGTCGGTGAACCAGCCATCGACGTTGCCGTCGATCGAGATCCCGTTGTCGTCGTACAACACGATCAGCTTGCCGAGACCGAGCGTACCGGCGAGTGAGCAGGCTTCGTGCGAGATCCCCTCCATGAGGCAGCCGTCGCCGACAAACGCGTACGTGTAATGATCGACGACGTCGAAGCCGTCACGGTTGAATTCGGCGGCGAGCTTGCGTTCGCCGAGCGCCATGCCGACGGCATTCGCGAGGCCCTGGCCGAGTGGTCCCGTCGTCGTTTCGATGCCGGGCGCGTGGCCGTACTCGGGATGACCCGCGGTCGGCGAGCCGAGCTGGCGGAAATTCTTGATCGCGTCGAGCGAGAGGTCGTAGCCGCTCAGGTGCAGCAACGCGTAGAGCAGCATCGAGCCGTGGCCGTTCGACAGCACGAAACGGTCGCGGTCGACCCAGCGCGGGTTCGCCGGATTGTGTTTCAGGTAGTCGCGCCACAGCACTTCGGCAATGTCGGCCATCCCCATCGGGGCGCCGGGGTGGCCGGAATTCGCGGCTTCCACTGCGTCCATACTCAGCGCGCGGATTGCGTTAGCGGTTTCACGGCGCGTGGGCGCAGCTTCGTCTCCAGCGTCCAAAGGCACCGGTTCGCTCATGATGTCATCCTCAGTGGTCTGCAGGCTTTATGGAAGGCACCAGCGTTCACGGGCCTGCGGGTCAATCGGGTCGCCTCGGCCGGGTTGCGGCGAGCTTGTGTTTAGCCCGGCGGGCGTCGCCCCTGGCACGTTCGCGACGATCGTGGCAATAACGGGGTTTTCGCCACAGATAAGCGCAAGAACTACGATCTTTGATCGTGTTTCGTGTCAGTTAACGTGACGCCGGGTAGCATGCTTCGTCCGGAGCCGATGGCGCCGCCCATTCTAGCGCGCATGCGAGGCTGGCAAAAGCGACAGACCATTGCGGCCGCACCGGATCGCGGTTATCCGCGCACGCTGCTGGCGGCGCGGGGTCGGTGCCGGTGACGGTTCCCGGGCCGGCGCCGCCAGCAGCGCGCGACCGGCGCCGCGCGCAACCCCGTTGCGGGCCCTGGAGTGCTTCGGGAAAAATGTTAGGTACGACTTTAGATAGTTGCGTTAATTAGTTAAAAAATCATCATAATTTAGTATAGAATTGAGTGCCGGAACCGGGTCGGCCACGATCGAATCGCGGCGGCCGCCGCCACCCCGAACGCAGTGCAAGCAGCAGGACGAGCCGAGTGACACAGTCGAGTAATTTGAGCGTTGAATTTTTCCCGCCGCGGACCCCGGAGGCCCGCGCCAGATTCGAACACACGCGCGACCGGCTGGCGGCGCTGAAGCCGGGATTTTTCTCGGTGACTTTCGGCGCCGGCGGCAGCACCCAGGATGCGACGCTCGAAACGGTCGTCTCGATCATCGAGGCGACCGGCATTGAAGCCGCCCCGCACCTGTCCTGCGTCGGTATGACGCAGGACAAGATCCGTGCCGTCCTGCGCACGTACCGCAGCCACGGCATCTCCCGCATCGTTGCCCTGCGCGGCGATATGCCATCGGGTACGACGGGGGTCGGCGAACTGCGGTACGCGAACGAGCTCGTCGAATTCATCCGCGCCGAAAGCGGCGACGCGTTCCATATCGAAGTGGCCGCCTATCCCGAGTTTCACCCGCAGGCGACTTCCGCGCGAGCCGATCTCGAGAATTTCAAACGCAAGGTGGAGGCCGGGGCGGACAGCGCGATCACGCAGTATTTCTACAATGCCGACGCGTACTACCATTTCCGCGACAGCGTCCGCCAACTCGGCATCGAGATCCCCATCGTGCCCGGGATCATGCCGATCACGAACTTCACGCAACTGATGCGCTTCTCGGAAATGTGCGGCGCCGAGATCCCGCGCTGGATCGTGCACCGGTTGCGCGATTTCGGTGACGATCGCGAATCGATTCGGGCCTTCGGCATCGATGTCACGACGGAGTTGTGCCGTGGCCTGCTCGAGCACGACGTACCCGGGCTGCATTTCTACAGCATGAACCAGGCGCCCGCGCTGGAGGCGATCTGGGCCAATCTCGGTTACGACCCGAGCGCGCAAGCCGATGGCGAGCCGACCCGGTAATTCCGCGGCCGACACGCCGTCCGCCGGCGGGCGCCCGGGACTCATCCTCGTCGACGACGACCCGTTGATCGTCGAATCCCTGAGCTTCGTACTCGGGATCGAATTCGATGTGCATACGGCCGATACGCGCGCGGCGGCGAAACGCCTGCTGCAGCGACTCCCGCAGGTTCCCGCGCTCGCGCTGATCGATCTCGGTCTGCCGCCGGATCCGCATGCACCGGACGAAGGTTTCGCGCTGATCTCCGAACTGCTCGCGTTCAATCGTTCGATGAAAATACTCGTGCTCTCCGGGCAAAGCGATCGCAGCAATATCCAGCATGCGCTGACCCTCGGTGCGGTCGATTTCGTGCCCAAGCCATGCGACGCGGATCTGCTGCGCGCCCGCCTGAATCACCAGTTGCTGATCCTCGATGCCGAACGCAACGAGGGACGTCCGCACGAGATCGGCAACAACCCGCTGCTCGGCGACAGCGCGGCGATGCAGGCCTTGCGCGATTCCGTCGCGCAATTCGCGAACACGCCGTTTCCGGTGCTGATCGAGGGTGAATCGGGTTGTGGCAAGGAACTCGTCGCGCAATGTCTGCATCGCGAAAGCGAGCGTGCCGGCGAACCCCTGCTCACGGTCAACTGCGCCGCGTTCACAGCCGATCTGCTCGAAGCGCAGCTGTTCGGTCATGTGAAGGGCGCCTACACCGGCGCGGAGCAGACGCGTACGGGTTTCTTCGAGGATGCGAACACCGGCACCCTGTTCCTCGATGAAGTCGGCGAGATGCCGCTCGAACTGCAGACGAAGTTTTTACGCGTGCTCGAAAACGGCGAGTACTATCCGCTCGGCGAAACGCGTCCGCGCCATTCCGGCGCCCGCATCATCGCGGCGACGAACCGTGATCTGCGCGAGGCCGTGCGCACGGGAGCGTTTCGCGCGGATCTGTTTCATCGCCTCAGCGTACTGTCGCTGAGCGTGCCCCCGCTGCGTTCGCGCGGCAACGACTGGCGCCAGTTGATGGCGCACTTTCAGCAGCTGTACGCCGGTACGATCAAGGCTTTTGAACTCAGTGACGACGCGGCGCGTCTGCTCGACGAATACTCGTTCCCCGGTAACGTGCGCGAGTTGCGCAATATCGTGATCCGGATCGGCGCGCGTTCCCCGGACGGCCGGATCGGCGTCGCGGAGCTGCAGGCCGAACTCGAGCCCGGTTTTACCGCTTCGGAGCCGGTCCCCGCAGACGGCGAAGCGGAAGACGTCGCGCCGATCACGACGCGCCTCGCGCAACCGGGCTTCCATCTCGACGACGAGGTCGCCGCGCTCGAACGGCGGTATATCCGCGCGGCACTCGCGCAGTGCGGTGGCAATCTGAGCAAGGCCGCGCGTCTGCTCGGGGTGAACCGCACAACTCTCTACAGCAAGGTATCGCGCCTCGGCCTCGACGCCGACGGTGACGCGTAAGCGACCGAACAGCGCAATCAAGGGCGGTAACGCACATGTACACGACGTATTTCGGATTCGACAAGGCGCCGTTCCGGATCACCCCGGATCCCGAATTCTTTTTCTCCGGCGGTAATCGCGGCGCGGTGCTCGAAGCGCTGTTGTATGCCGTGTCGCGCGGCGAGGGCATCGTCAAAGTCGTCGGTGAAGTCGGCAGTGGCAAAACGATGTTGTGCCGGATGCTCGAGCGCGAGCTGCCGTCCGACTGCGATATCGTCTACCTCGCGAACCCGCGTCTGTCGCCGGACGAGATCCTGCACGCGATCGCGGTCGAACTCGAACTCGATGTCGCGCGCGACGCCGCGAAGCTCGATGTCATGCGCGTACTCCACGGTTATCTGCTCGAAAAACATGCGCGCAACCGGCGCGTCGTCATGTTCATCGAAGAAGCGCAGGGCATGGCGCTCGACACGCTCGAAGAGATCCGCATGCTGAGCAATCTCGAAACGACCCAGGACAAACTGCTGCAGATCGTCCTGTTCGGCCAGCCCGAGCTGAACGACAAGCTCGCCGCGCACGAGATCCGCCAACTGCGCGAACGCATTACCTACTCTTTCGATCTGATGCCGCTGAACCGGACGGAGATCCGGGATTACCTGAACACCCGGATCCGCACGAGCGGATTCCGCGGCAATGATCTGTTCAGCGCCGCCGCGATCCGCGCGCTCGAACGGTATTCGTGCGGGTTGCTGCGGCGCATTAACATCCTCGCGGACAAGGCCTTGCTGGCGGCGTTCGCCCGCGGTGAGCGCCGGATCCGCGCGCTCCACGTCCGCATGGCGGCGCGCGACAGTGAATTCGCATCCCGACGCCTGCCGCTGTGGTCGCCGCGGGTGCTGACGGGCCTGTTACTGGCATTGCTCCTGGCCGGGGCGGGCTGGTACGGGGTGCAATCGCTCGGGTCGCGGGCCGTGGTCCGGGCGGGCGCGCCACCGACGACGCAGTCGCAGCCGGCGTCAATTGCGGATTCGGCTCATGTTGAGCGCAACCTAACCGACGATGTAACCACGATCAGCGATGATGGCTTCGATACCGCCGTTGCGGCGAATCCCGTGAAGCGCTCGCCGCAGGCGCCGCTGCCGGCCCATGACCCGCTTGATCTCGGCTTGCCCGCACCGGACACGAGTCCGGCGCTGCGCCCGGAAATGCTCACCGAACTCCTGAATCCGGCCACCGGCACCTGAAAGCGCGACGAATCGCGCGCTGCCGGGCGGGAACCCGTCCCCGGTGAACGCGTCCGGCGCGACCTGTTTACGCGTCTTATTCCCGAAAATTTCTGTGATAATTTCTTTAGTAATTTTAGTAAGTTGTAATAAATAGATAATCTGGTATCTTAACAAACCCAGTGATCGCCGATTAAGGTGAGCATGTGCATGTATAAGAATCTTTTGATTGCCGCCGCGGTGGCCCTCGTCGCCGCCTGCAGCCAGATGCGCCCGGCGCCGCAGCCGGTCAATACGTCCGGTCATCTCGACGGTGGTGACGTTGGCACCCAGGCCGGCATCCCGGCGGTCGTGCAGCACACCCCGTTCATTCCGCCGCCGCAGCCAGTGCCGGAAAGCGAACGCTACACCGTCGTCGTGAACGATGTGCCGGTGCGCGAACTGCTGTTCGCGCTCGCGCGCGACGCCGAAGTGAACGTCGATATCCATCCGAGCATCGAAGGCTCGGTGACGCTGAACGCGATCGATCAAACCCTGACGCAGATCCTCGACCGCATCGCGAACCAGGTCGACCTGCGTTACGTCATCAACGGCGACACCGTGCTCATCTCCGCCGACGAACCGTACTTCCGCACGTACAACGTCGGTTACGTGAATCTCTCGCGTGACGTGGAAACGAACGTGAACGTGGCGGTGCAGGTGGCCACCACGGGTGAAGGCAGCGCGGACACCGGGAGCAGCAGCAGTTCGGGCGGTGACAACACGTCGCAGACCCGCCTCAAGTCGACGAGCTACAACCGCTTCTGGGAAACCCTGAACGCGAACATCCTCGCGATCATCGGCGACCCCAGCGGGAATCGCGACAACCGCGAATCCGGTAACGTCGTCGTCAACGCCGAGGCGGGATTAATCAACGTCAGGACGACCGCGCGCAACCACGAGCTCGTGCAGAATTTTGTCGACCGCGTGCTGCGCAACGCACGTCGCCAGGTCATGATCGAAGCGACGATCGTCGAGGTCACGCTGAACGATCAATACCAGGCCGGGGTCGACTGGCGGGTGCTGCTCGACGACGACAAGTCCGGCTTTGGCGCGAACTCCGATCTGCTCGGCAGTGTCACCGACGGCGTGATCGATTCGGCAATTTCCTCGTTCGTGTTCGGTTACGCGGATCCGAACAATAACGGTCGCGCGATCGACGTCACGGTGCGCCTGCTGCGCGAGTTCGGCGACACGAAAGTGCTCTCGAGTCCGCGCATGATGGCCCTGAATAACCAGACGGCGATGCTGAAAGTCGTCGAAGAACTGATCTACTTCGACATCGAAGTGGAGAATCGCGACGGCACGGACCAGTCCGCGGGACGTACATTCGTCGATACCGATGTGAAATCCGTGCCGGTCGGCCTCGTCATGGCAGTCACGCCACAGATCTCCGACAACTCGGAGATCACGCTGACGATCCGGCCGTCGATTTCGGAAAAAATCGGCGATGCGATCGATCCGGCACCGCAATTGAACAATAATCTGACGGCGGCGGGCGAGACCATCTCGAACCTCGTGCCCGTGATCCGGGTGCGCGAAATGGAATCCGTGCTGCGCCTGAACAACGGTCAGATCGCCGTCCTCGGCGGCCTCATGCAGGACAGCATCCAGACCGCGGATCGTTCCGTCCCCGGGCTGTCAAAAATTCCGTTTTTGGGCGAGATGTTTTTCGATACCCAGGAAACGTCGAGCAAGAAGACGGAACTCGTGATTTTTCTCCGCCCCGTTGTGATCAACGACCCGAGTCTGGAGACGGATTTGAAGGGTTACGAGCAATTTTTGAGCAACAACGTCAAAAATCCGGTCTATTGATCCGGGTTTCGAACGGAGCGACCGGGCATGAGTCTGTTGATGGATGCGCTGCGCAGAGCGGAGGCGGACAAAAAGCAGGGTTCCTCTGAGGAAAACGCAAAGTCAGCACTCACTTCGGACGATCGTGCGGCGGCCCCGGCAAGCGCCGACGACAGTGAGTCGGACGACCATGCGAGTCTTGCCGAAACGGTCGATCTGCGGCGCGCGACCCGCAACCCGGCGCCGCCGGAACCGAGCGCGGAACTGACCCTCGAGCCGCTGGCCTACACCGAACTGCTCGACCCCGAACCTGAACCTGAACCCGAACCGGTAGCGCCGCCAGCGACCCCGGATGACGCAGCGGTGAGTAATCGAACATCCACGCTGCCATCGATGCGCGGGGTCGCGCAAGCACGCGACGATTACTTCGATGATTCCCAGGCACCAACCGCGAGCGGTGCCAGCCCTGCCGATCCGCTCGATGCGCTCATGGCCGAGCCCGTGTCCTCGCGCGAGTCCGGGATCACCGAGACTGTCGCGTCGGCAGCAACCGTGTTCGAAGCCGGCACGAGCGGACCGTCGCGGCGCGCCATCATCTGGGGCGGGGTCGGGGCGGCCGTGATCGCGGCGCTGCTGATCGGCGCCGGCTTCTATTATTTTCACCAGGCACCGGCCACGCTCGCGCTGCCTTCGCCGAGCGTTGCGGTCGATGTCGAGAAACCGTTGCCACGCGAGTTGCCGGTCGTGCCCGTCACGGGCGCCGCGACCCCGGCCCCCGCGCCCCCGACCGAACCGGTCGCGCGCATCGAGCCTGAAAATCCTGCGCCGGCGATGCCCGATGTCGCTGACGTGCCGGTCCCCGTAAACGCGCAAGCGGCGACTGCGCCATCGATGACCCCACCCGAAAATCCGACACCGCAAGCCGTCGCTGAGCACGTGGACGCGCCAACCGCGGCCGTAGCACCGCCCACGAATCCGTCACCGGCACTCGTGCCGTCTGTCGCTGGCATGAGTCTCGGGCAACTGCGGATCGCACGCAGTCGTTCCGGCGCGTCCGTCGAACCGCTGCTGAACGAGGCCTACGATGCCTATGTACGCGGTGATTACGCGGCCGCCGCCAGCGCTTACGCGACGGTCCTCGAACAACAGCCGGAGCGTCGCGACGCGCTCCTCGGTATGGCGGCGCTGAAACTGCGCGATGGCGAGGTTGCCGCGGCGCACCGGATGTATCGCGACGTATTGCAACGTGACCCCGGTAACGCGACGGCGCAGGCGGCCCTGTTCTCGCTCGAAAGCGGCGCCGCCGATAACGTCTCGGAAGCCAGACTGAAACTGCTGCTCGATGAGGGTGTCGACGGCGGCTATATCTATTTCTCGCTCGGCAACCTGTACGCGCGCAAGCAGCGCTGGCCCGATGCGCAGCAGGCCTACTTCGAAGCGTTGCGCTACCACCCGGCCAACCCCGACTACAACTACAATCTCGCGGTCAGTCTCGATCGCATTGGCCAGCGCGACACCGCGGCCAAATATTATGCGGCCGCCGTGGATCTCGCGGACACCGAAAACAGCGGCTTCGATCCGGCCGCGGCGCTGGCCCGCCTGCAGACGATTGCCGGCGCCGAGTAGTCACACCAGGCAGCGGTGACATGAGCGCGACGAAACAATCCCTGCGGATCGGTGAGCTACTCGTCCAGAAAGGCGTCGTCAGTCCCGACCAGGTGCGCATCGCGCTCACCGAACAAAAGAAGAACAAGGACCACCTCGGCAAGATCCTCGTGCGCCTCGGCTTCGCCACCGAAGCCATTATTCTCGATGTGCTCGGCGGCGCGCTCGGCCAGCAGAAGGCGGATCTCGCGAAAGTCGTCGTCGACAGCGAGGCGATCAAGTTAATCCCGAAAGACCTCGCGCGCCGTTTTCACATCCTGCCACTGACCTACGAGTCGAACCGCAACCGCCTGACTCTGGCGATGGCGGATACGTTCAACGTCGTCGCGCTCGACCAGATCACGGCCCTGCTCGGCGGCGACACCGACATCGTGCCGCTGATGGCCGGCGAGGCCGAGATCGAGAAGGCGATCGATCAGTTCTACGGTTTCGAACTGTCCGTCGACGGCATCCTGCAGGAAATCGAGACCGGCGAGATCGACTACGAAAGCCTCGAAGCCGACAGCGAGGAGTATTCGCAGCCCGTCGTTCGCCTCGTCAACGCGCTGCTGTCCGATGCGGTCAAGCGCGGCGCGTCCGATATCCATTTCGAACCCGAAGAAGGGTTCCTGCGCTTCCGTTACCGTATCGACGGCGTGCTGCGCCAGGTGCGCTCGCTGCACAAGAACTACTGGTCGGCCATCGCGGTGCGTCTGAAAGTCATGTCCGGCATGGATATCGCGGAGACCCGCGCGCCGCAGGACGGGCGCATCGGCCTGTCGCTGTCCGGTCGCGCGATCGATTTTCGTGTGTCGACGATCCCGACCGTACACGGCGAAAACATCGTCCTGCGCGTACTCGACCGGCAAAAGGGCATCGTGCCGATCGACGAAATCGGGCTCGAACGCGAGGTGCTCGACCTGTTGAAACTCATGGTCGCGCGCCCGGAAGGCCTGCTGCTCGTGACCGGCCCGACCGGCAGCGGCAAGACCACCACGTTGTACAGCGTGCTGAATCACCTGAACACCGAGTCGGTCAACATCATGACGCTCGAAGACCCGGTGGAATACCCGATGGGCATGATCCGGCAGACGTCCGTGAATGAAGCCGTGCGGCTCGATTTCGCGAGTGGTATCCGCTCGATGCTGCGCCAGGATCCGGACATCATTCTCGTCGGCGAAATCCGTGACGAGGACACCGCGGCTATGGCGTTCCGCGCCGCGATGACCGGTCACCAGGTGTTCTCCACGCTGCACGCGAACTCCGCGCTCGGTGCCGTTCCGCGTCTCATCGACATGGGCGTGCGCCCGGAAATCATGGCCGGCAACATCATCGGCATCCTCGCGCAGCGCCTCGTGCGCAAGTTGAAACCCGGCTGCATGGAAGCGTACGAACCGATAGGTATCGAACGCCGGATCCTCGGCCTGAGCGAGCAGCCGGCCGGGGAGCGGATATACCGGGTTGGCGAAGAACACCAGCACGCGGAGCACCAGGGCTATTCCGGTCGCCTCGCCCTGATGGAGTTGTTGAAGTTCGACCGCGAGATGGACGAACTGATCGCCCGCAGCGCGACCGCGCGCGAGCTGACGGATTGTGCCCGCCGTTCCGGTTTCAAGACGCTCGCGGAAGTTGCCATCGCGCGCGTACTGGAGGGCGTCACCACGATCGATGAAGTGTCGCGCGTCGTCGATCTGACCGAACGGGTCTCCTGATGGAAGTCTTTCGTTACAAGGCGATCGACGAAAAAGGCCGCGTACTGCACGGTAAGGTGGATGCGGCGAACGCGGCCGACCTCGAAACCCGCCTGAGCCGTATCGGCCTCGACCTCGTCAACTACCGCGAACTGAAGTCAAAACACAAGAACGTCACCGGCCGCGGGATCAAGCGCAGCGACATGATCACGTTCTGTTTTCACCTCGAACACCTGCTGCGCGCCGGGGTGCCGATCCTCGAGGGCCTGTCGGATCTGCGCGATACGATCGACAACAAGCGTCTGCGCGAGATCACCGCGGCGATGATCGAATCGATCGAGGGTGGCAAGAACCTTTCCGGCGCGATGCGCGATTTTCCGTTCGTGTTCTCGCCCGTATTCGTCAGCCTGATCCGTGCCGGCGAACAGAGCGGCCAGCTCGTCGAAGTGCTGCAAAAACTGATCGAAAACCTGAAATGGCAGGACGAACAGACTGCGCAGACAAAAAAGCTGCTGATGTATCCGAGCATCGTGTCGGCAATCGTCGCCGCGGTCCTGTTTTTCTTAATGCTCTATGTCGTGCCGCAACTGATTTCGTTCCTGAGCACGATGGGCCAGGAGCTGCCGCTGCAAACCCGGGCGCTGATCTGGACCTCGGGCTTTCTCCGCGACTGGTGGTATCTCGTGCTCGCGCTGCCGCTCGTCGCGGCCGCCGGCATCGTCTTCGCGGTAAGAACGAACGACGCGTTCGCGCTGAAAGTGGATGCGTTCAAGCTTCGGTTGCCGGTCGTCGGGCCGATATTAAAGAAGATCATCGTCACCCGGGTGTGCAATGTGTTCTCGATCATGTATTCCTCCGGCATCACGGTGCTCGAATGCATCCGTACGACGGAGGACGTTGCCGACAACAAGGCGATCCGCCAGGCCGTGCGCGATGCCGGGCGCATGATCGCCGATGGCGGCGGCATCTCGCGCAGTTTCGCCGCGAGCGGACTGTTTCCGCCGCTCGTCGTGCGCATGTTGCGCGTTGGTGAGAACACGGGCGCGCTCGAAGAGGCGCTCGCGAACGTCAGCTATTTCTACACGCGCGACGTGCGTGAATCGATCGCGAACCTGCAGGGAATGATCCTGCCGGGTATTACGATCGTGCTCGGTGCGATCATCTTATGGATCATGGCGGCCGTAATGGGACCGATTTATGACCTTTTCACTCAAATCAAGTTTTAGCATCGCCGGGAAGCGCGCGCTTCTCGTCACTGCTGAACGCGCGATCCTCTACCAGTGCCGCAACGGCCAGGTGGACATCGCCTATGAGTTTGCCGCGGACGAGGCCGGTCGCGAAACGTTCCTGCGCGCGCTCGTGGAAACGAACCCGGCGCCGATTTATGTCCTCGTCGATATCGTCGAAGAGGAATACCGCCAGGACGTGATACCGCATGTATTCGGTGCGGATCGCAAATCCGTCCTCGAACGAAAATTCTCGCGCCTGTTTCGCGGCACGATGTATTGCCACGCGATCCTGCAGGGGCGCGAAACGGAAGGGCGCAAGGACGACAAGGTGCTCCTCACCGCGATCACGAAGACGGACATCGTCGCGCCGTGGATAGAACTGATCGAACGCCAGAAGATCCCGGTGGCCGGCATTTACTCGCTGCCCGTGCTGAGCCAGGCGCTGTTGAAGAAAATCGGGGCGAAAGGGACGAACGTATTGCTGATCAGCGTGCAGAGCGCGAGCGGCCTGCGCCAGACGTTCTTCCGCGATCGGCAAATCAAGATCAGTCGTCTGGCGCAAATGCCGCGGATCGGCACCGTACCGTATGCCTCGCACCTGATGGGCGAACTCGAAAAGCTGCGCCGCTACCTGAACAGCCTCGCGCTGACGTCCCGCGACGCGCCGCTCGACGTCTACATCCTGAGCCACGGCCAATGGCTCACGGAACTCGAACAGCACTGTCGCGACACGGCCGAGGAGCGCTATTTCCTGCTCGACGTGGCTGAAATCGGCAAGCGTCTCGGTCTCGACGCGCCGTTGACCACGGCCTACAGCGACGCGATTTTCGCGCAGCTGTTACTCGATGAAACACCGCGCAATCATTACGCGAGCAACGAGGAGCGCAAGTATTTTTCGCTCTACCGGATCCGTAACGCGCTGATTTCCGCGAGCGCGATGTTGCTCGTTGCGAGCATTGCCTGGAGCGGGTTCAATTTTCTCGATGGCGTGTCGCTGAAACAGCAGGCTCTGGATGCCCAGCAGAAAGCAAATTTCTACCAGGAACGCTACGCGATGGCGCGCCGGGATTTGCCGCCGACCGCGGTCGAACCGCTCGATATCCAGACCGCCGTCGATATTGTCGCCACGCTGCGACACTACAAGAGCGATCCCGTGCCGATGCTCGAAATTATCGGCGCGGCGCTCGCAGCGGCACCGGCGGTGCGCCTCGATCGGATCGAATGGCATGCCGCGGTTGATCCGAACTCGACCGGCGAGCGCGGGAATCGTCGTCGCGACGTCGATGACAAAAACCTGATCGAACGCGATCCGCGCTATTCGCACTATCACATCGCCGTGTTCCGGGGACACCTGCCGGCGTTCGTCGGTGATTTTCGTGCCGCGATCGCCGAAGCCGATGCCATCGCGGCGCGGCTTGCCGAAAATCCGCACGTGCGCCGCGCCGAAGTCGTCGAGTATCCGCTCGACGTAACCCCGGACGGGAGCCTGGCCGGTTCAGCCTCGGCCGAGGACACGGATCACGAAGCGCGGTTTGCCGTGAAGATCGTGCTTGGAGTAATCGATGACCGCAAGCAAAGCTGATTTCGCGCTGTTGCGCGGTGCGCTTGGCGTGTTCGCCATGTGCCTGCTCGTCGGTGGTGTCCTCGTCGGGGCGAGCTATTATTTTCGCGAAGAGATGGCGACGGAATACCGCAATCATCACCTGCGCTTTCGCGACGTCAGCCGCAAGTATCTCGCGGTGGATGATGAAGAGCGGATCATCGAAACCGCTTACCCCGAGTTCGTGCGCCTGTTCGAAGGCGGGATCCTGGGACAGGAACTCAGGCTCAGCTGGATCGAGGCGTTGCGGCGGGCCGACGCGGCGATCGGTTTGCCCGCGCTCGATTACCGGATCAGCTCACAGCAACGTTACGAGCCGCCGTTTCCAGTGAATCTTGGCGCATTCGACATCCGGGTCAGCGAGATGAGTCTCGCGGTGGGACTGTTGCACGAGGGTGATTTGATCAGCCTGCTCGGTGCGCTCGACACGACGGCCGACGGTTTGTATTCCGTGTCGCGCTGCGAGGCGATCCGGGTCAACGAATTCGAGGCGCAGGACCGGACCCGGCCGAACATCAAGGCCGACTGCGTACTCGACTGGTTTACCGTCGATCTGAAGGGCGAGCGGGAGTTGTCGTTGTGAACCGCGGCACCGTCATCGCTGCGCTCGCCGTCGTGACGCTTCAACTGCTTGCGGGGCCGGATGCCGGGGCCGAAGTCGGGCGTTTGTTCTTTACGCCGGCGGAGCGTGCCGCGCTCGAGCAATCGCGGCGCCAGGCGCAGGCGGCACCAACCCCGGCACCGGAACCGCCGCCGCAACGGCCGGTCGTCAGCGCACCGCCGCCGGCAGAGGTATTGCCGGTGGTGACGGTGGACGGTTACGTCAGGCGCTCCGGCGGCGAGGCCACCGTGTGGGTGAACGGCGAAAACAGCTACGATGGCGGTGTCGCCACGGGCCGGATCGATCCGCGCGCGGCCCGGATACACGGGCAACGCATCGCCATCACTCCCGGCGGTACGCACCCGCCGGTGCTGCTGAAGCCGGGTCAATCCTACGATCCGGGCTCGGCGACGACGGCTGATGTGTACGAACCGCCCGACCCGGCGCGGGATATTTCCCCGAATTGACCGTCGGATCGTGAAACTGCGACCCGGTTGTCGCTTTATCCGGGGTCGCTCGGCTAGCTTTATCTGCAGGGTGGCTCCGCACTTCCGCGCGCTGCCACCATCACCCGCGCACCGTGCGCGCAGCGCGACAGCGAACTGGAACGCGAACGAACACAGTCATGCAGGCCCGGCATAAACAACGCGGCGTCGTCCTCCTCGTAGTGATGTTGCTCATCCTCGTCGCGGGATCGTTCGTCTTGCTGAAGGCGCTGAACGTTGCGGCGAACCGCCAGGCCGACGATCCTGATGCGACGACCTACCGCGCGCTGAAGCAGGCAAAGCAGGCGCTGATCGG
Organism: uncultured Gammaproteobacteria bacterium; assembly: GCA_963976285.1. Classification (GTDB taxonomy): domain Bacteria; phylum Pseudomonadota; class Gammaproteobacteria; genus UBA11873. The sequence continues at coordinate 150,037 of CAXBJY010000004.1, forward strand.
CTATGCCGTGAATACACCCGCGCTGACCCCGACGGGACTCGGTCCGGGACGCCTGCCGTGTCCCGATCTGAACGGTGACGGCGCGGCCGCGGGGACGTGCTCGCTCGGCGGCGCGAACGCGACGACCGGACGCTTTCCGTACCGAGAGATCATGAGCGATCGGATCGTCGACGGCGCGGGTGAGCCGCTATGGTATGCACTCGATGAAGCGTACCGCTACCACCTCGCGAACGTCGTGATCAACAGCGACACACCGAACGTACTCGTCGTCGATGCACAAACGGACATCGTTGCCGTGATCATCGCGCCCGGTGCCGCGGTGGGCACGCAGGACCGCGGCGGCACGCCCACGATCACGGATTTTCTCGAAGGCGATAACGCGACGACGGACGACGCGGTGTTTACGCTGGCCGATCCGGACATCCCGTTCAACGATACGCTTGTTACGGTGACCCGCGCGGAACTGATGGCGGCCGTCGAACGGCGCGTGCTCGCCGAGGCGACGAACGCGCTGAACGCCTATTACACGCGGTACGGCGGCTATCCGTGGGCGAGTCCGTTCGAGAATCCGGGCACGAGCGATTTCCGTCCGAACCCCGGCACCACCGCCGGGCATCTGCCGTTACACGTGGATACGCCCGGGGTCGACGATTATTTCGCGGCGCCGTTCGCGCTGTCCTGGAACGTGCCCGCCGACGGCGTGCTGTCGCCCGGGTCCGCGCCGCAGGATGCGTGCGTGCGTTCGAATCAGTGCAATGATGACGACACCGGGATCAACCACGATTTCGCCGGCACGACGGTGACGTTCGCCACCGGGGCGTGTACCTGGACGAATGCCGAGACGTTCACGTGCGGCGGGATCGAGACCGTCACCCTGAGCGTCGACGGCGGCACGCTCGCGCGTACCTACGCCGTGGACATGGACATCCCCGGCGTGAATCCCGTGGTCACGGAACCGAGCGCGACGCTCGTGCGGCGGCGCGCGCTGAGTCTCGCGAACGAAGAATTGCCGCTCGACTCGCGGGTCACGCTGACGGTATACGACAAGCTGAACGGCACGGCGCGCGGGCCGGCGCGCTCACTGACGCTGGCACCGGGCGATGCCGTCGTGTCGTTCAGCGTCACCGACGTACCGTTCTATCTCGGCGACGACAACACGGAAATCGCGACGTCCACGAGTTCCCCGGCCTCGCTGCCGCGCTGGTTCACGGCGAACAACTGGCACCACCACGTGTATTACGCGTTCGCACCGGACGAGGCGGTCGACGGCACGGGCTGTATCGCGGGCACGAACTGTCTCACGGTAAACTGGGACCGTACCGGTACGCTCACGGATCAGACGATCGACAAAGCGCGCGGGGTGGCGCTGATCGCCGGCTTCGACTTGAACGCGGCGCGGCCGACGGCCACGCTCGCTGATTACTTCGAGGGTGAAAACGCGACCCCCGATACGACCTATGTGCGCGCCGCCGTATCCGCGACCGCGAACGATCAATTGCGTATCCTCGACCCGAATGAATAATTACCGCTCATCATTCACCTGTTCCGGCGGCTTCACCTTGATCGAAATGGCCGTCGTGCTGTTTATCTTCGGCTTGTTGATCGCCGGGGTGCTCGGGCCGCTGGAAACCCAGCTCGAAGCGCGCGACCGGCGCGAGACGATCGAGACGATGGAAGAAATCATCGAGTCGTTGTATGGCTATGCGATCAACAACGGCCGCCTGCCGTGTCCGGACACGGACGGCGACGGTCTGCCGAATCCCACGTACGACGGCACGCTCGGATCCGCAATCTGTCTCGGCGAGGGTTTCGTGCCGTGGGTGGAACTGAACGTTGCGCAGGGCGATGCCTGGGGCAACCGCTTCCGGTATCGGGTGCGCCCGTTGCAGTTCACGTTCGAGGACCAGGACGGGATCTGCGACGGTGATGACGACGACCCGTCGACGGCCGGCAACCAGGCCCCGTTCGAATTCGATTTGTGCGCGACCGGCAATATCCAGGTCTTCACCCGCGGCGACGACCCGTCAACGGCCGGCACGATCGAAGGCAAGTTCCCGACGATCGCGGCAAGAAATCTGCCCGCGCTGATCCTGTCCCATGGCCGGAACGGTTTCGGCGCGACCTCGGTGTCGGGCATCGCGCGACCCACCGCGCCCGGCGGCACCGATGAAGCCCGTAACACCGATACGAACGACACGTTCTATTCCCGCGGCTACACCGGCGACAATGCCGCGTGTACGGACGACCCGGACGAAACCACCCCGCTGTGCGCGTTCGACGACATCGTCATGTGGTTATCCCCCGCGATCCTGAACAACCGCATGGTGACGTCGGGCCGCCTGCCGTAAGCTCACCCGCCGCGGCTAGCCGCGGTTCGTCAGCGTAAAGCGCACCGCGCCGTTCTCGTTTTCGCTCAGGATCAACCGATAACCGTTCACGGCCGCCTGTTGCGCGGACTGGAACAGCCCGATCCCGAGTCCGTTGTCCGAACTCACGGGTTGCGTGAACAGCCGCGCCGCGAGCGCCGGCGCCATCGCCTTGCCATTGTCGACGACACTGAGCACGACATCGCCGTCTTTCTCGTACAAGCCCACCTTGATCTGGATCGGATCACTCGTTTTTGCCTTGTTGCGCGCGTTATCGAGCAGGTTCTCGATCACGCTGTCGAAGCAATCCGCGGGGATGCCGAGCGCCGGGTTGCCGATGTCGGGCAGAAACTCGATCGGGGCGACGCTGTGTCGCGCCACGAGTTGTTCCCACCAGTTGCCGAGCGGGCTCGCGGCATTCACCTGTTTCGTCGGCTGCTGCAGCTTGTCGAGCGCGAGTTGCAGGCGTTGCGTGATGTGCGGCAGCTGTCGCCGCAGCAGCGACTGTTGCTGTTGCGCGCGTTCGCTCCCGACCGGGCCGGCGTCTTCGAGAATCGCGGCGGTCGTTGTCTTTAACGACTGCAGCAGGTTCTTGATGTCGTGCGTGAGCCGCGCGCCGGTTTCGTGCACGGCCTGCAGGTGGGCCTGCTGTGCCTGCTCCGTTTCGCGGGTTTTCGCGGAATAGAAATGACCGAGTACCTCGATCAACAAACGACAGTGGATCAGCAGCGACGGCCCGACCGGGCGCTCCGTATACAGGATCACCCGCAGGCCGCCGGAATTCAGCTGCGTGGAGAAGTCCGCACGCTCACCGACTTCGCCGCTGCCACCGTCCGTGCGCCAGCCCGCGCCCTTGATCCAGGGGATCTCGCACAGCTTTTCCAGCGCGCCGGTGAGAAACTCCGTCGGTTGCAGCCGGCGTTCGGCGAGCGTGGCGAGATTCGACAACCACGCCTCGAACGGGGTACCGATGTTGAGCACGGATTTTTCCCACAGCGTGCCGAGCCCGGACCCGGACCCCGGCGTGATCAGCCAGCTGATCAGAACGAGGAACGCGCTCATGACGAGCAGCGATACGATCAGCGTGATCGGGTAGTCGAAACGCAATTCGTAGGTCATGAGCACGCTGCCCGCCGCCAGCAGTGCCGTCATCAGTGCGATCGTGATGCCGCGAAAAAAATCGATCGGGAACGTTTCGCGGTGCGCGACGTTATACGTGGGGAAGAACAGCACCGCGAGCGGCATCACCGCCCACGCGAGCCGGAACGACACGAGCACGGCGCTGTTGAGGCGACCAACGTCGAACAGTCGTGGCACGCATTCAATCAGCAGGATCGAGATCAGCATCGTCAGCGTGATCATGTAGGCGATGCGTTCCTCGCGGGTCGAAAACGAGCGCCCCGCGACGATGCCGATCAACAGGATCAGCCAGCCGAACAGCAGCCACCAGTCGAGCGCGGCGAAGAACGCGCCGGCCACGATCATGATCAACAGCGTCGAGTAACGATCGAGACGTTGGTCGCGCTGCCAGATCGGTTGCCACAGGAAGAACAGGCCGAGGTGCGCGGTCATCAGTGACGCCGACAGCATGCTGCCGAAGTCCGCGCGCAGGGCCAGATTCAGCACGATCAACATCATCGCGAGAACCCAGTGTTCGCGATGCGGGTCGAGCAGGCGCGAGAGTGCGTTCACGTTCATGGCTTGCCCGGGAGATGCGATGCGGTGTGCACACCGGCAGGGTACTGCAACCCCCGGAACATGAGGACCCCGCGCTCGCGCTCTTCGACACGCGCGCGGGATTTCAAGTAACCTGCCGCCACAGTGGCAGCAACCGCGCAATTCAGGCTCGAATGAAATTTCACAACTGTCTGTCGATCATGCGCTTCACGTGGCTGGAAATGTCACGCCTCAAGGTGTGGCATTTCGCTTTGCTGATCATCCTTATCGGCTGCGCCGTCGCGGAGTTTGGGGCCGCGCTCGCGGTAACGGAATCCGCGGCGCATCGCAGTGCATTCTACGCTGCCGGCATGCGGCTTGGCGCCGTGTTCGTCGTCGCCCTGATCGTATGTGTCAGCGTGTTGCGTGAGTTCGACGACAAGGGCGTCGAGGCGGTGTTGTCGCGTCCGGTGTCCCGCGGCGACTGGTATTGCGGGCGTTTTTTCGGCTATGCCGGCATGAGCATCGGGTTCGCCGCGCTCGTGGCCGTGCCGCTTGTCGTGCAGCAAGCGGCGAGTGCGCTGCCCTGGGCCTGCTCGCTCGCGCTCGAACTCGTACTCGTGACCGCGGCGACCCTCGCGTTCACGATCACGGTGCGGCAGGTCCCGGCCGCGCTGTGTGCCGTGGCCGGGTTCTACGTGCTCGCGCGCGGTATTACCGGCTTTGGCCTCATGGCAACGGGACCGACGGTCGATCTCTCGGCCACGTCCGCACGCGTCATGGCCGGCTTCATCGACATCCTCGCGCATGTCCTGCCGGCGCTCGATCGCTACACCCAGACGGCCTGGTTGACGACCCCACCGCCGCCCGGCGAACTCGGCTTTCTCGTCGTGCAGACCGTCGTGTATGCCGCGCTGCTCGGGGCGGTGGGTTTGTTTGATCTGCACCGGAGAAATTTCTGACCCGTGCGCGACGAACGCCCGATCCGCTACGTACCGCCGGTTACGATCGTCGTGCTGATCGCAATGCTCGCCGCGCAGGTGTGGCTGCACGTGTCGCAGGCGCCGGCCACGGCGCAGCCGCGGCCGCTGCCCGCGCCGCCGCGGGCGGAACTCGTCGCGGCGCTCGGGTTTGGCGATCGCATCGTGATCGCGAAACTCGCGATGTTGTGGCTGCAGAGCTTCGACAATCAGCCCGGGATCAGTATTCCGTTCGCGGCGCTCGATTACACGCGCCTGATCCGCTGGCTCGAGGTCATCCTCCAAGTTGACGGGCGGGCGCAATATCCGCTGCTCGCGGCGAGCCGGATCTATGCCGAGGTGCCGGACCCCGCACGCGCGGGCGCGATGCTCGATTTCGTCGCGCGCGCGTTCCTCGACGATCCGGACCGGCGCTGGCCGTGGCTCGCGCATGCGGTGTATGTCGCGAAGCACCGTCTGCACGATCCCGAGCGTGCCCTGCGTTACGCCACCGCGCTCGCGACCCACGCCACCGGGCCGGACGTACCCGGGTGGGCGCGGCAGATGCGGATTTTCGTGCTCGAGGACATGGGCGAACTCGAGGCCGCGAAAGTGCTGCTCGGTGGTCTGCTCGACAGCGGTCGCATCACCGATCCGCACGAGTTGCGGTTTCTGTCGCAACGCCTCGCCGAACTCGAGGCACGGGTTCGGGACCCGCGTTAGCGGATGCCGCGCCGGCGCGCCGGTGTCGATACGCCGACAGGCCAGGCACGGATTGTCGAAAAATCGTCACAAGCGTTCGAATAGTGACGATCCGGCAATCGTTAAATTTCGATAAATCCACTTAAAACAAAAGCTTGGATCTTTGGCACGAATACTGCGTTGGGTTCTAATAAACTCGCATCAGCCAGGAAACATGGTATGCCCAACTTCAGAAAACAAACCGGTTTCACGCTCGTCGAAATCGCCATTGTGCTCGTCATCATCGGCCTGCTGCTCGGCGGGATCCTGAAAGGTCAGGAACTCATCACGAGCGCGCGCGTGCGCAACATCGCGGATCAGAACTCCGGTGTGCAGGCGGCCTACTACGGTTTTATCGACCGCTACCGCCAGGTGCCGGGCGACTGGAACTCGACGAATGCGGCGCAGGCAATCCCCGGGGTGACGACCGGCGGCAACGACAGCGGCCGCCTCGACGGTGACAACGAGTGGGTGGAAGCGCTCGCGTTGTGGGAGCAGTTGTCGAAAGCGGGATTCATCCAGGGCAACTATACCGGCGGCGACGCCGCACCGAGCGCGGCCGATACGGACAAGGCGCCGCGCAATGCATTCAACGGTTACCTCGTGCTGTTTCGCACGGACGACTACGACGATCCGAACACCCCGGTGGAGCGACTCAATCTCGTGCTCGGTTCGGGCATCCCCGTGAACGTGCTGCGCGAACTCGATCTGAAGGTGGACGACGGCTTGCCGGAATCCGGGGTCATGCGCCACGCGTTGACGAGCGGGGCGGTATTTGGCGACATCGCGCAGTCCACGAGTACGTGTGTCGCCGACGGCACCCCGCCAATCTGGAACATCGCGGGCAACGAGCAGTTGTGCAACGCGGTCTACCTGTACTGATCCGTGCCGCCGCGAGGCGGCCACGCATTGACCCACGGCCCGCCACGCGCGGGCCGTTTCACTTTCCGCGCCCGCGCCGCGTCGTTGCATGACGGCGCCGCTGTCGTTCCGCCGGGTGACGAAACGCTACGGCGCGCGCGCCGTACTCGACACGCTCGACCTCGAACTGCACGCCGGCGAAACGCTCGGACTCGTCGGCATGAACGGTGCGGGTAAATCCACGCTGCTGAAAGCCGCGCTCGATCTGACCACGCTCGATGCCGGCAGTATCACGCTCGGCGGGGTCGACCACCGGCGCGCCGCGGCGCGCGAACCGCTCGCCTATCTCGCGGAAAACTTCCAGCCGCCGCATTTCGCAACGGGCCGTGATTACCTCAACTACGTCGCGCGACTGCATCGCGTGACCCCGATGCCGGCGCGGCTCGACGCGGAGTGCGCCGCGCTCGAACTCGATCCCGGCGTACTCGACGAACCCGTGCGCCAATACTCAAAAGGGATGCGGCAGAAACTCGGGCTCATCGGCGCGGTCGTCACGGATCGCACGCTGCTGATCCTCGATGAACCGCTGAGCGGTCTCGATCCGAAAGCGCGCGCCCTGTTCAAGGCCCGGCTCGGGGCGGCGAAGGCGGCCGGCACTACGATTTTTTTCAGTACCCACCTGCTCGACGATATCGGCGCCGTTTGCGACCGTATCGCCGTACTCGACGGCGGCCGCATCCGCTATACCGGCACGGTTGCGGCATTCGCCGACGCGTATCCGGCGGCGAGCCTCGAAGCCTCGTTTCTGCGCTGCCTGAGCGAGGTGGACGCCGCGTAAAGGATCGCCGCAGGGCGCCGCTATCGTTCGTATCTGCCAGACACTCCCGGGCCACACACAGCGGGGGTCGGACCGAAGGACCAATGATAGAACTGCATCCTGAACTCGCCCGCTCCATCGTCGACAACCTCCCGGGCGCCGTCGCCGTGCTCGATGTCGAGGGCCGGGTCGTCTGGGGCAACAGTGAACTCGCGCAATTGCTGCGTCGCGATCCGGCGGACATCGTCGGCGCGTCGGCCGAATCCCTGCAGTTGCCGTTGCCGGCCGCCGATGCCGTACCGTCGCCCGAACTGAACAGCCGGATCGTCGAGAAAGGCCGGCTCGTCGGGATCTGGCAGAACGTGGGCGAGGCCGCGTTCAAGGGCCGGGTCCTGCTCATAATGGACAAGAAGTACGCGATCGACTGGTTTCTCGACGTCCTGTCGAGCGGCAGTTTCGATCCGTCGATCACTTCGCGGCTGCTGTCACGCAATGCGCTGCTGAACCGTCTGCAACTCGAAGTCTCGCGCTCGCGTCGCTATGCCAACCCGCTGTCGTGCCTCGTCATCCGCATCGACAACCTCAGCGGCGACCGGCGCTCGCGCAGCGACGCGATCCACAGCCTCATCGCCTCCACCGTGACCGATTTGTTGCGTTGGGTGGATGTGCTCGGACAATGGTCCGACCAGGCCCTCGTCGTGATCCTGCCGGAGACGGCCGAGGCGGCGGCCGAACAACTCGCGGAAAAACTTGCCCGCGCCATCGACGAACACCTCACGCGTGAGGCGCCGCATGTGAGTATCAATGTCGGCGCGAGTACGTGGCGCAAGGGCGACGATGCCGGTCGGCTCGTGCGTCGCGCCGAGATCGTCGCGCGGCGCCAGATCGGCAGCACCGCACGGACCCTGAGTTTCTGACCATGGCCGGCTCAGTCGCTCGCGATAATCTCGAAGTCATGCGTGATGTCCGCCGTCTTGCCGATCATGATCGAGGCGGAGCAGTACTTCGTGGCCGAGAGTTCGATCGCGCGTGCCACCTGCTTCTCGCTCACGTCGCGACCGCTAACGATGAAATGTATGTGTATGCGCGTGAACACCTGCGGGATGTCATCGGCGCGTTCGGCCGTCAGTTGCGCGCGACAGTCGCGGATGTTCTGGCGCGACTTGCGCAGGATCGAAACGACATCGAAACTCGCGCATGCGCCGAGCCCCATGAGCACGAGTTCCATCGGGCGAACCCCGGCATTGTCGCCGCCGGCCGCCGGTGGACCGTCGATGACGACGCTGTGCCCGCTGCCGGATCGACCGACGAACATCGCGTTCCCGGCCCACGTAATTTTTGCTTCCATCCTGTTACCTCATGCCGTATCGCGATGGCGTTTTTTACCGCTCTATCGGGGCTTGTCGTGATTACGATCAACCCGAATGTAATTCGTATCTTATAAACTTTTCCTATAACATGGCGCAAAAAATGAACGATCCGATATCCGCCTTGTTTCCCGGCGAACAGCGTTCGGAAAACCACAAGAGGGTAGTAGCTATGAGTACTGCACAATCATTGCAGGCCACGGACGCCGATGCGATCGCGCGCTTTCTCGAGCATTGTCACCGCAAGCAATTTCCTTCGAAAAGCACGATCATTCGCCAGGGCGATCCGTCACACGAACTGTATTACATCATCAAGGGTTCCGTGACCGTGATGCTCGAAGACGAAGAGGGCCGCGAACTCGTCCTCGCCTACCTGAACCCGGGCGACTTCTTTGGCGAAATCGGTCTGTTCAACGAACACGTGAACCGCAGCGCACTCGTGCGGGCGAAAACGAATTGCGAAGTCGCGCAGATCAGCTACGACAAACTGAAAAGCATGTCGACGATATTCCCGGATCTGCTGTTCGCGATTTCATCCCAGCTGGCGAACCGCCTGCGCAAAATGAATCGCAAGATCGGCGACCTCGCGTTCATGGACGTCTCCGGACGGGTCGCACGTTCGCTGCTCGACCTGTGCAAGGAGCCCGACGCGATGACGCATCCCGACGGCATGCAGATCCGGATCACGCGGCAGGAACTCGGACGCATCGTCGGTTGCTCGCGCGAAATGGTCGGCCGCGTACTGAAGACTCTCGAAGAACAGCACCTGATCAGCGTCAGCGGCAAAACGATCGTCGTGTTCGGCGTACGCTGACAGTACAACCGTAGAAAAAAAGGGCTAGTCGGGTTTCGCACCGAGCGAAACGCGACCAGCCTTTTTTTATGCCCGAATCTACGTGCTCCGGCGCCGAATCCCGACCGCGCGACCCACCCACTCCGGCCGCTCCAGCTCCCGCTGCGCTTCATACAACGTGGCGATGTTCTCCGCAATCCGGGGCTCGAACTCGCAACTCTTGCGCGCTGTCAGGTCGAAACTGATCGACAGCGTTTCCTGCGTCGCGAGCAGCGTCGTGTCGCGGTACATCTCCTGGTAGAGGTGCGTGCGCTTCGCATCGAAATCGATAATCCGCGTCTCCACACGCAGCATCTCGCCGATATTCGCCTCGTTCTGGTAAGTGATATGCGCCTCGAGAGCCACCGTCGAGCGCTTCTGCGTCTCGATGTACGTGCCACTGATCCCGTAGACGGCTTTCAGATTATCGATACCGGTGTCGAACACGGCGACGTAATACGCCACGTTCATATGGTCGTTGTAGTCAACCCATTCAGGCTGCACGGTCGCCTCGGTCATGACGACCCCGTTCTCCGGCGTTACTTTGGTCACATTTTCCCCTGGAATTCCGTATAAAAGTGCGCGCCACTATAGGCTACATCGCCGCCCCGGGAACACCGCGGCCCGGCCGCCCGGCCGTTCCCTTGACAGAGTAGGGCTCAACGCCGATGATCGCCGTCCCTCGAGGCAGGACGGCCGCTCAATCGCCCTTCAAAACCGGCGATTCGGCCCGACACTCGGCGGAGTCCACCCGTGTGGCTATGTAGCTCAGCTGGTTAGAGCGCGGCACTCATAATGCTGAGGTCGGTGGTTCGAGTCCACCCATAGCCACCAATTTCCAAACCCGTCGTATCAGCAGCCAAAGTTGCACCGGAGTGCGAACCACCGACCTACGGTCGGGGTAGACCGCGCCCTTGCAGGGCACGTCCCTTCGGGCAACCTGCGGTTGTCCGCCGCCGCTGGCGCGGCGTCGTCGAGT